>DBCS01000004.1:439036-531173 GCA_002293185.1 Flavobacteriales bacterium UBA952 | reverse complement strand
ACGAACCGCACCAATGCGGATTTATTGAAAGAAAATCTTGCAAATAAATCTACGGCAACAGCCTTAGGAACAAGTGATGTATTGTATCCGACGCAAAATGCGGTAAAAACATATGTCGACGCCAGTGCAACAGCAGCAACAGCAGCAGTTTCCAATGAAGCAGCCATCAGAGCGGCAGCAGATGCTACCTTGACAACAAACTTAGCAGCAGAAGTAACCAACCGCACCAATGCGGATTTATTGAAAGAAAATCTTGCAAATAAATCTACGGCAACAGCCTTAGGAACAAGCGATGTATTGTATCCGACGCAAAATGCGGTTAAAACATATGTCGACGCCAGTGCAACAGCAGCAACAGCAGCAGTTTCCAACGAAGCGGCCATCAGAGCGGCAGCAGATGCTACCTTGACTACAAACTTAGCAGCAGAAGTTACGAACCGCACGAATGCAGATGCTACTTTGACAACAAACCTAGGAACAGAAGTAACGAACCGCACCAATGCGGATTTATTGAAAGAAAATCTTAGCAATAAATCAACAGCAACAACTTTAGGGACAAGCGATGTATTGTACCCTACACAGAATGCCGTGAAAACTTATGTAGATGCAAGTGCTGTTTCTGGTTCAGCTGCTGTTACGAATGAAGCGGCTATTAGAGCAGCGGCTGATGCAGTTTTAACCACAGATTTAGCAGCTGAAGTAACGAACCGCACCAATGCAGATGCAACTTTGACAACAAACTTGGCGGCAGAAGTTACGAACCGCACCAATGCGGATGCTACCTTGACAACGAACTTAGCAACGGAGGTAACGAACCGAACCAATGCAGATTTATCAAAGGAAAATCTTAGCAATAAATCAACAGCGACAACTCTAGGTACAAGCGATGTGTTGTACCCTACACAGAATGCCGTGAAAACGTATGTAGATGCAAGTGCTGTATCTGGTTCAGCTGCTGTTACGAATGAAGCGGCTATTAGAGCAGCGGCTGATGCAGTTTTAACCACAGATTTAGCAGCGGAAGTAACGAACCGCACCAATGCGGATGCAACTTTGACAACAAACTTAGGAGCAGAAGTAACCAACCGCACCAATGCAGATTTATTGAAAGAAAATCTTAGCAATAAATCAACAGCAACAACTTTAGGTACAAGCGATGTGTTGTACCCTACACAGAATGCCGTGAAAACTTATGTAGATGCAAGTGCTGTATCTGGTACAACTGCTGTTACGAATGAAGCGGCTATTAGAGCAGCGGCTGATGCAGTTTTAACCACAGATTTAGCAGCAGAAGTAACGAACCGCACCAACGCAGATGCAACTTTGACAACGAACTTAGCAACGGAGGTAACGAACCGCACCAATGCAGATTTATTGAAAGAAGACCTTGCAAATAAATCAACAGCGACAACCTTAGGCACAAGCGATGTGTTGTACCCTACACAAAATGCAGTTAAAACGTACGTTGATACTCAGGTAACGAATGGCACAACACCTGATGCAACAAATGCAGTAAAAGGAAAAATCCAATTAGCCGGAGATTTAAGCGGTTCTGCTGCTACTCCTGTTATTGCGAATAATGCAATTACCACAACGAAGTTAGCAGATGCCTCTGTTACAGATGCTAAAATTACAGCCGTTTCAGGATCAAAGGTTTCAGGAAATATTGCTGGATCAGCAGCAAATGTTACAGGTACAGTCGCAATTGTAAATGGTGGAACAGGTCAGACAACCTTAGCAGGTGTAAAAGGCACATTGGGGCTATCTGGAACAACTGTGGCAATTGGCGCCTCATCTGGTGTTACAAATCAAGGAGCTGGAGCTGTTGGTCTAGGAAATGGAACAGGGCAAACCAATCAAGGTAGCCAGTCCGTAGCCATCGGATATGTTGCAGGAAATGCGAATCAAGGTGCAAATTCAGTAGCTATTGGCTCTAATGCAGCACAAGGTGGGCAAGGAACACAATCTGTGGCTATTGGTATTGCTGCAAATAGTGGTGCTAATAATGCAACAGCGCTAGGAGGTTTCTCAAATGCTGGCCACACAAATGCAACTGCAATTGGATATCAGGCAGTGACTTCAGCAAATAATACCATTCAACTTGGAGCCGATGGTGTAACTATCCCAGGTTCAACTGCAATTACAAATGTCAAAACGAGTGGTACTATCACAGCAGGTACGGTGACGTATCCAAATGCACACAATAGTGTTGCCGGACAAGTTCTAACAACAAATGCTTCGGGTGTTGCTACCTGGTCTTCACCTTCCTCTTCTGCTTCAGCTTTGTCAGGAACAGTAGCAGTTGCAAACGGTGGAACGGGAACAACTGCATTGACAGGTTACGTAAAAGGAAATGGAACATCTGCCATGACGGCTAGTGCAAATATTCCTGTAGCGGATGTTTCTGGTGCGGCACCACTTGCTTCACCGGCATTTACAGGAACCCCGACTGCCCCGACTGCTGCAGCAAATACAAACACCACTCAAGTGGCAACTACTGCATTTGTAACAAGTGCACTTTCTACTGCCGGACTTCCATCCCAAAGTGGAAACAATGGAAAGTTCTTAACAACAAATGGCACTTCGGCATCTTGGGCATCTGGAGTATCGGGTTCTGGAACATTGAATTATATCCCGAGGTTTTCAAGTTCTTCCGCTCTTACAAACAGTTCTCTTTCAGATGATGGAACAGGCCTTCGAATAGGCAATCCAAACGGAACAAATGGAATATACACTGGATTAAGTTCATATGACAATACAAGATTAATGGTTTCAGGAGGGAGAGAATATGAAAGTATAAGAATGACTTTTCCTGGTGATCCATATAACAACGAACTCTCTTTCAATTGGTACGGTTCAGCTTGGCGTATGAGAACGGAAAGAAGTAGTGCGGAGATTACAGATTTATCCTTTTGGAAAACTACTGGCGCCGGAGTAACTACCGAAAAAATGAGAATTGATGGTGACGGGTATGTAAAAGCTACTGGTTTTAAAACTCAAAATGGCACCTCATCTCAGTTCTTAAAGGCAAATGGAACGGTGGATAATTCAACATATTTAACCACCTCTGCTTTAACTTCTCCTGCACTTACAGGAACGCCAACTGCGCCAACAGCTGCAGCTAATACGAATACAACGCAAATAGCAACAACAGCTTTTGTTACAAGTGCCTTAACTACAGCCGGACTTCCATCCCAAAGTGGAAATAATGGAAAGTTCTTAACAACAAATGGCACTACGGCATCTTGGGTATCTTCTGCAGGTGTACCTTATTCTGGTGCTACTGGAGCGGTTAATCTAGGAGATTATAATTTAACAGTGAGAGGAATTAAAATAGGTACTTCAGGAACCGATAACTTTGCCTTACAAAATAACATGGTTATAGGAAGAGATGCACTGACGAATACCACAAATGGATACAACAATATGGCAATAGGAAATACTGCATTAAAGTTAAACGTAGGTGGATATAATAATATTGCTATTGGAAATGAAGCACAGTATAACAATTTATGGGGGTGGGGCAATGTATCTTTAGGTATTGCAACATTAAACCTAAATGTAGTAGGAAATTTCAACACAGCTATTGGACATTCAGCGGGATACTTTTTAACATCAAGCTACAATACAGCTGTTGGACACAATGCACTTAATGGTCAAGGTAGCGGAGGAGGAAATACTGGAGTTGGAGTTAATGCGGGAGGTGTTCCTTGGCATCAAACAACTTATAATAGTACTTTTTTAGGATACAATGCAACAGCTCAAAGTGGGCTTGATAATGTCATAGTCATTGGTTACAACGCCTACACAAATGAACATAACACGATTCAATTAGGAAACAGCGCCATCGTAAAATTGAAAACAAGTGGAACAATATGGTCAAATGGAACACAATTAACATCAGACCGACGCTTAAAAACAAATATCCAGCCACTTCAAAATAGTATGGACTTGATTATGAAATTGAATCCGGTTCATTATGATAAGAAAAGTAGCATTGAGTCTACGGATTACAACAAAACAGAAAACGGTTTTATTGCGCAGGAATTACAAAAGGTATTGCCATTTGTAGTTAGCGAGGGTACTGACCCCGACAAAATCCTATCTGTGGATTACAATTCAATCATACCGATTTTAACCAAAGGAATACAAGAGCAACAGTTGCTTATCGAAGCGCAACAAAAGCAAATAGATGAAATGAAATTGATGCTCGAAAAGTTAATAAACGATAAAAAATAAAAGCGCCTTATTTTCACAAAAATAAAAAAGCCCCAAGTCATTGGGGCTTTTTTTGTGGTGGTCCCACACGGGCTCGAACCGTGGACCCACAGATTATGAGTCTGTTGCTCTAACCAACTGAGCTATAGGACCGGTTTGGACAGCAAAACTAACGGTTGTTAACTTTAACCAAACATTGGCGGCAAATTTAATCATTTTAGGCAATATTTGGCGTAACTTAGAAGGAAAAACCAATATTATGAAAATCAATTTGCTTGAATTCTTGCCTTATATTGTCGTTGTTGTACTATTGATTCGGGGAATCTTCTTTGTGGTCAAACAACAAACTGCAGCCATCATGGAGCGCTTCGGAAAGTTCACAGCGGTTCGTCAATCTGGTCTTCAAATGAAAATTCCACTCATCGATAAAGTAGCCGGGCGCTTGAGTTTAAAAATTCAGCAATTGGATGTAATTGTTGAAACCAAAACCAAAGATGATGTATTTGTGAAGATCAAAGTTTCGGTACAGTACAAGGTATTAATGGAAAAAGTATACGATGCCTTTTATAAACTCGACTTTCCGCATGATCAAATTACGTCTTATGTTTTTGATGTCGTACGTGCAGAGGTGCCAAAACTGCGCCTAGACGACGTTTTTGAGCGCAAAGACGATATCGCTAATGCGGTTAAGTCCGAGTTAAATGAGGCCATGTTAGAGTATGGTTACGACATCATCAAAACCCTCGTTACAGACATAGACCCAGATCAAGAGGTTAAGAATGCCATGAATCAAATCAACGCTTCGGAGCGCAAGAAAGTTGCGGCACAATACGAAGGCGATGCGCAGCGTATT
The DNA here is from genome assembly GCA_002293185.1 of Flavobacteriales bacterium UBA952. Classification (GTDB taxonomy): domain Bacteria; phylum Bacteroidota; class Bacteroidia; order Flavobacteriales_D; family Crocinitomicaceae; genus UBA952. The sequence goes on along the minus strand of DBCS01000004.1, from coordinate 526,102 downwards.
TTAATTGTAGAAAAAGCAAAGGCCGAGGCAGAAAGCAAGCGTTTACAGGGGCAAGGTATTGCCGATCAGCGCAGAGAAATTGCCAGAGGTCTGGAAGAATCTGTAGAAGTATTGAATCGGGTGGGTATCAATTCTCAGGAAGCTTCTGCACTTATTGTTGTGACCCAACACTACGATACTTTGCAATCTATTGGCGCGCATACCAATTCTAACTTGATATTGCTTCCAAATTCACCTCAGGCAGGTGCAGATATGCTCAATCAAACAATTGCATCGTTTACGGCATCCAATCAGGTGGGTGAAGCTATGAAAAGTGCCAACGCAAAAAAAGAAAAAGGAGCCGCTAAACTGAAGCCTTCCGACGGAGCGTAAGTTCTGTAATTTCAGGGTAAATTCCAACACGCCCCGGAAAGCCAAGGTAGCCAAAACCTCGGTTCACGTATAGGTATTGCTTGCCAATTTGATATAAACCAGCCCATTTAGGGTATTTGAGAGAAACTGGACTCCAACGAACACCAAAGCGCTCAATGCCAAACTGCATGCCGTGTGTATGGCCTGAAAGCGTTAAATCGATGTTTGTGTCTAACACCTGTGCATCAAAATGACTCGGGTCATGGGACAACAAAATTTTAAAGGCCTCTGAAGGGACCTTAGATAGGGTTTCCGTTAATTTTCCACTTTGTCGAAAAGGCGCTTTGCCCCAGTTTTCTAAACCGAGTAGCCAAAATCCTTTTTCGAGTTCAACGGCTTTGTTCAGTAAGGGCGTCCAGCCTACAAGTTCGTGCATCCGAATAAGCTCCTGCAAATTAGCTGTTTTTTCATGCTCGTGGTCCCAGGAGATGTAGTCGCCGTAGTCGTGGTTGCCCAATATGCTATATTTGCCTTTTTTCACCTGAATTTGAGAGAAAAGAGTTTCCCAACCCCTGAATTCATCTGCTGTATTATTGACCAAATCTCCAGTAAAGAGGAGGTAATCGGCATTTCTGGAGTTGATCAAGTCAATAGCCTTTTGAACCTTATGGGTTTGCCCGTAAAAACTACCGATATGCACATCGGAAATTTGTAAAAGCTTGATACCATTCATGGCTTCAGGTAAATGCTCAAAACTCAATTCAACGGTTCTAAGCTTCCAGTTCCAGCGTCCAAAAAATATACCGTAAAGGATGGCTAAAAAATGAAGTCCAGCCAAACAGAAGCCAATGTTACGGGCAAGTTCAAATTGAAAGGAAAGGTAAATTAAGCCAGGGATGAGGTAAACAATTGCGGGTAAGGCCAGCGCTACAAATAAACCAAAAATAGAGAAGCCGAGACGGTAGTTACTGCGCATTTTGACATTGCGAAAGCCCCAAATAAAAAGCCCAATGCTGCCTAAAATGGCAACTAGGTGTAAGAAACCAAAGGAGGCAAGATATACATTAGGAATACTCCAGATGGCCAGTAAAAAAATCCATTCGGAGACAACAAGTAGGAGCAAAAAAAGGAGAAAGAGCATAGTTGGGTTACATCCAAGACCCGCCTACAGCAATAATGTTGGGTTGGGCGAGGTATTCTGGGTAAGTTTCTTCCGTAATGCCGCCTGTTGGGCAAAATTTAATGTGAGGGAACACCTGCGCATAAGCTTTGAGAGCCCCTAAACCACCAAAAAGATTGGCAGGGAAAAACTTAAAGGTATCCCAACCAAATTGGATACCTTCTATAATTTCACTTGGGGTAGCAACACCCGGAATGAAAGCAATCTTACTTTTTTCAAAATGTGGCGCCAAGGTGGCATTGAGGCCAGGGCTCACCATAAAGTCAACACCAAGTTCAATTGCTTTTTGGATTTGCTCCACTTTGACGACCGTTCCCATCCCAATGGAACAGCGGTCACCGTAAAGTTTTTTAGCCAAGGCAATGCAATCATAGGCTGCGGCTGTTCGCAAGGTAATTTCGATGCAAAAAATACCACGTGCTATAAGCGTATCTATTTTGGGTACGACTTCTTCTGTACTGTTGAAGGTCACTACTGGAATAGTGGGGTGTTGTGCAAGGACTTCGCGGATATTATTTTGAGCCATATTTTCAATTTGACACAAAGGTCGTGATTTTTAGATTATGGTAATACAAACCATTGTTTTTCTTCGGAATCTAGTTGCATTTGCTCGTAAACAGCAGCAATTCTGGGGCTCAATTGACCATCTGGACAAAATTGCAAGATGTTAAGGGTTCTTTCTTGTTGATGTCCTTTGGGTTGTATTTTTTCTGAAAGTTGCTCAATTTGCTTGATTGCTTTGTCAAATTTAGCTTTACGGGTTTTTTCAAACTTTTGCTCTAGGGCTTCTGTTTGCTTTTGAATGCGGGTTAGTTCGGCCTCGATCATCTTTTTTTCCTGAGGGAGTTCTTGTTCGACTAGTTTAATAAAGTGATTTTTATAGTTCAACCAAAGTTGTTGTTGCTGACTGTAATCTGGCGTTTGGTCACCTTGTTGTTGTAGATATTGTTTTTTTAATTCCGTTACATCGGAAAGAAAATCTTGCTTTTCAAAACCAAGTTTTTGGATGAGTTCTAAGTCTTTTTCTTGAAGTAAGATGCCACCGGCACGTTTAACGTTTAACGGAAAAGGAAGGTCAAGCGTTGCAAAGGCCAATGGGAGTTGCTGCCAGTAGGCAATTTCACTTGGCCCGCCAATGTACGCCAAGTTGGGTAAAATCCATTCTTGGTAAAGTGGCCTGAGTACCACATTTGGTGAAAGTTGCGCGCTGTTTTCTTTATGGAATGGAAACTGTGTAGGTTTCTCTATCCTTTCTCTTTTCTCATTATCGAGTAAAAAAAGATTTGATGCTTTACTTTCAATTGGTGTGCTTAGCCCTTGTTCTTCAAGTGCTTTAGATTGCTTAATAACGGCATAATCGATATCGTTGGTATACAAATCTTTTTCCCAAATTGGCCAAGCACTTTCTTTGAGGACTGCTTGGTCTGCATCGATAATGACGAGTCCGTAAGTCGAGAAGAGGTCATTGATGAATTTAAAAAAGCCCTTTGCGTAAGGAGCCATTTTAAACTTTTCCAATAAACGATGAATCTCACTATCGGGATGATTTTGAAATTTCTCTATCAGTTGCGTTAATAAAGGGGCGAGTTCATCCGTTTGAAAGCGGCCCACTGCTCCTTTTTGAGTGCTTTCCCAAGTCCATTTTTGACCAAAAAGTAAAAAACTCCTGATTTCCTCGAAGTCGTGGTCTTCTGAGGCCATCCAGTAAACGGGTACGAAATTTTGCTCGGGAAATACTTGCTTTAGTTCTTCAGCCAATTTAATGACATGCAAAATCTTGTAGATGAAATACAGGGGGCCCGTCATTAAACATAGTTGATGGCCTGTAGTTATGGTAAAAGTAGAAGCCTCGGTTAAGAGGTTTAAATTTCTGTTTAATTTTTCGGAAACCGAAATGCCCTTATATTTTTGCTTCAGGACTTTCGTGAGGAGCTCCCGCTGGGCAGCAGAATAACTTTGCTTTTTGAGGGCAATTTGTTGTTCAAACTGTAAAAGGAGCTGCTTGTCCATGCTTACATATTGCGTCGGTACTGTCCGCCTACTTCAAATAAAGCATTGGTAACCTGACCAAGTGAGGCAACCTTACACGTTTCTATCAGTTCTGCAAAAATATTCTTGTTGAGCACTGCTGCTTCTTGTACTTTAACAATACCGTTGCTTGCGGCTTCTCTTTGTGCTTCGTGCAGGTTAGAAAGCATGCCAATTTGGTATGCTTTTTCTTCTTCGGTTGCTCTAATGACTTCTTTTGGTAAGATCGTAGGTGATCCTTTGGAACTCAAAAAAGTATTGACTCCAATGATCGGGAATTCGCCTGTATGCTTGAGTGTTTCGTAATACAAAGACTCTTCTTGAATTTTAGAACGCTGATACATGGTTTCCATGGCTCCCAATACGCCGCCCCGTTCCGTGATGCGGTCAAATTCAGTCAGTACGGCTTCTTCTACCAAATCGGTGAGCTCTTCTATGATGAATGATCCTTGTATTGGGTTTTCATTTTTAGCCAAGCCGAGCTCGCGGTTAATGATCAGCTGAATGGCCATGGCTCTACGCACAGATTCTTCGGTTGGTGTGGTAATGGCTTCATCGTAGGCGTTGGTATGCAACGAATTGCAGTTGTCGTAGATGGCATAAAGCGCCTGAAGGGTGGTGCGGATGTCGTTGAAGTCAATTTCTTGTGCATGCAAAGAGCGCCCAGAGGTTTGGATGTGATATTTAAGCATCTGTGCCCTAGCGTTGGCGCCATATTTTTTTGCCAAGGCTTTGGCCCACACACGGCGTGCCACACGACCAATGACCGCATATTCTGGATCAATGCCATTCGAGAAAAAGAAAGATAGGTTAGGGCCAAATTCATTGATATCCATACCGCGGCTGAGATAATACTCTACGTAAGTAAAGCCGTTGGCTAAGGTAAAGGCCAATTGTGTAATAGGGTTGGCGCCTGCTTCGGCAATGTGGTAACCAGAAATGGAGACGGAATAGAAATTGCGAACGCCGTTGGTAATGAAATACTCTTGAACGTCACCCATGAGGCGCAAGGCAAATTCGGTCGAGAAAATACAAGTGTTTTGTGCTTGGTCTTCTTTTAAGATATCGGCCTGCACCGTACCGCGCACTTGCTTAAGGGTATCGGCTTTAATTTGTGCATAAACTTTAGCTGGCAGCACTTGGTCACCGGTGACACCTAGAAGCATAAGGCCGAGGCCATCGTTACCTTCAGGAAGTTCACCTTGGTAGGCTGGGCGAGCAGTTCCTTTTGCTTTGTAAATAGCTGCAATTTTAACCTCTACTTCAGTTTTAAGTCCGTTTGCCTTGATGTATTTTTCACAATTTTGGTCAATGGCCGCATTCATAAAATAAGCCAAAAGCATGGGTGCCGGCCCATTGATGGTCATGGATACGGAGGTAGCCGGATGGCTGAGGTCAAAACCAGAGTAGAGTTTTTTGGCGTCGTCAAGGCAGCAAATAGAAACGCCGGAGTTCCCGATTTTGCCGTAGATGTCTGGGCGCAAGTCGGGGTCGTTGCCGTAGAGTGTGACGGAGTCAAACGCTGTAGAAAGGCGCTTGGCAGGCATGCCAAGTGAAACATAATGGAAACGTTTGTTGGTGCGCTCTGGGCCACCTTCTCCGGCAAACATACGCGTTGGATCTTCGCCTTCGCGTTTGAAAGGGAAGAGGCCAGCGGTATATGGAAATTCTCCAGGTACATTTTCTTGCAAAACCCAGCGCAAGATGTCTCCCCAACTTTGGTATTTTGGCGTAGCTACTTTTGGGATTTGTAAATGCGATAAAGACTCAGTATGGGTCTGGATACTTAGCACTTTGTCTCGAACCTTGAATTCGTACGTCGGATTTTTATAGGCTTTCTTTTTTGCGTCCCAATTTTGAAGAATTTCCCAATTTTTTGGGTCAAAATTGAGTTTTTCTGCTTCAAATGCTTCTTGTAAAGATTTGATGAGGCGGTCTTTGTCTTCTAGTGCTGACGTTTGAAGGGCATCCATAGAAAGGTGGTAACCATAGAGTTTTTCTGCGACGGCTACCTGATGGTCTACCCACTTGTCGTAGGAGCGGTTGCTTTCAGAAATTTCGGAAAGGTAGCGCGTGCGTTCAGGCGGAATCACGAACACTTTTTGAGACATCTCGCGGGTAATTTTAAATGTAGATTGGAGGTCTCCGCTCGTTTTTTGAACGATGTGGTCCATGATCACTTTGTAGAGGGTGTTCATGCCTGGGTCATTGAACTGCGAGGCGATGGTTCCGTATACAGGCATATCATCGACTTGGCTGTCCCAGAGGTTGTGGTTGCGTTGGTACTGCTTGCGGACATCTCTGAGCGCGTCTAGGGCTCCGCGTTTGTCGAACTTGTTGAGTGCAATGACGTCGGCGAAGTCTAGCATATCAATTTTTTCTAGCTGCGTTGCGGCACCATACTCGGGCGTCATGACATACAAAGAAACATCGGAATGGTCTAGAATTTCGGTATCCGATTGGCCAATACCGGAGGTCTCTAAAATAATAAGGTCGTATTTAGCTGCTTTCAAGATGGAAATAGCCTCAGCCACATGCTTGGAGAGCGCCAAATTGGACTGGCGTGTGGCCAAAGAACGCATGTAAATACGTGGGCTTTTAATGGCGTTCATCCGGATGCGGTCTCCGAGGAGTGCCCCACCAGTCTTTCTTTTGGATGGGTCTACAGAAACCACCGCGAGCTCTTTGTCTGGAAAGTCAATTAAGAAGCGGCGCACGAGCTCATCGACTAAAGAAGATTTTCCGGAGCCACCCGTACCTGTAATACCTAGAACCGGGATGGCATTTTTAGTTCCGGCGTCGCGTAGTGCATTTAAGAGCGCCGTGTTTTCTTCGGGGAAGTTTTCGGCTGCACTAATGCAATGGGCAATAGCAGGTATGTGTTTATTTTCGATTTGCGCGAGGGTTTCTAGCGCGCTTTCAGCTTTGGCTTTACCTACAGCAAAATCACATTTTTGAATGAGGTCGTTGATCATGCCTTGCAGGCCCATAGAACGGCCGTCGTCGGGGTGATAAATGCGCGTAACACCGTAGCCTTCTAGTTCTGCAATTTCCGAAGGCAAAATAGTACCGCCGCCACCGCCAAAAATTTTGATGTGGGGTGCGCCTTTTTCTTGCAATAGGTCGTGCATGTATTTGAAGTATTCCATGTGGCCGCCTTGGTAAGAGGTCATGGCAATGGCTTGCGCATCTTCTTGAATTGCACAGTTAACCACCTCTTCTACAGAGCGGTCATGGCCTAGGTGAATTACTTCACAACCGGTGGCCTGAATGATGCGACGCATAATGTTAATGGCGGCATCATGACCGTCGAAAAGCGCCGCAGCGGTTACAATGCGGATTTTATGTTGTGGGATATATGGTTGAACCTGTTCCATAGGGGCTTTTGATTGATGGGCAAATTTAGGTTTTTTTCAGCAACTTCAACTATTCACGATTTTCTCCACGATGCTCGCTACGGCAGGGCAAATCAGCGTGTTTTGGGCAGTTAAGTCCATGATTTGATACATATTTTTGCGGTCTGTGTGCGGATATTCACGGCAGGCGAGAGGGCGGTCTTCATAAACAGCGCAAGTGTTGTCTGGTAATAAGTTGAAGCAAGGAGACGTTTGGAGTACGTAATCGTCGTCTTCATCGAGTTTCAAATACTGCGCTACCAGTTGGTTTTCTTTGATGCGCAAGGCCTTGGCCATCCGACGAATGTCGGCTTGTCGAAAAATAGGACTTGTTGTCTTGCAACAATTGGCACAGCTCAGGCAGTCGCGCTTGGCAAATTCTGTTTGGTGGGCATTATTAAAGCGCTGGTCTAAATCTTTGGGCTTTTGCTTGTTCCACTTGCCTAGCAATTGCTTGTTTACTTTGAAATTGGTTTTGGCAAGTTCTAAAAGCGCTTTATCGTTGGCTGAAAGGTGGTTCATTTCGGGTTTGTGCTAACTTTGTACGAAGATACAATCAATATGGAATTTCCGCAGTTTAGAAAGCTAAAGAATAGCAAGTCTTATTACCGCATCGATTCAGATCTTGATTTTACAGAATTGCAACAAGTCGGTAGCAAATGGTTTAAATATGAATTTACAGCGACGCAATTTCCAGATAAAATCAAGCTTCAAGAACTGCTGCAGCAACAAGACCCGTATTTGGCAATCTCGGCAAGCGACTTTCAAACCATTCTTGAACAAATCTAAACAAACACCTTTTTTGAACGTTTCGACACTATGAAAAACACAGCACTCATTACCGGCGCTTCTTCCGGGATCGGTAAAGAATTTGCACGTATCCATGCCTCCAAAGGAGGAGATTTAATTTTAGTGGCTAGAAGAATAGAATTGCTTAACCGCTTAAAAGAAGAACTCATCGAAAAGTATAAGGTCGCGGTTCAGGTCATTCAAAAAGACCTCAGCGTGGTGGGTTCGTCGCAAGAATTGTACGATGAAGTAACGCAGAATGGTTGGCAAGTTGACTACCTTTTTAACAACGCAGGTTTTGGCGGAAAGGGTGCATTTTTAGAACGCAACCTTGATAACGATGTCGAAATGGTGCGCTTGAATGTCATGGCTTTATTGAAATTGACGCATCTTTTCGGAAAAGACATGAAGGCTAGAGGCAAAGGAAAAATATTACAAACAGCAAGCACTGCAGGTTTCTTACCTGGTCCGTATCAAAATACCTATTTTGCAACCAAAGCATTTGTGGTATCGCACACAAAAGGGCTAGCGCATGAACTCAAAGGGACGGGTGTGAGCGTTACTGCACTCTGCCCAGGCCCGGTAGCAACCGAATTTGCAAAGGTAGCTGGCTTTGGCAGTTCCAAAATGTTTGAAGGCGCCTCGAGTGCAGTAAAAACTGCTCAAAAAGGATACCGCGCTATGGAGCAGGGCAAGGTCATTTGCATCTCTGAGTTTAAATTTGCGCTCTTAATCAAAGCGCTGATGCCTTTTTTACCACAAAAAATGACTGCTTCAATCATCGCCAAAATGCAGCAATCCTAAAAGTTTTCTTTGTAGCTTTGTCTAATGCTGAGCATTCCACTTTTTTTGAGCGACGTCGCTGGCTCTGAAGTAATTGTCATTGTGCTGGTGGTTTTGTTATTTTTTGGTTCCAAAAGTGTGCCAGGTATTGCAAAGACTCTAGGTCAGGCAATGTATCAAATACGTAATGCCACCAACGATCTCCAACAAGAAATTCGCAAGTCAGGACAAGAAATGAAATCCGACCTCAACCTAGACTCCGTACTCAAAGAAACGGAAGAGGCGCTTGTCCAACCAATAGATCAAATGACCACCGACATCGACAACACCATTCACTACGGCAGCATGCCAAAGCAAGTCAAACAACAAGTTACTGCCGGAAACCCAATTGAGGAAACCCAAATAAACCCAGACGCATGATACAAGTAGGCATTATTATGGGCAGCAAGTCAGACTGGCCAATTATGCAAGAAGCACAACAAATTCTCATTCAGCTTGGAATAGAGGCTGAAGCTGAAGTAGTTTCTGCACACCGCACACCAGAAAAGATGTATGCTTACGCCAAATCTGCGGCTTCTAGAGGCATTAAAGTGATCATTGCCGGAGCAGGTGGCGCAGCGCATTTACCTGGCATGACCGCCTCCATGACAACCTTACCAGTTATCGGCGTGCCAATTAAGTCATCTAACTCTATAGACGGCTGGGATTCCATTCTTTCCATTCTTCAAATGCCAAATGGTATTCCTGTGGCAACCGTTGCGCTCAACGGGGCTAAAAATGCGGGCTTATTGGCTGCGCGTATTCTTGGTGCTTTTGATGCACAGCTTCAGGCCAAACTAGATGCTTATATGGCAGATATGGCTCAGCAAGTGCAAGACGCTAAACTTTAGTTAAAACTAATTTACTATTACGGAGAGTTTAACCGTCTTTACTCGTAAAGCAGGTACTTGCTTCGCGTTTGGATAAACGCGTCTAGGCCGGGCTTCCAAGTTGCTCTAATTTCTTTGGCAGACCAACCTTTATCTAGCTGTTCTTTTAATGTTGCAGTACCTGCCAATCTATTAAAGAAGCTTGGTTGGTCGATAAACGTAATGGAGTCTCCAAGTAATTCTTTGGCGTTGATGAGGTAGTGGAGATTGATTTGATAAGGTCTCTTGGCTGTACTTAAGTTGAGTTCGATTCCTTGACACAATTTATTCATGTGCAATGGATTTTTGGCTCCAATTGTCGGAATAGGCATGAATTCATAGTTGCATTTAGGAAATTTTGGGTGGCCGTATATTTCAAATGGTTTATCTGTTCCCCGCCCAACACTTACCGTGGTAGCTTCAAATAAACATAGGCTAGGATATAAAGCAACAGCCGCATTTGTTCTCAGATTTGGAGAGGGAGAAACGGGGAGGCTATACGGGATTTTGTGTTTGTAATTTTTACAAGGGATAACCCATAACTGACAGCGTTTACTATTCGAAAGCCAACCTTCTCCGTTGATCATCATGGCGTATTCGCCGATGGTCATGCCATATACAATCGGAACTGGGTGCATGCCAACAAAAGATTTGAATGATGCTTCTAGCACCGGACCATCAATGTAGTGTCCATTTGGATTGGGCCGATCCAAAACAACCAACTGTTTATTGTATTCAGCACAAGCTTCCATTACATAATGCAGGGTGGAGATGTAAGTATAAAAGCGAACGCCTACGTCTTGGATATCATAAATAACAATATCGATATCTTCCAATTGGTGTTGAGAAGGTTTTTTATTTGAACCGTAAAGTGAAACCAGAGGCAATCCGGTTTTGTCGTCGGTGCTGTGGCCGATGTGCTGACCTGCATCGGCATCGCCTCTAAAACCATGCTCTGGCGCGAACACTTTAACAACATTGAGCTTTAAAGCTAATAAGGTATCTACGAGATGCACCTCATTGACCACAGATGTTTGATTGGCTACCACTGCAATGCGCTTACCTATTAGAGAGTCTTTAAAGAGGTGCAGACGGTCAATGCCAAGTTGGGGTGCTGAGATGTTGGGTTTTAGAGGTGGCGGCGTTTCTGTACTTACTTTGAATGCCTGAGGTAGCTCTTCAATAACAATGGTTTCTTCACTGAGAACCGGAGCAGGTATAAAGACCTTAGCTCTGAACAAGCCGCCGCAGCTCAGTAAAAATGAAAGCAACACTACAGAAGCCAAAAGCTTTGTGTATTTTTGGGTCTGTAAAAACGTACTATTGTCATTTGAGCGCTTCATATCTTCTAGGCTAATTCGTCAAAAGCACCTCGGGCTTCGGGTTTCCCGACCTGTGCTTCGAATTTCTGTAATTAGTATCGCGTTGGCCATTTTAGTCAATTCCTTGACCTTAGCCATAGTGCGGGGGTTCCAACAACAGATCAAAGATAAAATTACGGGTTTTAATGCTCCGCTTTTCATTTCAAAAGCAGGTTCTTCACATATTTTTGAAGCCGAAGCAATTGATCGACGCATTCCTTTTCTCTCCGAGCTTAAACAAATACAGGGAGTTTCTTCAATTCGTCCGGTTGCATTTAAACCTATTTTATTGCAATCGGCGCGTTTCAATGATACGATTCAAATTGCGAGCGGAAGTGATTCTGCGGTGCAGCGCCAAGATATGCTGGGGCTTATGCTCAAAGGCGTAGATCCTCAATACGATTGGACATTTATCCGTTCCCATCTGGTCAAAGGAAGGCTTCCAAAGAAAGAAAATATTAATGAAGTTTTACTTTCATCAACAACAGCTAATATGTTGAATATCAGTTTAAATCAAGATATTTCATCCTATCATATAAAGCAAAAGCCACTTTTAAAGAAACTCAAAGTTGTTGGAATTTACAACACGGGTTTTGTAGAATACGATCAGAAATTAGTTATGGGCAATTTGTCACTCTTGCAGCAAATGAGCGATTACGGCACTAAAATCATGCTGAGGCCAGTAATTGAGAAACAATCTTTGGTTGTAAAAATTGAGGTGCAGGGCGACGCAACTAATTTGCTTTTTGATTGGGGTTTGGGGCCTGACGTATATACAGCCCATCGGTTCACTGCGCTCAAAGATACGAGCTTAAAAGTTGTCGCTTTTCGCTATAAAAACAATACAGAACAATTAGAACCAATTGACAGCGCTACACTTCAAATTAAAACTCCTAAAGGATTTAATTACAACGATATTTCCTTTACGGATAACGCGCCCGTTTGCTTGGTCGACGGCGCCGAAATACAAGAATTTGCTACACAAAAAGGTCCGCTTCGATTTCGCTACAAAGATGGCATTGGCACGGGTGCAAATTTCATATCGGGCTTCGAAGTTGAAATAAAAGATTTTGACAAGCTTTCAGAAGTCGAAAAAGCCTTAAAAAATGCAGTGGAAATGCGTCCTGTAAATCAGCATTTGTTACAGGTGAGTACGATTCAAAAAACGGAAGCTGACTTGTTTTCTTGGTTAAATTTTTTGGATTTTAACGTATTGGTTATCATATTTTTAATGATTGTTATTGGAATAATTAATGTAGGTTCTGCTGTACTCGTTTTGATTGTAGTTAGAACCTCATTTGTTGGTTTACTCAAATCCTTGGGTGCCAATAACCGCTCCATAAGGCGTATTTTTTTACATCAGGCTGCGTATCTTCTGCTGCGCGGCCTTCTCATAGGTAATGTTCTTGCACTAACACTCAGCTGGCTACAATACCATTTCAATCTCATTAAGCTTAATTCTGAAGTGTATTACTTAGATGCTGTCCCGATCGAGCTTAGTTTTTTGAATTTTATTTTGATCAATGTTTTGACTTTTTCCACTTGTATGGTTTCCTTATTGCTGCCAAGTAGCGTGGTTTCGCGTATTTCACCCATCAAGGCCCTCAAATTTCAATGAGTTGGTTTGTAGGACAAGAAGTTGGTGTCTTAAGAGAGGCAGGTATTTTTAAGGTGCTTGCCATTGAAAAAGAAAGCCTTTTACTCGAAGACGAAAACGGCTTCACTTACCGCCACATGAAATTGGAAGTGGTTATCCGTCAGCCAATCAACACCGAAAAGATCTCGTCAAAAGATCTTCAAGCCAAAAGCCCAACTGCTTCCAAGAAAGTTGCCCCGACAAAACATCGTAAGTTGCCCTATATCGACCTGCATGCTGAGGAGTTATCTATTCCAAGTCATCTTTCAGCGCACGACGTTTTTTTAGCGCAAATCAGTGCGTTTAAAAACTTTTGCAACGGGCAGGCGCAGCGTCGAAACCCCAAATTTATCGTCATTCATGGTGCGGGCGAAGGTAAATTGAAGCAAGAAATTCGCCAGATTTGCAATGGTTCAGTGGGTATCTCTATCCACGATGCACAGTGGAGCAACGGAGCGGTAGGCGCTTCTCAGATAGAATTATTGTTAGGCCAATTCAAAGGGTTTTAATTCAAGCCTACATAGCCTGGTTTGCCTTTTGGAATATCGAAAATCCAGGTGTAGTATCCGATATAGTGTGAACTAAAATACCCAAGTTTGGACCTAAATGCGCTAGGAAAACCAATGTGCGCTGCTGGCGTTAAACCTCTGATACGCCATTGGGGTGCCACTCCGTCTTGCTGGCAGGGTGCATGCCGGTGCGGCCCATAGAGTTTAGTGCCATACTGAAATACACTCGGCCATAAATGTACAGGCAGCCATTTTCCTTTGGGATTTTCTGGCGCTATGGCACAATAAGCGCCAAACTGTATTTTCCCTTGTAGTACGCGGGCCATTCCCATAAAATAGGCATGTCCCATGCTATGGCTAACGGCATAAAGTGTATCATTTTTGAGGTCATTTCCATGGTTTGAAAGCTCCTGAAGTAAGTTTCTTCCAGCTTGCATACCCGCTAAATAGCGCTTTTTAAAACCTTCGTAATTTGGAACAGTAGCGAGCAGCGAATAGGTCCTTACTTTTTGTTGATTGGCGATTGTTGTTGTAGCACATTTATGAGCGTCTTTGCATGGCTGCGGATAAAGTGCAGCACTACTAACAAATTTGATGAGAGATATATGATTCGAAGTTTTGACGCTGTGGTGGCCATCGGCAAAAAATGTTTGATTGATTTCAAATCTTTGTTGAAGACGGGCGATAAATTGCGCTTGGGGCCAATAATTATAAATATCGGCCTTAGCGATTAAATTTTTCGATCGAGGTCGCTCAAGGCCTTTATTGTTAATGGCCTGCAGTGCTTTCTCTGGGTCTTGTTGGGCAGAGACGGGTCGGTAGCCATTGATACATAATAAGATGCGTTGCGCTCTATCTTTTTTTTCTTCAAAAGGCACAAGTTGTCGGTTGTGAAGATGAAAAATCAAGGAAGTGTCTTGTCGTTTTGTTCTTTTTTGCCGAATGATAATGATTTGTTCTTTGGCTTTGCTGCGCAAGGAATCGGGGTGTGCCTTAAAAGACCTTTTGTCGTATTTGTAATAAAGTGCTCCAGATTCATCTTGTTTAAAATACAGTATAGGCATGGCCTGCTGCGTATGCCACTTTTTATTGTTTTTTCGATATAATTGAAAGCGAATAAGCTTACTTTCTTTTGGAAGAAAATACGTGCGTTCATGACGGCTTTTGTCGAGACTGGCCAACGTTGCATTTTCAAAGTCGGTAAGTTCATGAAAGCGAAAGTGAATATGCTGATTGTAAAAATCGATGGCCCAAATTGCAGAGGCATTGCCTGCAAGAACGGCGCACCACAAGAAAATTTTGAGCAAACGATACGACCAACGCCTGAAAAATCTGCTTTCTGCCATGCGCTTGTTGATCTTTTTGAAGCTAATAATCTGCAGTAAGATGGTCAGAAGTAAAGCGAGAAAATGAAGGATGGTCCATTCAATGCCCATCCAGGTGTAGCGGATTTTGAAAAAAGGATTGTTTGGGTCTTTGTATTGAAGAAACTGATTGCGCTGTTCCAACAAATAGAGGCCGTGATTGGGACGAGCTGCATTCTGAATACTACCGTCTTTGTTTTCGGTCCAGGCAAGGTGTACAACACGGCCGTTGTCGGCTAAAAGGGGAGAATTTCCGAGAAAAAAGAAAAGTGAAAGAAGTAATAACTTGTACACTATAAGTGCATAAAATTCTTTTTGGCCAATAATTCATCCTCCGACTCGCGGTAGTCTGGGTCATCGACACAACAATCCACAGGGCATACTGCAGCACATTGTGGCTCGTCATGAAAGCCTACGCACTCCGTACATTTTTCATGGGCGATGTAATAAACATCCATATTCACTGGTTCAAAAGGGTGGTCTGCAGCAACGTCTTGGCCATCAAGGGTTTGAATCAGGCCTTTAAGAGTTGTGCCGTCGGCGAATTTCCATTCGGCGCCTCCTTCATAAATTGCATTGTTCGGGCACTCGGGCTCGCAAGCTCCGCAGTTAATGCATTCGTCGGTGATCATGATGGCCATAAGTCAATTTTTTGTGCAAATATAACAACGACTGAGCGAATCTTTTGTGCGCTACCCGACAAAAATTTTAGAAAAGCGTACTTTTGCGCTGTGAAAAGAAGTCAAATCATTTATTCTTTTGCAATGCTTGGATCAGTTCTTCAAGCGATTGCCAAAGATAAACACCGTCCTATTTATTGCTCAAGCCAAGATTGGGAGTTGCTCCTTGAGCTTATTCAAAGAGAGCAGCATTACAACGGTTGGTTTACCCAAGAAGTCATTAAAAATGCCTTTAACGAAATTTCAAGTTGGTTGGTCATCGAAGAGCTTGAGCATTGGCTCTCTGCATATTCTTTCGCTGAAGATCCCAAAACGGTAGCGCTTATCTTGCCCGGTAATCTTCCGCTGGTAGGTTTTCATGATTTTTTGTGCGTGTTGTGTTCAGGGCACAAGGCCTTGGTTAAGCTAAGTAGCGAAGATGCACGATTGTTACCCGCTTTGGCTAGGTTGCTCGTATTGTTTGAACCCGCTCTAGCGTCTCGAATTGAATTCGTGAGCGGCAAACTGTCAGACTACACTGCTGTAATTGCAACGGGTTCCAATAATAGCATGTTGCATTTCAAGCAATATTTTGCCAAGAACCCGCACTTATTAAGAGGACATCGTACATCAATAGCCGTTCTTGTTGGAACTGAAACACCAGAAGAACTCACCGCACTTGGCCAAGACATCTTTCAATATTTTGGAAAAGGATGTCGCAACGTCACGCAATTGTGGATTCCTGAAAATTTTGAGCTCAATCGGTTTTTTGAGGCTATCTTACCATATGCCGATGTCATCAATCATAAAAAATACGGAAATAACTACGACTACAACAAAGCGGTTCACCTCATGAATCAAGTTCCAATTCTCGATAATAATTTTCTTCTTTTGAAAGAAAACAACGAATTGCATTCGCCGTTAAGTATGCTTCATTACCAACGTTATACGTCATTAAAAGAGGTTGAGGATTTTATTTTAGCCAATAATGACCAAATTCAATGTGTTGTTGGGTATGGCTATTTGCCCTTCGGTGCAGCGCAGTGTCCGCAATTAAATGACTACGCCGATGGCATCGATACCATGCAATTTCTTGGTAACTTTGCCTGATGTCTCTCTTAGAAAAATTCATGATCCGTTACAAAACACCACAAGAAATTGAAATCATGCGTGAAGCTGCGCAAATTGTAAGCCGTACTTTAGGTTTGGTTGCTCAGCACATGAAGCCAGGTGTGACACCGCGTTTCTTGGATCAAATCGCAGAAGACTATATCCGCAGCCAAAATGCTATTCCAGGTTTTAAAGGCCTTTACGGTTGCCCAAGCACCTTGCTCATCTCTGTCAACGAACAAGTCGTTCATGGCTTGCCAACAGACAAACCCATCCTAGACGGCGACATCGTTTCGGTAGATTGTGGTTCTCTTTACAAAGGTTACTACGGCGATCACGCCTATACTTTTGAAATAGGTAATGTAGGTGCTGAAAAGCAGCAATTATGTAAAGTCACTAAAGAGTGCTTGTATCTAGGTATTGAACAAGCCAATACAAACAACCGTATAGAAGATATCGGCTTTGCCATTCAGCAACACGCCGAAGCCAACGGTTATGGTGTAGTCCGCGACCTTGTTGGCCATGGCTTAGGCAAAGAACTCCACGAAGAACCACAAGTTCCTAATTATGGCCGTCGTGGCCGTGGCAAGAAAATTCAAAACGGCCTCACCATTGCCATCGAACCCATGATCAACATGGGCACCGAAAAAGTCGAAACCCTCGACGACAAATGGACGATCGTCACCGCCGATCGCCAACCCAGCGCCCACTTCGAGCACAACATCGCTGTCGTCGACGGCCAACCGGTCATTCTTTCCACCTTTGATTATATTTACGAGGCTTTGGGCTTATAAGTGAATCACTTCGCCGTAGGCTGCTGCTGCTGCTTCCATGATGGCTTCTGACATAGTTGGGTGCGGGTGAACGGTTTTGATGAGTTCTTCACCCGTTGTTTCTAGTTTGCGAACGGCAACGAGTTCGGCAACCATTTCTGTAACGTTGGAACCGATCATGTGGCCACCAAGTAATTCGCCGTATTTGGCATCAAAAATGAGTTTGACAAAACCATCTTTGGCACCGGCAGCGCTGGCCTTACCTGAGGCAGAGAATGGGAATTTGCCCACTTTGATTTCGTAGCCAGCTTCTTTGGCTGCTTTTTCGGTCATACCCACTGATGCTACTTCTGGAGAGCAGTAAGTACAGCCTGGGATGTTTCCGTAATTTAACGGCTCAGGGTGGTGTCCGGCGATTTTCTCGACGCAGATAATGCCTTCTGCAGAAGCAACGTGCGCGAGTGCAGGGCCAGGAACGACATCGCCAATGGCGTAATAGCCTGGCAAATTCGTTTGGTAGTAGTCATTAACTAGAACACGGCCTTTGTCTACGACAATACCGAGTTCTTCAAGGCCGATGTTTTCGATGTTGGTAACGACGCCAGCTGCTGAGAGTACGACATCGCATTCAATTTTCTCTTCACCTTTTGCCGTTTTGATGCTCACTACACAGCCTTTACCGCTTGTATCTACAGATTCTACTGAAGCGTTGGTCATGATGTTGATACCAGACTTTTTGAAGGATTTTTCGAGTTGTTTAGATATATCTTCGTCTTCGACTGGAACGATATTAGGCATGTATTCGACAATCGTTACTTCTGTACCGATGGCGTTGTAGAAATAAGCAAACTCTACGCCAATGGCACCTGAACCTACAACTACTAATTTCTTTGGTTGAGCAGGAAGGGTCATGGCTTGGCGATAGCCTATAATTTTGGTGCCGTCTTGAGGCAAATTGGGTAATTCTCTCGAGCGTGACCCCGTCGCAATAATGACGCCTTTAGCTGCGGCATAGGTGGTTTTATTACCGCTTTCGTCTGTTACCTCTACAGCTTTTCCTGCTTTGAGAACACCGTTGCCTTTAAGGACATCGATTTTGTTTTTTTTCATTAAAAATTGAATGCCGTTAGACATGCCGTCAGCGACATCGCGGCTGCGTTTGATCATGGCATTGAAATCAGGGCTACTCTCTTTGACGTTGATGCCGTAATCTGCAGCATGCTGCAAGTATTCGTATACGTTGGCGCTCTTTAGCAGCGCTTTGGTTGGAATGCAACCCCAATTAAGGCAAATGCCGCCGAGCGATTCGCGTTCAACAATGGCAGTTTTTAGGCCTAACTGAGAGGCGCGAATGGCGGTGACGTATCCGCCTGGGCCGCTACCCAAAACAATGATGTCGTAACTCATTTTTTGAAAGTTTTAAGAGACAAATTTAAGGCGAAAATTTGAAAGAAGCTATCTGATTAATCGTTACTTTTGTCTCTGAATCCTCAATACGCTATGGAAACCAATCACCAAAAAGAAGCTACGCTAGAACAAGCCATCGATTTAGGCCTCCGTGCCGACGAATTTGAACAAGTCAAAGAAATACTTGGTCGCACGCCTAATTTTACTGAAACAGCTGTATACTCCGTCATGTGGAGTGAGCACTGTTCTTATAAAAATTCAATTCTTTGGCTGAAAACATTACCAAAAGACGGGCCACACATGCTTGTAAAGGCCGGTGAAGAAAACGCAGGTTTAGTAGATATCGGTGATGGCTTGGGTTGCGTTTTTAAAATTGAATCTCATAATCACCCAAGCGCACTCGAGCCTTATCAAGGTGCAGCAACAGGTGTAGGTGGTATCAACCGCGATATCTTCACAATGGGAGCACGCCCAATTGCGCAGCTCAATTCATTGCGCTTCGGAAACATAGAAGAAGCACGCACCAAATGGTTAGTGAAAGGCGTTACTAAAGGCATCGGCGACTACGGAAACGCTTTTGGTATACCAATTGTCGGCGGTGAGGTTTTCTTTGATGCGTCTTATAACACCAATCCGTTGGTCAATGCTTTTTCTGCCGGAATCATTGATACCAAAAAAATCATATCAGCTACAGCTAAAGGCCCGGGCAACCCTGTTTTTATTGTGGGCTCAGCCACTGGAAAGGACGGCATTGCCGGTGCTGCTTTTGCCTCCAAAGACATTACCGAAGATTCCGCCAACGACCTTCCTTCGGTTCAGGTCGGAGATCCGTTCATGGAAAAATTATTACTAGAGGCAACAATGGAGCTCTCGCTAACTGACGCCATTGTTGGCATGCAAGACATGGGTGCTGCAGGCATTACCTGTTCCACCTGCGAAATGAGTGCCGCGGGCAATGTAGGAATGGAAATCTACCTCGACCGCGTTCCAACCCGTCAAGACAACATGTTGCCATACGAAATCCTCTTGTCAGAATCGCAAGAACGCATGTTGGTAGTGGTTCAAAAAGGCAAAGAACAAATCGTAAAAGACATTTTTGATAAATGGGATCTTCATGCCGAAGAAATTGGTCACGTAACCGACACAGGCCGCATTCGTTACTTTATGAATGGTGCGTTAGTCGGAGATGTACCCGCTGAGTCTCTGGTTTTAGGAGGAGGTGCACCCCAATACAAGCGAGAATATACGGAACCTGCCTATTACCAAGAATTCAAGAAATTTGATATTTCACAAGTTGTGGAACCTACCGACCTCAAAGCGGTCGCTGACGCCATGCTAGCCTTGCCAAATATCGCTTCTAAGCGCTGGGTCTACGAACAATACGACTCCATGGTCGGTACCCGCAACATGACCACCAATCGCCCGTCAGACGCCGGTGTGGTCAATATCAAAGGCACCAACAAAGCCCTCGCCATGACCGTCGATTGCAACTCTCGCTACGTCAATGCCGACCCTGAAATTGGCACCATGATCGCTGTGTCAGAAGCTGCCCGTAACATTACCTGCGCAGGAGGAAACCCAAGTGCCATTACCAATTGCCTTAACTTTGGCAACCCTTACAACCCAGAATCTTATTGGCAATTTGTTGGCGCCATTAAAGGCATGTCAGCCGCTTGTCTGAAATTTGAAACGCCAGTAACTGGCGGAAACGTCTCTTTCTACAATCAAACGGTCATGAACGGTAAAGAAGTACCGGTTTTTCCGACGCCAACCATCGGCATGATCGGCATTGTTCCCGATAAAGAAAAGGTCATGACCCTAGATTTCAAGCAAAAAGGAGATGTCATTTTTCTGATCGGCGACTACATCGAAGACATCGCTTCTTCAGAATACCTCGCAACGTATCACGGCATTAAAGCGTCGCCTGCTCCTTATTTTGACCTCGACAAAGAATTTGAAATGCAGCAGGCACTGAAAGGTGTTATTGCCGAAGGATTAGTCAATGCGGTTCACGATGTCTCGGATGGGGGTTTATATGTAAGCCTCATCGAAATGTCTATGCCAAGAGGTTTGGGTTTTGATATTGTCAGCGATGCAGACATCCGTTTAGACGCCTTCTTGTTTGGCGAAGGTCAAGGCAGAGTTGTGGTTTCGGTCACTGAAGAACAAGTTGAAGATTTCGTTGAATATATGGTTGCAACCGGAGTAAATATTACCTTACTTGGGCACGTTACCAAAGGTAAACTCCAAATAGATGAACAGCATTATGGTTTTATTGCCGAGGCAAAAGCCATTTACGATAACGCCTTAGGCGCTCACTTAGAAAAATAAATATGGAATACAATACCACGCGTGGTCCGTTAATTTTACCCGAATATGGGCGCAATGTGCAAAACATGATTGCCCATGCAATGGAACTTACCGATCGTGCAGAGCGCAACCGCGCTGCTCAAGCTATTATCGAGGTAATGGGGCAACTCAATCCACATTTGCGCGACGTAGAAGATTACCGTCACAAGCTTTGGACACACCTTTTTGTGATGTCCAACTTTGAGTTTGATGTAGATTCTCCTTACGATAAACCAAAACCTGAGGTTCT
Source organism: Flavobacteriales bacterium UBA952 (assembly GCA_002293185.1). Lineage (GTDB taxonomy): Bacteria > Bacteroidota > Bacteroidia > Flavobacteriales_D > Crocinitomicaceae > UBA952. The sequence continues at coordinate 505,250 of DBCS01000004.1, read as the reverse complement.
CAACGAAAAACCGCAGCGCATGGTTTATCCATCGAGTAAAATTCGTTACGGTCATTATGGCAAGTACACACAATTAATTCTAGAGGCTTCAAAGGAGGTTACTATTCCCGAAGAAAAAGAATTCCTCAAGACCACAATGGCCAATTTCATGAAAAAGCAGTTTTTGGCCTACAATAACGATACAGTAGAAAATCATGTCATTGCTCAGCAGCTAAAAGAATTATCCAAAGGCGACCTCGTGTTAGAAAATCCAGACGATTTAGTCAATACCAATACCCTGCTCAAAACAATGGGTATTGGTCAAAATCTGCAGAAGAACGCACGCTTGAACAAGCAAAAAAATAACAGCAAGTACAAAAAGAAAAAATTCATCAAAAAATAAAGCATGGCTTCTTTTGAAATTTATGGTGGTAAGCCACTCAAAGGTGAAATCATACCGCAAGGTGCAAAAAATGAAGCTTTGCAGGTGCTTTGCGCCCCCTTACTGACTTCAGAAAAAGTTACAATTTCCAATATTCCGGACATCGTAGACGTCAACAAGCTCATTGAGTTGCTGCAATCAATGGGTGTCAAGGTAGAAAAAGTAGAAAAAGGGACGTATATTTTTCAAGCCAAGGAAATCAATTTAGCTTACCTCGAAACGGAAGATTTCAAAAAAAGAGCTTCGGCATTGCGAGGTTCCATCATGATTGTTGGGCCTTTACTAGCGCGCTATGGCCGTGGGTTTATCCCTAAACCCGGCGGCGATAAAATTGGCCGTCGTCGTCTAGATACCCACTTTGAGGGCTTTGCTTTGTTGGGTGCCAAATTCAATTACGATGCAGGTGAACACTTCTATTCCGTGGAAGGAGCTGATTTAAAAGGTACTTATATCCACCTCGACGAAGCATCGGTTACAGGTACTGCAAATATATTAATGGCAGCAGTAATGGCTGAAGGTGAAACCACTTTCTACAACGCGGCATGTGAACCTTATATTCAGCAGCTTTGTAAAATGCTCAATTCTATGGGTGCGCAAATTACCGGAATAGGATCCAATATGCTCAAAATCCAAGGGGTTAAGTCACTCGGGGGCTGTTTTCATCGCATTTTGCCAGACATGATTGAAATTGGCAGTTTTATTGGCCTTGCCGCCATGACCCAATCCGAAATTACGATCAAAGACGTTTCTTGGGACAACCTCGGCGTTATTCCGAATGTATTTCGCCGCTTAGGTATCAAACTCGAGCGTCGTGGCGATGACATTTTTATTCCTGCACAGGAAAGATACGAAATCGAAACCTTCATTGATGGCTCTATCATGACCATCTACGACGCGCCATGGCCCGGGTTTACACCAGATCTCTTATCCATTATTCTTGTGGTGGCTACCCAAGCAAAGGGCTCGGTACTTATTCATCAAAAAATGTTTGAGTCACGCCTCTTTTTTGTTGACAAGCTCATCGATATGGGTGCTCAGATTATTCTTTGCGATCCGCACAGAGCCACGGTAATCGGTCTGAACAGAGAGCATAACTTAAAAGGTATTGAAATGACCTCCCCAGATATTCGTGCAGGTGTATCCCTATTAATAGCGGCACTTTCTGCAAAAGGGAAGAGCGTTATTCACAATATCGAACAAATTGACCGCGGTTACCAAGACATCGAGTATCGTCTCAATAATATTGGCGCCGATATCAGAAGAATCGGATGAGAAAATCAAGCATCCTCATTATCGTTTTAATAGCAGCTTTTGCCTGTTATTCGCTTTGTTTTCGTCAAGAAGCAAAATCGAATCTTCCTCAAGACACCACTGCTCCTGAGATTGCTTTAGTTTCGCCCAAAGGAAAGACGCTCAAGTTATCTGATTTACGAGGCAAAATGGTTTTAGTAGATTTTTGGGCCTCTTGGTGCGGACCCTGCAGGCAAGAAAGCCCGAATGTGGTAGAAGCTTACAAGAAGTACAGACAAAAAGAGTTTCTGAGCGCAAAGGGCTTTGAAGTCTTTAGTGTTTCTTTAGACAGAGACGAAGCTGCTTGGAAGCAAGCGATCAAAGCTGACCAACTCGTTTGGAAAAACCATGTGTTGGACGCAAAAGGTCTGGCTGCTGCAAATTATCAGGTAGCTACTATTCCCAGTGCTTTCTTATTAGATGGCAATGGTGTTGTTGTAGCGAGCGGAGCAGAATTGAGAGGCCTCAATCTTCATATTACCCTCGATAAATTTCTCAAGTAATCAATTAGATTCGGTCGAGTACATAAAGAATGAGCTCGTCCATGGCCTCCGTAATTCCGGTAGAGAAAATTTCTTGAGGCCGATTGGCTACGCCTAAACAAATACTTGTGCACGCATGCCCCAATGCGTTGCCGAGCGCAAAGATTGCGGAGCTCTCCATTTCAAAATTGACAATTTGTTGTCCGTTGTCATTAAATTTACCCAGTGCTAGGTGAATATCAGGCATCTTACTCGCCAATCTTAAAGACCTGCCCTGCGGCCCATAAAAGCCTGAACTCGTAACTGTGATTCCTTTTCTGACTTTTTGTGAGTCAAGTTTGTTGATCATTTGAGGATGCGCCTCACTTAAATACGGATTAACACCCGTAGGAAACGAAACCTGGCTCAGTACTTCATTGAGGAGCATTTGCTCGTTTAAACTAAATTGGATTGGATAAAAATGGGCAATGTTATCGAGTCCAAGTGCGTGTGTTGACAATATAAAAGAATGAATCGGCATATCTGCTTGGAGCATACCGCAGGTGCCAATCCGAACGATTTCTAAACTGCGTTGCTTGTCTTTTTGTGTTCTTGTTTTCAGATCGATGTTGACCAACGCGTCGAGTTCGGCCATACAAATATCGATATTGTCAGTACCGATACCAGTCGACAGGACGGTGATGCGCTTTCCTTTGTATGTGCCAGTGTGCGTTACGAATTCTCGATGTTGAACCCGGCTGTCTATTTGGTCAAAAAAGCGAGAAATTTTTACTACTCGATCTTGATCGCCAACGAGAATAACGCGCAAAGCGAGTTGCTCGGGTTGAAGACCTAAATGATAGACCGCTCTATTTGAATCAAGAACCAATTCTGTAGCTGGAAACTGCATCGTTCGGGGTGCTTAGGAAAAATTAAAGAGATCCGAAGACTTTCATTAATAAATCGTTTACTCTGGCCGCCGGATTTTGTCGAATTTTATCCTCTTCTTGTTGAATGAGGGTAAACAAACCAGCAATGGCCCGTTCTGTAACGAAAGCGTCGAGGTCCGGATTGATTTTTTCACCTCCTGTTAGGGTCATGGCTTGATTGTATTTATTCATGAGCGGATTCCATTGTGCGGTGAGGCTCACTTTTGCCGTTGCCTCTTTTACTTTGGGGAGAAATGCGGTGTAGAGCTCCTGACGCGTTTGATTTTTTAGAAATGTGGTAGCGGCTCCGTTACCTCCTTTGAGGACCGAAAAACCATCTGTGACAGTCATTGTTCGTATGGCTTGCATAAAAATTGGCAAGGCCTCTTTGACCGCTTCTTCTGCTGCTCTGTTCAGCGTTGTTTCGAATTTTGCTACTTGGTTGGCCATCCCTAACTGAAGAGCTTTATCTTTTACTTTAAGCGCGTCAGGGGGGAAGGGAAGTCTAATTTGGATGTTTCCTAAAAAGCCATCAAGTGCTGAACTTTGGTTGACCGCATTTTTTATGCCGATTTGCAAGGCCTCACGAAGCCCGGCAACAACTTCATCGTTTGTTAATGAAGGTTTTTGACCAATTGGTATTTGGTTCGGTAGCTGAGTTGGAATTTGTTTAACGAGTCCTTTGACGTGCTGTCCGCAGGAATATTGAACAAAACCAAGGGTGAGTAGAAGCAGTATAAATGTTGATTTCATGTATTAACGAATAACATGAATCATGCCAGTTTTTATCGTTTTTCCGTCGGTGTCTTTATCTTTGAACCAAGCTTTCCAAGAGTAGGTACCGGGCTGCACTTTAACACCGTTGTAGTAGCCGTCCCAAAAACCTTTGGTGTCGTAGGTTTCCCAAATGACCTCTCCCCAGCGGTTGAAAATTTCTAAATGAAAGTTTTCGTAGTCAATACCTTCTAAATAAAACGCCCAAACTTGGTTGTGTTCGTCGTCATCTGGGGTAAATGCAGTAGGTGCATAGAAAATGACATCAGAAACGACTTCGATATCAATAGTGATAGAGTCAGAACAGCCATCTACGGTCGTAACTGTGAGCATAATCGGGTAGGTTGCCATTACACCTTCTGGATATGAAATGATGGCGCTAGAACCGTTGCTGGTAATTTGAGTAGCACCTGGTGAAGTCCAGTCGTATTGCGCAATGTTGCCAGATGAAATATCGTTGGTCTGAACAGTTGTTTCAAACCAGGTAACAGGATTTTTAGAAAGTGTAAAGTTGGCTGATGGCATTGGCGTAACAGTCAGTAAATCATCGAAGAAACCGTTGTAAATACAACCGTAAATAGAGGTAATAACGACAGATAAGTCGTAGGTGCCGGGTTGAACAATGGTGTGAAAGAGGGTGTCTTGATTTGGTAAATTAAATTGATCTCCGTTAGAGAAGGAATAGGCAGTAGAAGCGATATCCTGACCATTTGTGGATACATTGTGTAATTCAAAATTACCTGGCGTACAAATTTGGTTGTCTACAGGTTGAATAATAGCGATGATATCTTGCGGGAAGGTGATGGTCATGCATTCAGTAGTGGTTGGTGAGCCACATAGTTCACTAAGTGTAACGCAATAAACCGTACCAGAATTGAGTGGGTCAACGGTTATGTTGGATCCATTTCCAATAGCAATACCATTTTCTGTCCAAGAGTAAGTGTAGGTAGTAGAACCTCCAATTCCTGTTGCATTGAGTACAATGCTGGCTTCAGAACAAATCATGGTGTCTTGGGTCAGGAAGGTGATGTTGAGTGGGCTAGGTTGATCGATGTTGACGGCAACAGATTGTATACATCCATTGGCATCGGTTACGGTGCAAGTATGTAAGCCCGCACCCAAGTCTAGTGCTGTAGCACCTAGTGACGCCGAGATGTCCCAAATGTAAGTATATGGTGCAGTCCCTTGGGTTACATCAATTGTTGCTTGTCCGTTTGCAATAGTGTAACAGTTGGCATCGACAATATTGATCGGATTGAGGACCATTGCGGGAATTTCAGTAACAGTAACATAGATGGTATCTGAACAACCGGTAGTGTTTGAAGCATAGCACCAATGGTTACCGGCAGCAAGGCCTGTCGCGGTTTGGGTGGAGGCACCCGTGCTCCATTGATAAGTAATGATACCCGTGGCTGGCGTGACATTCGCAGTAGCGGTTCCGTTTGAGCCACCCGGACAAGAAACTGGCGTAGAGGTATAAGAGAAATTAGCAGGGGTATCGGTGATGATTGCGGTTGCCGTTGAGTTGCAACCATTACCATCGTTTTGAGTGACTGTATAGGTGCCGGCTGTTAAATTGGTTGCTGGGTTACCTGTAATTGAACCTGGGTTCCAAGTGTAAGTGTAAGGGCCCGGAGAGCCAATTCCAGGATTTGCCGTGGCACTTCCTATTCCTTGGCTACAAACGTCAGGTAGGGTGCTTGTGGTGACAGAAGGTGTTGCACGGGTAATCCAGGTGGTGTCTTGGGTAATGGAGCCTATGCTTGTGCCACATGAAGAACCTGACAAGAAGTAGCCGGTTGTACCTGGAGGAATGATATTGACGTTTAGCGTGCCATTGTTATAGGGGAAAGATTGCCCATTGGTATTGGCCCAAACAAAATTACTACCCGCGCTATTGACCATTGAATAAGGAATTTGAGACATGGTGTAGGATGCGGTATTAGTCGGCGAGGTTGGTAAAAATCTGCGGCCGTCTTGGTTGGCTCCCCAAACGGTGTTGTTTCTGCCAGGTGTGATGTGTGCAATTGGCATGGGCAAGTTATTTTGAGAACCTTGTATGGCTAAACCGCTGTTCCAAGAACTACAAATGGGTTTGTTTCCGATATGTAGTTCGAAAATATTGGAGGTTTCGTAAATAATGATTGCCATATAGTTGCATTGGGAGGTGCAACTGAACATCATGATGTTTTTGTAGAGTACTACAAATTTTCGGTTGGGGGCAGTACCAATTGTTTGGTACTGAATTTGACCACCCAAGGAAGGATTGATGTCCTGATAGGTGAGCATAATCGTGTTTTTTGCAGCTGCAAAACCGGCGTTCGGTAAAGTACCGACACCATTTAGTGCCCAAGGGCAGTAGCCGCCAGAATTGGCGAGGTTAAAAGAAACCAAACCGTTAGAACCTATAACGCATTGGGTGTAAGTATTGCCATAAAAACTAAAAGGAAAACCGATATTAACCGCACCTGACCAGCTGTCGTCTGTTAAGGTAACATTAGTGGGGGTATTCAAGTAAAGACCAGCGGCTGTACCAGGAGTGGTTCCGGAATTACAATTGTTGATGACCACAGTTTGCCCGGGGCATACGGTAGTGTCTTGCCCGAGGCATAGGGTAACTGGGCCTTGTGCAAATGATCTAGATATACTAAACAACTGAACAACAACAACGATTAATGTGGTTATGGTATTTAGTTTGAGGTGGCTTAATTTCATTTCGTAGTCGTCTTATTAAGGGATGCTTCAATGACGAAGGAGGCATAGGTTTGGTTGCTTTAATACTGTAAAAATAAGTACTTTTTTATGGTATTTCAAATTTGTAAAAGTCCTTATGTTTGTAAAAAAAGATTAGTGTCATTTTGACACTAATAAAATGTTGAAAAAAGATCCTTTAATCAATTGATTTTGGATTAATTTTGCCCAAGTTCATACGCTAAAAACTCTTTTATATTATGTCAAATCAACATCACGCAGAAATCGAAGCTTTCATGGATCGTGTTCGAGCCAAGAACGGTCACGAACCTGAATTTTTACAAGCGGTCCAGGAGGTAGCCGAAGCAGTCATACCATTTATTGAATCGCATCCAAAATACAAAACAGCAAAAATTCTCGATAGAATCGTAGAGCCAGAGCGCACCATTATCTTTCGCATTCCATGGCTAGACGACCAAGGCAATGTACAAGTTAATCGAGGCTACCGCGTAGAGTTTAACAGCGCTATTGGCCCTTACAAAGGTGGCTTGCGTTTCCATCCATCGGTAAACTTGTCTATCCTAAAGTTTTTGGGTTTCGAACAAATTTTCAAAAATTCATTAACCACACTTCCTATGGGCGGTGGAAAAGGCGGTTCAGATTTTGATCCAAAAGGAAAGTCTGACAACGAGGTTATGAAATTCTGCCAATCTTTTATGTCCGAACTTGCACGTCATATCGGACCAGACACTGACGTGCCTGCTGGTGATATCGGTGTGGGTGGTCGTGAGATTGGCTATATGTTCGGTCAGTACAAACGCCTAAGAAATGAATTTACAGGTGTCCTTACAGGGAAAGGCCGCAATTGGGGTGGGTCCTTGATTCGACCAGAGGCTACTGGTTACGGCACCGTTTATTTTGCAAAAGAAATGCTTGCCACCAAAGGGGAATCTTTCAACGGCAAAATTGTTGCGGTTTCTGGTTCAGGTAATGTGGCTCAGTACGCTTGTGAAAAAGCTACTCAACTTGGTGCTAAAGTAGTCACGATGTCGGACTCAGAAGGCTATATCTATGATGCAGACGGTATCGATGCAGGCAAACTTGCTTGGGTCATGGACCTCAAAAACGTCCGCCGCGGTCGTATTTCTGAATACACCAAACAGTATCCTAATGCCCAATTCATTGCCGTTAAACGCCCTTGGGAAGTTAAAGCACAGATTGCATTACCTTGCGCTACTCAAAATGAGCTCAACGGCGAAGAAGCCAAAGCACTTATTGCTAATGGCGTGATGTGTGTGGCGGAAGGTGCTAACATGCCTTCTACACCAGAGGCAATAGCTGCGTTTCAAGCGGCTAAAGTATTGTTTTCACCAGGTAAGGCATCTAATGCCGGAGGTGTAGCAACCTCAGGTTTGGAGATGTCGCAAAACTCCTTGCGCTTGTCTTGGTCAGCTGAAGAGGTCGATCAACGCTTGCACGGCATCATGGTTTCTATCCACGAAGCTTGTGTTAAATACGGTAAAGATGCCAACGGCACCGTTGACTACGTCAAAGGCGCAAATGTGGCTGGTTTTGTCAAGGTCGCTGACGCCATGATTGACCAAGGTTTGGTATAAATAAACAAATTCAGATCGAAAGGCCTTCCATTGGAGGGCCTTTTTTATTTTTGCATATGAGTTATTACAGCACCGTTCTTTTAATTTGTCTGATTAATTTTAAAATCCTGCATGCGCAATATTTTGTGGGTGTCGGAGCAGCTTTACACCGTTACGATCAAGTCATAAGTGTCAAAGGGGTAAAAGTCTTTTCATCAGGAGGTTTAGGATTAGAATTGGGATGTGGTGTAGAGCGCAGTTTACAAGGTGCTTTAACGCCGCAGTTGGCCATGTTTTGGCAAGCAACTTTACCTTTGAAAAACAGACATTATCTCATCAAGCTTCCTTTTTACTCACTCCGGTATCAATTTGATTTTCAGAAAGCCGGATTTTTAGATACTTACCATGGTATTTATTTAGGAATGGGTTATGCTTTAGATTCCGAGGCCAGGCTTCAACTTCAATTGGGCTTGGGTGTTGTAGTAGAAAAAATGTATATTCCGAATACATCTACATCACAAACACATTCTTTTTTGAATCCACAGGTGCAACTGAATTATTACTTTCGAAATCACTCCAAATGAGGTATTATTATTTGATGATGAGTGGTAAGTTAAATATTATTTTATGGGTCTTTTTGGGCTTAATGATATCTTGTAACAAGCAGGAAAGTTATCCGGAAGTAAAAATTTTCGGCCACGCAGGTATGGGGATGGATATCTCCTACAGCATTTATCACGATAATTCAAAAGAGGCCATTGATTTGGCACTTTCGCTACCAACAATAGATGGCGTTGAGATGGATGTTCGCATGAGTAAAGACAGCACGCTTTGGTTGTTCCATGAAAATAGATTGGATGCCACCACAAATGGAATCGGTTGTATAGCAGATCTACATGACCATCAAATTGCTCAGCTCCATTACAAAAGCATTCACAAAGAACAACTGGTTGTACTCGACTCCATTCTTCCTAAATTAAAAGACGGACATACCTTTATTCTTGATTTAAAGCATTGGAATGTTTGTGATTCATCGGTTCAATTAGAAGCATTTAGATCTGCTTTATTGAAAATTCCGGTTCATTTGCGGGCCCAGCTTATTTTAGATAGTTCAAACCCAAGTTGGTTAGCGTCACTGAGCGACAATTTTAGCGTGGTTTTTTCGACGGTATCGTTTGAAGAAGGACTCGTGCAATTGGAGAATATCCCCAAATTGCATGGCCTCATGATGCGCCACTACGAAATTACGCCACTGGAAATTAAGCAGCTCAAAAACATGGGTAAGGCCATTTTTTTATTCGAAATGCGCTCGAGTAAAACGCAGCGCGCCGTATTGAAGAAGCTACCCACAGGAATCATTTCTGACGACCCAAGAGGTGCGTTGGTGATTAGAGATTAGTGCTAATGAGCGGGCTAATCAATGAGAATAGGATGAATTAAGCTTTGTAAAAAGGGAGCTTAACCACTTTTGCCTTGACACCTTTTTCTCTAATCTCAATAAATAATTCTGTATCGAGGATAGTAAATTCAGTAGCTACATAGCCTAGGCCAATCCCGATTTTCATGGACGGTGACATTGTGCCGGAGGTAACTTTGCCAATAACTTTGCCTGCTGCATCTAAAATAGGGTAGTCGTGACGTGGAATACCGCGCTCAATCATTTCAAAAGCGACAAGTTTGCGCATGAGCCCACTTTCTTTTTGATTTTTCAAAAATTCGGAGTCGGTAAAATCTTTGGTAAATTTGGTGATCCAGCCAAGGCCTGCTTCTAATGGAGACGTGCTGTCATCGATGTCGTTGCCGTACAAGCAAAACCCCATTTCTAGGCGAAGGGTGTCGCGGGCAGCAAGGCCAATTGGTTTGATACCGAATGCAGCACCCGCTTCAAAAACTGCATCCCAGAGTTTGGCGGCGTACTCATTTTTGACATATACTTCAAAACCTCCTGAACCGGTGTAACCAGTTGCCGAAACCATCACATTTTCAATACCTGCAAAAGTGCCATATTGAAAAGTGTAGTAGGTCATGTCCGATAAATCGATGTTGGTGAGGGCTTGCATAGCCAAAGCAGCTTTCGGGCCTTGAATAGCGAGCAAAGAATAATCGTTAGAGAGATTTTTCATCTCTACGCCGAGGTCGTTGTGGCTGGCAATCCAGTTCCAGTCTTTTTCGATGTTAGACGCATTGACCACAATAAAATATTCTTGCGCATTAACACGGTAGATGATGAGGTCGTCTATGATGCCGCCCTTGCCGTTTGGTAGGCAGCTATACTGCGCCTTGCCGTCAAAAAGAACTGAGGCATCGTTGCTACACACTTTTTGGATGAGGTCTAAGGCTTTTGGTCCTTTTAACAAGAACTCACCCATGTGTGATACATCAAAAACACCGACGCCGTTTCGGACGGTTTCGTGTTCTGCATTGACGCCTTCGTATTGTACCGGCATGTTGTAGCCAGCAAATGGAACCATTTTGGCACCGAGCGCGATGTGTTTTTGGGTAAGTGCTGTGTTTTTCATGTTATCCTTTTACGCGTTCTACGTAGACACCTGTGCGCGTGTCAATTTTAATCACTTCGCCGTTGTCAATGAACAATGGAACGCGAACCTCTGCTCCAGTTGCAATTGTAGCTGGCTTCATGGAGTTGGTGGCGGTGTCGCCTTTTACACCTGGCTCGGTGTAGGTCACTTCAGAAATAATGTACATCGGTAACTCGACAACAAGCGGCATTTCTTCTTCGGCATGATACAAGATGTTTACCGTCATACCCTCTAACAGAAAACCGGGCTTTTCAACCATTTTGAGCGGAATATTCACTTGCTCAAAACTTTCATTATTCATGAAAATATAGTTTTCAGACTCTTGGTAGAGATATTGGTATTCTCTGTTTTCAATGCGAACAGTTTCAATTTTGTGACCTGCAGAAAAGGTGTGGTCAAGTACCTTTCCGGATTCAATTTGACGCATTTTGGTACGCACAAAAGCCGGGCCTTTGCCAGGTTTAACGTGCTGAAATTCGATGATTTGAAAGAGTTTTTCGTTGTGCTTGATGCACAATCCGTTTCGGATATCTGCAGTAGTTGCCATATTTCTGATTCAATTTGTGGGCAAATATAGCCGAATTCCTATTGTTATCAACACATTTAGTTTATAATTTACTTTTCTGAGCTGACTTCTGAGTGCGCTAGTTTATTATTTTTGTTCGTCACAAATTTTTAATAGCTACATGGCTGAAAATCAATACACCGAAGACAATATACGTTCCTTAGATTGGAAAGAACATATCCGTTTGCGTCCCGGAATGTATATTGGTAAGCTTGGCGATGGCGCCGCTGCCGACGACGGAATATACATTCTTGTCAAAGAGATAGTCGATAACTGCATCGATGAGTTCGTGATGGGTAACGGTAAGCGCATCGATATCAAAGTGAAAGATGGAATGGCATCAGTCCGAGACTACGGCCGAGGCATTCCGCTTGGTAAAGTCGTCGAGGTCGTTTCTAAAATGAATACCGGCGGAAAATACGATTCCAAAGCCTTTAAAAAATCAGTTGGTTTAAACGGGGTAGGCACCAAAGCCGTCAATGCGCTCTCCTCTTATTTTATGGTGTATGCGGTGCGCGATGGCGAGAAAAAAACAGCCATTTTCGAGCGCGGTGAGCTCGTTTCCGAGACCACAATAGAAAAAACAGACGAAACCAACGGCACCTACGTAGAATTTATCCCCGACGACACTATTTTCAAGAAGTATGCCTACAAAACGGCATACCTCGATAAAATGATGTGGAACTATTGCTACCTCAACCGCGGTCTGAACATTTATTACAACGGTGAAAAATTCAATTCCAAAGATGGCCTCAAGGACCTCCTCGAAAACAACATGGATGGAGATCCGCTTTACCCAATTATTCACCTTGAAGACGACGATATCGAAGTAGCTTTTACACACGGCCGAACCTACGGCGAAGACTACTATTCATTTGTCAACGGACAGCACACCACACAAGGCGGAACGCACCAAAGCGCCTTTAGAGAGTCCGTAGCCAAAGTAATCCGCGATTTCTACAACAAAAACTACGAACCTTCGGATATCCGTCAATCCATCGTAGCGGCAATTGCCGTCAAAGTAGTAGAGCCGGTTTTTGAGTCCCAGACCAAAACCAAACTAGGTTCGCAAGAAATAGAGCCAGGCGGCAAGTCCATGCGCGCATTTATCAACGATTTTCTCAAAGATAAACTCGATAACTACCTTCACCGCAATGCCGACGTTTCCGAAACCATCGAAAAGAAAATCAAGCAGTCTGAGCGCGAGCGCAAAGATTTAGCAGGCATCCGAAAATTGGCCCGAGACCGCTCCAAAAAAGCAAGTCTTCACAACAAAAAACTCCGCGATTGCCGCACCCACCTCACCGACCTCAAAGATGAGCGCCGCGAGGATACCACTTTGTTTATCACCGAAGGAGACTCCGCAAGTGGCTCGATTACCAAATCAAGAGACGTCAATACCCAAGCAGTGTTCTCGCTAAGGGGAAAGCCGCTCAATTGCTATGGCCTCACCAAAAAGGTAGTTTACGAAAACGAAGAGTTCAATCTCATCCAATCAGCATTAGACATCGAAGATGACATGGATAACCTCCGCTACAACCGCATCGTCATTGCAACTGATGCCGATGTCGACGGTATGCATATCCGGATGCTGTTACTTACTTTCTTTTTACAATTCTTCCCGGACTTAGTCAAGCGCAATCACGTTTATGTCTTGCAAACGCCTTTGTTTCGTGTCCGAAATAAAAAGAAAACAATTTATTGTTATTCCGAAGATGAACGCCGCGCGGCAATGGATGAGCTCGGTAAAAATCCGGAAATTACCCGCTTTAAGGGGCTAGGTGAAATCTCTCCCGATGAATTCATTCATTTTATCGGTGAAGATATCCGCTTAGAACCTGTAATTCTCACCAAAGACGCCTCTATAGACTCGATATTATCTTACTTCATGGGAAAAAACACCCCAGAACGTCAAGATTTCATCATCGATAACCTTCGCGTTGAAAAAGACCTCCCTGAAACCCTCTCAGCCAACACATCTGAAGAGGCCGAAACCACCGAATTAGCATCTTGATATGGCAGAAGACGAAATAGAAGACCAAATTCCACAAGAAGAAAGTGGCCATAATCCATTTGAGAAACAACACGTTGACGACAAAATTGTACCGCTCAACGGCTTGTATCAAAATTGGTTCTTAGACTACGCGAGTTACGTGATCTTAGAACGCGCTGTCCCTAGTTTGTACGACGGCTTAAAGCCGGTGCAACGCCGTATTTTGCATTCCATGCGAGAAATGGAAGATGGTCGTTACAACAAGGTGGCGAACATCATTGGCAATACCATGAAATACCATCCGCATGGCGATGCCTCTATAGGTGATGCACTCGTGCAGATTGGTCAAAAAGACCTTATGATAGACTGCCAAGGAAACTGGGGCAACACGCTTACCGGAGATGGCGCTGCTGCTGCACGCTATATCGAAGCGCGGCTTTCCAAGTTTGCTTTGCACGTCGCATTTAATCCCAAAACCACCAATTGGTTGTCGTCTTACGATGGCCGTAACAAAGAACCGCAGCAACTGCCCATGAAATTTCCTTTATTACTCGCTCAAGGAGCAGAAGGAATTGCGGTCGGAATGGCTTGTAAGTTTTTGCCGCACAACTTTATCGAGCTTATCGATCAATCAATCAATCATTTGCGCGGTAAAAAGGTTGAAATTTTACCTGATTTTCCGAATGGCGGTATGGCCGATTTTTCTGGGTACAACGACGGCTTGCGTGGCGGGCGTGTCCGCATCCGTGCCAAAATTAGAAAAGTAGATAACAAAACACTTATTATCAACGAAATACCCTACGGCACCACCACTACTTCCTTGATTGAATCGGTAATCAAAGCCAACGATAAAGCCAAGATCAAGATTAAAAAAATTGAAGACAACACCTCTTCAGAAGCCGAAATTATAGTGCATCTCGCACCAGGTGTATCGCCAGACAAAACAATTGATGCGCTCTTTGCTTTCACGGATTGCGAAGTCTCGGTTTCGCCGAACTCTTCAATAATCGACGGCGAGCGCCCGCGCTTCATGGGCATCACCGAAATACTGAAGGTCAATACAGACCATACCGTCAAGCTCTTGCGCTTAGAACTAGAAATCAAACTAGACGAGCTCGAGCGCCAATGGCATTTTTCAACACTCGAGAAGCTTTTTATCAATCACGAAATGTACATCGATTTCAAGCTCTATAGTGATCGCGAAACCCTTTATGTTTACCTCTACGAGCGGTTTAAACCCTTCCATAAACAACTCCTCCGCGAGATTCAAGACGAGGATTTGCATAAACTGACGCAGATCCCAATGATCCGCATTACCCGCTTCGATGCAGACAAAGCAGACGAGGCACTGCTCAAAATTGAAGAAGAAATGCTCCAAGTGAAGCATCATTTAGCGCATCTTGTGGACTACGCAATCGATTACTTCAAGGATCTTAAAAAACGCTTTGGCGCAGGTCGGGAACGCAAAACCGAAATCAAAACTTTTGATACTATTTCAGCATCTAAAGTGATTATTGCCAACCGCAAGCTTTACGTTGATTACGAAGAAGGCTTTATTGGCTTTGGTCTAAAGAAAAACGAAGCGGTTTGTGATTGTTCAGAAATAGACGACATTATTTGCTTTTTCTCCTCGGGCAAGCTAATGATTACAAAGGTTGCCGATAAGAAATTTATTGGGAAGGGTCTTATTTATGCCAATGTTTGGAAAAAAGGTGATACCCGCACCATTTACCACCTTTTTTATCAAGATGGTACGGGTGGCCCCACCATGATGAAGCGTTTCTACGTCAATTCCATTACCCGAGACACCGAATACGACCTCACCAAAGGCACTAAAGGTTCAAAAATGCTCTATTTTAGCGTACACCCCAACGGTGAACGCGAAGTAATAAGTGTCTTTTTGCGTCCGAGGCCCCACCTTAAGCGTTTGCGTTTCGACATCGACCTCGGCGCTTTGCTCATCAAAGGTCGAAACTCTGCAGGTAACCGCGTCACCAAAGAGATTATTCAAAAAATTGTACAAAAAGAGGTTGGTGGCTCCACGCTTGCTGCCCGTAAAATTTGGCACGATACCGTTGTGGGGCGCCTCAACGATGAGGGTAGGGGTAAATTCCTTGGCTCCTTTAAAGGCGAGGACCGAATTCTGACACTTTATAAAAATGGAGAGTACCGTCTCAGTAGCTTTGATTTAGCAACTCACTTCGATGAAGACATGATCCATATTGAGAAATGGATCCAAGACCGGCCTATTTCTGCAGTTTATTTCGATGCCGAGAAAGAGTTACATTACATCAAACGTTTTACTTGTGAGATTACCCAAGATAAACGCGTGAGTTTTATTACAGAAGCACCAGGTTCTTATTTAGATGTTGTTTCAACAGCATTTAGACCCGAGGCACGCATTGTTTTTAACAAATTACTGAAAGAAACCAAGAATTTGCCTGATCAAATATTCAATTTGGCTGATTTAATCGATGTAAAGGGAATGAAAGCACAGGGCAATCAAATAACCAAAATGAAGGTCAAAGAAATTGTACTTACGCACCCTATTGACGAAAGCCCTGAACCATGGCCGCAAGAGCAAGAAATACTTGATGAAGTCGAATTATTAGAGGATGAAGTCGAAACACCTTCAATGGAGTGGGATCTCTCCAAAAAAGAAGACGACAACCCCGACCAAATTCCACTTTTTTCAGAAGCGTCCGATCCTGACTAATTCGCTCAGAAATAAATGAATGAGATCACTATTTTTCTAAACAAGCTTTGCTTAAATTTGTATATACTTTAAAACGAAGTAAATGAATGTGCTAAAAGCAGATCGCATCAACTACCTCAACATCGGACTCATGGTATTGACCGCTGTTTTGGCCTACTACTTTCCTTTTGAAACCTTTCTTTTAGCCTATGCCTATTTGGGGCCTTTGCACTACCTCACCGAAATCAGTTGGCTCCACGACCGCCAATACTTTGCCAAAGGAAAGTGGGACTACCTTGTTTTGCTTATTGTAGGCGTCCTTTTGTCATACGCGGCCTTTGCCAAAGACTTTGGAGTGAGTCAAGATGTCTACGATTACTTTGTAGAAATGAATCTTTTTGACAAACTTTTGGTTTTTGCACTCTTCGCCTCTATTTTGTTTGCCTTGGTTAAAAGTATTTGGATCAAGCTTTTGGCAATTTTTTTGCTTTTTATTTTTGTTGGTGGTTGGCTGAGCCCAGAACGTGCTGCTGAAAACGCAGACAGCACCACTATTTTTGCACTCACAGCATTGATACCTACGCTCATTCATGTGTATTTATTTACGGGGCTCTTTATGCTTTATGGCGCGCTGAAATCCCGCAGTAAGTCTGGTCTTTTGCAAATGGTCGGTTTTGTTTTGGTTCCAATTGTTCTGGTCTTTACCCTTCCTGTCGATACCAAAAGTCCTTTTCTTTCTAAATTCGGAAAAGAGGCCTACTACGCAAAGGGAGATGGATTTTACAATACCAACTATCTTATTTTGGATCATTTTGAGCTCATCGAGGATCAAAAACTGACCAATAAAGAATACCTCGACATCATTACCAAAGAGGGCAACAAAAGTTACTTCTTACGTCAGGGTCTCATCGATACCTCCGCATTTATAGCGCACACCGATTCCTTGTCTAAAATTGCCAACCGCCCATTTGTGATCAAACCAATGCGCATCAATATGGCCAATTTGTCGCCTGCGTTTCAATACGACCACTTGCTTTACTTTTTCGATACCTCCAGCCGTTACATCAATAGTATCAACGAATACCGTTTTGAACCGCTCCCTCGTAAACTCATGAAGTCGCCCAGTAAAAAAGAAACGGATGCGCTGATCTATTTTTCTGAAGTAGGTGTTATGCTCATGCGCTTTATTGCCTTTGCCTATTTGTATCACTACCTCAATTGGTTCAGTAAAACGGAAATTATACGTTGGCATAAGGTGCCTAAAGTTCGGTTCATCGTGGTTATAGTTACTTGGATAGCTGCTTCTGTTTTCTATACCTATGATTACTCTTTGGGTTTAAGCTTGTTGTTTTTCTTGAGTTTTTCTCATGTTTTGCTCGAGTTTCCGCTCAATATTGTATCCATTGTCGGTATCGGAACAGAATCCTTGTCTATTTTCAAGAACGGATTCAAGAAACCGATCAACTCCTGATTTTTTAACACCTCAACGCATGCTCAAATTTTCCATCTTCTTCAGCGCTTTTTTAAGTGCAAATTTCTTTTTTGCTCAGTTAGTAAATAGCACTCCTGACGGCCGTTATACCCTTTCTTCGGCAGGCGCATCTTATTTTGCAAAACTATCTTTAGATTGCACCGCTAAGCCAACCCCACATTATTACTACCGTGCATTGCGTCAACCGGGAGATACCCAAACCCCTGTGGATATCTGGCCTGCTTTTTACGGTTGTTATGATTGGCACAGCGCTGTTCATAACCATTGGGCGCTAATTAAAATCTTAAAATCTTTCCCGGACATTCCAGAGGCAGCAGCAATAAGGGTAAAATTGGATGAAAGTTTCAGTGAAGCGAATATCCTTCAAGAGTATAATTACTTCGAAACCAATAATGAACGTTACGTTTTTGAATTTCCTTATGGACAAGGATGGCTGCTTAAGGTTGCCGACGAGCTTGCCCGTTGGAACGACCCCGATGCCGAGCGCTGGTTAACTAATCTTGGACCGCTCCACCGTTTGTGTGCTGCTGCTGCACAAGTAGTTTGGAAAGATGTCAAGCAGGTTGAAGTGTCTGGTTCTCATGATGCACCCTCGCTTAATTTATCATTTGCCATTGACTATGCCCGTACTTTTGGCGATCAAGATTTACTTAAAGTAGCATTAAAGGCCAGTAAGCGTTATTATGGCAAAATGACCAAAGCACCACTGCGTGCCGAGCCTTTTGAGTATGACTTCATGTCTGCTTCGTTACTCGTTACGGACCTCATGCGAAAGGTCTATGACCAAGAAGATTATATGGTTTGGCTCAAAAAATTTAGTCCTGATTTGTTCGGAGCAGAAACAGCCAAAAAAGATTTACAAATCAAGAAAACAGACAAACACGACGGCTATGAATCTCATTGGGATGGTTATCATCTAAACCGGATTTGGTGCCTTAACGGAATGCTTCAATCGCTGCCGGCAGAAAGTTTAGATGCCGCAACCAAAGAAGTTTGGGTAGCGCAAATGAACGCCATGTGGGACTACGCACAAGAAAGCATAGGCAAAGACAATTACGACATAGACCACTGGTTGTCGTCGTTTTCTGTGTTTGCTTTAATTGGTTACGAGGATTAAAAAACTACAATTAAAGTAGTCGCTGCACTTTTTCCAAAGCCCAAGCCAATTGTTCTTCCCGATTTAAATTAGAGGTATCCAATACAATTGCATCGGATGCCTGCGCCAGCGGACTTTCTTTTCTTGTGCTGTCTAAATGATCTCTTTGAAGTAAGTTTTGCTGTACGCTTCGGGTATCTGTTCGTTCTCCTTTTGCCATAAGTTCTGCCAAACGGCGCTGTGTTCTAACCTCAGCAGAAGCCGTCACAAAAATTTTGAGTTCGGCATTCGGAAACACCACCGTTCCGATGTCCCGACCATCCATCACAATACCACCGTTTGCACCCATTTGCCGTTGGATCTCAACTAATTTGCTGCGAACAGTTTTAATGCTAGCCACCTGAGAAACCACGTTGGCAACGCGCGGCGTGCGAATGGCATCTGTGATATCCTGCTTATTCAAATAAATCTTTTGTTCGGGACTCATCTCAATTTGAATGTTGTCGAGGTGTTTTTCCAAGTGATCGAGCTGGATTTCACCTGAGTGGTCTATCAAGTGATTTTCGAGGCAATAAAAAGCTATGGCCCGATACATGGCGCCGGAGTCTATAAACGTATAATGAAGTTCCTGCGCTAAGGATTTGGCTAAAGTACTTTTGCCACAGGCTGCAAAGCCATCGATTGCTATGGTGATTTTTTTTTGCATTAATAGTAAATAGCCCTGCGCACTTGAGTTATGTATTTTGCCAATCGGATCACTTGCTTTGTGTAGCCAAATTCGTTGTCGTACCAGGCATAGAGCACCACATTTTTGCCATCTATAGATACAATGCTGGCATTGGAGTCAAAGACGCTACAGCAAGTATTGCCAATGATATCCGAAGATACGAGTTCTGGATCAAAGGAATAGTAAATTTGGTTGACTAATTCGCCGTGGAGTGCAGCATTTTTAACAGCTGCATTTACTTGTTCAAGGCTCACCTTTTTTTCCAATTCTAGGCTCAAAATAGCTAATGATCCGTTTGGTGTGGGTACCCGTACGGCATTGGCAGTAAGCTTGTCTTTAAGTTCTGGAATCACTTTTGTTACTGCTGATCCTGCCCCTGTGGAGGTGATGACCATATTTACAGCTGCTGAACGCCCACGTCTAGGTTTCTTGTGCATGTTGTCGAGCAGATTTTGGTCGTTGGTGTAGGCGTGAACTGTTTCGATGTGTCCTTTGACAACGCCAAATTCGTCGTTGATTATTTTTAAAATTGGCGATATCGCATTTGTGGTGCATGAAGCAGCAGAAAAAATATTTTCGTTTTCTACATCGAGTGTATGCTGATTGATACCGTAGACCACATTTGGAATTTCTTTTCCAGGAGCGGTGAGTAGTACTTTTTCTACCCCCTTCGCTTTCAGATGACGGGCCAAAGCTTCTCTGTTGGTGAATACCCCAGTGTTATCTATGATGAGGGCATTTTGGATACCATACTGTGTATAATCGATATCCTCTGGATTAGCAGCGTCTATCATATGAACAATTTGGCCATTGATATTTAGGTTTTTTCCGGCCAGATCTTCAATGACAGAGCCTTTAAATGCGCCGTGAACGGAGTCATTGCGCAATAGGGAAGCACGCTTAATAATATCTGCATCAGAAGCGCCACGTGTCACAATAGCACGCAAGCGCAATTGTTGGCCTTTTCCTGCTTGCTTGATGAGTTCGCGCGCGGCCAAGCGACCAATGCGCCCAAACCCGTACAATACGACATCTCGGGGTTCAATGGCCTGGGGATGTTGTAGACCACCTAATTTTTCCATAAGAAAACGGGCCATTCCGTTTTGTTCGGTCTGGCCAGCGAGCCATTCGCTTGCCAAAAGGCCGATGTCTAATTTGGAAGCGGGGATATCGAGCGTGCTCAAAATTTCGGCTAAAGCCGCTGTGGTAAAGACATCAATGGGTTTGTTGACTACCTTTCTTGCGTATTCATGTAAATTCAGAATTTCGGAGATCGTGGTATCGGTAAGGTGGTTTCTAAACAAAACGAGCTCAATGCCCTTGTCGTATAGGAGTTCTCCTACTTTGCTTTGTAATTTTACAGCTGCTCTTTCTCGCTCAATATGTAAATTGAGCTCTTTTTCATAACCGTCTTTGGTTTCCATGTTGTTGTTGATTGATGTTGATAATTGATTGTTGATGAAAAGAAAAAGGCTACCTCACAAGTAGGTAGCCTTCCATATATTAGCCGAGATATGACTTCAAAAGTTTGTTTCGAGAGGTGTGTCGGAGTCGGCGAATGGCCTTCTCTTTAATTTGTCGAACGCGCTCCCGAGTGAGGTTGAATTTGGCTCCGATTTCTTCAAGGGTAAGACCGTGATTCATGCCAATACCGAAAAATAAGCGGATGATTTCACGCTCTTTGTCAGTTAAGGTGCTCAAAGAGCGTTCAATCTCTTTTTGCAATGATTCAGCCATGAGCATGTGGTCAGTGCGTGGAGAGTCCGGGTTAGACATGACATCCATGAGCGTACCGCCGTCGTCGTTGGTGGTAAGTGGTGCATCCATAGATACATGACGACCAGAAACATTTAAGCTTTCCTTGATTTTATCTTCAGGAACCTCGAGCGCTTCGGCGAGTTCTTCAGCACTTGGCGGGCGCTCAAATTCTTGCTCTAAGCGAGAAAACGCTTTGTTGATTTTGTTGAGTGAACCAACTTGATTTAAAGGTAAACGTACAATACGTGCTTGTTCGGCTAGTGCTTGTAGGATGGACTGACGAATCCACCAAACAGCATAAGAAATGAACTTAAAACCTCGTGTTTCGTCAAATTTTTGAGCAGCTTTAATGAGGCCCAAATTACCTTCATTGATAAGGTCGGGAAGGGTAAGGCCTTGATTTTGGTATTGCTTGGCAACGGAGACCACAAAACGCAAATTGGCTCTGGTAAGTTTTTCTAATGCTTTTTGATCGCCGGCTTTTATTCGCCGGGCGAGTTCAACTTCTTGTTCTGCGGTTATGAGTTCTTCACGACCGATATCTTGTAGATATTTATCTAGAGATTGACTCTCTCTATTGGTGATGGATTTGGTTATTTTTAGCTGTCTCATGCGCTTATCTATACTTGTTTACTAGGTAGAGTTTAACTACTGCTTGTTGAGCAAAGTAACGTCGAAAATCAGGGATAAAAAAATCTGAAATAGGCTTTTTTTACGGAGTTATTAACGAGTTCTTAACTTTTTCAACGCAGTTGCAAAAAATGATTTTGAATTATAATCCAAATCCTCGGTAGTCTTTTTTACCCGTTTCATCCATGATTTCAAGTAAGATACCTCTATTGTCGCCACTTAATTTTTGGGTTAGTTCTTCGACGGTTTCAATGGGCTCATTATTGATTTTTGTAATGATGACTCCTTCTTTTAAACCGAGCGATTTGAGTTTACCCGTATTGATTGTTTTGATTTTTACACCATGGTTGATGTTGAGCTCTTTTTTCTCTTTGTCGGTAAGTTCGATGAAGGTGGCGCCAAGTGCATAGTTTTTACTAATTTCTTCTTTGGACATCAGTTCGGTTTCTCCGTCTTGGTTGCGCAGCACGAGTTCTTTGGTGAGTAGGTCACCGTCTTTTTGTCGGATGCTCAACGAAACTTTATCGCCAGGTCTTCGCTTTCCGATCTCTTCTTGAAGAGCAGCCACTGAATTGACTTCCTTGCTGCCCACCTTGAGTATCACATCGCCATCTTTGAGGCCTGCTTTGTCTGCAGAACCACCTTCAACTACCTTAGCGATGTATACACCTTTGAGGTCGGGGAGTTTATTTTTTTCTTTAATTTCTTGCGTTATGTCTGATATTTGGACACCGAGATACCCGCGTTGTACGATACCAAAATCGATGAGATCGCGAATGACTTTATCAACTAAATTTACCGGAACGGCAAAGGAATAGCCCGCATAAGAGCCCGTTTGAGAAGCGATGGCTGTATTGATGCCAATGAGCTCTCCTCGGGTATTGACCAAAGCTCCACCGCTGTTCCCTGGATTTACGGCAGCATCGGTTTGAATAAATGACTCGATAGGAACTACTTCTTTGGAGCTGCGTTCGGAGAGCAAATTGATGTTACGCGCTTTAGCCGACACAATGCCAGCCGTTACCGTAGAGGTGAGGTTAAAGGGGTTGCCAACGGCCAAAACCCATTCTCCAATTCTGAGCTCGTCTGAATTCCCTATTGGTATGGCAGCAAAGTTAGTACCTTCAATTTTAAGAACGGCAATATCGGTGGAAGGGTCTGTGCCCACCACTTTTGCATCGTATTTGGAGTTGTCATTCAAGATCACTTGGATTTCACTCGCGTTGTCAATGACATGATTGTTGGTTACGATATAACCCTGTGAGGAAACAATGACTCCTGAACCGGCCCCGGCGCCATATTGTTTGAATTCTCGTCCTCCGGCGCCGGGCCCGTAGAAGAATTCTTGAAAGGGATCGCGCTGAAAAGTGGTCTGCACAACTTTGGTGGTAATGTGTACAACGGAATGTACCGAACTTTCTGCAGCAGCGCTGAAGTCAAGCCCTTGGGGTACGCCTTGGTAGTCAACTTGTTGGATGGGTGTGCGGAGATTTCCGTCAATAACTTGATCTGATAAACGGCTACTATTATGTTGAATAATGACGTAAGTAGCCAGAGGAAGGGTTCCACCTAGGATTCCCATTCCAAATAATTTGAGTGTGCTGGTGAGTGTCATACTGTCAGATTTTAAATTTCACAACATTAAACGCAAATAGCGTTCCAAAAATTGCCTAAAAAATGTTAAATTTTGTTAAGAATTCGTAACGATTAATCAACTATTTTTGTTCAACTACAATGAGACTACCTTTCTACAAGTATCAAGGCACAGGCAACGATTTCATTATGCTAGACTACACCTCTAGTTTAGATGACAAATTGTCTGTTGTGGCTATTCAGCAACTTTGTGACCGCAAATTTGGCATAGGCGCCGATGGGCTTATTGTTATTCAACGCACGGAAGGATATGATTTTGAAATGGTTTATTACAATGCAGATGGAACGCAATCTTTTTGTGGAAACGGAGCGCGCTGTGCTGTTGCTTTTGCTGCAAGGCTAGGCTTGCTCCATGCGGCAGACACACGTTTTCTCGCTATAGATGGTGTTCACCAAGCATGGCTTTGTCAAGATGAAGTAAAACTAAAAATGAATGATGTAAAGCCAATTAAATCTATAGGCGAAGCATTTGAACTCCATACGGGTTCTCCACATTATGTCCTTCTCGATGCCAATCATGATTCCAATCACGTAATAAACTTGGGCCGAGCTATTCGTCACAATAGCACTTATCAAAAAGACGGAATCAATGTCAACTTGATGGAGCTTCATGAAAATAGTATTCGTGTGGCCACCTATGAACGCGGTGTTGAAGGCGAGACCCTCTCTTGTGGTACAGGTGTTACCGCAGCAGCGCTGGTGTTTGCGCAACTTCGTCAAAGAAATAAAGGCAGCATTGAGGTCCAAACCAAAGGTGGACTTCTGCAGGTGCAGTGGCAAATGAACGCCGATCAATCATTTTCTGAAATTTATCTTACGGGGCCTGCAAAACTCGTTTATAACGGAATTTATGAGCTTGAAGGGTAGTTTGGTCGTTTTGAGAGCGGTCGAAAAGGACGACGCCAGCACCATTTTCATGTGGGAGAATAATCCGGATAACTGGAAGGTATCCAACACAGAGGTGCCATTTTCATTGTTCGATATCCATCAGCTCATCGAACACCAATCTGACATCCGCAAATCAGGTCAAATGCGCTTGGTCATTCAAACGGCACTAGAAGAACGCCCTGTGGGTGTTATTGACTTATACGACCTCAATTTCAAGCATGGTTATGGCGCCGTTGGCATCCTAATTGCAGCCGATGCTGACAAACGGAAGGGCTACGCTGCAGAGGCCTTGCAGCTGTTTACCACCTACTGCAAAGAAATTTTAGAACTGCGTAATTTGTATTGTCAAATACACGGCGATAATCAATCGAGTATTTTACTCTTTGAAAAAGCAGGTTTCATTCATGCCGGAACGCGCAATAATTGGCTGCGTTTTAAAAATGAATATTTCGACGAACTTACCTATCAATTATGTCTACAAAACAAAAATTAGTATTAATAGTAGGCGCGCTCGCATTGGGTTTAACGCTTTTTGTATTGCCGCAGCTCAAATATTATTATGCCGCCTTTCAAAAGTCTAGCAATTCCGCTGGGGTGGTTGTTTACCTGTCTGCAAAAGACAATCAATTAAATGTGAAAAGCGTTGCCCGCCTGCTCGAGCAGAAAGGAATTATTTCAAAGCCAGACCTTTTTGAAATGGTGGGAACAGAAAAAGAAATGAATCCGCGCAATATTGCTCCGGGTAAATATATCATCGAGCCCGCTACGGCGTATCGTCACATCTGGAATGGCTTTAAAAGCAATAGCAACGGCAATGGCAATGCCGAGCAAACCGTTGCGATCAGTTTTGAAAATTGCCGCACGCTTCAAGATTTAGCAGGCAAGTTAAAAACGCAACTCGATCTCGATAGCACTCAATTCATGAGCTACATTCAAAACGGGCAAACGCTCGCTCGGTTGGGTTTTAACCTAGAACAATTACCTGCGCTTTTTATCCCCAACACCTATGAACTGTATTGGGACCAAACACCTGTACAATTCGTGGACCGAATGGCCCAAGAGTTTAAAAAGTTCTGGACGCCCGAACGCAAAGCTAAACTGGTGAGCGTTGGCTTACAAACACCTAGTGAGGCCGTTACGCTTGCTAGTATTGTATATTCCGAACAAGCCCGAAGATCTGAAGAATGGCCAATCATTGCAGGGCTTTATCTCAACCGCATCAGGCAAGGTGTTAAATTGCAATCCGATCCAACTTTTAAATTTTGTTGGGGAGAGCAGCTCAAAGGTGTACAACGTCTGCTAGCCATACACCGCGACATCGACTGTCCTTATAACACCTATAAAATTGCAGGCTTGCCTCCAGGCCCCATTTATTTGCCTCCTATAGGTGTAGTAGATGCGGTGCTCGAACCAGATCAAAACAATTATATCTTTATGTGTGCCAAACCTGATTACTCTGGAACACACAATTTTACTGCCTCGGGCGCCGAGCACGCCAAAAATGCAAAAGCATTTCAAAATTGGTTGGCTGCTGAACTTCGCAAACGTTAGGATATGAAAAGAAGACAATTTATTCGTTTTGGTGCAGCAGTAAGCGCATTGAGTATCGTGAAGCCAAGTCAGGCAAGCCAAATTATGGCAAAGTCATATGAAGGTAACGCGGGAGGTGCTATTATACTCTCTACCTGGAACCACGGCTTGGCCGCCAATGAGGCTGCATGGGCTGAACTACAAAAAGGTGGCTCCGCTACAGACGCTGTTGAAAAGGGAGTGATGGTCACAGAAGCAGACCTCAGCAACCGCAGCGTTGGTGTAGGCGGCCGCCCAGACCGCGATGGGCACGTTACCCTAGATGCTTGCATCATGAGCGGTGATTCCCGCTGCGGCGCTGTTGCATTTTTGGAAGGAATTGCACATCCAATTAGTGTGGCCCGCGCTGTCATGGACCGCACCCAACACGTCATGCTCGTTGGTGAAGGAGCCCATAAATTTGCCCTTGAGCAGGGCTTTGCAACCGCCAAAATGCCCATCCCAGAGGTCAAGAAAGATTATGAAAAATGGCGCAAAGAAAATAAAGACTTATTCAAAAAACCCGATATCAACCACGAAAACCACGACACCATCGGCATGATCGCAATGGATGCAAAAGGCCAATTTGCGGGTGCCTGCACCACGAGTGGTTGGGCCTATAAAATGCATGGCAGGGTAGGAGATTCTCCCATCATTGGGGCTGGGCTATTTGTAGACAATGAAGTTGGAGCGGCTACAGCCACTGGTTTGGGTGAAGCAATTGTCCGGATAGCAGGCAGCCACACGGTAGTGGAGCTCATGCGCCATGGTTATACGCCTCTTGCTGCTTGCAAAGAAGCCTGCATGCGCATTGTGCGTAAGCACAAAGACCTCACTGGTTTGCAATGTGGTTTTATCGCGATAGATAAAGACGGGAATTACGGGGCATACTCCATTTATGCTGGTTTTAATTTTGCACTGCGCCATAACGAGGGCGCTGCGCTCATCGATGCGCAATTTGACCGAAACTGGTAAAATGAGACTAGTCCTTATTTTTCTTTTTTTCATGTGCACTCATTTTTCCTTCACACAAGTCACACTTGATTGGGAAATGTATCATCCTATTCAGAAAACTTGGTTGCCTTTTGGCCAAGCAGGCACAGTACAAGAATATTTATGGCATACTGGTGAGCTACCTGATCCTTTTTACGGTGAAAACGAAGCCAAATACCAATGGATAGAAGACCACACTTGGCATTTTAGGTCTCGATTCTTTTTGAACGAAGCCTTTTTTAATGAGACGCATCTTACCCTTGACATCCCTAATTTGGATACCTATGCGCAAGTTTTTATTAATGGGAAGCTCATTGCTCAGGCAGAAAATTTCTTTTTGAACTATCAATTTACACTCGATGTAAACGAGCTCCAATGTGGGTATAATACAATTGATATCAAGATTGAATCTCCGGTTCAATATCATGCAAAATCTAAACTTTATCAAGCATTTACTTATCCAGCACCCAACGACGCGGGTTCGGTTAAAGTGGCTTCATTAACCCGAAAACCACAATACCAATTTGGCTGGGATTGGGCGCCACGCATCAACACGATCGGTTTTGCGTATCCAATTACCATCGACCGACCATCGAATATTCAAGTTGAACATATTGTAGTGAATACAATAACCTTAAACAATGATGGGTCGGCACAAATTCAACTGAAGGGTAGGATCTCCACAAAACAACAAGGGATTTCCGTAAAAAGTCAACTTTTGAATGATGTTCAAGTTCTCATTTCTAAAGAAACAACGAGTTCCTTCCGAGCGGAATCTGATTCATCTTTGTTTCAGTTTGACTTGGATCAAAACTTCACCTTGCCAAATGCTCGGTTGTGGTGGCCAGTGGGGCATGGCTTACCGCATCTGTATCAAGACACCTTATTGTTCTTTGATACTAAAGGGCAATTAGTGTATCGGCACCCCTATACATTTGGAATTAGGCAAACCAAACTTTTGCAAGAACAAGACGAGTGGGGCACTTCGTTTGTCTTTGAAATCAATGGCCGAAAAATCTTTGCAAAAGGAGCCAATCTGATTCCACCTGGCCTATTTGCAGGCCCTGCCTTGGATAGTGCTTTTGTAGCGCTCATACCCGAAATGCAGGCCGCTAACTTCAATATGGTCCGGGTTTGGGGTGGTGGAATGTATGCGCCTAGCGCATTTATGGAAGCCTGCGACCGTGCAGGAATTATGGTCTGGCACGACTTCATGTTTGCATGTGCCATGTATCCCGGCGACGCGTCATTTTTAGCCTTGGTTACAGAAGAAATCAAGCAGCAAATTCCGCGCTTGGCAGCGCATCCGTCATTGGTTTATTTCAATGGAAACAATGAGGTAGATGTCGCCTGGAGAAATTGGGGATTCCAAAACCAGTACAATTTAAAGGAAGCTGCGCAACGAGAAATCGAGGAGGCCTATCAAAAGTTGTTTCGACAGGTGCTGCCTTGGCATGTGAATGAACTCACTACAGGAAGTATCCCTTATGTGCATACCTCACCACTCAGTAATTGGGGGAAAGATGAATATTTTAATTACGGCACTATGCACTACTGGGGAGTGTGGCATGGTAAAGATCCACTACACGATTTCGCAAACAAAATTGGACGCTTCAATGCCGAGTATGGTTTTCAGAGTTTCCCGGAGCCAAGTACAATCAACCGTTTTGCTCCACTTTCCGAACAAAGCCTGCATGCTTCGGTCATGAAAAACCACCAGAAGTCTTATGTTGGCAATGGCATGATTGAAAAACACGCCAAAATCTATTACGGCAAGGCCAAAGATTTTCAGACGTTTATCTATTATTCGCAACTGACCCAGCGAAAAGCGGTGCGTATCGCTATTGCAGGCCACAGAGCCGATGCACCGCGCTGCATGGGTACCATTTTTTGGCAACTCAACGACTGCTGGCCAGCGCCAACTTGGTCTAGCCTAGACGACCACAGCAACTGGAAGGCCCTGCATTATGCAGTAAAGGAAGATTACCGAGCTATTGCCGTTTTGGAATTGATCAAAGAGGACAGTCATTTTTTAGTGCTCTCCAGCGACCTCCCAGACGATACCTTAGTTACCGTTGAGCTTCAATTTTATGATGCGAAGGGAAAAGCAATCAAAAAAGAGAGGAGAACGTATCCGCTTCAACAATATAAAACCCAAGTATTAACCTTTATAAACGCTGATTATTCAGGTTTTGTGAAGGTTATTTTGGATGACAACTACGAAAGGTTGTTTTCGTTTATTGATAAAAGGAAAGCACCAGAAACGCAAGTTAAATTTCAAATAGAACATCAAGATCCCACTACAAATAGCGCTGCGCTTGTCATTGAAACCCAAGAGCCTTTGGTCGATTTATGGCTCTTTTCAAACGAGCAAGAGTTGCATTTCGAGCAAAACTTCCAAACGCTTTTACCTGGGAAACATCGATTGGCATTCACCTATAAAACGCAGCTTCCTACGGTAGAAAAAATCTCTTACTTATTGCGCTGATTGCGGCATCTATCTGAACAATATTTAACCTCCTCCCAGTTTTTCTCCCATTTTTTTCGCCAAGTATAGGGGCGTGCACAGGTAAGGCAAATTTTTGTAGGCAGATCTTGTTTTTTGACACCTTTCATACATAAGCAACAAAAAGAAGCTGAGGTTGTTTGTTAAGTATGGATTTGAAGGAACTTACCGAACGAGATATCGACCGTATCATTGAAATGGCCTGGGAAGACCGCACACCCTTCGATGCCATCTCATTGCAATTTGGGCTCAAGGAAGCAGAAGTCATTGCTTTAATGCGCAGAGAAATGAAACCAAGTTCATGGCGAATGTGGCGTGCCCGTGTACAGGGCAGAGCCACCAAGCACAGCGCCAAACGCGGTTTTGAATTGGGACGTCATAAATGCACCCTTCAGCGCCAAATTACCGGTAACAAGATATCCAAACGCTGATTCTTTTTCATTGCGTATTTTTGCAGTTTTTGTGGAAATACCCAAATATTCAACTCTTTTGAATATGAAATCGAATAAGTATATTTAGCACACCAACATGATTGATTGGGTTCGTGATGTATCAGCGATTTCGCCCAATCCAAACCCTTGGATGCCTGTCAATATTGCCAATGTATCTTTTACAGGCTTGGAAACGAGTCTGCAATTCAATGTCAAGAAAAGCGGAACGTGGGGCCCGAACAAGCTGAATTTAAATTATACGTACATTTCGGCCACGCACAACTTTACAAGCGCGCAAGAATCTAGATATGCCATCACCAGCATGCGCCATCAACTCAATGGGCAGGCATTGTTTGATTTAAGTGAGAAAGTCCAATTGAACCTTACGTGCCGATTGGTGCAGCGTATTGAGCAGTCTTCATATCAAGTGTTGGATGCTAAAATTTTGGTTCCTATTTATCGGAACCTGACAATTTTTGCGGAAGTAAATAACCTCACCAATACACAGTACATCGAAGCAGGGTTTGTAGAAATGCCTGGCCGTTGGTTCAAGTTGGGCCTTACTTTTGCCCACAAGGCAATAGAAAATCCAAAGCCTTAAATAGTTTTAGTAACCTACTTTCTGCCTCGCGCGTTGCAAGACTTCTTGTGCCACAACACGTGCCTTTTTAGCACCAATTTCAAGTGCGGCGGCAATTTCTTCTGGATGTGCCATCAGGTGATCAAAGCGTGCACGTTCAGTACTGAATTTTTCAAGAATCAATTCAAAAAGTGCTTGCTTGGCGTGTCCGTAGCCGTAGTTGCCACCGATATAACTGGCGCGCATTTGTTCTACTTGGCTTTCATTTGCCAGTAATTTGTACAAGGCAAAGGTGTGGCAAGTGTCGGGGTTTTTAGGCTCCTCTAGCGGAGTACTGTCTGAAACAATAGACATCACTTGTTTGCGCAACTGCTTTTCTGATAAGAAGATATCGATATAGTTATTTCTTGACTTACTCATCTTTTCACCGTCGGTACCTGGAATGAGCATGGTGTCGGGCTGTATTTGTTCTTCTGGCAACACAAAGGTGTCTCCGTAGGTGAGGTTGAAACGATTGGCAACATCTCTCGCCATTTCGATGTGCTGTTTTTGGTCTTTGCCCACAGGTACAATTTCGGCATCGTAAAGTAGGATATCAGCAGCCATTAAAATAGGGTAGGTGAATAACCCGCCATTGACGTCGTCTAGCCGATCTGCTTTGTCTTTAAAAGAGTGCGCGAGTGTTAGTCTTTGAAACGGATACTGACAAAGTAAGTACCAGGCAAGTTCTGTTACTTCAGGGATGTCAGACTGACGGTAAAAAACCGTTTGCGCTGGGTTTAAGCCAAAAGCTAACCAAGTTGCTGCGGTGGCATAGGTGTTGTTGCGCAGCGTGCTTCCGTCTTTAATTTGGGTAAGGGAATGCATGTCGGCAATGAACAAAAAAGATTCATTGGAAGGGTTTTGAGCCAAGCGGATAGCAGGGAGAATAGCGCCTAGGATATTTCCCAAGTGCGGAGTTCCTGTGCTTTGTATTCCGGTTAAGATGCGAGACATGTGTTCAATTTTGTTCAAAATTAGTCATTTTGCAGCGTTTTTGTGACGCAAATGCTACATGCTTATTGTTAACTTTGAACCATGCAAAAAATCACTGGTTTTTTTGGTCTACTTTGGAAGCTCTACATCGCAGTCGTATTTTTTGTATTTGCAATTTTGTTGTATCCCTTATTCTGGACCCTGCAGCTTAAATCCAGGTGGCGTAAAAAAAGCTTTCAAGTATTTATTTTGTGGAGTTGGCTCATTCGTATTTTATGCTTTTATCCGGTGCGTGTCAAGACAAGGGCTGCACTTCCAAAAGCGCCATTCATCATCATTTCCAACCATAGTTCTTACCTCGATATTTTCTTACTACATTCGATTTTACCCGAGCACCCTTTCTCTTTTTTGGGTAAAGCAGAACTCCTCAATTATCCGATTGTCAAAACCTATTTTAAGGCCTTGAATATTCCGGTCTATCGCAAGGATAAAACCAAAGCAGGGCAGGCTTTGGTACAAGCCAAAAAAGCCATAAACGACGGTTGGTCTATCGTTATTTTTCCCGAGGGCACTATTCCAGAAGAAAATATTCCACAAATGATGCCTTTTAAAAATGGTGCATTTCGCCTGGCTCAACATTTAAATGTTCCGATCGTTCCGCTCACATTTACGCAGAATTTTCATTTATTCTCAGATCCTACGCAATTACTAGGGCCTGCGCATCCTGGAGTGGTTGAGGTATTCATTCATCCTTTCATTGCTATAGAAGAAATTCAAAGTTCAAGTTTGGAAGCACTGAGTGCTAAATGCTTTGGCATAATTGAAGCACCTATTCGAGCAGCGCATCCGCAACTATTTAAAAAAGTGTAACTTTGTCTTATGGAAGTCAATGAAGCCCTTATCGATCATATTGCGCATCTGTCTAGGTTGTCTTTTGCAGGTCCACAAAAAGTGGCCATTCGTCAAGATCTGCAACGCATGATTGCTTTTGTAGACAAACTCTCTGAGCTCGATACCACCGGTGTTGAACCCCTCATTTTTATGTCCGAAGAGGTCAATAGATTGCGCAACGATGAAGTCGCACAAAGCGTTAGCCATGAAGAGGCACTGCGCAATGCCCCTAAAAAAGATTCAGACTATTTTAGAATCCCTAAAGTATTAGATAAATAAAGCTTGAAAGTTAGCGGCTTTACCTTTATTCGAAATGCCATACTACTCGATTATCCGATCGTAGCCTCTATTCAGTCTATTTTACCCCTCTGCGACGAAGTGATCGTGGCGGTGGGTAACTCCGACGACGACACCCTCGGACTCATACAAAACATAGACCCCAAAGTCAAAATTATTCAAACTACCTGGGACGACTCCCTTAGAGAAAACGGCCGAGTACTTGCCGTCGAGACCGACAAAGCACTTGCAGCTATAGATCCCGCTGCCGATTGGGCTATTTACATCCAAGGCGATGAAGTCATGCATCAAGACGACCATCTGCATATTTTAAAAGCAATGACTCGTTTTCAGCACGATCAAGATGTAGATGGTTTGTTGTTTGATTACCTTCATTTTTACGGCTCTTACGATTACATAGGCGTATCTAACAATTGGTATAAAAAGGAAATAAGAATAATAAAGCCAGGAAGAGGTATTTTTTCTTTTCGCGATGCGCAAGGATTTCGCAAAACCCCTGATCAGAAACTTAAAGTAGCGTCTGCCAACGCGCGCGTGTTTCATTACGGCTGGGTCAAGGACCCCTGGTCCATGCAGCGCAAACAAGAGCGCTTTCATAAGCTTTGGCACGACGACGCCTGGCTCGAGAAAAACATTAAGGAAGCTGAAGCATTTGACTACGAAGATCATATCCATGAGCTTGCACGCTTTGATGGTACACACCCCCAATGGATTAATGAACGGCTGTCTGAGCGAAACTGGAATTTTGATGTAGATATCAGCCGGCGCAAACGTACTTTAAAAAACCGACTCAAAAATATCCTTAAATGGATGGGCATTGATACCAATTATGCCAACTACACGATCATTCGCTAAAGAAAAATCAAAGCGTTAGTCTTTCAACCTGAATTTACAATATTTGATGACGTGGCCCCGCTTGCTAAAAAATGTTTCATAATAGGTTTTGATATGAAAGATTTCTCGGGTTTTTGTATCGAGATCTGCGGGTAAATTGGCGTAGAGGTCGGGGTAGCACGCTAACATGTGATGGCCGTGTTCTTCAATTTGTTCGAGTGTGTAATCGAAGAGCACATCGGAATCGGTTTTCATGTGTATGATACCACCTGGTTTCAGGATTTTTTTGTAGCGCGCTGTAAAAATTGGCGACGACAGCCTTTTGCGTGCTTTTTGGGGTTGAGGGTCCGAAAACGTGAGCCAAATTTCGTCGACTTCTCCATCTTCGAAGTAATCGAGGATAAAATCGATACGGGTGCGCAAAAAGGCAACGTTTGCAAGATTGGATTCGAGCGCCTCTTTGGCACCAATATAAATGCGGTTGCCTTTGAGGTCTACACCAATGAAATTCTGCGCTGTAAAATGGCTGCCCATCCCAACTGCGTATTCACCTTTACCGCAACCTAATTCTAAAATAATTGGGTTGTTGTTACCAAAAACTTCTTGTCTCCATTTCCCTTTCAAAGCGAAAGCTTCGCCCATGACGGGCTCGTGAACGTTTGCAAACGTTTTAATGGCTGCAAATCGTTTTAACTTATCTTTTCCCACAAGGCAAAGTTAAGAGATTCCTTGTAATTTTGCGGCATGCATTTCGTTGAACCCTTTTACAATTGGCGTGGCTACTACATTGCTGACGAAGACCCCAGCTCTCCATTTTATGGCCGTGAGTACAGCGAATTTGCATTTAGCAACACCATCTACAATTTTTATATTCATCCGCAATGGGATGAATTCGGCTCACCAACATTATTTATAAAGATTCTTTTTGTGGACTACGACGAGCAGTTTGCTATTATTGAACTTATCGGTGAATGGAATGATGCCATTGAAAACGATATCATGCTATTTAAGCGGGAGGTCATTGATCTTTTAATTGAATCGGGAATTGCTGCGTTTATTTTGATTGGAGAAAATGTGCTCAATTTTCATCATTCCGACGACTGCTACTACGAAGAATGGTTTGATGACGTCGAAGACGGCTGGATAGCCATGGTCAACTTCCACGACCATGTCATTCGAGAGTTTGAACAGGTGGGTATTGACCACTATTTTGTGATGGGAGGAGAACTCGAAGAAATCGAATGGCGTACCTACCAACCCCAACATTTTTATCAAAAGGTAGCTGCTTTGGTTCAGAAGCGAATCGGCTAGTACTGGCTAAAGATCTTGTTGAGCTTGCGCAACATACCAAAAAGCAATAGCGCTGCCAATCCTAATAGGACGAAGTTTACATAGAAAAAGTTGACTTTCTGCTCGTAGCCATCCCACATAGAACTGAGCACCCCAGAAAGTTTATTCCCGATAGACGTAGCCAAAAACCAACCGCCCATCATTAATGAGGTAAGGCGGGCAGGGCTCAATTTAGAAACCAAAGACAAGCCCATTGGGCTCAGAAATAGTTCTCCGATGGTAATCACGGCATAAGAACTAATAAACCACCATGCTGAAGATTTGTCAGCACCATTATTCGAGGCATAAACTGCGCCAACCATCACAAGGCAGGAGAGCGCCGAGATAAGCAGCCCAAAGGCAATTTTGGTAGGCGTAGAGGGTTCTTTACCTTTTCGATTTAGAAATGCAAAAAATGCGACGACCAGAGGCGTTAAAGCAATGACCCAAAATGGATTTACGCTCTGAAATAAATTGGTATTGAATACACGAATCGTTGCGCCTTCTTTGGGAAGTTTGTTTGCTGCTTGATTATTGAAGTAAGAGGGGTACGCTAAGACTTTTTTGTTCTTTTCTACGACGCGAAATTGCTTGTCTATAAATGGAACGCTGTCTTTTGAATACGTAATCTCTTCGGAAAGTTTGAGCTGGGTGGTTAGCGGTTGAACAACAACAGGTACCTCGCGGTCTGTATAATTCATGGCCCAAGTATTCATCGTAGAACCATTCTGCTTGAAAATAGCCCAAAAAGCGATAACTACTGCAAAAATAGAGAGCATGGCGCCAATTTGTGGTTTTTCAGTGGCTGGTGATTTGCGATAAAGGTGAATATAAAAGAAAACAACAGGAATGCAGCCAAAGAGAAAGGCATCGGTAGATTTCGAGCCCACCAAAGGTGTTTCAAAAGTCAGTGGTATGAGCCCAAAAATGACCGCAGGAAGCAAAATAGTGCCCAATATTTTGAGTAGTGGCATATCCGTAGCACTCACTGGTTTGATCTGATCGGCGTGTTTATAGTGTTTGGTGCCAATGATAAAAACAACCACACCAATGAACATCCCTACACCCGCTGCCCAAAAAGCGGCGTACCAACCGTACATATTGTAAAGCGCTGCACCAAAGAAATTACAGATAAACGCCCCGATATTGATCCCCATATAAAAAATGTTGTATCCTGCGTCTTTGCGGGCTTTATAGGACGCTTCGTTATATACATTCCCTAAGAGGGTAGAAATGTTTGGTTTGAAAAAACCATTCCCAAGAATAATTAGGGTCATGGATAGATACAAGAAATTCAAATCTTTAATCGACATTAGAATGTATCCTAATCCCATTAAAATACCACCGATAATAATTGATTTTCGATAGCCTAAGATGCGGTCAGCTAACAAGCCACCGATAAAAGGTGTTAAAAAAACGAGTGCGATGAACGTGCCGTAGAGGTCGCTCGCTTGTGCTTCATTGAGCCCGAATCCACGCTCTGTATCTTTAAGATAAAGCGTGAAAATACCAATCATGAGGTAATAACCGAAACGCTCCCACATTTCTGATAAGAAGAGAAAGGGGAGCGCTTTTGGATGTTTTGAACCAAACATAGGTGAATTTTAAATTTAACGGATGCCGTGCATCATGGAAAGTAGTTTCTTTTGGAGCAAGAATAAAATAATGGCTGCGATTCCGCCCATAAAGACAAACACCATAAAGAAACTATATAGAGAGTTCACCTTAAAGCCAAAGAAAGATTTTTCTTGCACTTTAGAATTGGTGGTAATTTGTTTAAAGGCGAGATCTCTGTTTGCTTTCTTCTGGATTTCACTAAAGTTGACAGAGGAAATAGCCACATAGTCTTGGTCGCCGAAGGTTTTGGGTTCAGCTAAGAGTTCGTCTTTGCCTTCTTTTCGTTCCAACAATTGGACTTTACTCGTTTCTTCTTGTGAAATTACGGCACTTACACTTACATATTGTTCTGGATATAATTTAGAGAGCATGCCAGCAAAGTCATTGGCCATGGCGTTACTCATGAACCAAATGCCCATGAGCAAAGAACCTAAGCGCAATGGAGCCAAACGTGCTACCATAGACAAGCCAATTGGCGAAAGACAGAGCTCACCTAGAGTGTGCACCATGTACATACTGAGCAACCAGAACATACTCGTTTTGGACGAGCCTTCTACACCCGATACCCCAACAGCAATAATGAAGTATCCTATTGCTAATAAGAATAAGCCTACTGCTTGTTTGACAGGTGATGCAGGTTCCATGTTACGTTTGCCAAGATAACCCCAGAGCACGGCAAAAAGAGGAGCAAAGATGATAATTGCTAAAGGATTCACAGATTGAAAGTAGGAGGCCGGCATTTCCCAGCCAAAAATGGTTCGGTCTGTTTGTTGATCAGCAAAAAGCGTCAGTGAGGCCCCTGCTTGTTCAAAAGCAGACCAAAAGAAGATCACAAAAAAGGCAATAATATAAATGACGATGATGCGAGAGCGTTCAATTTTGGACAAAGATGGATCGGTGATAACAAACCCTGATGCAGCAATGGAAGTTGCAAAAATCAGTGTAGAGACAAAATTAAAACCAACGAGTTGCATAAAGACATACCACAAGGCAGCGTAGACCGCCAACCACATGGCTATGCGCTGAATAGGGCTTGAATTTGCGACCTGTTCTTGAATTTCTTCGGAAGGTTTTTCATACGGTTTTGGTTTACCACCAACAACCTCGCCATCGGCAGAGACAATATATTTGTTTTTGAGTATTTCAAAAACTGCCACACCAATAAGCATGCCTACTCCGGCAGCAAGAAAGCCCCAGCGGTAGTCAATTTTTTCTGCGAGCGTACCACAAACAAGTGGTGAGAGAAAAGCACCGAGATTGATTCCCATGTAGAAAATAGAGAAGGCGCCGTCTACGCGTTTGTCACCAGGAGCATAAAGTTGATTGACCATCGTGGAAATATTCGGCTTGAAGAAACCGTTTCCGATGATCAAACATAAAAGGCCAATATAAAATGCAATTGAAGCAATTGGCGTACCAATTGAACTGGCAGAGAAGAATAACATGAACTGCCCTATAGCCATGATGATACCGCCTACAAAAATAGATTTCCGATTGCCCCAATAGCGATCAGAGATGTAGCCACCAATGAGTGGAGTAAGGTACACCAAACCTGTATAATTGCCATATAGGCCAGAGGCAAATTCAGAATCAAAAAGCAAAGCTTTGGTCATAAACAGCATGAGAATAGCGCGCATACCGTAGTAGCTGAAGCGTTCCCACATCTCTGTTACAAATAGCAGGTAAAGACCTTTCGGGTGTCCTTTTTGAATCGTTTGTTCCATAGTTAGTTGACTTTAATTTGGCCGAATATAGTAATTTTGGCGCGAAATCATCTAAAAATGACAAACTGGTTAGAACGCACAGAACTTTTGTTAAGTGCACAAAGCATGCAGCAGCTTAAAGATGCACACGTATTGATTGTTGGCCTCGGTGGAATTGGATCTTATGCCGCTGAGTTTGTAGCTAGGGCAGGCGTCGGACACATGACCATCATCGATGGTGATGCATTTGATGCCTCAAACAAAAATCGCCAACTTACTGCACTCGACTCTACCTTAGGTCAAAATAAAGCTGTTGTTTTGGCACAAAGGATTCGAGAAATCAATCCAGATTGCCAACTGACTGTCATTGAAGAGTTTGTTTTGCCAGCACGCGTTTGGCAGATACTAGAAGAGGACAGACCAAATTATGTGATGGATTGTATCGATTCAGTAACCCCTAAACTCGAATGGATACTCGCATGTAAACGCTTGAAAATAAAAATCATTTCACATATGGGAGCAGGTGGTAAAACCGATCCTGCGCAGGTTCGCGTTGCCAACATGGAGCAACTTTCTGGCTGCAAATTAGGTTCCCATATCAAGAAGCGTATGAAGCGAAAAAATGCTTCGTATCGTGGGGTGAAAGTCGTTTTTTCAACGGAAGTTCAGCAACCACATTCTTTAAAGATGACCGATGGCACCCGCTACAAGAAGAGTTTTTATGGAACCGTAAGTTACATGCCTGCGCTTTTTGGTTTAATGGGGGCAGCTGAGGTGTTGCGCTATCTGTCTAAAGTTCAGTCATAAATTAGTTTTATTCGATCCATTTATTTAACTTTTGGCTCTTAAACAAGCCAAACTATGAAAAAGAACATTCTACTCCTTACGGTTATCCTTAGTGCCCAATTGGCCTCGGCCCAAATTTTCTCAGACAATTTTGACAACTATGCCTTGGGCTCCTTTATTGGCCCGCAATCCACTAACTGGACCACTTGGTCTGGTTCTCAGGGAGGAGCAGAAGATGTGGCCACTACCAACAACCAAGCGGCTAGCGCACCACATTCTGTTTATTTCTCCTCAACTGCCGCAAGCGGAGGCCCTCAAGATGTAGTCCTTACCTTTGGGCAACTCTATAATTCGGGTATCTTCACTTTGAGTTCAGATTTTTATGTGAATGCTGGAAAAGGTGCTTATTTTAATCTACAAGGTGCCCAGGCAATTGGTTCTTTATGGGCTTTAAATGTTTTCCTTGATGCCGGCGCGCTTACTATCAATGATGGTATAAGCACTAATTTATGTTCAGGTACCTACCCTGAGGCAACTTGGTTCAATTTAAAGATTGAGGCCAATCTTACACTTCATGTTTGGAAAGCATACATCAACAACCAATTAGTCGGTACTTGGGTGAATGGTATAAATACGATTGCCTCTGCTGACTATTTTCCGTTGCAAAACAATCAATTTTTCATGGACAACGTGAATTTTGATTACCAAACCTATACGCTACCCGCGCTCAACGCAATGGTTGCTTCACTCGATATGGGTGGTTTTATAGCAGGCCAAAGCGTTAGCCCAGTAGTCTCCATTATTAATGCTGGCCAAAATGCCTTAACGGCTTTTAATGTCAACTTAAATTACAATGGACAAAACTACACCCAAAATGTTACCGGTGTCAATGTAGCCAGTATTGCAAGCTACAGCGTAAATATTCCGAGCTTCAATTTAGTAGCTGGAGCTTCCAATGCTGTGGTTACGATTACAAATATCAATGGTGGCAATGATGACAACGCCAACGACAATACACTTACCCAAGTGGTAGACCCAGTTGTTCCGGCAGCAGGTAAAATTGTAGTTGGCGAAGAAGCCACAGGTACATGGTGTCAGTGGTGCCCGAGAGGAGCAGTATTTATGGATAAATTCCAAGCAGATTACGCTGGTTATTGGGCCGGAATTGCCGTACACAACGGCGATCCTATGGTGGTTGCCGACTATGACGCGGGCATAGGTACGCTCATCGGCGGTTACCCAAGTGCAGTCGTCGATCGCTTGGGTGATGTAGATCCGTCTCAAATGAGTTCTGATTTCTTTACCCGTTTGCAAACTGCTCCGAAAGGAGTGCTAACGAATGGCGCAACCTATGAACCATCTACGCGTTTACTCAATATTTCGATCAGTACAGAAATGCTACAAGCTACGAATGGTTCTTATAAAGTGGCCTGTGCACTCACCGAAGATGGCGTTACGGGAACCGGAGCTGGGTATAACCAAGCAAATGCCTATGCCGGAGGTAATAATGGAGTGATGGGTGGTTATGAGAACTTGCCAAGTTCGGTTCCGGCTGCTCAGATGGTTTATGACCACGTTGCACGTGCTATTGCACCAAGCTTTACCGGACAAACAGGTGTCATTGCCGCTTCAACAGCAGTTGGTGATACCTACACCGCTAATTTTAGTTTTACCCTTCCTGCAAACTGGGATGAAACCCAAATGCATATTGTTGGTATGCTCATCGATCCTCAAGGAAAAATAGATAACGCAGGGTATACCACCATCAATGAAGCAATTCAGAATGGATTTGTGACCACCGGGTTACAAGAAATTAGTTTTACCAACTTAGCACAGATGTTAACCGTTGCGCCAAACCCAGCTTCGGATTTTGCAAATATTACACTGCATATCCCTACAGCTGCACCTGTAAGTGTTCGCGTGCTCGATGCCAAAGGCGGCATTCTTCAAGCCCGCCAGTTTGGGAGCCTAAAAGGTGATTTTGAGATCGGACTCAATACAACCAATTTTGCTCCAGGGCTTTACATTGTAGAACTGCAAATGAATGGTGAGCGCATTCAAAAGAAACTGGTCATCAGATAAGCTGAATACCCTTCAACTTGACCATTGAAAAGAGCTGCATTTGCGGCTCTTTTTATTTTTTAGCAAGTACCTTAATAGTGTCTTTTACAATTTGGGCTTTTGCGCGAACTTCATTCATATGCCCTGCACTGATGGTAACATGTCCCATCTTGCGGAAAGGTTTGGTTTGCGCCTTTCCGTACAAATGCGGATGAACGCCTGGTATTTTTAAGATTTCTTCAAGGCCTTCGTAGTGGACAGGTCCTTCTTGACCTTTTTCGCCGACGAGGTTCAGCATAGCACCTGCGCTGTGTAAATCGGTATCGCCTAAAGGAAGGTTTAAAATAGCGCGAAGGTGCTGCTCAAATTGTGAACAGCGCGCAATTTCAATAGTATGATGGCCGCTGTTGTGTGGTCTAGGGGCAATTTCATTAACGAGTAGTTCATCTTCAGCCGTTAGAAATAATTCGACGGCTAAAATGCCGATCATGTCGAGTTTTTCAATGATGTCAATGGCAATAGCTTTGGCCTGCACCTCTATTTCTGTGGAGACCGCTGCTGGTGAAAATAAAAACTCCACCAAATTAGCTTCCGGATTGAATTCGCATTCCACCAATGGGAAACACTTGGTTTGAAGGTCTGCGTTGCGCGCTACGATCACAGAAAGCTCTTTCACAAACGGAATACAGGCCTCGATGATAGAAGGCGCCTCAAAACTATGTTCGAATGCCTGCTGGTTTTTGACAATCTGAACGCCTTTTCCGTCATAACCACCTGTTCTGAGTTTATGAACTATAGGGAATTCAAAGGGAGGCTCGCCTTTATTATTTGTATCCCAAAAAATAAAGGGAGCAGTTGGAATTTGATGGTCGAGGTAAAACTGCTTTTGTAAGCCTTTATCTCGAATAAGTTCTAATATATGTGGTTGAGGATATACTTTAACACCCTGCTTTTCGAGCGTACGAAGCGCATCGGTATTGACGTTTTCGATTTCTACCGTAAGCAGGTCTTTATCTTGACCAAAGGCCATAATTGTGTTGTAGTCGGTGAGCGACCCTACTTGAAAGCTATAGGCAATTTGAGAACACGGGGCAGTTGGGTCGGGGTCTAGCATGTGTAATTGAATGTCAAAACTGTTGGCTGCTTGGATGAGCATTCTCCCCAATTGACCTCCGCCGAGCACGCCGATTTGTAGTTCCCTACCGTACCATGTTTTTGCCATGCAGCAAAGATACGTTTAAAATTGTACCTTTGTATAACGATGCGTACAGCGGTTCACATACACGATCTTTCTTTTGCGCCCTTCATTTCGGAAACGACCATACAAACGCGAATAAAAGAAATTGCTAGCCAGTTAAGTACTGACTTTAACGGTAAGGACCCTATTTTTTTAGTGGTCTTGAACGGTGCCTTCATGTTTGCCTCAGACTTATTCAAACAACTCACCTGTAAGCCCGAACTCACTTTTGTCAAAGTAAGTTCTTACGTGGGCACGCAGTCTAGTGGTAGGGTAGATGAACTCATAGGTTTGCAAACTTCACTACACAATCGCCATGTCATCGTGCTTGAAGACATTCTCGATACGGGTGTCACTATGGATAAAATAGTCAAGTTGCTGCAATCTGAACAGCCAGCCTCAATTGCCATTTGCACACTCTTACTTAAACCCCAATCTTATAAAGGAAAACAACAACCTAGTTATATCGGCTTTGAAATAGACGATCGTTTTGTGGTAGGCTACGGCCTAGACTACAAAGAAGGCGGTCGCGAACTCCCAGCCGTTTATCAATTAATTCAGTAGTTATGTTAAATATTGTACTTTTTGGCCCTCCAGGAGCAGGTAAAGGAACCCAATCCGAAAGACTTATCGAAAAATATGGTCTTGTGCATTTGTCAACCGGTGAT
The DNA here is from genome assembly GCA_002293185.1 of Flavobacteriales bacterium UBA952. GTDB lineage: Bacteria > Bacteroidota > Bacteroidia > Flavobacteriales_D > Crocinitomicaceae > UBA952. The sequence goes on along the minus strand of DBCS01000004.1, from coordinate 462,575 downwards.
GTCTTTCGCGCCAATATCAAAGGCGAAACAGATCTCGGCAAATTAGCCAAGAGCTACATGGATGCAGGGCAGCTTGTTCCAGATGAGGTCACGATCAATATGTTGCGTTCTGAAGTCGTAAAACATGCGGCCCCAAAAGGGTTTATTTTTGACGGTTTTCCGCGCACCAATGCGCAAGCACTTGCTTTAGACGAGTTTTTAGCGAGTTTACAAACCGAAATCTCACTCATGCTGGCCCTAGAGGTTGAAGAAAACGAACTCAAAACACGTTTGCTCAAAAGAGCTGAAGTATCTGGTCGTCCAGACGACGCAGACCCAGCGGTCATCGAAAAACGGATTACCGTATACAAACAAGAAACCGCGCCGGTCAAAGCATTTTACCAAACACAAAACAAATTTATTGCCATCGATGGCATTGGTAGCATCGATGACATCACCCAACGATTATTCTCTGCCATTGATACAAAATAATAGATGGCTTCAGACAACTTTGTTGATTACGTAAAAATTCACTGTACCTCCGGAAACGGTGGTGGCGGTTCGACGCATTTTCGCCGAGAAAAATACATACCAAAGGGCGGGCCCGACGGAGGAGACGGCGGACGCGGCGGACACATTATTTTGCGCGGCAACAAACAACTCTGGACCCTACTGCACCTCAAGTTCAAAAAACACATCAAAGCTGGTCACGGTGCCCATGGTGCCGGCAACCTTAAAACCGGTTCGCAAGGAGAAGATGTATATATTGATGTTCCGCTCGGCACCTTAGCTAAGGACGGAGAAACCGGCGAAGTACTTTTTGAAATCACAGAGGAGGGCGAGGAGCGCATCATTCAACGCGGCGGACGCGGCGGCATGGGTAACAATAATTTTAAGTCTCCAACCAACCAAACACCTCGTTATGCGCAGCCAGGAGAAGAAGGCATAGAAAACTGGAAAATCCTCGAACTTAAAATTTTAGCAGATGTAGGTTTGGTAGGCTTTCCAAATGCCGGTAAAAGCACTTTGCTTTCTGTGCTTTCTGCAGCGCAACCAGAAATCGGAGCCTATCCATTTACAACTGTGCGTCCGAATCTTGGTATTGTTTCTTACCGAGACTACCGCTCATTTATTATGGCTGATATTCCCGGTATCATTGAAGGTGCGCATGCGGGTAAAGGTCTTGGTTTGCGTTTCTTGCGTCATATAGAACGAAACTCTATACTGCTCTTCATGATTGCAGCTGACTCCGACGATATTCAAAAGGAATACAACATTCTCTTAAATGAGCTCAAGCAATACAACCCTGAACTTCTTCACAAAGAGCGCATGTTGGCCATTACAAAGTCAGACATGCTCGACGACGAACTCAAGGCTGCCATTACCAAAGAATTACCCACACTTCCGCATTTATTCATTTCTTCAGTTGCGCAGCAAGGTCTTGTTGAACTCAAAGACCTGATTTGGAAGCACCTCAACCATGATTGATTTTTTACTTCGCATCGACCGTAGTTTACTCTTGCGCATCAATCAGTTCAATGCGCCGTGGCTAGATCAATGCATGTGGGCGCTTTCCTCCAGATGGATCAATATTCCATTGGCTTTGGTGATCCTCTATTTGTTGAAATTGCAATTTTCTTGGAAAAAAACAACGCTACTCTTTTTATTGACGCTTGTGGTCGTCTCATTAACCGATGTCATTTCTACCCAAGTTTTCAAAGCTTTTTTTGAACGTTTACGCCCCTCACACGATCCCCTTCTTCATGATTTGTTGCGCTACTACATGATTGGCCCAGACAACCCTTATTTGGGAGGAAAATTTGGGTTTGTGTCCTCACATGCAGCCAATTTAGCTGCGGTTTTTATGTTTTTGTTCCCGTATTTGAAAAAGTATAACGCTTTTATTTATGCACTTGGTTTGTATGTTTTTTTGGTTGCCTATAGCCGCGTTTATTTAGGTGTACATTTTCCGTCAGATGTTATTTGCGGTGCCTTTTTAGGATTGGGTATTGGTTGCTTGTTTCAACGGCATTTATTTGCTAAATTGCCTCAGAAATGGGACTAAACAGTTTTTTTTTGGTGTTCTTAGGTGGTGGTTTAGGCAGTGTGCTACGTTACGTATTCTCCAAATTGTTGCCATTTCAAGCCAATTCGTTTCCGTGGGCTACACTCCTAAGTAATCTAATGGCTAGTTTCGTGCTCGCTTGGGTTGTTTTTCAAATGAAAGATTCCGAAAAATGGTCGAGTATTCAACCACTTATTCTTGTTGGTTTTTGTGGTGGTTTGTCCACATTTAGTACCTTTTCTTACGAAAATTTTCAGCTGCTACAGCAAGGGCAATTGGCCTTGTTTTGGTTCAATGTCTTGTTCTCTTTTGGACTGGGTTTGTTTGCGTTTTGGTACCTGGCGCGCAGCTGAAGGGCGCACTAATGTCTTTTGAATTTTTTTCCAGAAGTTGAAAAAAGAACCCGGTTGTTGCGGGTAATTGGCTAAAAGCCAAGATCTTTCGTCATTTTGAATGCCGTAAATGGCAGTGAGCGGGTGTTCCTTAGTAAAGGCGGCGTCGAGATTAATTTGCGCTTTAAAGGTTGCCCAAGTACCGACAAAAATTTGAAGATTTGGGATATTGAGAAGGGCCAGTTCATTGATCCATTGATATACATTGGCTGTGAAAGGGTAGTTTTGCCAGTGGGTGAGGTCCCAAAATAAAATACGGTTGCCCTGCTGATCCACTCTCCAATTAGGGTCGAGGTGATACGGCGTGTATATGAAAGTTGGTGCGTTGGCATCTATTTGAAGAGTGTCAGTAGGTAGAGGTTCAAAGGAATACATCGGATCTTCCCATTGACATTCTACTTTAAGATTGGCCAGCACCTCGTAAGAGGTATCTAGAAAAGTTCCTCTTTGTGCACTGTTGCAGTATTTATTGATGTTTTCTTGATTGGCATAATAGACTTTAGGTGCATTGGCCCCACAAACCCATTGCCAACTCAAATGATTGCTTGCTGCGTCAGCATCGCAAAGCTGCGAAAATAGCCATTTGGCAGCCGTGCGCCAATGACAACCATAATGATTGCACATGAGCGCTGCTATGTACATGCGCAGGTGGTTGTGCAGGTAACCGGTGGTTTGGAGTCTGCTTAATGCGTTGTCGATGGCTTCAATACCTGTATTGGCCTGAAGAATTTCAAGGGGGATTTGCGTTTCGTTTTTGATCCAAAATTGGGGTGCACGCACTTCTAATTGTGGGTTGTGGTGTTGCCAAATACGCTGCGCGTGCTCTCTCCAGCAAAGTTCCATTACGAAGGCTTCCATTTGATACAATTTGAAGCCTCGCTGCAAGAGTCGGTTGTATACATCCCGAACACTAATTAAACCTCTCGATAAATAAGGAGATAGTTGACTGACGCCACCAGATAAATAGTTGCGTGTTTTGCCGTAATGTATAGGGTCAAACTGATCTATTTGTGCATAAATATCGGCTAAGTTACGCAGTGGGATCATACGCGTAAGCTCGAGATGCCACCATCTACGTGCAGCACTTGCCCGCTGATCCAAGAAGCGTTATCGCTGAGTAAAAATGCCGCCATATGAGCAATGTCCGTTGCTTCACCTACGCGCTTTAAAGGATGCCTTGCTGCATTGGCTTCTCGCTTGGCATCTGAATTGAGTAAGTTTTCTGCCAGTGGGGTATCAGTTAAAGACGGCGCTATGGCATTGACGCGAATTTTAGGCGCAAACTCCGCAGCAAGCGCTCTTGTAAGCCCTTCAATGGCCCCTTTAGAAGCCGAAACCAAGCTATGGAAAGGCAAGCCTTGTTGAACGGCGACCGTTGAAAAAAGCACTACGGACGCCTGCTTGCTTTTTTTAAGTGCAGGAAGTGCCGATTGGATGCTTTGAATAGCGCCTAGCACTTGAAGTTGGTAGTCTATTTGGAAATCTGCCATACCAAAGCGATTAAAAGGCTTGAGTGAGATCGTGCCTGGGCAATACACCAAACCATCTAAAATTTCTGGGAGGTCAAGCGGGGTTGGTGCCAAAACGTCTAGTTGGTACCAGTGGATGTGGGCATGCTGTATGCTCGGAGGCGTATTTGCATAGGTGGCAAAAACTTGGTGGCCTTCTGCTGCGAGCTGTTGGGCGAGTGCAAGGCCAATTCCTTTTGACGCGCCAATAATAACGATGTTTTTTCTTTCCATACTGCTGTAACAAATTAGTGCTATCTTGGTTTAGTATTTCGTATAATTACTCCGTATTTTAAATTTTGTGCGTATGAACTTTATCAAGCAACATTTTGCCACCATTCTAATTGCTGTTGCAATTGTCTTTACGGGTGCTATTTTAGGTAAATCATACCTTTCCAAAGGAAAACCAGACGACACTGTTTCGGTGATAGGTTTGGGTGAGAAATCCTTTGATTCAGATTTAATTGTCTGGCGCGCATCTTTCTCGCGCAAGAGTTTTGAACTCAAAGATGCCTATGCCTTATTAAATGCAGATATTCGAAAAGTTAAAACGTACTTAAAATCTCAAGGCATCAGTGAAGAAGAAATGGTTTTCGAAGCTGCAGACATTACCAAAGAGTGGTCTAGGGTTTACGATGAAGAAGGCAATGTCCGCCAAAGTATTTTTGATGGATATGCGCTTGAGCAAAGCATTAAGGTCAGTTCTAAAAAAGTAAATATCGTAGAGCGCACCTCGCGTCAGGTGTCAGAGCTTATAGACGCAGGAATAGAGCTCAACTCAGAAGCGCCAGAATATTTCTACACCAAACTGGCGCAATTGAAATTAAATATGATAGAGGCTGCAACCAAAGATGCCCACGAGCGCGCGGCGAAAATAGCCGAAAATGGTGGCGGAAGCTTAGGGAAACTCAAGACAGCCGACATGGGAGTGTTTCAAATCACTGCAGAGAATTCTTCAGAGGAATACGAGTGGGGAGGAAGCTTCAATACGAGTTCGCGTCGCAAAACAGCAAGCGTAACGATACGCCTGAATTACGCTATTGATTGATAAATTGACTTTTGTCGAGTGCAAGCCATTCGAGGGTGGCGTTGCAAAAGATATCTTCCTTGACGGCCAAACCCAAAGAGCTATCCTCGATAAATTGACCAATTTCGAGGTCTCCGAGCGGAAAAGGGTAGTCGCTGCCCAAACAGACGCGTTTAGACCCCTGCATTTTAAGGATGTATTCGAGTGCGTCAATATCGTGGGTAATGCTATCCACCCAAAATTTACCAAGATAAGTACGGGGATTGTGCGGGTTGTCCGTAGCAACTAAGTCAGGACGGCAATTGAAACCGTGTTCAATTCTACCGAGCGTAGGCAAAAAAGAGCCGCCAGCGTGAGAAAAACACACCCTAAGTTCAGGTAAGCGTTCTAGAACACCGCCAAAGATAAGTGAGCAAGCAGCTCTAGAGGTTTCAGCTGGCATACCTACTAACCATGGAAGCCAATATTTTTTCATGCTGTCAAAACCCATCATTTGCCAAGGATGGATCATTACTGCCATACCCAAACGCGCGCAAGCTTCAAAGATCGGGAAGAACTTTTCTTCATTGAGGTTTTCGTCGTTGATGTTGGAGCCAATTTGAATACCGACAAGGCCGATCGCTTTTGCACGTTCAAGTTCCAAAATAGCGGCATCTGGGTCTTGCATTGGAATGGTCGCAAGGCCTATATAGTTTTGGGGGTAGCGCGCAACAAGGTCTGCTATGTGGTCGTTGAGAAAGCGAGAGAGTTCGAGTGCATCTGGGGTTTTGGCCCAATAAGAAAACATCACAGGAATGGTGCACACCACTTGTACTTGCGTACGGAAGGGCTTGTATTCTTCGATGCGGAGTTGTGCATCCCAACAGTTTCCAATAATGCGTCTAAAAAACTGACCGCCCTGCATCATATTTGCACTTCCATCGGCGTTGGGTTCTAGATGAATGAACTTGCCATAGCCAAACTTCTGTGTCCAATTGGGCATCGTTTTTGGCAGAATATGGCTGTGCATGTCGATTTTTAGCATTGATCAATTTTTTGCTCACGAAGATACAAAAAACTCAGCGCGAAAAAGTCATGATGTAGTCATCCATTACAAAACCATTACCGATATCAAAAACGGCTTCTTCTTGAATCACAAAACCTTTTTTAAGGTAGAACTGAACGGCAGAGTTTGCTTTATTGACTTGTAAAAAGAGTTGATTAATGCCCGCTACTTGTGCGCTTTCTATCGCTTTTTGGAGCAGCAAATGCCCCGCACCTTTCCCCTGGAACGTCGCTAGGACATATAATTTATTGATCTTGAGACTGTCCTGATTTTGATAATATGTCGATTCTAGGGCAATAAAACCGATATCCTTACTATGTGCGCTCAATATATAAAACTCGTGACCTTCGTTCATTTGTGTTTGAAGCGCACTTGTACTGTACATCCAGTCGAGCATGAAATCAATTTGTTCGTGGCTAATGATATGGGCATAGGTGCCGGGCCAAATTTGACGTGCAAGATCTTCTAAGATTGGTAATTCTTGGGCGCTTGCAAGACGAATATCCATGTTAGATTTTAATAAACGGCGCTTGTTGGATGCATCCGTTTTGGTGTAAACGAATGTAATAAGCGCCTGATGGGAGTTCGTCAACACTCATTTGTCCATGATCAATCGCTACCCAATAGCGAGTGCCATCTAAGGCAATGACTTCTGCATATGGTGGTAACTCTACAATCGTAAAATATAAATAATGTTGCACTGGATTTGGATAGACAGACCATTCAATTTGTGGATTTGTATCTAAAACACCTAGTGTTTGAACAGCTAATTGCACAGCCGCATAGGCGTTGATTTTCCCAGCGCCCCATTGAGGGCTCCCTTCGTTCGGAATGACACCTGTATAGCTGTCTTGTCTGGCGGTTTGCATCATGATTTCTTTGACTTGAGCCGAAGATAGGTATGGATTGGCTTCTAGCATAAGTGCAGCAACACCCGCCACCATAGGAGCCGCCATTGAGGTGCCCGAGAATTTAGCAAATCGATAGGTCGTATTATTGAAGTTGGTGTTGGCAACACTTGTGTAATTGCCATCTGTAAAAGAGGATATGGCCGATGCAATACCTACACCCGGCGCAGCAATATCTGGTTTCATGGCGCCATCGTAACGAGGCCCCTTGCTGGAGAAGGAAGCCAGAGCGCCACCAACCAAAGAACCTGAAGCGGTGGCGTATTGCGTTGCGTATGCAGCAACGCTAATGACGTCGTCGGCGCAAGAAGGCTCGGAAATACCATTTTGATTGTCACCTGAAGTGGTGCCCGTACCCGCAGCTAAAAAGGCCATGCCCCAGTTGCCCACTTCTGTAATCAGTTCGGTGACGTTCCAATAATGTACCGTGCCAGAACTTGCTGTCGAGTGGAGCTGAACGCGAAGGTTGGCATGCGTGTTTTTCACGCGCAAGCGTATTTGTGGCCTGCCGTTTAACGGATGCGCTGCATCGGCAGAGATATTATACCAAATGGTATCTTGATTAACGACTAAAAAGGTATCCACATAGTTTGAGCTAAGACTCGTGCTATACAAAGGGCTTTGCGCCAAAACTGCATTGGATGTATTGGTGACAATAATTCCATTCGAAAAGCTTTGCCCGACTTCTCCCCAAGCGTGAATGCTCTGGCCCCACATGTTTGGGTTGGCGTTGTAATCATAAAATTCAATCCGCGACTTTAAAACATCATTGGTAAAGGTTTTTTTGAGGTGGAAATTGACATTGCCATTGTTGCCTCCAGAATTCACAAAAACCACTCCCAAATTACTAAACGCGGTAATGGCTTGGCTCAGCAGTGAGGTGCCGTCTAGGGTGCCGAAATGATATAGCCCCCAGCTCATATTGATGACCAAACGCTTATCGGTGGCAATTGCTTTTTGGTACATCCATTGCCAGGCATCGAGTACTGCGCCTTCGTCGATTAAAAAAGTAACAAACAAGAACTGCGCTTCGTAGGCTACGCCACGATAAGCTGCGGTTGCACCTCCACCACCGGCAATTCCGGCAACGTGTGTCCCGTGCGTACTATAACTGTAAATATTTGCTGTATCTGAACCTGCAGCAAGTAAGCTTTGCGTGTTGCTATATTCTGTACCGTAATTGAACCCATTTGGAGCAGGTCCACTGCTTTTGTATTGGTCCCAAGCGGCATAAATGCGGTGTTGCTGAAGTAGGGTGTCATAAAAAACAGGGTGGGTGTAGTCAAAGCCCCAATCGGTTATTCCAATCAAGACATCTTTACCAGCGTAGCCTTGAGGTAAACCGATACCTAAATGAACGGAGTCGGCGCGAAGGTCTATGATGGCTTTGTCTAGGTTGTTGTGAATACGGGCCGCAATTTGAAGGTAGGCAATGCCATTTAATTGCTGAATAGCGCTCAATTGTTGGCATGGTACTTTTAATGTAAGTATGCCAGCAACAGGGTTTTGAAATAGAATGTAATGGTCTTGAAGTTCTGTGCTATTGAATTGTGAATTCGTACGCCCCAGCATTGATAGATACCATTCTCCATTGATTTGGTAAATAGGGTAGCGCTGCTGCATTTCCTGAGATATGAACCCTTTTGAACGCAAGAGTTCATTTTGAATTTGCGCTATTTCGTGCTTATCTGCATTGCTCAATAATGGTACTGCCCAATAAATATGAAGTAAAGAACAGCCTAAATAGGCAACGAAGAGGAGCAAGACGCGCATGCTCAAATATAAATAAAAATAGATTTAGCGCGTCGTAAAAAGGGATTTAATGGGGCGTCTTACCTTTTTGAGGTGTTGGTAGCGGTCATTTTCTGCTCGCTTGCCAATGGTGCAAATTAAAACACTGTGTAGTCCTTTTTCTTCGAGCGCTAATAATTCGTCAAGCGCATTTGGATCAAAGCCTTCCATTGGAGTTGCATCTAGTTTCAAAAGCGCACAGGCTGTGAGGAGCTGTCCGAGTGCAATGTAGGCTTGTTTGTCATTCCATAACCGAATTTCGTGATCGGGTTTTGTTGCTACCGCTGTATGGAGATGTGCTCTAAATCCTTGGATTTGTTCTTCTTGCATGGAACGGGTGTCGCGGGTGAGGTCTATGTGCGCATTGAGGTAAGTACTATTAAGTGTAGTTAAAGTACAAAGTACTAAAACTGCCGCAGCTTCTGTAATTTGCTGTTGATTCCAGGCCAGATTTTTCGTTTGTTCCAGAAGTTTTTGATCTTCGAGCCAAATATAATGTAGTGGTTGAAGACCATAGCTACTGGGTGTAAGTTGCAGTACTTGTTCAAGTGTAGCCTTATCTTTTGGATCAAGCTCGAAAGCGGAGTCGTATTTTTTGGTGGCATAGCGCCACTCTAGTGCGTCAATTAGTTGGTCGTTCATTTGAATGTTGGATATTAACGGTGTAAATATGCTTTCGAAATTGCTTAGTTCATCGGGACTTCAATCACAAGAATTTTTGCGTTGGCTTCGATTTCTATTTGAATTTGGTTGGTTTGAGAAATACCTATAGCATCCCTTTGTGTCAAAAGCTGATCGCCAATTTTGATTTGACCTTCAACGAGCATGAGGTAGATACCGTTCCCTTGTTTTTTCAATTGGTATTCTTGTGAACTTCCTGCCTTAAAAGCACCCATAGACAACCAGGCGTCTTGATGAATCCAGGTGGAGATACCACTTTCTTCAGGTCCGACAAGCTCAGTAAAAGTATCTTCGTTTAATTCGTATTTTCTTTGTGCATAGCGCGGTTCAACTTGCTTTTGCTTCGGGAAAATCCAAATTTGGAAAAGGTTCAGTTCTTGGTCAGGGCTTGGATTGTATTCACTGTGGTAAATACCTGTTCCGGCAGACAGCACTTGTACTTCTCCTGCATGAATGACTTCGCTGAAGCCCATGCTGTCTTCGTGTTGTATTGACCCAGCTAGTGGAATGGTGATGATTTCCATGTTGTCGTGGGGGTGTTTTCCAAAGCCCATTCCGCCTGCAACGATGTCGTCATTGAGGACACGCAACATGCCAAAATGGATGCGCTCGGGGTTGTGCCAGGAAGCAAAACTAAAGGAGTGTTTGGCGTTTAACCAACCGTGATCTGCATGACCTCTCGAATTGGCCGCATGAAATACTGTTTTCATCATTTTTTTTATTGCAAAGTTACAGCACTGCTGCCTACCGTTTCATTAACATATGTTCATACTTTTTGTTGTCAAATGAAGGATGTCCCAAAGAAAATGTGCAAATTCGTTCTATGGTATTAAGTCGCTTTTGGCTGATTATTTTCATCAGCTCTATTCTTTTTGTATTATTTGCCGTCTTTTCTGGTCAATTTTATAGCATAGACTATGTCTTGAATGGAAAAAAAGACGACCCAGTGCTCATTGGTGAGACCTATAAATGGAAATTACCAGCAAAGTATGTCGAACTGATGGCGCGCTCAGACAACCAAACCTATGTGCTAGATATCAACCCTGCTGACGTAGATACTACCTATGTCATGAAAGAAAAAACGGTGCAGGTTTATTCGGGTGTTCAAAAATCTGATGGCTTGTTGGTAACGGCCAAGAACAGCTTATTTGACCTTATTTTACCCCTAATGGCCTACCTTGCTTTCTTTGCAGGGATTATGCAATTACTCATCGATTCTGGGGCTACGGAACGATTGGCCAAGCGCCTGAGTCCTTTCTTTTTAAAGGTGTTTCCTCAAGTACCTGCAGGGCACCCCTCCATTACCTACATGACCATGAATTTCTCTGCTAATTTTCTCGGTTTAGATTCTGCCGCCACACCATTTGGCCTCAAAGCTATGGAAAGCCTTCAAGAACTAAATCCCGATAAAGAGAAAGCCTCAGATGCCCAAATCATGTTCTTGTGTTTGCATGCTGCAGGCCTCACACTCATTCCTACCTCTATAATTGGTTATCGTGCAGCGGCCAACGCAGCAAATCCTGCTGATGTCATGCTTCCTTGTATCATTACTTCCTTTATAGGCACCCTTGCTGCTTTCTTTATTGTGGGTTTACGCCAGCGCATTTCTTTCAAAAGTGGTTTGCTCTTGGGCGTCATTATGGCTATTATTGGCGCAATATTTGGTTTATTGTTCTATGTGGGCTCACTCAATTTAGTGGAGAAAAATTATTTTACGGGTAATTTTTCGGGTATATTACTCTTCTCCATTATTTTACTAACCCTCCTTTTTGCCTTTAAAAACGAAGCTAGATTTAAGGAAAAGGATACAACTGTTTTTGATGCCTTTGTAGAAGGTGCAAGATCTGGCCTCGATACAGGCGTTAAAATTTTCCCGTATGTACTTGGTATGCTCGTGGCAATTTCGGTCTTCAGAAATTCTGGCCTGTTTGAACTTATTGCGGGTGGTATTTCAGAGGCGTTCAGGTATGTAGGCGTAAGCAAAGAGATCACCGATTCTCTGCCGGTTGCTTTACTCAGACCATTTAGTAGCTCGGGCTCGCGTGGCTTTATGCTCGACGCTATGAATCAGTTTGGTCCGGATAGCCTTGCAGGTCGGTTATCTTCCATATTTCAGTGCTCTGCCGAAACCACTTTCTATGTAATTGCCGTTTATTTTGGCTCAATCAATGTACGCAACACGCGCTACACACTCGGTACCATGCTATTAGTCGATCTTATTTGTGTCATTACCGCTATTGGGGTAGCATTATGGTTTTTTTAAAATGAAAGAACAAATGCTATCCTATCCCTCATTGGTCATTCTAGCATGGGCAAAGGCGGTTGAAGGGCATCAGACACTTCAAAGTTGGCTACAAGAAAACGGCTACCTAGAACTTTGGATGGCGGCTCAGGCCATTCGTTTGCATGATCCGGCGCGCAAGTGGTTGTTGAATAATGGTTATCCCGAACTAATGGCATTGATTTCCGCAGCAGAAGGTGATGAAAAGGCACAGAAGTGGCTCCAGCAGTTTGGTTATGATGTGCTCTATCATATAGCCATGGCTGTAGAGCACGAGCAAGAGAGTTGGTTTTGGCTGCGCAAGCACACCAGTCCTGAATTAATTATTTTGGCAAAGTCCATACAAGTCATTAAAGACCGCATTGAAGAGAACCACAACGATGTACATGCTATTCACAAGGATTTATAGCAATATTTCTATTTAAAGAATGAGAAGTCCTTTTACAACAACATGGCAGCTGGCTGCTCCATGTAAGTTTTGAAGGTTTGTAAGAAAGCCGCTCCGGAGGCGCCATCTACCACACGGTGGTCACAAGAAAGTGTAACTTTCATGACGTTGCCAGGTACTACCTGACCGTTCTTAACAACTGGTTCTTCTTTGATGCCGCCAATGGCTAAAATACAAGCATCTGGTGGGTTTATAATGGCGGTAAAAGATTCGATGCCAAACATCCCTAAGTTAGAAATGGTGAAGGTATTGCCTTCCCAATCTGCAGGTTGAAGTTTTTTGTCTTTTGCTTTTTGAGCGTAGTCGCGCACTTCCGCAGAAATTTGAGTTAAGCCTTTGCCATCTGCAAAGCGCACAACCGGAACAAGTAGGCCGTCTTCAACTGCTACTGCAACACCAATATTAATGTGCGCGTTGCGGCGAATGAAGTCTCCCATCCAGGCGCTGTTGACCGCTGGGTGCTTGCGCAGTGCCATTGCCACTGCTTTGATGACCATATCGTTGAAAGAAACCTTGACGCCTTCAATACTATTGAGTCCTTTTCTGGTCGCAATAGCTGCATCCATGTCAATCGCTAAAGTGAGGTAGAAATGTGGTGCTGTAAATTTGCTTTCGGCCAAACGACGCGCAATGGTTTTACGCATTTGTGAAACGGGTTCGTCAGTAAAAGAAACAGTGCCAGCGGGTGCTGCTGAATATGACGGTGCATTTGCTGCTGGTGTGTAGGGAACGTAGTGGTCTACATCTCGTTTTACAATTCGTCCGTTTTCTCCGGTTCCGGCAACGGCTTCAATAGAAATGCCGCGTTCGGCAGCTAATTTTTTTGCCAACGGAGATGCAAACACGCGTTCTGAACTGTTGTGCGCAACAACAGGAGTGGCTATTGGAGCGCTAACCGGGGCAGGGCTTGGCGCTGGAGCACTTGCAGCAACTGGCGCAGGGCTCGGTGTTGGTACCTCAGCAACAGGAGCAGATGCACCCGGGGCAGTGGCAGTCAATAAGCTTGATATATCTTCTCCTGCTTCACCAATAATGGCTAAAATACTATTTACGGGTGCTGATTGACCTGTTTCAACACCTATATGCAACAAAACACCATCGTAAAATGATTCAAATTCCATAGTGGCTTTGTCCGTTTCAATTTCGGCAAGAACTTCGCCAGATTTAACGGCATCGCCAACGTTTTTGGTCCAGGAGGCAACAACACCGTCTGTCATGGTGTCACTTAATTTGGGCATGTATACTACTTCAGCCATGTCTTTATATTAGAGTTTTAGTATTCTTTGATATAAGGGTAATCTGCTTGCGTATAAACGTCTTCATAGAGTTCATGCGCTTCTGGATATGGCGAATTCTCAGCAAAAGCCACTGATTCTTCTACTTCTTTTTTAACCCAAGCGTCTATTTCTGAAAGTTCTGCTTCGGTGAGCCATTTCTGTGCCTGGATAATGCGTAAACAATGCTCGATAGGGTCTTGTTCTATCCATTCAGAAACTTCGTCTTTGGTGCGGTATTTTTGCGGATCAGACATCGAGTGCCCTTTGTAGCGATACGTACGGATATCGAGTAGCGTAGGACCTTCTCCATTTCTTGCACGCGTTGCTGCTTCTTCGATCGCTTCATGAACTGCTTCTGGGCGCATGCCATTGACAATTTTCGAAGGCATCTGGTAAGAAAGTCCGATTTGAGAGAGGTCGGTGACGTTGGTGGTGCGCTCTACGGAGGTTCCCATGGCGTAATTGTTGTTTTCAATAATGAAAATGACCGGGATTTTCCAGTTCATGGCCATGTTGAACGTTTCGTGGAGCATACCTTGACGCACAGCACCGTCTCCCATAGAGACAAAAGCTACATTTTTGGTGCCGTTGTACATTTCAGCAAAGGCCACACCTGCGCCCATTCCGATCTGCGCTCCTACAATTCCGTGGCCACCCATGAAGTTGACTTCTTTGTCAAAAAAGTGCATAGAACCACCCTTTCCTTTGGAACAACCTGTGCTGCGGCCATATAATTCGGCCATGAGTACGCGTGGGTTGGTCCCGAGCGCAATTGGATGTGCGTGGTCGCGGTAAGCCGTCATGTGTTTGTCGCCGGGTTGGCAAGCACTAGCTGTTCCAACTACAATTGCTTCTTGACCGATATATAAGTGACAGAATCCACCAAATTTTTGTTGGATATACAACTGACCAGTTTTGTCTTCAAATTTCCTGATCAAAAGCATGTCTTTATACCACTTTACGTAGGTTTCTTCTGAAAATTTTGGTTTCTCGGAACTCTTAACGGCTTTTGCACACATAACTACTGTTTTTATCGGTCACAAATATACAAATGATTCACAAACAATATTCAAAATGTCAATTTCACACTAAGTGCTGGGCTCTTGTTTTTTTGAGGCTTTCACGATGAAGTAAACACCAGCAATCACTAAGGGAATACTCAATAGTTGCCCCGTATTGAGTATCAAGGTGTAATCTCGGGCGGTTTGGCCTAACTTGAAAAACTCGCAAATAATGCGCGCACCAAAAATGAGGATTAAAAAACTACCAAATACAAAGCCCGGTTGCTGCCATTTTTTGAGCTTCCAATACAGATAGAGCAAGATCCAAAATGAAATGAAATAACAGATGGCCTCGTAGAGTTGAGCTGGGTGGCGAGGGGTAGGGTCGTAATTGCCGATGGCCTCGTTGTAGAAATATTGAAATTCAAAGGCCCAAGGTACGTCTGTCACGTAACCCACCATTTCGTGGTTGACCAAATTACCTAAGCGTATGAATGTGCCAGCAATAGCAACTGGTGCTACAATTCGGTCGAGTATCCATAAATAGGATTTTTGGGAAACTTTTTTTGAAAAAAAATAAAGTGCAATTAGAATGGCGATAGCCGCGCCATGGCTAGCCAAACCACCCTCCCAAATCTTGATGATGTCAGCTGGGTGAGAGAAATAACCACGGTCAATAATTTGTCCGTTCTCTATGCGATCCCAATAGGGGCCATAGAATAAAACATGGCCAAGGCGTGCGCCAACGATAGTGGCAAGGACCATATAGGT
Organism: Flavobacteriales bacterium UBA952; assembly: GCA_002293185.1. Lineage (GTDB taxonomy): Bacteria > Bacteroidota > Bacteroidia > Flavobacteriales_D > Crocinitomicaceae > UBA952. Next base: position 447,401 of record DBCS01000004.1, on the reverse strand, counting down.
AACAAGGGTATCGAGTACTTTGTCTTCTATTTGCTCTGCTTTGAACATTCTACGAATGACAAAATAACCTAGAATGATGCCAGACACAAAGAGTAACCCATATAAATTGGGCGTGCGCCAGCCATCAATTAATTGAGAATCTACGGCCCAACGAATAGAAAGAATCATAATTTATGGTTTTTGAGCGCAAGTTCAACAAGCGCTTTTGGTTTATTGGGGTGTCCTTGAAAGGGAAGTAAAGCAGAGCGTCCTTTTTTAAAGATGAGGTTACTTTTGTTTTGGCCTTTTCGGAGTTCTTTTTGAATCTCTAATGGTAAATGGATTGTTTCCAAGCAAACCGAACTACAGCAATTCTCCATTTTTTCTTTGCAGGCTTCACACTGTATGAATAACAGGTGGCAGGCGTCGTTGACACAATTGGTATGGGTATCGGCTGGGTTTCCGCACTGATGGCAGACGGCTATAATATCTTGTGTGATGCGCTCACCTCGGCGTTCGTCAAAAACAAAGTTTTTACCAATAAATTTATTTTCAAGTCCTTTTTCTTTGCAATCATTGGCGTATTTGATGATACCGCCTTCTAATTGGTGCACATTAGCAAAACCGCGGTGCTTGAACCACGCCGATGCTTTTTCACAGCGAACCCCTCCCGTACAATACATCACAATATTTTTGTCTTCATTGCCCTTCAATACAGTTTCCTCGATAAAAGGCAATGATTCTCTAAAAGTGTCTACGTCGGGTAACACAGCGCCTTTGAAATGACCGACTTCCCATTCGTAATGGTTTCGAAAATCGATGAGTAGGGTGTTTGGGTCGTCGGTAAGTTGATTAAAGGCTGCTGCATCTAAATGCACGCCTTTATTGGTTACATCAAAAGTGCTGTCAGTGAGGCCATCGGCCAAAATTTTGGATCTTACTTTAATTTTGAGCATTATGAACGGGAAGTCTGCCTCGGCGTCGTCAACTGCAAAATTGAGTCGGATCCCGTTCATAAAGTCAATTTTGTAGAGCTCCTCCCTAAAAAGACCAAGATTGGCAGTGGGTACTGCAATTTGCGCATTGATGCCTTCTTTTGCTACGTAGGTTCGTCCAACGATGTCAAGTTTGGTCCAATTGAGATAAAGGTCATTTCTAAACGCTTGCGGATCTAAGATGTGCGCATACTGATAAAAAGAAATGGTGATGTATTTGTGCCCAATGGCAAGCAGCTGTTTTTCTAAAGAGACCCTATCTAGTGTGTTCCAGAGTTGCATTTTTTGATTCATTAGACAGCTACATTGTGTTCGCGCAAGGCGTCGTTGAGTGAAGTTTTTAAGTCTGTAGAGGCTTTGCGTTGGCCAATAATGAGTGCACAAGGCACTTGATATTCACCTGCAGCAAATTTTTTGGTGTATGAACCTGGTATCACGACCGATCTTTCTGGCACGTAACCATTCATTTCAATGGGTTCAGGGCCAGTCACATCTATAATTTTGGTTGATTTGGTCAAAACCACATTTGCACCGAGCACTGCTTCCTTTCCGACGCGTACGCCTTCAACTACAATACACCTCGAGCCAATAAAAGCGCCATCTTCGATAATGACTGGTGCTGCTTGCAAGGGTTCAAGAACGCCGCCAATGCCAACACCACCACTCAAGTGTACATCTTTTCCAATTTGCGCACAACTCCCAACCGTAGCCCAGGTGTCTATCATGGTACCTGAATCTACATAAGCACCTATGTTGGTGTAGGAGGGCATCATGATGACCCCAGGCGCTACATACGCCCCATAACGTGCGATAGCATGAGGAACTACACGAACGCCGAGTGCTTTGTAGTTGCGTTTGAGCGCCATTTTATCGTGAAATTCAAAAGGACCCACTTCAATGGTTTCCATTTGTCGGATCGGAAAATACAAAACCACCGCTTTTTTTACCCATTCGTTGACTTGCCATGTGCCGTTGTCGAGAGGTTCTGCTACGCGCAACAGGCCTTTATCGAGGTCTTCGATGACTTGTTCAATGGCTGCTATGGTTGTTTTTTCTGATAGTAGGGAACGGTTATCCCAGGCGGCTTCAATTGCTTGTCTCATGCGCTTGTTGTTGTGGTATACGAATTAATAGAAGAAGTCCGAGTACAAAGAACACAACCAAAGCAAGTATGGAGGTGCGGATATCTAAAAATCCTTCGATGAGGCCAAAGGTGAGGGTGCCGATTGCCAAACCAATTTTTTCTGCGAGGTCGTAAAAACTAAAGTAGGAGGTGAGGTCTTTGGTCTCGGGCAAGAGTTTAGAGTAAGTCGAACGCGCGAGCGACTGTATGCCACCCATCACAAGGCCAACAATTGCGGCGGCAATATAAAACTGCCAAGGGTACCACACAAATTGGTATACATACAGACATAATAATATCCATATAACGATTGCGATACCAAGCGCTTTAAAGTTGCCAGTAAGCTTCGAAACTTTTGACATCAGGTACGCGCCCAAAATACCGATAAATTGAATAATCAAAATACATAAAATAAGGTCGGTTTGCTTAATACCAATGACTTCTTTATTGGCAAAAGCAACTGCCATGACCATAATGGTTTGCACCGCCATATTAAACATAAAAAACGAACCTAAATAACCCTTAAGCGTTTTGTTTTGACGGATTTGCTTCCAAACGCCAAACACTTCTTTGTATCCACTGCTGATGAGGTTTTTTTTATCCGTTTGAAAAGCTGTGGTTTTAGGGAGCCTAGAAAAGGAGAAGGTAGCAAAGCTGATCCACCAAAGGCTGACAAGCGGAAATGCCCATTGAATGGAGATGACTTTAGTAAATACAGTTAAAATCAACACAATAATCAGTAGGGTAGAGCTACCTAGGTAGCCCATCGAGAAACCCCTGGCAGAAACTTTGTCGTGGTCTTTGGGTTCGGCAATATCAGGTAAATAGGCATTGTAATATACCAAACTTCCCCAAAAACCAATAGAGCCAAAAAAGAGCGGAACAATACTCCAGCCAATCACAAATGGGGTGCCTGCTACTTGTTGATCGGCGTGAAAAAAATATAAAAGAGCACTAGAAAAAGCACCTAAATAGCAAAAGAATTGCATGAATAGCTTGCGTTTTCCGCCGGCGTCTGCAATACCAGAAAGTAATGGTGAAATGAGGGCAACAACAATATACGACAGGCAAATGACATAAGCATAGAATTCGGTATTGTGGAACTCGCGTCCTAAAAACGAAATGGTATCGTAGATGGTGCGGCCAGCCTCATTTTTGATACTCGTTTGTGTCTCGTATAAAATTGGAAAAATAGCCGAACTGATGATCAGCGGATACACAGAATTGGCCCAGTCATAAAAGACCCATCCGGTAATGGTGCGTTTGTTTCCTTTTTCCAACATCATTCAAAATTAGGGAAATATCTTTATGCTTTATCTTTTGTAATGAACGGTTCAAAAATCTTATCTCATTCTAGACCGGCGAGATAGGGTTTTAAGTAGTTAAAAGGTTCGTTGAGTTCACCCTCAAAAGTAGTTTGCGTACCGCGATAAATAACTTGGTCGGCGTCTGGGCCTAAGAGCACTGGGAATACTTCCTTAAGTAATTCAGATCCGAAGTCTTCGGCAGCATCTTTGGATAGTTCACAGGGAAGGTTGTCTACGGCCATCACGGCAATAGCGCCTGGCTGCAACATGTCTAACTCAGTGCCAGTTTGTGGATCATAGCCGTACATAGATGCGCCAATCTTACTTGGGCGAATAGTGCAGGCAATAGGGCCAGCGATGTCGCAGGAGACATCAGCTACAACTTCAATGGTGTTGGCGGGGTCTTGCAGCATTTGCTGAGTCAGGATAAACGGTGACTTAGACGACCAAAAATGACAAGGAATATACACATTACTTTTCTGTGCATAGGCTCCAAAGTTACTTTGATACAATTCAGGTTGGGTGTAAAATTCATTTTTATCGAAACCTGCATCTGACTTTCTGCAATAATATTGATGCGTGTCTAGGTGCGTGAATACGGGTTCCGTAAACGCTTCTTGAAGAAAAGCTTCAGCGCTTACTTCTCTGATGGGTAAAAGGTGAATTATTTCTCTGGCACCATGCCCGACGCGACCAAAACCAGTTAATACGATTTTGAATTGCTTGGGTAAAATAACTTTCTGTAATTCTTTTTCTACTTCTTTACGGTCAGCGCATAAATGTGCGGCTTTAAGGGTGTAGGTGCCTGTTTTAAGACCGTAGGTGAGAAAAGCATTATAGGCGCCCACCACGCCCGCATAACGGCCAAAGCCAATGATGCGCTTGTTTTGGGCGTCTTTGAGTACTTCGTAATCGATCAAACGAATTTTCTTGGCTAAAATGGCACGAAGTAAGTCTCGGTTATAGGGCTGTTTTTTGATGGTATGCGAAAAGAACAAGTAAGTTTTACCCGCAATCAATTGTTCTTTCGGAACTTCCTTGACACCGAGTAGGATATCACAGTGGCTTAAATCTTCTTGTACGGTAAGGCCGAGGTCTGAGTATGCTTGGTCTGCAAAACAACGAATAGGGCTGGTCTGAACCGTTACTTTTACGTTTGGGTATTGCTTTTCTAAATCTACACACTGCTTGGGTGTCAGCGGAACCCTGAAATCTGGTGGTGTTTTGCCTTCTCGGATGACGCCGATGTTGATGATGGACATAAAGTAGTTTGGTGTTAATGCTAAAGAAGGTAGTTGTCGATGAATTCGCGTACGCAAGCATCGCCACCCTTTCGGCTTAAGATGATGTCGGCAGCACTTTTTACTTTACTTACTGCCGATGCAGGGCAAACCGCTAAACCCACAGCTTGCATCACGGGGAGGTCGTTGAGGTCATCACCGATGATGGCAACTTCGTCCAGACTGTAGCCCAGATTTACGCACCAAGTTTTTAAGATGTCGAGTTTAGGTTCTCTACCAACGTACACGTGTTCTATGCCCAAAAGCACTGCGCGGTCCTGAACCATGTGTTCGGTGAAACCTGAAGAAATGATACCAAGTGCTACTTTTTTACTTTTGCTGAGTTCGAGCAAGGCCAAGCCGTCTTGGGTATGGTAGCGCTTCATTTGATCGCCTTTCTCACTAACATACATGCCGCCGTCCGTTAATACACCATCGACATCTAAAATGAGCATCTTGAGTTTTTGGATTTTTTGATCGAGGCTCGCTTGAGAAAATAAAGGTTTGAAAAGCAGTGCTTGGAGGTCAAGCTCATATTCTTCGCAAATGGCTTCGAGGTCATAGACCGATAACTCGTGTACGTTATCGACGTCGAGATCTGCTAGAAATTCATTGAATTTGATGCCGTGCGTCTTGCACAAGCCTTTAATGTTAAGTTCAAGTATCATGCTTATACAATTTGATAACCAATGCTTTGTGCAACTTTTTGGATATCTGAATGAAGTTTTCGGAATTCGTCGTAGTTGAGCTGCTGGGAGGCATCAGATTTAGCGACTTTAGGGTTCGGATGCGTTTCTATAAGTAATCCATCGATACCCATAGCTACACATGCGCGGGCCAAAGGATTGACGCCATACGCATAGCCCATGGCATGCGACGGGTCGAGTATGATTGGCAAGTTGCTGTGTTCTTGCAGCCAAGCCACACCGCACAAATCTAATGTAAAACGCGTTCCGGTTTCAAAGGTGCGAATGCCTCGCTCGCACAAAACCACATTTTCGTTCCCACCCGAAAGTACAAATTCGGCAGCCTGAACAAATTCTTGAAGCGTGGTTCCGAATCCGCGCTTGATGAGTACTGGCTTTTTTATTTTGGAACAAGCTCTCAGGATACCTTGGTCGTACATGGCTTTGGCGCCCACCTGGATAATATCGGTGTGTTCGATAATTTCATCGATATGTGTGGCGTCGCGGGCTTCGGTAATGACGTTTAGGCCGTAGTCTTGGCGCATTTTGGCTAAAAGTTGTAGGCCTTCAAGGCCCATACCTTGAAAAGAGTAGGGGCTGGTGCGCGGTTTGTAGGCGCCTCCTCTGAGCGTCGAAAGACCCATGTCTACGAGTAATTCAGCTGCACTGCGCAGTTGCTCTTCAGATTCTACAGAACAAGGCCCACCAATCAGAATGGTGTTGTTGGTTTGGCCACCTATGGTGATATTTCCAAATTGAACCTCGCGCTTTTCGGCTTGAAACTTTTTGGAAGCCAATTGAATGTCATTGGCAAAAACCCAATGATGTTCGGTGTGGGCCTCTAAAGCCACAGGAACTTCTTTTAGACCACTGCCGGTAATTAGGTATGACTTGCCGAGGTAGGTGATGTGAAAAGCCTTGGCTAAACTTGTTAATTCGGCAGCTTTATGGGCTGAGCTTTCTTTGATTTCTATAATCATATTTCTGCTTTGATCAGGTTGGAGAATTGGACAATACCCCGTAGTTGCATGTTGGAATCAATGACGGGTAAATACAGCACTGCGAAGGGGCTATTTTTAATAAGTTGCAAAAGCTCAAGAACAGTGGCGTCTTCTTTGATATAAATGGGTTTTTTGTTGATCATTTTTGTAACGTCTAGCTCATTGAGGTCACGACCATGGGCAAGTTGCTGTAACAATGCTTTACGGATATCTGCACTTGAGACCAATCCTTTGAATAGATTATCGTTATCCACTGCCATGGCCACACCCATTTGTCCGTCTTCCACTGTTTGCAAGACGTTTTGGAGTTCGATGTTTTCTATGTTAAACCTTGGTGTTTCATGCAATGGCGTCATGAAATCAGCTACTTTATAGGTAGAGCCTATACTGCGCTGGGTCAGGTTCATCAGTGCATTGCCAACGCTTGCTTCTTTGAATAAGTAAGAGCCAGAAACAGCAGTGCTTACACCCATTTGCCTCAAAATAAAGGATACCTCAGGGTTGACGCCGCCATCTACATGTATCGATTTATTGGGGTATTGTTTTCTGAAGTTTCTGATTTTGTCAAAATTTAAACGATCGAATACACCTCCCGATTGGCCGGGAATGGTAGCCATGATCAAAATAAAATCGAAATCTTGATAGGCATCAAATGCACTTATTGGAGTTGGGGTAATTACCGAAAGCCCTTTTTTTGCGGTAATCTCTTGAGGAATTTCGATTGGAGCTTGTAGGGGTTCAGCTTGAAAAGTGAGGTATTCCACTGGATTTTCTATCAAGTAAGGATAGAATTTTTCGGGGTCTGAAGTAATGATGTGCAAATCAAGAGGTAAATGACAAATACTTCTGATAAGCTTGATGTCGTTAAAGACAGAGAGGTCATCGTTACAATCGATATGAAGAAGATCTACTTGATGTGCCACTAGATCAGCAATAACGGCCTGCAGCGGGCGGGCGGCGTCAGAGTAAATGGATGCTGAAATTTTCATGGTGGGCAGCAAAAAAAAAAGATGGGGTAAGCTACTTTTATCGCACCGCTACAACCTCATACCTTTGCTACATTCCTGTCCTGGAGGATTCAGAGGGAGCTGGTCGTAAAAGACTTACCCCATGCAAAAATACGAAAATCTTGCGATTTTATGCAACTATTGCACGGTTCAATAAAGAAATCATGGCCAAGCTGACAATAAAGAGCTGGGTGGCAGTTTCTTCTGACAATGCTGAGCCGTCTTCATCTTCCTCAGAAACTTCCATTGCCATAAATTGAGCAAGATGGGGCTGATCGCAGAAAGATTCGATGATTTCCTCGTCGTCGTCTTCAAAATATTGGTCGAGCATGTCAAAGAAAGGCTCTTCGAGCGCATCGATGTCTTCTTCGGTAACGCTTCGCAATTCAATACCCTCTTGTTTGAAGGCTTCTAAAACCAAGCAGAAATAATAAATCAAGAGGCCTTCGAGGTCTTCATTTTTATATTCTTCAGGGGCCGTCATGACATAACCCAACAAAGATTCTTGGGCCTCAGCATAGCGCTCTGTGATGTTTTCGAGTTGTTCGTCGGTGAGGTTGTCAATGACCTCTATGGCCTTTTCTATGGCCGCTAAAGAAACATGTTTCATACAATTGATTTGAACAAAGGTAATTTAATTCTTTCTTTTTTCCTTGTATAACATCTGCTACACATCAAAAGGTAATAAGGAATTAACTTTGTAGTCAAAATGAAAAAGAGTTTCATTTACTAACGATTTCATTCAAAAACTAAAAAGATGTCAAAAACAATCATTGATGTGCGCACGCACGCTGAGTTTGCTGGTGGCCATGTAGCTGGTTCTATCAACATTCCACTCCAAGAAATCGCCGATCAAGTAGATCAAATCAAAGCCATGGAGCAACCCATTATTTTCTGTTGTGCTTCCGGAAACCGCTCTGGGCAAGCCACCCACTATTTTCAATCATTGGGTGTCGATTGTGAAAACGGAGGCTCTTGGTTGGATGT
>DBCS01000004.1:0-438983 GCA_002293185.1 Flavobacteriales bacterium UBA952 | reverse complement strand
ACTTTTTGCATCAAATGTGCGCGGTCTTTGCCCATCACGTTGTGTGGGTGCATGGGGTATACAAAATAATCAACTTGAACTTCATTCTCGACGAATGATTTCAATAAGGCCTCGTTGTGTTGCATCACAACAACGTCGTCTATGGTGCCGTGGATGAGCAATAATTTACCTTTCAAATTCTTGGTATGGTTCAATAAAGAATTAGCTGCATAGCCTTCCGGGTTTTGTTCGGGGCGGTCCATGTAGCGCTCGCCGTACATGATTTCATAAAACTTCCAGTCGGTAACGGGCCCGCCGGCAACTCCAGCATTGAAAACGCCGCTTTGGCGCAGCATGAGCGATGTCGTCATGAAGCCTCCATAAGACCATCCATGGACCGCCAAACGCCGGCCATCTACGAAAGGCAAAGACTTGAGGTAGTCTACCCCCGTGAGCTGGTCTTCCATTTCTACAGTACCTAATTGGCGGTGAATTTGGCTTTCAAAAGCAAAGCCGCGTTCTCCAGAACCTCTGTTGTCTAGGGTAAATACAATATAACCTTGGTTGGCCAACCAATGCATCCAAAGATTGGCACCCGCCAACCAACTGTTGGTCACCATTTGGGCATGAGGTCCGCCGTAAACGTAGACCAAAACAGGGTATTTTTTATTCGGATCAAAGTCTGCAGGCTTAATCATGCGGTAGAACAGTTCGCTGCCGTCAACCCCTTTGATATTGCCAATTTCCGTAGTCCCGATGTTGTAGTTGGCTAATTTATCAGCAGAAACCATGAGCATTTTGGCCATTTTTCCGTTCAGGGTCCAGATGTATTCGCTGTTGGCGGTCTCCAAACTACTATAACCGTCGTAATAATAGGCGCCCTTTGGAGCAAGCGCAAATCGGTGTGTACCTTCCGCATTGGTAAGCAAGCGCTGGTTTCCTTTCAAATCTACTTCGTATACAAGGGTATTGCACGGATTTGGACCTGTTGCAGAAAAATATATTTTATCACCTTGCGCATTGACCGCTAAAATATCTTTAAGCACAAATTTATTGGCGGTAATGGTTTGAATTGCCTCCCCGTTGACACCTACTAAATACAGGTTGTTAAAGCCATTTTTCTCCGAAATCCATAGAAAGTTGTCTGAAGTGTTAGATGGGAAAAAAGCAGGGTGTTCGGGCTCCACCCATTTGTCATTTTGTTCTTCCCAGAGGGTTCTGATCAATTTCCCTTTTAAATCGTAGAGATACAGCCACATGTGGTTTTGATCGCGGTTTACTTCAGCAACAAGAAGAAATTTTTCGCTCGGCGTAAAAGCAACGTTCGTCAGGTAAGCATCGGCGCCTGAACGCGGGTTGATGAACACCGTTTTTTTGGTTTTGATATTGTAAATACCAACGCTCGGTTTTTCAGAGGCCTGGCCAGCCATTGGGTATTTGATGAACTGAACTGCTCCAGGTGTTTGACTGATATCGAGTAGGGGGTAGTCATGTACTGCGCTTTCGTTCTTTTGATAAAAAGCGAGGAGGGCTCCAGAATTAGACCAGAAAATCCCTTCTGTAATGCCAAACTCACTTCGCGCGTATGTTTGCCCCGATACGATATTCTTGTCTTTGTTTTTGGTGACTGCACGTCCATCGATAAATAAATTATTTTGAATGGTGTAGGCCAATTGCTTGCTTCCGCTATGAAAATGTACATTTTCAGCGCCCTCTGGCACCTCGTGAACGCTACCGCTTTTGGTCGTTGTGTTATAGAGCGCAAAAACACTACCACCGTCAGAAACCTCTAGCACGTCTTTGCTTATCCATTTAGCAAATCCGAGGTGAGCAAATGGAGCACCTAATTTTTCATTGATTTCTTTGACACTTGTGAGTTCAATAGATTTTTCCGAAGCCACAGAACTTTGTTGTAGACTTTGCCAATCGTCACTGCACACCGTATATTGATCCGTGTCAGGGATCCATTGAAAATTATTGAGCCTAGCTGGTGCGAGCGCTCGTTGTTTCAGAACAGACTCTTTGAGGTCGAAGGAAAGTTTTTGACCAAAAGCAACGGAGGTAAGTCCGATAAACAGTAAGTGAAAAAAGTGTTTCATGAACGTTGGATAAATTGATTGAAAAATAGTTCGAGCGGCCGCCCAGTCTGGTAACATTCCATCATGAGCTGATCGAGCTTGGGGTCTAGGAGCGTTTCGGGCTCAAAAGTACTGTAAAAATAAAATTGTTTGTTGTAGATCAGGGGTTCTTGCGCAGCAGCCTCTAATAAATCTTTGTCTAGTTTTTTGTTTTGTTCTCCATGGATTTCTCCAAACAAAGCTTTGAACTTCTTGTGGGTGTACAACTTTTGAAATTCGACAAGATGATTGGCAATGCCTTCGCGCAAGGCAAATAAGTCGTCCTTTTCGATTTCGTAAACCCCACCATAAGCCCGTACATGTGCCGGGCCAAATTCAAAATAGATCCCATGGATAGAACTGCTTTTCTTGCCATTTGGCGAAATCACAGCAGAACATTGCGTTTTGTATGGGGTCTTGTCTTTGGAAAATCGGATATCCCGATTAATACGAAAAATGCAATCTGAAGCTTTGAGGTCTTTAAATGAAGGTTCGTCCTTTGCTATGGTATCGATGAGGTGTTGTGTAAAAGCCTTGAACGGTTCCTTTACACTCATTTCATAGCGCTTGCGGTTGGCATCAAACCATTCTTTGTGGTTGTTGGCAGCCAACTCCTTAAAAAAATCGAGGTAATCTGCGGTAAAAAAGCTCATATGGTAAAGGTAAGAAAAAACGCTAAATCCTTGTTAATTCAAAGATTCTACCTATCTTTGCACCCCAAATAGTATATTAATTAAAGTTTAACCTTATGAATTCTTACGAAACTGTTTTCATTTTAACTCCCGTTTTGTCTGATGAGCAGGCAAAGGAAGCAGTACAGAAATTCGAAGGCGAAATCACCTCTAAAGGAGGTAAGATCAAGCATTCGGAGAGCTGGGGTTTGCGCAAGTTGGCCTACCCAATCCAGAAAAAATCAACCGGATTTTATTTCCTCGTTGAATTTGAAGCTGAAGGCAACGTTGTTGCAGATTACGAACTGATGATGAAGCGCGATGAGCGTGTTCTCCGATTCCTAACTGTAAAAATGGATGTCGATCACCTTGCTTACGCTGACAAGCGCCGCGCAAAAGCTGGAGCAACTGCCTAATTATTGTCAAACCCATTAAAAACAACGAGACATGTCAAACGATATCCGTTACCTAACTCCGATTAACATCGATATTAAAAAGGAGAAATACTGCCGCTTCAAAAAGAGTGGTATTAAATTCATCGACTACAAAGACGCTGGTTTCTTATTGAAATTGGTAAACGAACAAGGTAAAATTTTACCGCGTCGCATCACCGGTACTTCCCAAAAGTATCAAAAACGTGTCAACAAAGCCATTAAGCGCGCTCGCCACCTAGCGATCCTACCTTATGTTGGCGACATGTTGAAATAAGTCATTGTTGAACGATATAACTGAGAAATCATGGAAGTCATTCTTAAGAAAAATGTAGATAAACTTGGTTACGCCAATGAGGTAGTAACTGTTAAGCCAGGATACGGACGCAACTTCCTTATCCCACAAGGGTATGCTGTTTTAGCTACCGCAAGTGCCAAAAAAGCACACGAAGAAATCATGCGTCAAAAATCGCACAAAGAATCGAAAATGTTAGGCGAAGCGCAAGCAATTGCAGCCAAACTTGCAGACGTCACTTTGAGCATCGCAACCAAAGCTGGTGAAAACGGCAAAATCTTCGGATCTGTCAACACCGTTCAAATTGCAGAAGCACTTCGCGAGGCAGGTTTCGATATCGATCGTAAATCTTTGAAAATCAAAGAAGAACCGATCCGCGACCTCGGTACTTTCGAAGCTGAAGCCAACCTTTACAAAGGTGTAAAGCAAACTTTCAAAATCGAAGTAGTTAGCGAATAAGCTACCAATCCTAAAGCAATCAAAAAGCCCCGCAATTTGCGGGGCTTTTTTTATTTATAACTCTTTGAGGTTTTTATTTTTGAGCGCGTTCTTTAACGAGGTGTTCCTTCACATAATTACCTACGCCCTCTTCTAAGGTATGAAAACCTCCGGTGTAGCCTGCTTCCAATAGTTTGGTCATGTAGGCCTCCGTAAAATACTGGTATTTGTCTCGGATGTCGATAGGGGTATCTATGAAGGTGATGTTGGTTTGAAGCCCTAGTGCTTCAAAAGTAAGGCGTGCGAGGTCGTAGAACGAGCGGGCTTTGCCAGAGCCTAAATTGTAAAGGCCACTTTCAGGTTGGTGGTCTTGTAGGAACAAACAAACTTTAGCCACGTCTTTGACATAAATGAAATCGCGGAGTTGTTCGCCGTCTTTGTATTGGGGGTTGTGCGATCGAAAGAGTTGCATTTGCCCCTTTTCTTGTATTTGGTTGAAGGTGTGTAAGACCACACTCGCCATTCGTCCTTTGTGGTACTCTTTTGGCCCGTAGACGTTAAAAAATTTGAGCCCATACCAATGGGGTGGAGTGTTGCTTTGTTGCAGTACCCAAATATCAAAATCATTTTTTGATTTACCATACAAATTGAGTGGTTGCAGTTGCGTACTCAAGTGGTGCTCGTCTTTATAACCGAATTCACCAAGGCCGTAGGTAGCTGCGCTGCTTGCATAGACCAAAGGAATCTGCGCCTTTGAACAAATCTTCCAAATGGCTTTACTGTAATTTAGGTTGAGATGATCTAAGATTTCTTGGCTTTTTTCGGTGGTGTCTGTGCGTGCACCGAGATGAAAAACCAAATCAATAAATTTACTGTTTTCCTCAAACCAAGGCAAAAAAGCTTCGCGGTCAAGGCACTGCTCAAAGCGTAGGTTTACCCAGTTGCTTCTTTTGGCATTTGTTGTGAAGTCATCTACTAAAATGAGATCGGAGCGTCCTTGCTGATTGAGTACTTCTGCTAAGTAGCTAGCGATAAAACCAGCGGCACCAGTAATGACTATCATGGCTTAAAATAAACCGTTGATTTCAGCATCTATCGACGTAATGATTTTACCTAGGTCTTCTTGGTTTTCTGGAAAGCGGTTGTTGTCGACATCGATAATGAGCACTTTACCCTTATCGTAGGTAGAAATCCAGGCTTCATAGCGCTCATTAAGGCGCTTGAGATAGTCTAGGCGTATGCTTTCTTCGTAGTCACGACCGCGTTGTTGAATTTGAGAAACGAGCGTAGGAACGCTAGCACGCAAGTAAATGAGGAGGTCGGGAGCAGAGACAAAGGAATCCATCAGATTAAACAACGAAAAATAGTTTTCGAAGTCTCGGGTAGTCATGAGGCCCATAGAGTGAAGGTTCGGCGCAAAGATAAAGGCGTCTTCATAAATGGTGCGGTCTTGAATAACCGTATGGGTAGATTCTTTGATTTCTTGAATTTGCGTAAAGCGGCTATTGAGGTAATAGATTTGTAAATTGAAAGACCAACGCTGCATGTCGTGGTAGAAATCATTCAAGTAAGGGTTTTGATCCACGTCTTCGAAATGGGTGTCCCAGTTGTAATGTTTGGAGAGCAAGTTGGTTAAGGTGGTTTTTCCTGAGCCAATATTTCCGGCGATGGCGACGTGCATAAACTTCAATTTTAGAGAGCTAAAGTACGACAATTAGACTGAAACGTCAAAAGATAAACACTAGAAAATCAAGCGAAACACCTTGATTTTTTCGCCTTGTTGAAAATAAAAGCGGTCTTGAAGTACTTGCAGTTGTTTGTAAGTAAATACAGGGAGTTCAATTGGTTTGGAAGACGAGGACGGTCCGAATTGTTCGATTTGTAGTTGTTCTTGTTTCCAAAGGGCATTTCTAAATCCAAAAACGTTCATGTTTGGCGTAAGGACCATTTGATTGATCAAGGTGAGGTTTCGATCAAACTCAAAATAACGACCGTCGTTGAGTAGGCAAATGAGACTTTCTGCGTTTTCAAAAAAATGCGTGATTTGGGCGTCTTTAATGCCGTCAAAACAATTATCAACAATCTGTTGGGTTTGTAGCGTTCGCGTATTTAACAAGATGAGTCTTTCTCGGTATTGATCAAAAAGCCAAATAAAATCTGGTCTTGCGCAGGTGGTAATTTTTGTAATATTGGAAAAATTTAGGTCGTAAAAGGCCACATTCCCCTCTTTCAATTGAAGGGTGTTATCTATGATCCCAAATAATTGTTGATTTTCACTGTAAATAACGGAGCGCAAGCCATTAATAGGCTGTACAGCAGTAATTTCTCCAAAATCTTTATACGTTTCTTGGAAGGGTAAGTTATTTTGGTTTTGCTGAAGCCAAATGCTATTCTCTTTCCATTGGTAAAGCTGGCCCCATTCATCGCTGGTCCAATGGTAGCTGCTGTCTTTTAGGGTCAGTTCTTTTTCCAATACCCAAGTTTGGGTGCGCGCAATGTTGCAGGCGAGTAGTCCGATAGTGAGCAGTTGGTATTTTATTGACATCCCCATATTTCTTTAAGTAAGTGAGGTGTGTTTTGTAGGCGCGGCACTTTGTGTTGCCCCCCTAGCTTGCCTTTCTGCTTGAGCCAGCGGTGAAAAGTTCCGCTTGCTACAATGGATACAATTGGCGCTCCAATATTGATATTGCCTTTGCGCTTGGCATCGTAGTCTGCATTGATTTCTTTGAGTTCGTTATCTAGGGTATGGCAGAATGCTGAAAGATCAGAAGGTTCTTTTTCAAATTCGATCAACCAATGGTGAGCGCCAACTTCATTTGCACCCGAAAAATCTGGAGCTGCGGTATAGTCTCTGATTTGTAGGCCATGAATTTGACAGCTTTTGCTTAGGGCGCAATCTGCATGTTCAATAATGAGTTTTTCGCCAAAAGCATTGATAAAATGGGCTGTTCTGCCGCTGACCACAAAACGATAGGGTTGGGTTTGTGCAAAACGTATGGTATCGCCAATGATGTAACGCCAGAGCCCTGCTGATGTGGATATCACCAATGCGTAGTCGGTATCGGTCTGGACTTCTTCCAAAGACAGCACCTCTTTTGATTCCAGACCATAAAAATTATCCATCGGGATGAATTCATAATAAACTTCTGAGTTGGTCAGTAGCAATAGATCCTTACTATCGGTTTGGTCTTGAAGACCAAAGTACCCCTCAGAGGCATTGTAGTTTTCTACATAATTCATGTCTGGCTTTCCAATGATGGTGTCAAACGCGTGCTGATAAGGCGCAAAGGACATGCCGCCATGAATGTAGAGTTCTAGATTTGGCCAAACGTCTAAGATGCTTTGCTTTTTACTTTTCTCTAAAACTTTTTGTAAGAGCAAGAGGGTCCAGCTGGGCACTCCTGCTATAATACAGATATTCTCATCAATGACCGATTCGGCCATGCGGTCGAGCTTTTCTTCCCAATTTTCCAAGAGTGCAATTTCTTTTTTTGGCGTCCGCCGAAGTTCTGTCCATATCGGCAGATTATTGATAATAATTGCAGATAGATCACCGATAAATACGCCATGGCTTTGTTGTTCGATCTTACCCGTGCCGCCTACAATGAGGTGCTTGGCATTATACAGTTTACGGCCTTCAAAGTTGTGGTAATATTGCGCTAATAAATCTTTGCCGCCAGCGTAGTGATTCTCCAGAAGAGAACTTTCTGTGATGGGTAGAATTTTAATTCGGTCAGCGGTTGTGCCAGAGGATTTAGCAAACCATTTGGTTGCCCCCGGCCAAAGCAAGTCGTTTTCTCCTTCTATGGCTCGGTCTATAAAGGGTTTAAGGACGCCGTAATCGGCCAATGGCACCTTCGATTTGAATTCTTGGTAGTTTTTGATGCTGGCAAAAGCGTAGTTTTTGCCGTAATGTGTCTGAGAACCCTCCAGTAATAGAAAGTCTAAGGTACGTGCCTGATTGGCGAGGGCTTGATTTCGGTAGTCTTGGATACGATCCATACGCCGACCAATCCACCAAGAAAATAAGGTGTTAAACGGCATAGATCTTTTTGACTTTACTTAACCCCAGATGAGAATAGCAACAACGATACTCAGCAAAGCCACGGTAATGATGGTTCCAATTGCTGCTGTTGAACTTTCGAAGAAATTATCTGACATAGTGTTTTGATTTGACTCCAAAAATAGCAATTCTTTTAATCTCGGTTGCCCAAAAGACGCAATAAAGACAAGAATAAATTTACAAAAGTTAAATACAATTGAAAACCTGCAAATAATGCTAATTTTTGACGAAGTGTGCCATCCATCTGTGCTTGGTGCGCCATGTTTTTGATCATTTGCATTTCGTAGGCAACAAGGCCTGTAAAAATGAATACAGAAACCAATGAAATCACATAGTCAAAGCCACTGCTGCCCAAGAACATATTTACAACACTCGAGATAATGACGCCGAACAGTAGCATGTAGAGCAAGCTTCCAAATTTAGTGAGGTCGGTTTTTGTGGTGTATCCTAAGAATGCCATGAAGCCAAAAGAACCAGCTGTAAGCATAAAAGTAGTGGCAAGAGTGCCCATTGAATAAGCGATGAAGAGCACTGAAAGACTCATACCCATGAGTACTGAATACAATATAAACAGCGCCATTAAGGTTCCAAAAGAGAATTTATTGAAACCACCAGCCATCACGAGTGAAATCAAAATAGGGGAGAACAACACAACATAAAATACCATAGAAACTCCGCCGCTCGCCGTCAGGAATAAAGTTGCGAGAATTTCTGGATTGGTACCGATTATATAAGAGATGACACCCGAAATAGTAAGGGCGGCAAACATGTAGTTGTAAACGCTTTTAATGAAGTCGCGGGCGTAGTCTTGGCTAAGCGAGCCTGAATTTTGGTATTTGAGTTCTTCCATTGTTAGTGAATTTTTGCTTGTACTAAATTAATAAATTCTTTTCTCGTGGCATCGTTGGTCATAAAAAGTCCTGTAAAAGCACTTGTAGTTGTAACAGAGTTTTGCTTTTGTACACCGCGCATTTGCATGCACATGTGGGCGCACTCAACTACAACAGCTACGCCTTTTGGAGCCAAGGTGCGTTGAATGCAATCGCGAATTTCAATGGTGAGTCTTTCTTGGACCTGAAGCCTTCGTGAATAGGCGTCCACTATTCGTGGAATTTTACTCAGACCTACGATTTTCCCTTCGGGAATATAGGCAACATGCGCTTTTCCAAAAAAGGGCAACATGTGGTGTTCACACATCGAATACACCTCTATGTCCTTGACGATGACCATTTCGGAATAAGCTTCGTGGAAGATCGCTGACTCGATGATTTCATCTGGATTCAGATCATAACCATTGGTCAGGAATTTCATGGCTTTGGCCACGCGTTCTGGTGTCTTGAGTAGGCCTTCACGCGCTGGGTTTTCACCGAGTTCATGAAGAATCGCTGCATAAAGGTCTTGCAATTTTGAATTTTCCAAGTGTGTGATTTTAATAAGCTAACGTGCTTGGCTTAAAAAGGTTCCTTTCCGCCGTAGTATTCCACGAAATTATTTTCGGTTTCGACGAGCTTGATTTTGGCGAGTTCGCCACCATTTTCAAGAACAAGCGGAGCGAGGATATCCCAGATGGCGATTGCCATGATTTCTGTTGAGGCCATTTTGCCGGCCAAAAATGGGACATCTAAATTAAGATTTTTATGATCTAGGGCTTCTATGATGTGTATTTTGATGATTTGGCTCAGTAATTTGAGGTTCATGATGAAGCCAGTGTTTGCATCTGGAACGCCTTTAACAGTAACCCACAGCTCAAAATTATGACCGTGCCAATTTTGGTTGGAGCATTTGCCGAAGACCTCCCAGTTTTTTTCATCGGACCATTCTGGACGCCATAATTTGTGCGCAGCATTAAAGGTTTCACGACGGGTAATGTATGTTGTTTTCATGTCTTTGACCTAATTACGATGCAAAGTTAGTAAGAATGTGACATTTCATGAGGCCATCTCGGTCAATTTCTGTCAATTGGACGCCGACAATTTGATTGATGAGCCGCGCATCAAAAGCGGTTTTGACTTTTACATAATTTTCTGTGAAGCCATAGAGCAAGCCTTCGTTTTCTTCCTGCTCGAATAAAACGTTTTTATTTTTACCAATTTGCGTTTGATAGAATGCAAGCTTTTTACGGTCTGAAAGTAAATGTAGAAGCTTGCTGCGCTCGCGGCGGGTGTCCATGGGTACCTTTGTACCTAGCTTTGAAGCGCCTGTATTGGCGCGCTCTGAGTAGGTAAAGACGTGCAAATAAGAAATATCGAGGTCTTTGAGAAAATTGACCGTAGCCAAGAAATCGTCGTCGGTTTCGCCTGGGAAGCCCACAATGACGTCTACCCCAATACACGTATCTGGATTTATAGATTTGATCTGATGAACGCGTTCTACATACAGCCCAGTGAGGTATTTGCGCCGCATTTTTTCGAGAATTTGGTCAGCGCCACTTTGCAGCGGAATATGAAAATGTGGCGCAAAACGCTGTGCTTTTTCCAAGCAAAATGCGATGATTTCATTGGAAAGCAAATTGGGTTCTATAGATGATATCCTAAAACGAGCTATGCCCTCCACTTTATCGAGTTCTTGGATGAGCGAATAAAAGTTTTCCTCACCACCTTGACCAAAATCGCCGATATTTACTCCGGTGAGTACGACTTCTTTGACTTCCGTTTTTGCAATTTTTTGAGCTTCTAGCAGCGTCTGGGCGATGCTTGCATTTCGGCTTTTCCCTCGTGCAAGCGGAATGGTGCAAAATGTACAGAAGTAATCGCAACCGTCTTGAACCTTTAAAAACGATCGGGTGCGGTCTCCAAAAGAATGCGACGGGATAAAGTCATGGGTGTGTTTGATGTTTTGGTGAACGATTTGAACCTCGTTTTTCTTTTCGAGGTGCGCGAGCACATTGAATTTTTCATTGGCGCCCAAGACGAGGTCAACGCCTGGTATTTGACTAATTTCTTCAGGTTTGAGTTGTGCATAACAGCCCAAAATAATGACCATAGATTCGGGAGCTATCTTTTTGGCGCGTTTGACGAGTTGCTTGCATTTTTTGTCGGCGTTTTCTGTTACAGAACAAGTATTAATGACAAAAATATCGGGATTGTCTTCAAATTCGACCTTTGCAAAGCCACCATCTTCAAAAAGACGCGCAATGGTTGAGGTCTCTGAAAAATTAAGTTTACAACCCAGTGTATAAAAAGCGACACGTTCGAACTGATTCATCGCTGCAAAAGTACAAAATCCTTAACTTTGCATCAAAATAATGTCATGAAGTACGATATCGCTGTGATTGGAGGAGGAATTGTTGGCGCAGCCACCTTTTATAAGTTGCAAAAAAAGTTCCCAGATCTCAGTATCGTGCTCTTCGAAAAAGAAGCAGTTCTTGCCGATCACCAGACCGGTAATAACTCAGGGGTCATCCATTCAGGATTATACTACAAACCCGGATCTCTCAAAGCACGCAATTGTATACAAGGGCGCAAAGAAATCGTTGCGTTTGCTAAAGAATACCATATCGCTCACGACGTTTGCGGTAAGGTGGTGGTGGCAACCGATGAAGCAGAGTTACCAAACATGGATAAAATTTTCAATATCGGACTAGAAAACGGTATTGAAGGCATCGAAAAAATTACGGCTGCACAGGTCAACGAAATTGAACCGCACGTCAAAAGTATTGGTGGCATATGGGTGCCCGTTACCGGTATTATCGATTTTAGAGGAGCCACCGAAAAAATGGCCGAACTCGCACTTGCCGCCAACCCGCAAAGCGCCATGCATTTGGGTTGCGAAGTGCAAGGCATTGAAAAAGGCGATCTAGTCAGCACCATTTTTACCAGTAAAGGTAATTTCGAAGCGCGCTACCTTGTTTTTTGTGCGGGTTTGCAGGCAGATCGCTTGGCGCGCAAAGACGGCGTATCGCTCAAAGAACAGGTGGTTGGTTTTCGTGGAGACTACTACGAACTCACCCCAGAGGCGCGTCACAAAGTAAAAAATCTGATTTATCCGGTGCCAAATCCAGACTTCCCATTCCTTGGTGTGCACTTTACCCGCATGACCAACGGCGAAATCGAATGTGGTCCAAATGCGGTCTTTACCTTCAAGCGCGAAGGCTACGGCAAGACCGACTTCTCGCTACGCGATACCTACGATGCGCTCACCTACAAAGGAACCTGGAAACTCTTTTTTAACAATATGTCATTTGGGATCAATGAATACCGTCGCGCATTTTCAAAAAAGCTATTCTTAAAAACCCTGCAGCGCATGATTCCTTCCTTGACTATGGAAGATATCCATCCAGGACGCTCTGGCGTACGTGCATTGCTTTTGGCAGAAGATGGCGATACCCGCGACGACTTCCGTATCGAGTACCATGGCAACTCCATTCATGTACTTAATGCACCTTCGCCTGCAGCTACTGCCGCTTTGGCAATCGGCGAGTACATTGCCATTGAAGCACAGAAGCACTTTAATCTGTAAACAACTTGCGCTAGGTCATTGCAACTACTGCCGCTCTAAATGACCAGCTTTCCATTCTTGGATAAGCTTCGACCACGCGTATGGATTGAGTAGGTTATTTTGCGGAAGTTGACCGTTTGTGTAAATTTTGGTGTTTTGTTGTTTGGTGAGTACCCCATAGGCTAATGAGGGGTCTGCATCTAGACGTGCTGCAACAAAGGCTAGAGATTCGCCACTGAGTTCGCGCTGCGCACGGCGAATATCGTCTTCGTAAGGGTTCATGTGAATGAAATGTTGTGCAAACGCTTCTTTATTTGGCCATGGATAAACGCGGATATCGGGCATTTCGAGGGTGTCTCGGGTGAGCATATGAATGATACTGTAGCGGTTGTCGTTGAGGGTATCCGGAACCCAAAAGGGGCTACTGCTATAACCTTTCCTTGAAAAATAAAGGGTGTCTCCAGCTTGGCAAACGATGGAGAAAAAACCATAACCATCTGAAATCACGCCTTTTTTGAGTGTTTTGTTATAAACAGTAGCATACGGGAGTTCGAAGGCCTCTTCGGTTACAACTACTCCGGATAGCTGAATAAGTGGTTTGTTGTCTTGTTGGGCAAGGAGCTGAAAACTGCTCAAAAAGAGCAATAAAAGAATGGTCAGGTGTTTCACACGTTAAATTTACGAATATCATGACGAATCCGATTGAATTTGGTAACCAAATGGCAAATTTTATTGTTAAATTTGCAAGAATTTATTAAAAAATAAGTTCATGTCGCTCTCGAATCTATCCCAGATCACTGAAGGTTTAACCTATGATGACGTTCTTCTTGCACCTGCATATTCTGAGGTGCTCCCCCGAGACGTCTCCTTGAAAAGTATGTTTACCAAGCAAATTGCTGTCAACACACCCATCGTTTCAGCCGCTATGGATACCGTAACAGAGTCGGCGCTCGCTATTTCAATAGCCCAACAAGGAGGTATTGGTGTCATTCATAAGAACATGACCATTCAAGCTCAGGCGCTCGAGGTACGCAAAGTAAAGCGCTCTGAAAGCGGCATGATCATCGATCCAATCACACTTCCCGAAGACGCTGTAGTAAAAGATGCGCTTACCCTCATGCGCGAGAACAGCATTGGCGGCATTCCAGTTGTAAATGCAAACAGAATCCTTAAAGGAATTCTCACGAATCGCGACCTCCGCTTCGAGAAAAACCTCGAACGACCAGTCCGTGAAATCATGACCTCTGAAAATATCATCACCACCGGAGAAAGCACTGACCTAACCACCGCTGAGGTTATTCTACAGCAAAACCGCATCGAAAAATTACCAGTTGTCGATGCCAATAACCGCCTTATAGGCCTTATCACTTATCGTGACATCATCAAAGTAAAGGAACATCCAAATTCTTGTAAAGACCAGCTAGGTCGATTGCGTGTTGCAGCGGCAGTAGGAGTTACATTTGACACCCTACCGCGCGTTGCTGCACTTGTTGAAGCAGGTGTAGACGCCATCGTCATCGATACCGCACACGGCCATACCAAAGGGGTTGTTGACCAACTTAAAGCAGTAAAAGCAGTGTATCCAGACCTTCAAATTGTTGTCGGTAATATTGCAACTGCAGAAGCAGCAAAATACTTGGCAGACGCTGGTGCAGATGCCGTTAAAGTAGGTATCGGTCCCGGTTCTATTTGTACTACCCGCGTCATTGCTGGTGTTGGGGTTCCGCAGCTTACCGCCATTAATGAAGTAGCAAAAGCCCTCGAAGGTACAGGCGTTCCTGTCATTGCCGACGGAGGCATACGCTACACCGGCGATATCGTCAAAGCAATTGCCGCCGGTGCAGATGTCGTCATGTTAGGTTCTATGTTTGCTGGTGTAGAGGAATCTCCCGGAGAAACCATTATCTATGAAGGTCGAAAATTTAAATCTTATCGTGGAATGGGCTCTTTGGAGGCCATGCAAAAAGGAAGCAAAGACCGCTATTTCCAAGACGCCGAAGACGACATCAAAAAATTGGTTCCAGAAGGAATCTCTGGCCGCGTACCCTACCGCGGAAAGCTCATCGAAGTGATGTTCCAACTCATTGGCGGCTTGCGCGCCGGTATGGGCTACTGTGGGGCACCTTCTATTGATCAGCTCAAAGGCGCCCGTTTTGTGCGCATCACCTCAGCTGGCGTCCGCGAGTCACATCCGCACGATGTCACGATCACTAGAGAAGCACCTAATTATAGTCTCAAATAATTTGAAATCCATATCTAAAACAAATCATCATAAGTAATGAAAAAAATACACGTATTATTCTTGTTTGGCTTTTTAACTCAATTGTCCTTTGCACAAAAGGAGCCAGTGGTCATGACAATCAATAACAAGCCTGTTACCAAATCGGAATTTCTACAGATTTATACCAAAAACAATCCAAACCCAAGTTTTGATAAAGATTCTTTGGATCGCTACATGGAATTGTTTGAAGTATTTAAATTAAAAGTAGCCGAAGCTGAGGCACTTGGTTACGACACCCTTCCGCGCTTGAAAAAAGAACTCGAAGGCTACAAAAAGCAATTGGCCTTGCCCTATTTGATAGACTCCGTTCAAAACCTAGCAATGGTCCAAGAAGCATATAATCGCACTGCCACTGAGGTGCGTTGTTCTCACATTCTTGTCAAATTAGATCCAAACGCCAGTCCCAAAGACACACTCGTTGCTTACAACAGATTGCTCGGCTTAAAGGCACGCATAGAGAAGGGTGAAGATTTTGCCTCAGTAGCCAAATCTAAACTAGGTTCCGAAGACCCATCGGTAGTAAATAACGGTGGAGACTTAGGCTACTTTACAGCGTTTCAAATGGTCTACCCATTTGAAGAAAAAGCCTATACTACGCCGGTCGGAAGCATCTCTGAACCATTTAGAACGCGTTTTGGCTATCATATTCTGAAGGTGACCGACAAGCGTGCGGCCAGAGGAACCATCAAAGTAGCTCACCTTATGATTTCAACAGGCAGGGAGGCTGGCACAGAAACGCGCCAAAATGCCGAAAAGAAAATTAATGAAATTTACGACAGCCTGGCTGCTGGTGCTTCTTGGGAAAAAATGGTAAGCGCTTATTCAGAAGATGCCAACAGCATTAAAAAAGGAGGCGAATTACCTGCTTTTGGTTCTGGCACAAGCCAAAGAATGGTCCTCGAATTTGAAGATGCAGCCTTCTCCTTAAAAAAGGTCGGAGAAATTTCTAAACCTGTCAAAACGCAATACGGTTATCATATCATCAGACTCATCGAATGGACGCCAGTTAAATCATTTGAAAGTATGCGTCGAGAACTTCAAGCCAAAGTAAACAAAGACGAACGCTCCAAAATTACCCAGGACTCTTTTGTTCAAAAACTCAAAACGCAATATCAATATGCCTACCAAGCAGATAAAGCGCTCAGTATGCTGGAACAGCAAATAGACTCCACTTATTTCATGGGTAAATGGAAAGCAAGTGCTCTCAAAGGAAACAAAACACTTTTTGTACTCGGGAAGCAAAAATATAAACAACAAGATTTCGCCATGTACATGGAGAAAAATTTCAGAACGGTCCGAAAAGATGCTCCTTCTGTAGTGGTCAAACAACTCTATGACCAATGGGAAAAGAATCAAATTTTAGCCTATGAAGAAGAACTCTTGCCAGCAAAATACCCAGCCTACAAAGCACTTTTACAAGAATACCACGACGGTATTATACTCTATGAAATCATGCAAGATCAGGTTTGGAACAAAGCAGTAAAAGACACCGCTGGTTTACGCGTATTTTTCATGGATAACAGGGCTAAATATAGTTGGTACGAGCGCTTAGATGCTACGGTTTATGAATGCAAAGATGAGCATGTAGCAGTTCAGGTATATGGTATGCTCATTTCGTCAGACACCATCAATTCTAAAGATGTTCTTGAATTCATCAACAAAGAATCCGAACTCAATTTAAAGGTAAGAATGAATAAGTTTGAGGTACTCCAAACGCCATATCTTCAAAATCAACGCTTTACGACTGGTCTGAATCCTGTTTATTCTTTTGAGGGCAAGTGGTATGTGGTTAGTGTGGCTGCTTTGCTGCCGCCTGCGCCAAAAGAATTCAATGAAGCAAAGGGTATTGCCACTTCAGATTATCAAGCTTTTCTCGAGAAAAAATGGCTGGAAACGTTACGTTTAAAGCATCAGATCGTCATCAATGAAGATGTACTCTATCAAACTGGCCAATAATGTTCTATAAAACGCTGCTTTTCTTCTTTTTTCAATTTTTTATTTTTGGCACCTTCGAGGCCCAAAAGTTGGTGAATCAAATTGTAGCCCAAGTTGGTGACAACATCATACTTTGGTCAGATATCGAAACTCAGCGCTTACAGCTCCCGGATAAAGAAAAAGCCCTGGAAGGTAAGGACTGCCAAATTTTAGAGCAGCTGTTGCTTGAAGAGTTGTTAGTCAATCAAGCGCTCATAGACAGCCTCGTCATTTCTGACGAGCAAGTCGATGCTGAAATGGAGAACCGTTTGCGCATTATGGAAAACAAAATGGGCGGACGAGAAAACCTAGAATCATTTTACGGCAAATCAACAGTTGCGATCAAAGAGGAATTCAGAACCATCATACGCAACAAAATGCTCGCTCAAGAAATGGAGCGAAAAATTACCGGAGACATCACAGTTACCCCCAAAGAAGTAGCTGCTTTTTACCAGAAACTACCCAAGGACAGCATTCCGTTCATCAATATGAAGCTGAGTTTTCAGCAAATTGTTCAGTTTCCTGAGCTCACTGCCACTGACAAAAAACTGGCCTATGACCAACTGGTAGACATCCGTAAGCAAATTGTCAGTGGTGGCAAGTCTTTTGAGACCATGGCCCGTCTAAAATCAATGGACCCCGGTTCAGCAAGTCAGGGCGGTAAAATAGCTGCATCAAAAGGCATGATGGTGCCGCAGTTTGAGGCGGCCCTTTACGATTTAAAACCTGGAGAGGTTTCAGATATTGTAGAAACCATGTACGGTTATCACATCATCAAGTTAGTGTCGCGCAAAGGCGACGACTACACGGTACTTCATATTTTGATTATGCCTGAATACAGTTCCGCAAGTATTTCCTTGGCATCGGCACGCATGGACAGCTGTTATCAGCTGCTTTCTCGCAATGCCATCACCTGGGACGAAGCCGTCTTGCGCTTCTCCAATGACGAGGCCACCAAACAAAATAAAGGAGTTCTTACCAACCCCTACACCATGGATATCTACTGGGACATGGAACAACTCAATGAGATCGACCAGCAAATTTATTTACTCACAGATGCGCTCGAAAGCGGTGGTGTTTCTCTACCGTCGCTGTACATGGACCTATTCGAACGCAAACAAGGCATTCGCATTGTCCGTTTGCAAAACAGGGTAGCTGCGCATCAAGCCAATCTCGAAGAAGATTATGCACTCATCAAGTTGGCGGCAGAAAACGACAAAAAACAAATAATGCTCGACGACTGGACCCACACCAAAATTCCAAACGCCTATATTCGTCTTGATTCCCAATTTCAAGCCTGTAATTTCCGTGTTAATTGGCTTAAAACCCCTTAATATTCCATGACAGATAAAGAAAAAATTGATCAATTAGTTATTGATTACCAAGCGCTTAAAAAAGAAATTCATCAGGTTATTATAGGCCAAGATGACGTTGTAGATCAAGTTCTTATTGCCATCTTTTCGCGCTCACATTGTTTACTCGTTGGCGTTCCTGGTTTGGCTAAAACCTTATTGGTGAACACCATTTCTAGAACCCTAGGTTTGTCTTTCAATCGCATTCAGTTTACTCCAGACCTCATGCCCTCTGATATCGTAGGTTCTGAGATTCTAGACGAATCCAAACAATTCAAATTCATCAAAGGCCCTATTTTTTCGAATATGATATTGGCCGATGAAATCAACCGTACACCTCCCAAAACACAAGCGGCACTTTTGGAGGCGATGCAAGAACGCGCCGTTACAGCTGCCGGAACAACCTACCAACTCGAGGCCCCATTTTTTGTACTCGCTACACAAAATCCAATTGAGCAAGAAGGTACCTATCCACTCCCAGAAGCCCAACTCGATCGCTTTATGTTCAATATTTGGGTAGATTACCCTTCTTATCAAGAGGAGCTTGCTATTGTAAAGTCCAGCACTACTGACCAAATGATTGAGCTCCAAACAGTGCTCAATGCACAACAAATTATCGACTATCAAGCACTTATTCGCCGTATTCCTGTCGCCGAAAACGTACTCGAGTATGCAGTTACTTTAGTAGCCAAAACCCGCCACAAAGACCAGCTAGCTCCGCAAATAACCAAAGATTTCATTACATGGGGTGCTGGCCCACGCGCTTCACAAAACTTAATTATTGCAGCAAAATGCCATGCTGCACTAAACGGTAAATACTCTCCAGATATTGAAGACGTCAAAGCCGTAGCAAAAGCCATTTTGCGGCACCGCTTGGTGCGTAACTACCGTGCTGAGGCAGAGGGTTATAGTATGGATGATATCATTGAATCTTTGCTTTGATGTAAATATTTTTTATGTTTTGGTATGATTCAAATGTGTACCTTTAATCAGTGAAAGGATTTAGCCTGTTTTTATTGCTTTGTTTTACAATGGTCTTGACACCCAAGCACTGGTGGCATCACTGTTCGCATACAAACCATCACCATACAGAGCTAGGCCATACCGATTCCATTGACGAAGACTGCCCAGTTTGTGACCTCTCTTTGAGCGCATTTACGCGTCCAACCACTTTGGTTACTTATGTTTTGAAACAAAAACCAATTGTAAATGGTGCCGCCATTTACACAAGTCTTTCCACTCCTGTTTTCTCCCTTCAACAACTCAGAGCACCACCTGCAACAAGCGTTTGATTCCAAACTACTGTTGTACGAATTTAAGAGCTCTTTTTCATGAAATATTTATTATTTTGGGCTGCGGCGTTTGCCAGTAGTCCTTTGCTTGCGCAGCAAGGTATAACTGGAATTGTGCTAGATGCACAAAGCCAGAAGGCGATTCAAGGCGTCTTAATTACGATTCCTTCCTTTCAGATTCAAGTTCGCTCGGATGCGAAGGGTCAGTTTTCTTTTCCTTTTTCTTGGTCAGATCAACAGGCGTTAAGGCTCAAACATCCTGACTAT
Source organism: Flavobacteriales bacterium UBA952 (assembly GCA_002293185.1). GTDB lineage: Bacteria > Bacteroidota > Bacteroidia > Flavobacteriales_D > Crocinitomicaceae > UBA952. The sequence continues at coordinate 419,386 of DBCS01000004.1, read as the reverse complement.
CAAATAATGGATACTTCCGTATTTGGCAACCTTTCCAATTTGCGCTTCGAACTGAAGCTCGGTCACATGACTACTGAAGAAGTAACTGTAAGTGCGCAACAGGTTTCGTTGCGTGCAAAAAATACAGTACCAATTGAGGTGCGCTCCATAAATGAATTACAACTAAGCGGGGGTATGCATGTTGCCGAACTTTTAACCAAGATTCCGGGTGTATACATGAGCACTTTAGGGAATGGAATTGCCAAGCCAGTAATTAGAGGTATGCAAGGCATGCGCGTGGTAACGCTTGTAAATGGCCTGAGGCTAGAAGGCCAGCAGTGGGGTGGAGACCACGGTTTAGGAATAGGAGAACTTGCCTTGGGTTCTGCTGAAGTGATCAAAGGACCTGCCTCTGTACTCTACGGAGCCGATGCGCTGGGTGGTGTTGTATATTTGCAAGACGAAACCTACGCTCGCATTGGTCAACAAACCCTAGATGTGCAGCAAAAGTGGAATCAGAACACGAGCGGAAGTACTTCGAGTCTTTTATACAAAAAGAGTCAGGGCAATAAAAGGATTTTAGTAGCTGGTAGCTATGCAAATCATGCCGACTTTCAACTTCCTAATGGGCTTTATGCCAAAAACTCGCGCTTTCATGAGTGGGTTGGCAAAGCCTCGTATTCGTGGTTTAAGCCCAATCAAATTCATCAATTCCACTACGCCTTTAACAATACGGTTGCCGGCATTCCAGGACACACCCACGATAGTCTGGCAACGCCATTAAGTTTTCAAGTCCAGACGCAAGGAAGAAAATATTCCCTACCAGCCCAATTTTTTACAAACCAGCTGCTAAGTTATGAATACAAGCGCTTTTGGACAGGTCAAGAATTCAATTTACTACTTGGTCAAACGCATAACCGGCTGGTAGAATACGATGAAAAAGTAACCAAGCCATTCATGGAGATGGATCTTTTGAACTCGATATACCAAGCCAAATGGACCAAAAAATGGGCGCAACAACAACTGATTATTGGCGTGGCGGGCATGCTACAACTCAATATAAATGCACCAATTGCCGCAGATCAACTCTTGCCAGATGCCCTGACTTTTGATCAAGGTATATTTGGTTTATATAAATACGAACTTTCTAAAGCACATATGTTGCAAGTTGGCCTCAGACAAGATGTGCGTTGGATCCAAACGCAATCGGATAGCCTCTTTTTACAACGGCGCTATGCCAGTCCTAATTTGTCGGCGGGTTGGTCTTGGCAAGTGAATAGCTTTCAGCGTCATCGCTTGAATTTTTCGAGTGGTTTTCGGGCGCCTCACCTGAGTGAACTTCTTGCCAATGGCTTTCATCATGGTGCATTGCGCTATGAAATCGGAGACAGCAGCTTAGTTCCAGAACGAAGTCTGCAACTCGATTGGTCGAGTGATTGGAATACAGAACACGGCAGTATTACCGTTAATCCTTACCATGCCTGGGTGAGGGATTACATTTATATTCAGCCCAATGGCAATAGTATTGATGGTATTCCTGTGTTTAACTATGCACAACTTGAGCTTGGGCGCATGTACGGCTTGGATCTTAGTGCGCATTATCATCCGCATTGGCTTCATAACTTGCATTGGGAAGGAAACTTTTCCTATATCCAGTTTGAAAGCCCTCAAGACAGCGCAATCTCTTTATTGCCTCCAACGCGTTTGCAGAATGAAATTCAATACCACTGGGATTTCAATGGTGCCATTCAAAAAATAGAACTCAGCATAAGTCATGCTTGGATGGCTGCTCAAACAAGGGTTTCATTTCAAGAAACACCGAGTGAAAGCTATCAATTACTTCACTTGAACGCACGTTGCTACATTGAAAAAAAGGGCATTTGGATGTTGCAAACGGGGTTGCGGAACTTAACCAATAGCGCTTACATAGATCATTTATCTCGTTTAAAAAATATCGGAATGCCTGGTCCTGGCAGGCATTTTTATATCAGTTTAAAGTACCAGGTTCAACAACAAATCAAAAATTGAAAAAAATGAAAAAGTTAATTTTAAGTGTCACTTTATTAGGATTTCTAAGCATTTCTTGTGACAAAAATAAATGTGCAGAATGTCATTACGATGGCCCTGTGGGAGAGGTAGAAATGGGTACTTACTGTGGTGATGAGCTACATGACCTCGAAGATCTAGGAACTTTCACAGACAGCCTTGGCAATAGCTTTGTAGTGCATTGCGGCGAACATTAATTGATAACTTTTCAACATTTTAGGCATTTGTTGATAAGTGCCAAAAGCAATTGTTGTCAAGAAGACACAAAGGGCCTAATTTTATAGTTAGAATCGAGCCCTATGTTTGACGACGAAGAAGAAGAATACAACGACAGCAGTTTGAGCGAAGACATCGAGCACTTCGAGGCCCATTTGAAAGGTCAAAAACTCAAATTTATCGACAGTGATCGCTTAGAAGGTCTAATCGACCACTACCTCATTCAAGGACAGTTCAATAAAGCAAAGATTGCCGCTGAATTTGGCATTTATCAATTTGCTTACAATCCAATGTTCAAGTTGCGAAAGGCACAGGCGCTTGGCGGCATGGGTCTACTACAAGAAGCCCTCGACTGCGTTATCCAACTCGAGAAGCAAGAAATAGATAGCGCCGAGCTCTACCTGACAAAAGCCTCCATTCACGCCCAGCAAAGAGAACACAAGCAAGCCATTCGCTATTTTAAATTGGCACTAGAGCACTCAGACCCCGCAGAACACGACTACATCTACCTAGATATCGCCATAGAATACGAGCGTTTACAACAGTATCAAGAAGCAATCGATACCTTGCATCAAGCACTCAAGACGAATAAAAACAATGAAGCCGCACTCTATGAGCTCGGCCGTTGTTATGATGCACTTGGTGCTACTGAAGCCTCGATAGCTGCGTATCTTCAATTCATCGATGAACAACCGTATTCGAGCACGGCATGGTACAACTTAGGTAATGCATACAGCCGTTTAGAAGACTACGACAGCGCCGTTTGGGCCTACGAATATGCCATTCTTATTAACGAAGAATTTGGCCCAGCTCATTTCAATCTTGGCAATGCTTTTCTCTCCATTGAGAAATACCACAAAGCCATCGAGCATTTTGAGCTCTGCATGAAACACGACGGCGACGACGCAATGGCGCTGTGCTATATCGGTGAATCCTATGAGCAGCTCAATGAATTAGAGCTTTCCAAACACTACTACAAACTAAGTATCGACCTAGAGCCCATGCTCCCTGAGGCATGGTTAGGTTTGGGTATTGTCGAAGACCTCATGGGGTCTACCAAAGAAGGAATAGTGCTCATTCAAAAAGCCCTCGACTACGATCCCGAAAATTCAGGAATCCATCATGTATTGGCTGGTGCATACCAAAAAATTGACTTGCGCTCAGAAGCAGCATTCCATTACCTCAAAAGCTTAGAACTACTTCCTGACGATCAAGAAGCACTCTCAGACTACATCGCTTTTGTGAGTGAAACCTCCCTTGCCGACGCGCAGGCTTTTTTATTAGAATTTGGCGCTGCGCACCCAACTATATTCGATGTTAAGCTTCATTTGATCAATACCAAATGGCAAATGGGACAATTTGCCGAAGCAAAGCACTTGTATAATGAGTGCCTACAACAAGATGCCGCTAGTGCCAAACTGATTTTTGAAATCAATCCAAAATTACTAGACGACACCGATTTTTTATACTTAGCTGACTAACCATGAATTTTAAACTTTCTTTTATCCCTAAGCGTAGTGACAAACCACGTAGTAAAGGCATTACCATGATGATGGATAAGGGCTTAGGTCTTCGAGAAACCGAAAATTTTATCGAAGCCTCCGCGCATCTTACTGATCTGGTCAAATTTGGCTTTGGTACAGCATTCGTCACGAGCCAACTCGAAGAAAAACTTAAGATTTACCGTGCGGCCGGCATTCGCCCATACTTCGGAGGAACCCTTTTTGAAGCCTTCTACGCACGAGGCATGTTTAAAGAATTTGTCAAAATGCTCGATAAATACGACCTCGATCTCGCCGAAATTTCCGACGGTTCCATTATTATTCCTCCCGACGAAAAGTGCAAGCTCATACACGAACTTTCTCAAACAAGAACGGTCTTATCTGAAGTAGGCTCCAAAGACTCCGGAATTCTTATTTCTCCTGCCAAATGGGTTCGTCTCATGAAGGCTGAATTAGAGGCCGGAAGCTGGAAAGTCATTGCCGAAGGTAGAGAGGCGGGCAATGTGGGTGTTTTCAGGCCAAACGGAACAGCACACTCCATGCTCATTAACCGCATTATCGCAAGTGTAAAACCCGAAGACATCCTTTGGGAGGCGCCCCAGAAAAATCAGCAGGTTTGGTTTATCAAGCTTTTTGGTGCAGAAGTCAATTTAGGGAATATTGCACCAAACGATGTTATTCCGTTAGAAACGCTGCGTCTAGGTTTGCGCGGCGATACCTTCTTTGATTTCTTGCCGAAGTCTTATGCAGATCGGCTCAAACAAGTCAATGACGACTCAGAAGTCGACACTGAAGATGAACAAGAATAAGTCCGCCACCAACTATTCGAAAAACTTTCAAATTACCGGCCACCAAGGCCCAATTTACGCGCTTAGTCAAGATGATTTTTTTGTTTATTCGGCCTCTGCCGACAAATTTGTTGCGCGTTGGCACAAGGCAACCGGAACACAAGATCAATTTGCGATTCGTTGTACACAAACACCATTTAGTATTTGTGTATTCGAAAAGCAACAACAACTCGCAATTGGTTTAGCAGATGGCAGCCTACACATCATAGATACAGCGTCTAAAAAAGAATTGAAATTTCTGAAGGTTCATCATGTCGCTGTTTTTGCTATTGCCACAAACGAGCAGCAAAAACAACATTATACCGCTGATGCAGATGGCCATATCATGGTTTGGGATTATCAATGGAATTTATTGATTCAATTGCCATTAGATTGCGGAAAAATCAGACAAATTGTCACCGGACCCGACGGCAGTTATTTTCTTGTAGCCTGCGCCGATGGCTTTATTCGAAAAATTGACACGACCTTTTTTAATGAAATTGCGCAAACCTATGCGCATCAAGATGGTTGTACGGCGCTATGTATTTTACCGAGTGGTGACTTACTCAGTGCCGGAAAAGATGCGTTTATCCGAAGATGGTCTGCGTCCGGAGAAAAACCAAACGCCTTCCCAGCACATTTAGGTACAATTTATCAGCTTTTAGCCTTACCAAACGAGACATACGCATCTGCATCTAGAGATAAATCCATTAAAATATGGTCTCAAATCAATGACCAAATTCAGCAAAAAATTGATTTGCAAATGGCAGGACACCGACACTCCATTAACACACTTCTACTTTTAGAAAATGGTTTTGCAAGTGCCGGAGACGACAAAAGAATTATCGTTTGGCATGCTCAGAACCCAAAATCGCTGTAATTTTAAAATATGAAATTAGCGGTTTTCGTATTTTTATTTGGTCAGTTTGCCGTTCAGGCGCAGTTTCAGTTTAATTTCACGGATTTTATCCCGGTTGTTTCGGACGGACAAACTTTATCAAAAGCATGGGCTGGTGGGCTTAATACACCACAGTTTTCTGCCCTAGATTTCGACTACGACGGCGACGAAGATCTGCTTGTTTTTGATAGGGGAGCAGACCAGCTTCGCTTGTTTAAAAATGTAATCATTGGAGGAGTACAAACCTATGAGCTGGACTTACGTGCGCATCTATTTTTTCCACCACAACTGAATTATAGAGTTACCACCTATGACTACGATAACGATGGCCGAAAAGACCTCTTTTGTTATGCTGTAGGCGGCATTCAAGCATATCGAAATGTGGGCACTGCTGCAACTGGCCTGCAATGGGAATCCTATAGCCCTTATTTAGTCTCTAACTACGCTGGCCCTACGCTCAATTTATATATTTCAGGGGCAGATATCCCTGCGCTTGTCGATGTTGATGCAGATGGCGATATGGATATTCTCACTTATCACATCAGCGGCGAGTACCTACAATACCATCAGAATCAGAGCCGAGAGTTGTATGGTCACGCTGACTCCCTGATATTTATTTTGAAAAATAGGTGCTGGGGCAAATACAGAGAAGATGTCACGAGCAACTCACTTTTTTTAAACGACACCAGTTCGTATTGTACAAATGGCAACGTGCCCAACGCCGAATTCCCAACGCATACCTCGAGTAAAGCGCATGCAGGCTCTACGGTTTTGGCAATAGACCTCGATCAGTCTGGGGTGCTAGATTTGGTACTTGGCGATGTTGCTTATGCCAATTTAATTAAACTCATGAACGGCGGTACAAGCCCAAACACCAACTCAGCCATAGTAAGTGCTGATTATAATTTCCCAAGTAACACAACCCCTACAGACGTTCAACTGTTTCCTGCTGCCTTTTATCTAGACATCGATTTTGATCAAAAAAAGGACCTCCTTGTGGCCCCAAATGCCAATAATGTTTCTGAAAATGAAAATAGCGTTTGGTACTATAAGAATTTGGGGAGCAATCAAGCACCTGTTTTTGTTTATCAAGATCATGATTGGTTACAAGGAGACATGATTGACCATGGTGCGGGTTCAGTGCCGCTACTCTACGACGTCAATGCCGATGGCCTGACCGATATGCTCTTGGCTAATTTCTTTGCTTACAAACCTGTATTAGATAAGGAGTCCAGAATTGCCTACTATCAAAACATGGGCACTCCCACCAATCCGCAGTTTCTTTTGGTGGATGCCGATTTTTTAAATTTAGCAAGCGCAAACCAAGGCTTAAGACTTATTCCGGCCATGGGTGATCTCAATAACGATGGTAAACCTGAATTGCTTGTAGGCAAAGACAATGGTCAAATTGCTTATTTTGAAAATATCAGTTCGGGTGCTACCCCTAATTTCCAATTGCTTACCACGGCTTTAACCGACAATAATAGCCAAGTTATTCAAGTTCCGCTTTTCTCTGCACCGCAACTTTTCGATTACGACGCAGATGGGCTTTTAGACCTTATCATTGGTCATAAAGGCGGTACGCTACATTACTACCGAAATACGGGTACAGCTACCGCACCTTCATTTACGCTTCAAACAACCCAATTAGGAGGGGTTAACGTGCAAAGTAACGGACCCGACGGTTATGCGGTTCCGCATTTTTTTAACCGCCAAGACACGACCTATTTATTCGTTGGGGCACTCGATGGCCGCATTCATTTTTATGACAGCATCCAGTCCAATTCAAATCAAAGTTTTCATGTGCGCAGCCAAAATTTCTTGGGCTTGAGTGCTCAAATTGGAGCTTATGCAGCGGTAGCCACCGCAAACCTAGATAACGACGCGCACTTAGAACTTTTCATTGGGCAGGATTTAGGCGGGGTATTTTTGTTAGAAAACGAACCTGGTTCTGACCTCAGTCTTGACATACAAGTTCAAGAAGCACTTTTGGTCTATCCAAACCCTAATAATGGGCTATTTAAAGTCAAAGGCATTCAAGGGAGCTACCCAGGGGAACTTATCTCACTCACCGGAAAAGTAGTCTTGACGTTTGCTGAATTAAAAGATCAGCAACTTCTAGATGTCAGTTCGCTTGCTGCAGGCACTTACCTATTGAGGTTAGCCAATGGGCAAAGTTCGCTTTTAATAAAAGAGTAAAGGTTAAGCGATCTTGAGTTTAAGTAATGGCTGGCCATTGAGCTCTGCCGTCAGTAAATCTCCGATTTGTACTGGGCCAACACCTGCCGGCGTACCAGTAAATAGGAGGTCTCCAGTTTTGAGTGTAAGGTACTGTGACACATAAGATATAACGGTGTCAATACTGAAAATGAAATCTTTAGGGTGACCTATTTGTTTGAGCTCCCCGTTCTGAAAGAGTTTGAATTCAGCAGAATCGAGGTCAATTTCAGTTTTCGGAATCCAAGTGCTAGAAATTGGCGCACTGTGGTCAAACCCTTTGGCCCGCTCCCAAGGCAAGCCATTGACCTTGCATTGCTGCTGGATATCTCTGGCTGTAAAATCAATACCAAGGGTAAAATGCGTGTAGTATTTATGTGCAAATTCCGGTGAAATATGCTTTCCTACTTTTTCAATTCTTACGACGAGCTCACATTCAAAATGCAAGTCTTTGGTAAAAGCAGGGTAGTAGAAGGTGTCCTCTTTGAGTAATGCAGTATCGGGTTTTAAAAAATAAATAGGTTCTTTTGGGAGCTCGGCCTTCATTTCTTTGGCATGATCGGCATAGTTTCGGCCAATACAGACGATTTTCATGGCTTTTTGAATTTATTTTTCAGTAATTCGAGTTTGTCTTCTATTTGATGAGCTGTATTGCTTGCCTTAAGACGCTCCATTTCTTTTCGTAAGACTTGCTTGGTGTGGAGCGGGAAATCTGCTTCGAGCATCCAGCCGTAGTAGCCAGGCTCTAATTTGAGCACTTGCGCAACGGTTTTCCCTTTGTGCTTACCAAAGTTATAACATACTTCTCGGTTGTCGTCAAAAGACAAACGACCGGCGAAATCGGCGTTTTGCTGGGTGCCTACTGTAGAAAACTTAGCTAAACTGGCAATATTGTTGTCGAGGTTATCGTATTTCTGAATTTGAGCTTGTAGTACTTCTAGGGTAGCTAAGGTATCGAACAAAGCGTTGTGGGCATTTTCAATTTGCTTCCCGCAGTAAAATTGGTAGGCAGCCGCAAGCGTACGTTGTTCCATCTTGTGAAAGATATTTTGTACGTCTACAAAATGGCGTGCGCCTAAGTCGAAGTCAATACCGCAGCGCAATAATTCTTCTGAAAGAACAGGAATGTCAAATTTATTTGAGTTGTATCCTGCTAAATCGGCGTTGCCAATAAACTCGAGTAGGCGTGGAGCTAGGGCCTCAAAGGTCGGGGCATCGGCAACCATTTCGTTGGTGATACCATGAATTTCTGATATCTCGGCTGAAATGGTTTGTACTGGATTGACCAGTTCATTGAATGTTTCTGTGTGTCCGTCTTCAAATAACTTAATGACCGCGATTTGAACGATGCGGTCTTTGGTGATTTGTAGGCCGGTGGTTTCGAGGTCAAAAACACAGAGTGGGCGTTCGAGTTGTAGGGCCATGCTTAGATAGCGGTTTCTGGATCAAAACCTTCTAGGTAGTCAGCTACACGACGCACAAATTGCCCACCCATAGCACCGTCAACCACGCGGTGGTCGTAGGAGTGAGATAAGAACATTTTATGACGGATGCCAATGAAGTCTCCCTCGGGCGTTTCAATGACAGCCGGAACTTTTCGAATAGCACCCAAGGCTAAAATGGCTACTTGTGGTTGATTGATAATTGGCGTTCCCATTACATTTCCGAAAGTTCCGACGTTGGTAACAGTGTAGGTTCCACCTTGGATATCTTCTGGTTTAAGTTTGTTGTTGCGCGCGTTGTTGGCCAATTCATTTACTGCTTTTGCCAAGCCATTTAGGTTCATGCGGTCGGCATTTTTAATCACAGGTACAATGAGATTCCCGCTAGGTAATGCGGCTGCCATTCCGATATTGATGTCTTTGCGCTTGATAATATTGGTTCCGGAAACAGAAACATTGATCATAGGGAAGTCTTTGATGGCCTTGGCAACTGCTTCTATGAAAATAGGCGTGTAAGTGAGGTTTTCACCCTCGCGTTTTTTGAATTCATTTTTCATGCGCTCGCGCCACTTGACGATAGTTGTAACGTCAGCCTCCACATAAGAAGTAACGTGAGGTGAAACATGAACGGACATCACCATGTGTTCTGCAATGAGTTTGCGCATACGGTCCATTTCGATGATTTCGTCACCGCTATTTGGAAGAACGACGAGCTCTTTGATTTGTATGCCATTGCCATGCTGTGCTTTTGGAGCTGCTGTATCCGGAGCTGCAACTGGTTCGTTTCCTCTTGTTTCCAAGTAGCTTAGGATATCTTTTTTGGTAACGCGACCGTCTTGCCCGGTGCCTTGTATTGCTGAAAGTTCTGCTGAATTAATATTTTCTTTTTGTGCAATGGTGCGTACAAGTGGAGAATAAAATCGACCGTCCGTTCCTTTGGTTAAACGCGCTGTTGCAGTTGGAGAATTTTGCGTCATAGCGATGTTGGTAGTCTCTATAGGCGTGTGCTCTGCAGGAGTTTCGGGTGCAACAGGCGCAGGTGCAGCACCTCCTTCGGTGGATAGTATGGCAATGACGTCGCCAACTTGCGCTACTTGGTCTTTTTCGAATAGAATTTGAATTAAAGTACCGGCTGCTTCTGATGGAAGTTCGTTGTCAACTTTGTCTGTAGCAACCTCGACAAGCGGCTCGTCTAGAGCAACGGAATCGCCAATATTTTTAAGCCAGTTGGTAATTGTTGCCTCAGTTACGCTTTCTCCCATTTTGGGTAGACGAATTTCTATTTCTGCCATGTCGATGTTAATTGATGTCGTTGATGTGTGTGCAAAATTAAGCAATTTTGATCAAAACTAAGAGGGTTCTTGATCGAGCAAACGATAGTTGAGTAGGATTGATTTGAAGTCAGTTTGGGCTTTAAAGTTTTTGGTATACCGCATGATTGCTTCAGTCTGATTTTCAAGACTCCAGTAGTATGGGCGTAGGAGACTCTTTTTTTGAAATTTGCGATTGAGCTGTTCTGAATGTAGTCCGACGAAGGTGTAATTGGCCGCGAGAACGCCGAGTATATTTCTAATCAATTGTGCGGGTTGTTTGTAAAACCAACAGATGAATGGCAACAAGGGGAGTAGTATGAGCCCTATGCAAAGGTCTAGCACACGTTTAATTCTTTTGTTTGTAGCTTGTTCAAGTGCATCAAAATGTAATTTGTAGTAATCTCCGGCAGTATCTATGGAGTTGCTACCAATGAGGTAGCTGGTGTCTGGTTGGGCAATTTTATATTCCAATTGAGCAGCCGAAGTGGCAACCATAATTTCAATGATTTGGATGCTGCTTAGATCTTTGGCCGAAAAAATCAGTTCGTTTAAGCGATGGATTTCGAGCATTTCATCGAGCTGATAGCTATTGATTTTTACTTGATCAGGTGAGGAGCGAAGCGCAACATGATGAATACTCTCGATATGAGGGTAGGTTTGTTCTAAAAGAGACTTGATGCGCATAAATTCAGGCTGTTGGCCTAAAATACCAAAACGCTTCTTTGGAAATGGACTTAAGTCAATTTTCCCTTTTTTGATTAAACTGAGTAGGGCTCTGCTGATGAAGAAAATACCTATAAATTCTGAGGCCCCGAGTAAAATATACAGACGAGAAAACTGCCAATCTTTCGGCAGCAGCGCATAAAAAGCCAAGATGGCTAAAGTCGCAAAAAAGGTACTTTTCCAAATCCTTTTTACGGGTGTTCCTTTATCGTATAAACCAAGCAACCAAGCGCTGAATATCCAACAAAATAGATAACTCGGAAGCAATAGCTGAACAAGCCAATCTGGAAATTGAATTTGCTTCACCTTCCATTGTTCAGCAAGTAAGACGAGCAGTACAAGGTTGCTTACAAAATCAAATATGATCCAGATGTAGTTACTCAATAGCCTTTTGATCAAGGATAATGAGGCTCTGAAGTAAATTGCGGAGTGTATGGTTAGGGAAAAAAGCTTTGCGTAGCGCTTTGAAAAGTGTTTTTGCGCAAAAATGATCATGGCCTTATAAAACACAAACACATAATTCAAGGAGCCTTTTTTAGTGCTCTCCCCTTTGTAATGAATGATTTTTGTTTCGGCAAAATAAACAATTTTGTATCCACCTTGCTGGATTCGATACGACAAATCGATGTCTTCACCGTACATGAAAAAGGCTTCGTCTAGCAGCCCTACTTTCTGGAGCGCTTCGGAGCGCATGAACATGAATGCACCACACAAAACATCGACTTCATGGTTGCTGCGTTCATCGAGGTAGCCTAAGCTATAGCGATTAAAAACTTTTGACTTCGGAAAAAGTTTGGATAAACCAAAAATCTTGTAAAAAGAAACCAGAGGCGTAGGAAGCCCTCGTTTTGACTCGGGTAAAAACCTACCTCGGCCATCGAGCATACGTACGCCTAATGCGCCCGTTTTTGGGTTTTGGTCCATGTAGCGCAAACAACTTTTAAAGGTGTCTTCTTGCACAACCGTATCCGGATTGAGCAACAACACGTAGCGACCTTTACTCAGTTCTATTGCTTGGTTGTTGGCTTTGGAAAAACCAACATTGATAGTGTTGGCAATCAGTTGAACGTTAGGAAATTTTTGTTGCAACATTTCCTGTGATCCGTCGACACTGTTGTTATCGACCACAAAAACTTCTGAAGGAATGCTTTTAAGGGCGGCATAGACACTATTTAGGCATTGCTCCAAGAAATTGGAGACGTTGTAATTGACAATTACAATACTGAGATCAAGTGTCTTTTCAGGTATCATTTGTAGGCGATACAAGAAATTTCAATATTGACATCGAGTGGCAAACGACTGACTTGAACGGTTTCTCTGGCAGGAGCCACCCCTGAGAAAAAATTGGCGTAAATGGTATTCATGGCCTGAAACTCTTCGAGATTTTTCATGAATATACTCACCTTTACGACGTTATCTTTGCTAAAACCTGCTTCTTTAAGCAGCGCCTCGATATTTTGAAGAACGCGTGTGGTGGCTTGTTCAATTGTAGTTGTTTCTAATTGGCCCGTTTGTGGATTCAAAGGTATTTGTCCGCTGACGTAGAGTTGTCTGTCGATAAGAATGGCTTGACTATAAGGACCAACAGGTGCGGGTGCGTTGGGTATTTGTATGGGTATTTTTGCTGTCGACATTCTTTATGCTTGAATTTACTACTTTTGCAAAGTAACAAAAAACAAGCTACGTGAAGGTTCTTTTGATCGATTTTTATGACTCTTTTACGTATAATCTGGTTCATTATTTAGAAGTGCTTGAAGTTGATTTGTGCACCAAGCGTTACGATCAAATTGAACCTTCAGATTTTTTTAACCTCGCAGCCATTGTTCTATCTCCAGGCCCAGGTCTGCCAAGCGAAAAGCAAGGTTTGTCGGAAATTTTAACCCGAAATGTGGGCAAGTTGCCAATATTAGGCGTTTGCCTTGGTATGCAGGCGTTAGTTGAACATATGGGTGGGTCTTTAGAAAATCAGCAGCAAGTAAAGCATGGTGTCCAAGAAACAATTTTACTGAGGAGCCATCAAGGATTATTCAGTAAATTGCCCCAGCAAATTGAGGTAGGTCTGTACCATTCTTGGCGAGTGGTTTGTCCAAACGCTTGGATTACAGCAAGCAGTCAGAGCGGTGTTCCTATGGCCATCGAAAGACCCGAAATGATGGTTTATGGTGTACAATTCCATCCAGAATCGATCATGACCCCGGAGGGAAAGGCTATTTTACGAAATTTCATGGAAATTGTTCGCCATAATTGAGTCCGCGTATTTTGTCATTCACTGCTATACCAAACATTTTTGTTTAACTTTTGTTACGTGAAGACATTGTCAAACTTCAACAAAATGAAATTTATTCTCCAAACCTTATTTGTTTTTGCTTACCCCGTCTTACTTCTTGGTCAAACGGGTATGCTATCCGGCAAGGTGCTTAATGCTGCTAATGGAACCGCTGTTTCACCTGCAAAAGTTGCCATTGTTGAAATACAAGCCCTTGAGGCTGTAGATCTCGATGGCCGCTTTAGTTTTGAATCTTTAGCCCCGGGTATTTATACAGTTAAATTCACTGCCCCAGGTTTCGAGGATAGAATTCAATCTGAAGTACTTATTACAAATGCGCGTCCAACAGAACTTATAATTGAGTTAGAAGAAAAGGTGCAAACCTCTAAAGATGTGAAGGTGACTGCTGCGCCATTTCAACGCAAAGTTGAGTCTCCTAATTCACTCAAAACCCTCAGCGCTACCGAAATTGAGCGCCTTCCAGGTGCCAACCGCGATGTGAGTAAGGTCATTGCGGCTCTCCCGGGTGTAGCTGCCCGCGCTTCTTTTAGAAATGATATCATTATTCGCGGTGGATCGCCCGGTGAAAACAAATTCTATCTAGACGGTATTGAAGTCCCAAATATCAATCACTTTGCCACACAAGGCAGTAGTGGCGGGCCTGTGGGTTTGCTCAATGTCAACTTTATTCGAGAGGTGGAGTTTTATTCTGGTGCCTTTCCTGCAAACCGTGCCAACGGGCTATCTTCGGTGCTTTCGTTCAAGCAAAAAGATGGTAATAAAGATGCACTCATTACCAATTTTGCGCTCGGATCCTCTGACGCAGCGCTCACTTTCGACGGCCCCATTGGCCAAAAAGGAGATTTTATTTTTTCAGTGAGGCGCTCTTATTTGCAGTTTTTATTTGCAGCGCTCAAACTACCTATCTTACCTACCTACAACGACTATCAATTCAAGTTTAATTTTCAATTGAATCCCAAAAATAAACTTTCAGTTATTGGTCTTGGCGCGCTCGATCAGTTTGGATTAAACGCCGCTGTTAATGAAGGTTTAACAGACTCAAGCCAAATTAAATACAACAACTTTATTTTAGGTAATCTGCCGATGCAGGGGCAGTGGAATTACACTATGGGTGCAGTCTGGCAGCATTCATCCAAATCTTCTATTCAAACAGTGGTGGCCAGTCGAAACATGCTCAACAACCGTGCATACCGATACAAAGACCGTATTGAAGAGCCGCAAAATTTACTTCAAGACTATACTTCATTTGAAGCAGAAAATAAATTGCGCTTCGAACATACCTATTCAAAAAATGGCTGGCGATGGAACGTAGGGGTAGGTTATGAATACGCCAAGTACTTTTCAGATACCTATCAACAGCTGACTATATTTGGACAGCCTGCTGTCATAGACTTTGAGTCTACGCTCAACTTGCACAAATACGCTGCTTTTTCTCAGTTGAGCCGTTCTATTTTAAACGAACGCTTACGTTTATCTATAGGTCTTCGTACGGATGGCACATCTTATAGTGCTGAAATGCGCAATCCGTTCAAGCAGTTTTCACCAATGTTCTCAGCGTCTTATCGCTTGACCGAGGATTGGGCAATCAATACCAACATTGCGCGCTATCATCAATTACCAGCCTATACCATTTTAGGGTACCGCAATGCAGCCGGGGAGCTCGTTAATCAGCAAAATGGGGTTCGTTACATTCAGGCAGATCATTTTGTATTGGGTACGGAATACCTGCTCAAATGGAACGCGCGCGTTACGCTGGAAGGTTTTTATAAAAAGTACAGTTACTATCCGTTCTCTATTGAAGATTCTATTTCTTTGGCAAATATCGGCTCTGACTTTGGTGTTGTGGGCAATGAACCAATTAGCTCAACGTCAAGCGGAAGAAGTTACGGTGCTGAATTTTTATATCAACAAAAACTTTACAAAGGATTTTATGCCGTACTTGCCTACACTTGGGTAAGGTCAGAATTTCTTGACAAAAACAATAACTATGTACCCACGTCATGGGATAGTCGTCATATCGTTTCGTTAACTGGCGGAAAACGCTTCAAAAATGGGTGGGAATTTGGCATGCGTTGGTTATTCTCGGGCGGTGCGCCATACACACCATATGATATCGCCACTTCGAGTCTAACTACCAATTGGGATGTCAACGGAATTGGCGTACTCGACTACACTCAACTCAATACCGCACGAGAGTCTAGCTTTCATCAGTTGAACATACGTGTAGATAAAAAATTATACCTCAAGCAGTTCAATATGAATTTCTATTTTGACGTACAGAATGCCTACGGTTTCAAAGCGCAGCTCGCCCCTATATTACTTGTAGAAACAGATGCCAATAACCAACCTGTTGTCGATCCAAACGACCCCTCACGCTATCAAACCAAGTTGCTAGAAAACGCATCTGGCCTTTTGCAGCCAACTTTAGGAATTATCATTGAGTTCATTACCAAAAAAGCGAAGTAATTAGTTTTTACGCGTTTTAAAAAAGTGGTATCTTTGCACCCAAATTAAATAAACATGGCAACCAACAGAACTTTTACAATGCTGAAGCCCGATGCAATCGAGAACGGGCACATGGGCAAAATTATCGACATGATCATTGGCGCTGGCTTTGAGATCAAAGCAATGAAATACACTGTACTTTCTGAAGCACAAGCAGAAGAATTTTATGCAGTTCACGCTGAGCGTCCTTTTTACGGCGAACTTGTTGAATACATGACGAGCGGTCCAATCGTTGCTGCCATCCTAGAAAAAGAAAACGCAGTTGCTGATTTTCGTGCTTTAATTGGCGCAACAGATCCAGCTGAGGCAGCAGACGGCACCATCCGTAAGGCTTATGCAGAAAGCAAAGGCCGTAATGCTGTTCACGGTTCAGATTCCGATGAAAACGCGGAAATTGAAGGTAAATTCCATTTTGCTGCCAACGAAATTTTCTAATTTCGTCCTATAAATAGATTTTTAAAGACCGCTTTGCGGTCTTTTTTTATGTTGAGCCCCATGAGATTCACAGAAGCCACCGAGAAACGCCGCACCTTTGGTATTATTTCCCACCCAGATGCTGGTAAAACCACCCTGACAGAAAAACTCTTGCTTTTTGGTGGAGCAATCCAGACGGCTGGGGCGGTAAAAAATAACAAAATCAAAAAGTCGGCAACCTCTGACTTTATGGAGATTGAAAAGCAACGGGGTATCTCTGTAGCCACATCAGTCATGGCTTTCGCCTACAACGGCAAACAAATCAATATCTTAGATACACCAGGGCACAAAGATTTCGCCGAAGACACCTTTAGAACACTCACTGCCGTAGATAGCGTCATTCTCGTGATCGACTGCGCCAATGGGGTGGAGGCACAAACTGAGCGCCTCATGGAGGTATGTCGGATGCGCAAAACACCAGTCATCATCTTTATTAATAAAATGGACCGCGATGGCAAGGAGGCCTTTGATTTATTAGACGAATTAGAATCCAAGCTATCCATCAAGGTGCGCCCCCTTACTTGGCCGATTGGCATGGGCGACCGCTTTCAAGGCGTGTACAACATTTACCAACAAAGCCTTAACTTATTCTCGGCCAACAAAACAAAAATTGCCGAAGATGTTGTGTCTATTGCCGACACCTCCGACCCAGCGCTCGATCAAATTATTGGCGAAGCGCCGGCAAACGAACTCCGCGAAGAACTCGATATGATTGAAGGCGTATACGATGCATTTGACCGCGCTACCTATTTAGCCGGCGATGTCGCGCCTGTTTTCTTCGGTTCTGCCGTCAATAATTTTGGTGTCAAAGAATTACTCGATACTTTTTGTGAAATTTCACCTTCTCCGCAGGGTCGCGAGAGCGATACCCGCATGGTAGAACCTTTAGACGAGCGCTTTTCGGGCTTTGTCTTTAAGATCCATGCCAACCTCGATCCCAAACACAGAGATCGAATTGCTTTCTTGAGGATTGTTTCGGGTCGTTTTGAGCGCAACAAATTTTACCATCATGTGCGCTTGAAAAAAGACATGAAATTTCCGAATCCTACTTCTTTTATGGCCCAAGATAAAAGCGTTATCGATGATGCTTATCCAGGCGATGTCATTGGTCTATACGACACCGGTTCATTTAAAATTGGCGATACCCTCACCACAGGGGAGAAAATGCTCTTTAAAGGAGTGCCGTCATTCTCACCAGAAATCTTTCAAGAGCTCGAAAACCTAGATCCGCTCAAATCCAAGCAACTAGAAAAAGGCATTCGCCAACTCATCGACGAAGGAGTAGCGCAATTGTTTGTACAGCAGCCAGGCAACCGTAAAATTGTCGGTACCGTGGGGCAACTTCAATTTGAGGTCATTAATTACCGCCTCATTCACGAATACGGCGCCAATTGTCGTTTTGTGCCGCGCAACTACTTCAAAGCATGCTGGATTACCACCACCAACCCCGAGCAACTCGCCAACTTCAAGCGCGCCAAAAGTAATTATCTTGCTTTAGACAAAGACGAAAATCTTGTTTTCTTGGCAGAAACCCCATTTCTATTACAGATGGCAGAGCAAGACTACCCCGATCTGACTTTCCATCAGACATCAGCGTTTAAATTGGAAGCCTAGCCTCATTTCTTGATTTAAGTCAAGGGCGCGCATTCGAGAAAAGGTGTATTTTCGTAACAAATCAAATGCTATGTCAAATCCGTTAGAACGCCGATCTTTTCTCTCGCGCTTAAGTCTTGGTATAGGAGCACTCGTTGTGCAACCCTTTGCTGCATTTTCCAAATCAAATGTTTCCAATATGTCTACAACCCTCATTAAGAAAATACGCCCATTAGGCTTCCAGTGGGAAACACTAGACCCATTCTTGTTTTGCGTCCACCACGAAGATTTTTTCCCAAAGGGAAACGCGCAGTTGGGGCCAGATGCCAAACATTTTGAAGGCCGTCATATGGGTCAAGATTTCATCGTTAAGGACGGTTTTCGGATGTATCATGGATCTACCGTCCCTGGCTTTCCTGGTCATCCACATCGTGGTTTTGAAACCATAACGGTGGTCAGAAAAGGCCTTGTTGATCATGCCGATAGCCTCGGCGCAGCGGGCAGATACGGCAACGGAGATGTGCAATGGATGACCGCCGGCAAAGGCGTTCAACATGCCGAAATGTTTCCTTTACTCAAGCAAGATGCTGAGAATCCGCTTGAATTGTTTCAGATTTGGCTCAATTTGCCAAAAAAGAGCAAAATGGTGGAGCCGCATTTCAAAATGCTATGGTCCGAGTCCGTTCCGAAATTTTCCGTGGCCGCTAATGGCGTAAATGCACATATTGAAGTATTGGTCGGTAGTTTAGGACAATATAAGTCAACAAATACTCCACCTAATTCTTGGGCAGCAGATGCCAATAACCACGTAGCCATCTATAATATCCAATTAGAACCAGGCGCTACTTTTGAACTGCCAGCACTTTTTGAGCACATCAATCGCAGCGTTTATTATTACGAAGGAAATGGCTTGCAAATTGGTAGTCAAGCTGTTGCCCATTACCACGCAGCCGATGTAGACGCAGCGCAAAGTTGCATATTGCGCAACGGTACAGAAACTTCAAAGGTTTTGGTATTACAAGGTCGCCCGATCGACGAGCCCGTTGTGCAGCACGGCCCTTTTGTCATGAACAGCAAAGAAGAAATCTACCAAGCCTTTCAAGACTATCAAACCACGCAATTTGGTGGCTGGCCTTGGCCGCGCTACGATCAAGTCCACGACCCTAAACTCGGTCGCTTTGCCAAGCATGCCGACGGCAGGGTAGAAGAGCCGAAGTCTTAATGAATAGCACTGGCATTTTTTCGAAAAAGGGATGGTTTTACATGCTTTTTCTTCAGGAAAACTCTATTAAAATAACTCAAGGACTCAAAGCCACAGTCTTGTGCAATTTTACTGATATTGTCCTCTGAATAGATCAATAAATGGCACGCTTCATTGATGCGCAAGTCGTTGACGTAATCTGAGAATGTTGTACTGGTCGCTTTTTTAAAGAATTTGCAAAAATTACTCTCGGTCATAAACACGAGTTCAGATACTTGTTGGAGTGAAATGGGCTCCGAATAATGGTCTTGAATATAGGTGCAAACCTTATTAATGCGCGTTTCGAATTTCTTGGAAATGACGTTGTGATATGTATCCGGACACAAGTTTGAGCCCGATTTTTCTGTTAAGTTTTGCAATATAGATAATAAGGAAAGAATGCTTTCCATTTCTTTCGTTTGACCGATTGAAATCAGTTTATCTACAAGCGCTGCATCTGACTCAAAGCGAAGACCTTTGGCTGCTCTCTCTAATAATGCCTTGATGGCGTGTCCTTCATTTAGCCTTAAAAAAGGTTCGATGAATTCATTTGAAAATTGAATAAGAATTGCTTCAGACAGACTTCCATCCTCATTTTTCCCCCACCAGGTATGTGGGAGATTACTTCCCAAAAGGACCAGATCACCGCTCGCAAAATGTTCATGTGAATTCCCGACAATGCGGTAACCACTTCCACTGACGATATAGGTCAGTTCGTACTCTGGATGATAATGCCACTTGAATTCAAAGCTCTGAACAGTAATCTTTGTTGAATAAAAACTGGCTTTTCCTTTTTTCGACGGAATATCTTCTAAAAAGGCTTTCATAGTATCAAATGAACTAATTTCATTGGATAAATTTATAAATAATTCAATATAGTATTATAATTAACGAAAATACGATTAAAATCTCGCACTGGGAAGTTCTATTTTTGACTTTGTAATTGTAAAAAATTGAACACCATGCCTACCATACCTGAATCGATTCAAGAAAAACTTGCTGCACCTTATGACTTAAGTAAGGAGCAAATTGAATTTTATCGCAAAAATCAATTCATCAAATTGAAGGCAGTTTTAGATACGTATACCCTTGAATTTTTCAATGAGGTCATTTCTAAGCAAGTTGACCTCATGAATAAAGAGCAGCTCGCACTCGAAGACCGAAATACCTACGGGAAGGCTTTTTTACAGTTATTTAATCTTTGGTGTGAAAATAAAGTGGTGAAAGAATTGATCTTTAGTAAGCGCATCGCTAAAATTGCAACGGATCTCATGCAGGTGGAAGGAGTGCGATTGTACCATGATCAAGCCTTGTTCAAAGAAGGGGGAGGAGGCATTACGCCGTGGCACGCCGACCAATATTATTGGCCACTTTCTACTGATAAAACGATCACAGCCTGGATTCCGTTGCAAGCAACTCCTTTGGAAATGGGCCCCTTAGAATTCAGTTCAGGTAGCCATGTGATAGTCGAAGGTCGTGAATTAGAAATTGGCGATGAAAGTGAGGCGCTTATCCAAAAAAGGCTGCGTGTAACTGATTTTGAACATGTCATTGAACCTTTTGATGTTGGAGAAATCAGTTTTCATTCGGGCTGGATTTTTCACCGAGCCGGTGAAAACAAAACAAAAGCAATGCGCAAGGTCATGACCATCATTTACATGGATAGAGACATGACACTTAAAAATCCGGATAATAAAAACCAAGAAAATGATTGGCATACTTGGTGTCCTGGCGCAGCAATCGGAAAAATCATCGATACGCCGTTGAATCCTGTCATTTTTGAAAAATAGTCTATGAAGACAAAATTTATATGCACTTATTGGGGCTGTGAAGCGCTATCAGCAAAAGTATTCTTAGCGAAAGTCTTGGAAGCGGGCTATGACGGCGTAGAGATCAACTTCCCAGATGACCCAACTTTTATTGCCGAGTTCATGGCAGAGCTCGCTACCATCAGAAGCAATAGGAAGCCTGATTTCATCTTTATTGCCCAACAGGTTTTAGCTCAACAAAGTGAAACAGTCGATGCTTATGCACAAAGACTTTCGCAGCGCTTGAATTTTTTAACAAGCCTAAAACCAGACGCGATTAATTCGCATACAGGTAAGGACTATTTTGAATTTGCAGATAACGTATCTATGATACAAATTACCGAAAATATCGCTCTTGAATCGGGAATTCCCATTTGGCATGAAATCCATAGAGGGCGTTTCAGTTTTCATCTTCGAACTTTGCTGCGTTACCTAGAATTATTTCCAAATTTGGGTTTGGTTGCTGATTTTTCTCATTTTTGTGTGGTTTCGGAAAGTGATTTATCTGACCAACTAGCGCTATTGAATCAAGTTTTTCCTTCCATCAGACATATTCACGCAAGAGTCGGTTTTGAACAAAGCCCTCAGCTGACTGACCCTTTTGCCCCAGAGTGGGAGCAGCACTTAAAAACTTATACCAATTGGTGGCGTGCCATACATGAGCAACATCTACTCGATCAAAAAACGCATTTGACCATTACACCAGAATTCGGACCATTTCCATACATGCCTCAACAACCTTATTCCCAAATGCCCTTGGCAGACCAATGGGACTTAAATTGTCGCATGAAAAATTATTTACAAGCATACTTTCATTGATGTCATTTAACAAATTGGTTTTATTGCCCTTATTCATTTTGAGCTTTTCTTTACAAGCTCAAAATAATCTTTCAAGTGTCAATACTTTTATTGGAACAGATGGCACAGGGCACACCTTTCCTGGCCCTTCCATGCCTTTTGGAATGGTACAGCCGGGGCCAGATAACCAAGATTTTGGCTGGAATCATACCAGTGGTTATCAGTTCAATGATTCTTGCTTATTGGGTTTTTCACAAACACACTTGAGCGGTACCGGTATCAATGAAATGGGCGACATCCTGCTTCTGCCAATCAACCCGAAAAAGGAACATTTGAAAAATGCCTACTTCAAGCAATCCGAGCAAGCAAAGGTGGGTTATTATGCTGTCAAGAAACAAGATAACGTCAAAGTTGAACTGAGTTGTACAGAACGTGTGGCTTTTCATCAGTATACTTTCCCGCAAAAACAAGCACAAGTACTTGTAGATTTTCAGCACGGTTTGCGTTTTGTTTTTGATGCGAATGACCCCAAGGGCTTGGTGCTAGAAAGCGCTGTAACAATAGAAAATAACACCACCATTTCAGGGTATTGTTCAACGTCAAATTGGGTCAAGCGCAAGTACTTTTTTACCATGACATTTAACCAACCCTTTGTAAGTTCAGCTTTGGTGCCGCGCAAAGAAAACGACAAAGCACCCAAATATCTTTTGAATTTTCAGCTCGACCAAACTAAAATTTTAAAAGTAAAAATTGCCCTTTCTACGGTTGATGTCGAAGGCGCCAAATTGAATATGCAGGCAGAGCTCAGTCACTGGGACTTCCAAAAAGTTTATCGTGACAATCGCAATGTTTGGGCAAACTATATCGATCAAATTCAGATCAAAGCCCCTCAAAAGCAAAGAGAAATATTTTATACCTCGCTGTATCATTTACTGTTGCAGCCTTCCAATATTGCTGACGTTGATGGCAGATATCGCGGTGCAGATGACCAAATTCGGACCGCGCCTAATAAAGCGTATTACTCTACACTATCTAATTGGGATATCTATAGGGGCGCATTCCCATTATTGCAAATAATTGCGCCTGAGCGCATAGATGACATCATTCAAAGCATGCTCTTGCACCATGAAGCCGCTGGTTTTTTACCCATTTGGACAGCCTGGGGGCAAGATAACTACTGCATGATTGGCAACCATGCGATTCCCATGATTTTATCAGCCTATGAGAATGGTTTCAGGGGCTTTGATGCGGGCGCTGCGCTTCAGGCAATGGTCGAGTCCTCCACAATAAGTCATATCAATTCTGATTGGGAAACATATAATCAATATGGCTATTACCCCTTTGATCAATTGGACAACGAATCTGTTTCTAGAACCCTCGAAAGTGGCTACGACGACTGGTGCGTGGCCGAAATGGCGCGTCAATTAGGAAAGGGAGAAGTTGAAAAAGAATTTCAAAAGCGCGCCCTTTTTTATCAAAATATCTATGACTCCAGCACTACTTTTTTCAGAGGGAAGGATGCACAAGGCAACTGGAGAACGCCATTTGACCCGTTGATGGCCACCTCACCACTCAACAACCCTGGCGATTATACCGAAGCGAATGCCTGGCAGTATTTCTGGACGCCCGCCCAACACGATATTAACGGACTCAAAAACTTACTCGGAGGGGATGCAAATTTCACAAAAAAGCTCAATACATTTTTCAGAACTGAAGCTCAAAACCCAAATAAATTTTTGGGTCAGGAAGCTATGATAGGGCAATACGCCCATGGCAATGAACCGAGTCATCATATCATTTATTTATATGCTTTTACGGATCAACAGAAGCTCGGGCAAAAATACATACACCAAGTCGTTGAAGATTTTCATAACAATACGCCTGACGGCATGATAGGCAATGACGACTGCGGTCAAATGAGTGCTTGGTACCTATTATCTACTTTAGGTTTTTACCCGGTTAACCCAGCAAATGGCGCTTTCATTTTTGGCGCGCCGCAGGTCAAAAAAGCTACTTTGCTCCATGCCAATGGCCATCAGTTAACCATCAAAGCCAAGGATTTCTCTAAGGAGAATATTTATCAGAATAAAGTTTTTTTGAATGGCCAAAAACGAACACAAAATTTTATACGCTATTCAGAAATCATGCAAGGTGGTACATTGCAATTTCAAATGGTTCCGATTGATTAATAATTAGATAAATATACGTTGATGAAAAAAAATAGTCTACTTCTGCTTTTATTGCTCGTCTCCAATTTCATGAACGCGCAACAGCTTAAAAATCCAAAAACAAAAGGGGAAATCATTTACCATGTTTGTCAGCGTAGCTTTTATGACAGTAACGGCGATAGCCATGGTGATCTTAACGGACTGCGCCAAAAATTGCCCTACCTCCAAGATTTAGGCGTGACTTCGATTTTACTTTTTCCGCTGTATGAAGCCGATTGCTACCATAACTATTTTGCAAACAATTTTGAGCAAATTGACCCCGAGTTTGGAACCATGCAAGATTACATTGATTTGGTCAAAGAAGTGCACCAACGCGGGATGAAAATATATCTTGACATGGAAACGCAATACGTCACCTCAGAACACTTGTGGTGGAAAGATGCAGTAGGTAATCTGAACTCGCCTTACAGTGATTTCATATTGTTTGAAGACGACGCACACCAAACGCCGGCTACCATGGTTTTTGACTTGAGGATCTTGAACGGCTATGATGGTAAAGTCATTACGGCCACTACAGTCAATTTGAAAAGCAAAAAGGTACTCGACTACAACATTGAATTGTTTTCCTATTTCATGGATCCAAACAAAGATGGCAAATTCGACGATGGGGTCGATGGTTTTCGTTTGGATCATGCCATGGATCACTTGGATGGCAAACCAACCCTCACCAATTTATTTGCAGAATTTTGGAAGCCTTTAATTCATACATTAAAAGACATCAATCCACAAATAAAAATCGTTGCGGAACAAGCTAATTGGGCCGATTACGGTTTTGAGTATTTTGAGAAAGCAGGAGTGGACCGCATGTTCGGTTTTGGTTTGCAACAGGCTATTTTATCTTTTGATAAGGAGCAAATTATTCAAAATGCTGAAATCATCTTCAACAAAACGCCTCAGGGTAAGGAGCAAATCATCTTCATTGAAAACCACGACATCGATCGCTTTGCATCGATTCAAACCAATTTTGAAATGCAAAAAACGTCAGCGGCAATGATGTTGCTCATAGGTGGTGTGCCTTCTATCTACTACGGCCAAGAAATTGGGATGCAAGGCAAAGTTTATTCTTTTGGTAACACCGACGGCAACGACATCGGTCGTAGAGAAGCATTTGATTGGTACGCCAATGTGGAAGGGGAAGGCATGTCTTTTTGGTACAAAAATTCTGGCCCGTGGTGGGAAAGCGCGAATTCAAAACCCAATGATGGTATTTCTTTGGAAGAAGAAATCACGGACCCACTTTCATTGTATAATTTCTACAGAAAGATGATCCAACTTAGAAATAGTAATTTGGCTTTATCTCTAGGTACCTACCAAAACGCACCCAACACCAACCAATCTGTACTTAGCTTTTACCGTATAAGTGACAAACAAAAAGTATTGGTAATCGTGAACCTTTCTAGTGAGCAGCAAGATTTTCTTTTCAAGCAAGAAATTAAAAGTGCCAAGAACCTATCAGAATTATCGGCAGCATTTAATCAACAACTTACGCTGAAACCCTATGAGTTTCAAGTTTGGGAAGTGAAGAAAAAAAATGCTCGCTTTTTCATTTTATCTTGGATTACGCGCTGCGCGCGAGGTCCCATTGAACCGACGTGCAGAGGATCAAAGCACTCTATAACAATGGGTTAATGTGAAATAGGAACGGTTAATACGAATTGTATGAACTGAACTTTTTATTGTTTTATTTGTTTAAAACGAAATTTGGTCTAATGAGAATAAATTTGCTATTCATCGTTTTTATGATCAGCTCTGTCACTTGGTCTCAACAATTGGAGTTTCAATACACCAATCAGCAACTGAATGTGTACAATGATTTAACGAACGATGTTCCGTTATTTACTCAAAATTTTGATAATCAAGTTTCCAGTGCTATTCCGATTGTTCCTTTTACCATAGGAGGTCAGGCTTACAATACGCTTTTTGTGAGTACCAACGGTTTTCTCACATTAGGTCAAGCTGCAAGCACTACGAATTACAACCCCATTTCTCAGCCACCCGGAACACCAGTAGTTGCCCCATTTGCATGCAATTTAGAGAGTGCGAATAACAACGCAAGAATAAGTTATCAAATTGTAAATGGTTTTAATAATGCGCCAACAAGCATCATCATTCAATGGAAGAATGTTAGGCGCCTTGGTATGCAAGGGGAGTCATTTTCTTTTCAGGCAAAATTAAATTTTACTTCTTGGATTTTGCCGGCAATTGATTTTGTTTATGGCGATTTTTCCTCGGTAAATACGGCTCAAAGCACCGTCGAAATTGGCATACGAATAGGTACTGGAAACGCTGCAACAAATTTCCAAAACATCCAGGTAAATAACGGAGGGTCATGGGTGCCTCAGCAATTTGGGACAAGCGTCAATTCTAATTGCTTGTTTCCATCGGCTTCCGGGTCTGCGGGCGTTCCTCCATCTGGCATGACACATCAATGGTTTCTTCTTTACAACAATAATCAACCTACGGTGAACACTTCACCTATTTGTAATCAAAATGGGAACGTCGTTATCTATTCTAACTATGATGGAGGTACGCTAAACATCAACTGCGACCAAAACATCCCCAACCTAAAAATTGGAATTTGTACATATGAACCTGTTATTGTAAATATCAACGGCCCGTTCGTAGGGAACATTACAGAAGTTTTGTATGCGGGGTTTAATTCAAATCAAAACAATAATAATTGTGGATTGGGAAATTTTACAACCAGCATTTCAGGTGTGAGTCCTGCGTTGGTTCAAATACTAACTGCCCCGCCACTAGATTACACGCCAACACATCAAAATGGACAAGCCTTTACAAGCAGTTTAATGGTTGGCGTCAGCGGACAATGCGATACGATTTATTATGCTGGCGGAGGAAATACCCCCGATGAAGTAGTGGCTTACTTTTTGGACGAATTCAATGGTGATCTTCGTTTTCATCACACACAATACAATTGTTGGTTGACAGAAATCTACGATTTATCTGATGGTGGGACCTGTTGTACAGATCCATATTTGACCATTCCAAGCTGGGATATTACGGTTTCAAATGACACCATTATTTGTGCGGGCGAAACGGTCAACCCAACACTTCTGACAAATACCGACGGTTTAGGGCCATTTACTTATGCGTGGACCTTCGAAGGGCAAGTGGTTAGTCAGCAACAAGCATTTAGTTTTAATCCAAGTTCGAGTGGTTTGGCATGCCTAACCGTTACTGATGCGAATGGAGACACCCTAACCGATTGCATGTACATTTTGGTCAATCCTCAACCGGTAGCAGATTTTATTGCTTCAGATACGTTATTGTGTTGGCCGGGCTCAGTTGTGCTGAATAATTTGAGTACACCAATACAAGGAATCAGCTCCACTTGGTCTGTGAACGGGCAAGCACTTTCCACACAAACCAATTTTACGTTTAGCCCAATAGCTCCGGGTACTTACGACATATCCTTAAGTGTCACTACTTCAGCGGGCTGTTCGGATAGCCTTACTTTGAGTAACTACATCACCGTAGTAGAATCACCTGTTGCAGCCTTTGATTTTTCTCCTGATATCATTCAAGTTGGAGACCAATCTATTCAATTCACAGACGCTTCAATTGGACAAATCAACAATTGGCTTTGGACGGTCAATTTTGCTAACAGTATTGAAACAAGCACCCAGCAAAACCCTGGCTTCTCCATTCCAAGTATCACATCTAGTGAGTTTTCTGTAATCCTCGAAGTGACTAATGAGGCGGGGTGTTCCAGCAGCGCTACAAGTATTATTGGGATTTTTGAAAATGCTACGATTTTCATTCCCAACGCCTTTACACCCGATGGCAATGAACTGAATCAGTACTTTCAAATTGAGGGGAACAAAATCGATCCTTCTGACTTCTCCATGCAGATTTTTAACCGTTGGGGCGAACTGATCTTCGAAAGCAATAATATTGAAATCGGTTGGAATGGCCATTACGGTCCAAATAATACTGCTGCGCAAAGTGGCGTATACACCTATCAAGTACGTTACCGTTTTGACGGAATGCAAGAATCCAAAACAACTCAAGGACATGTTAGCTTACTCCGATGAAATCAATCTTAACAATTTGTCTATGTTGTATTGTTTTTTTGAAAGGGTTTGCACAAAATGAAGCCAATGTGTGGCATTTCGGGGCTGGACATAGTTTAGATTTTAACAGTGGTGTCCCTGTTCAAACATTCAATAGTCAAATGTTTACTTTTGAAGGGAGTACGTCTTTTTGCGACGAAGATGGTAATTTGCTCTTTTATTCCAACGGTGGCGGTAGGCTTCCAATAAGTGGCCAAGATGGAGGAAAAATATGGAATAAAAACAACCAGGTCATGTACGACATGCAGGGTACGGAAGGCGGAGGATGGAGTGCTGCACAGTCATCCGTTGTTGTACCTGCACCCGGAGAACCGAACGTTTATTATCTTTTCACCATGGAAGAGCTTGAATTTGACATTGATGGGGCTGTTCCTTCAGAACCAAATGGCAGAGGATTGCGCTATTTTAAAATTGATATGACGTTAAACGGTGGCCTTGGAGACGTCGTTGAAGCTGATGTTCAACTTTATGATTATTCTTTCGAAGGTTTGTGCGCTATACGCCATGCCAATGAGACAGATTTTTGGATTTTAATCAACCAAGATACTTCTGGTATAGGTGTTTATAGTGTAACTCAAAATGGTGTACAATTATCAGGCGTTTACCCAGCCCCTGTATCAACATCAGGTAGTATAATTAAAGCCAGTCCTTTTCCTTTTGTACCTGGTCAATCCTGTTGTAATAAAGTAATGACCCAAGCAGGTTTATTTGATTTTGATCTGACGACAGGTGTTTTAACATACGATACCGATTTAGGAGGTACCGCAACAAGTTACTTTGAGTTTTCACCCAATGGACAATACTTGTACGCAACGGTATTTAATCAGTTCAATTCTACATTTCAATTAATCCAGTACGATATAATTCTTGCGCATTCATCTGGCCAAGATTTATCATCAACAGCTCAAGTTATTCAAAACAATTTTGATGGCTACTACATGCAATTAGCTCCTGACGGAAAAATTTATTACACATATACAGTTTTAGAGCCAACCACAGGCGATATCGCAACTGCTTTGGGGACCGTCAATTGCCCGAACACTTCATCTCCAACAATTAGCCTGAATGTTTTTTCTTTCCCTAGTGATTTTATTACCTCTTTTGGTTTTTTTGCATTACCGAACTTTCCTTCCTGGATATTTTATAACAGTTACGAAGCACAAATTCAGTTTGGACCAGACACTGTTTATCTATGTCAAGGAGATACACTTCTGTTAAATGCTGGTGAAGGAACATCTTGGTCGTGGGGTGGAGATGCGTCTACAAATACTAGTCAATTTTATACCGTAACCAGTCCTGGAATTTTCAGCGCTACAGTTACGAGCACATGCGGCTTGGGAAGTGATCAGATAGTTGTTTTGCCATGTGCAAATGAAGAACCAGCGGATAGTAACACAATAGAATTTACCTTCCCCAATATAATCACACCAAATTCAGATGGAATCAATGATCTTTTCGAAATACAAAATTTACCGGAAAACACAGAAGTGATTATACTCAATCGTTGGGGAAATGTTGTTTTCTCTTCAGCGAATTACCAAAACAATTGGGATGGAATAGACATTTCTGGCAAAGACCTAGAAGATGGTGTTTATACTTATAAATTCACAACGGAAACAGGTACAATTGGTCATGGGTTTGTGCATTTAATTCGATAATTTTTTTGTTTTCTTCGCTTATTGAAATAAATTTCAAACGCGTTTAAAAGAAAAAAAGTCCGCTTCTTAAGAAGTGGACTTTTTCTTGTGATCCCGCTGGGATTCGAACCCAGGGCCCATACATTAAAAGTGTATTGCTCTACCAGCTGAGCTACAGGATCTGCCTTTTTGAGGGTGCAAATATATGGTTTTTCTTTGGATAACACAAAGAAATATATGGTAAATTCGTAATTATTTTGAGTGCACAAATCAATGCACTGATAGCCAAGGTTCTAAAAATGGTCATGAAGCCAATATTTTTAATTGGAATGATGGGAAGCGGTAAATCATCAATCGGGAAGGCTTTGGCTTTGGCTTTAAACACACCTTTTTACGACACAGACGAATTAATTGCACAGCAGGAGGGCAGAAACATTTACCAAATCTTTGAACAACACGGTGAGCGTTATTTTAGAGCCTTAGAACAGGATATTTTAGCGAAACTTACCAATACACCCTGTGTGGTGGCTTGTGGCGGTGGTTTGCCTTGTTTTGAAGGCAATATGCGTCTTCTGAAGCAAAAGGGATGGGTCATCTATTTAGAAGTAGCAGCTGCATCACTATTTGAGCGCATCAAAGACGACACCAATAGACCCCTATTCAAAGATTGGGCATCGTTTGAATCATTACTTCAACAGCGTGTGGGGGTATATAAACTAGCAGATCTGACGATAGATGCGCATTCGGAGGTTTGGGAAGTAGCACAAACGCTGCAGCAGACTTTAAAAATCAATAAATATCTTTCTTAAATCCTACGGTGAAATTAAAAAATAAAGGCGACAGATATTCTGTTGAGGCTGCAGTGTTGTTATTTGCATTGGCAAGCAATAGGTAATTGAGGGTAAGGTCGGAATAAATCGTGCCAATTGCAGGAATGGTGTACTTTAGCCCACCTTGTAGATAGCCTCCAAGGGTAAATACGCGACCCTCGCTTATTTCGGTGTTGTCGATTTGATGGGTTTGTTCCCAAAAATACTGCCCTGAAATATCCGTAGACTCATAAGCTTTGCGGACTTGTCCAATTCCCACACTGATACCAGAGCCTCCGTAGCCGGCAAAGCCATTGTCGTAATCGTTGCCAATATAATAGCGGTTCCCTCCTTCGATCATGAAATAATTGGTTTTGAAGCGGCTGTTAACTGCCAAAATATAAGGGTTGGTATTGTTGTCTAGTGCCGTAACGTAGCTCGTAAGGGTATCGTAATTTGCCTTCGGAAATAAATAACTTACTCTGCCGTACAGGGTAACATCTCCGCTTCTCGGAATTTCTAAATGACCATGAATACCGGGCATAGAAAGACTTTGATTTTGAATGGTTTGGGTATTGAAAAAGCGCGTCAAATTGAGCCCGCCGCCATAACTAAACTGTGCAGAGAACCTAAAAGCAAGAGAAAAAAGGAGAAGGAGTAGGCTGATATATTTCATGTTCAATAACTTACGATAATAATTTAAACAAAAATAAGGCCTTTTATCGTTCTTTTTTTGCAGTTACGTTTGTTTTTCATTTAAATTTGTTTTTCAATGACTAGAACGCAATATTTTTTTTCGTTTGTACTCGCCACGATTTCCTTTATTGCGGCCCGTTCCATCCAGCAAGAAGGAATAGAAAACTATTATGCGAAAATTGCAAATAGCATCCCAAAAGAGCAAGGGTTTATAGATTTTGAACACCCGCTACACGCTCAGTATTTACCAATTGGTGTTCAGCCCTTTACTGCGCTCACTGCGCTTGATTCATTACAATCTTTTGCCATTAGCCAAGATTCCTTGCATTTGGTGCGTTACGACAACATAGACAACACATTTGTGCCGTTAACGACAACATTTGAAGACGTCAAAATGACGCAAATAACGGGTTTTGATTCCACGCTGGTTTATTTAGATGAAGCGCAAGAATTACATTTTTTAAATGCGCCTTTTTCCAATACCACCGCTCAAACTTATCCGCTAAAAAATGAAGCTGGAAGTCATCAATTGCTCTGTTACCATCCTTCTTTGAAGCGCTTGTTACTTTTGCAATCAGGTTTGTTGGAAAACGGCGAACGTCACTTTACTTGTAGAACTTTTCATGTTTTAAAAAGACAATTGAGTCAAGTTCCGCTCTTTTCTTTTGACAGCAAAGAATTGTTGTTTGACCCTATTTCTATGGCTATACATCCTCAGTCCAATGAGATTTATCTTTTGGCAGCGAGCGGAGAAGTCGTGATTTTAGATCAAAACGGGCAGCTCATATCCCGACATTTTTTACCGAATAGTATCGCGGAGCCTAGACTTATTAGTTTTTCCTCGAACGGAGACCTTCTGGCCACTGATGCCAGTGCATTACATCCAATTGTGTTGCGCTTACCTTGGCAAAAAATGAGCCCTGAGCATAGGGCCCTCGTTCATTAGACCGTCAAGAACCGACAGGTTCTGAACAAATTCATGTTGCTCACTAAAAACTTGCCGGTACACAGGAGTTGTCATGGGTGCTCTTCCAAGCCATGCTTTTTTGTCAGTAGGTGTTTGCCCTGTAAATTCAGTACTCAATGAAATTTTTAATTGCAAATCTAGTGCTGAATTGACCCACTCTAGTATTGCTTTATTAAGCTCGAAAACATACAAATAGCGTTGTTCGAAAATGAGCTGGATGTCGTAGGCATAATGTTCAAAATAAGGCGCATTGGCATAAGCGCTTGTGATGGAGCGCAAGTGCTCCGCTTGCCAGTTCTTACTATTGTCTATCTGAAGTACAGCAACCGTTTGTTTGGCGTGCGCAACGTGTATAATGGGTACGTTGAGTTGGAGAATACCGTTGGCTCCGAGTATTTCTGCACGCGTGCGGATACTTTGTTTGACAAAATGCTCGTGTAAATCAATGCAAATATCCGACTGGTTAAGAAGGGCACGGATATAGGCAAGTGATGGAAAGTAGGCGCTCGGTAAGACCAGCATTTTAAACGACGAAGTGAAAAATTCGATCGAAGCGGATGCCTAAAAATGAATCTACAAATGGAGATTTAGAGAACCAAATAAAAGATGCCCTGCCCACAATATGATCTTCAGGAACAAAGCCCCAAACTCGGGAGTCAGCAGAGTGGAAGCGGTTGTCTCCCATCATCCAATAGTAGTTCATGTCAAAACGGTAACTGGTGGCGGGTTTGCCATCGATATAAATTTTGTCTCCTTTGATGGCTAACTGATGCCCTTCATAGGCACTAATGATGCGTTTGTACCATGCAATATTCTGGCTGTTGATTGTAATGCGCTGTCCTTTTTTGGGGATTTGGAAACGCTGAAAATCAGTCATGGTGTTGTTGACATTTAAATCTTTTGGAAATTGATCCAAATTAGAAATGCGCTGCATGGGGCTTATTTGGTTGGCCAGATTATCACTGTACTGCGGATAGCGAATTTTTGCCAATTTAATTTTGAAGTCAGTTTCTATTTTTTGTTTCTCTCGACGCGTAAGGTTCAGGATGTAGTATTGGGCATCTGTATTTGGGTCGAAGTCTGTTCTGGCGCCGTCGGAGGAGTTTTCTAAGCCATAACGACTCAGCATTTCTTCAGTAGAGGGGAACGATACTTTTGTTTTTTCGATGCGATACAATAAAGCCTGACCGGGCGCAACAAAGGCTGGCTTCCCATTGACAAAAAGAACAGAGTTTTGTATTTCAAGTGCATCTCCAGGAAGACCCACGCAGCGTTTGATGTAGTTTTCTCGTTTGTCTACGGGTCTATGAATGAGCCCCCCATGGGTGAGGCCATTGGCGTATTCGGGAGAATTAAGCGGAAAGTACCCTTGCGAAAAATGAGCCCGCGCTTGCGTTTTCCAGTTTTCAAAACCAGCAATGTATTCGTTGTATAAATTTTGTTGCCCAAGTGAATCGAGCTCGTTGAGGTTTTGATTGCGTTTCGAATTAATAAATTGACTAAACGCCTCTTGGTTGATCAAGCCATGAAAGTCATGACCCATTAGGCCACTAGGCGTTCTGGGGTCCAGAATGGCGGTGTCTCCGGATGGAAAGTTAAAGACAACGACGTCGTTGCGCTCAATTTTACTCCAGCCTGGAAGCCTGGTATAGGCACCCTTTTCCCAGGTAAGGTAAGACTTGATATTGACCAGTGGTACAATATTATGAACCAAAGGGTAGGAGAGAGGCGTAATGGGTACTTTTGAGCCATAGGCCAATTTATTGACAAAAAGAAAGTCGCCAACCACCATGGTTTTTTCCATGGAGCCTGTCGGGATTTGAAACGGTTCAAATGTGTAGGTGCGGATCACTGCTGCAGCAACCAAAGCCCAAACAAAAGAATCTCCGTATTCTTTGACGCGCGGCTTGGCCCCTGGTTTGTCTCTGGACACTTTATCTAGAACAAAAGCTAGCGCATGACCGATAATAGGTAGTGCCATAAAAAGAACGATGTGGTCTCCCCATTTGCGCTGTTCTAGTTCCTTGGAGTTTGCCCAATTGGTAGCTGGCCCATAACTTAAATTTTTGTTTTTAGCGATGTTGGAAAACAGCAAATAGGGAAAGAAAAGGCCTTGTAGGGTCTCTTTAAAGCTATAGAAACCAAAACGACGCAGCACACTTACATTGATAGTCATCCACATGACAATATGTACACCTGGAAAAATCAAAAGCAAAGACCACCACGGTTTGTGAAGGACCTCCTTATAGAGGATAAAATAATTGTAGCCCGGAACCATTGCTTCCCATGATTTGCGTCCAAGTTTGGGGAACATACGGTTCCATTGCGCTAAATAGGGATGAACTAAAAGAAATAAATAATAAAAAAGAAAACTCATAGGTTATTTTTTAGGACATCGGCCATGGTGTAAATGCCTTTGCGTTGATAAAT
Source organism: Flavobacteriales bacterium UBA952 (assembly GCA_002293185.1). GTDB lineage: Bacteria > Bacteroidota > Bacteroidia > Flavobacteriales_D > Crocinitomicaceae > UBA952. Next base: position 384,657 of record DBCS01000004.1, on the reverse strand, counting down.
GAATTCTGCTGCAAGTACAGCGCCGATAGCAAATCCTTTGCGCGAATGGGCAATGTGTTCGATTCGAATGGTGTCTATATCGCTGTCGTAGCGAATTTCGTGTGTACCGGGAACGTCTGGAATGCGTTTGGCTTGGACAGGTATTTGCTGGGCTTGAGTGACGTGGTCTAGCGACCAGCTATTGTAATGGGGGTTAATTTGTAGGATCTCTTCTAATAGGCTCACAGCTGTTCCGCTTGGGGCATCTAGTTTTTGAACATGATGGGTTTCTGAGGCCTTAATTTGATAATCGCTATGATTTTTCATTAGCCGAGCGAATTGTCTGTTCAATTCAAAAAACAAATTAACACCAACACTAAAATTACTGGCATAAAGCAAGGCACTATTCGCTTTGAGGACCTCTTTTTTGACTTGCTCAAGCTTTTCTTGCCATGCAGTGGTGCCCACTACAATTGGAATTTGCTTGTTGGCGCAATATGCGATATGACCCGGTGCTAGGGATGGCTGGGTAAATTCAATACAGACATCTACGGTTGTCCAATTGATATGGTCTAGTGGTAGTTGAGAATTAATTTTTGCTACAATTTCGTGGCCTCTTTCGAGGGCAATAGTTTCAATGGCTTTACCCATCTTGCCGTAACCGAGCAGTGCTATTCTCATGGTTTAAAGATACAATTTATCAACGAAATGTGAGTTGAATTTTGGCGCCGAGGTACTGATATGGTGCAAAATTAGGTTCAATAGAGATGCTCAAGTCAGGGTTGGTGTCAAAATGTACAAAATGTGCTTCTGCACCGGCATCGGCAATCTGAAAGAGGTACATTGCAGCAAAACCAAGGATGGAGAGGTCTCGCCAGTCAAGGTACTGCCGGTAAAGCTGTAAAATAGCAGGGTCATCGTAGGCTGCCCATGTTGGGTCTAGATTACCTCCGTTGATTCTGTTGGTGTATTCTTGCTTGAGCTTGAGTTGGGTTTGCTGGTTACTCACTAAAAAATACCCAGCAACACCTAAGCCTCCATAGATCAGGGGGACTTTCCAAATTGCATTGTTGTGTTGGGGCGCGTCTATGGTGTTTCTGATTTGCCCCCAGCCCGGAATGAGCGCTGAATAAAGCATGCTTTTTTGGTGGTATTGAAGTTGGAGGCTGTCTTTTCGCTGTATAATGTCCTGCCCAAAAACAGATGGTGCGAGTAATAAGAAATAAAGCGCAAACTTCATTCTGATTTCTTAAGCAGTTCAATGATGCGCTGTAATTCGGACTCCTGAGTAAAATGAACCACGAGCTTGCCTTTGCCATCAGGAGATTTATCGATACTTACTTTTGTTCCTAGTTGAGCTGTTAGGTAAGATAAATAAAGCTTTTCAGTGGTGCTTAAGCTTATTTTTGCTTTCGGAACAACAGATTTAGTAGCTGTGCTTTTGTGTTGGTCGGGTTTTGTAAGTGCTTCTACATCTCGAACAGAAAGTTGTTCATTCAGTATGCGCGTTAAGACGAGTAATTGTTCTTTTTCGGAGGGCAAAGCAAGCAAGGCACGCGCATGCCCCATGGAGACTTGTTTGTCGCGTACAGCAGCTTGAATGGCGTCTGGTAGTTTGAGTAAGCGCAAGTGGTTGGCAATGTGCGAACGTGATTTGGCTACTTTTTCAGAAAGTTGCTCTTGCGTGAGTTTACACTCTTCCAAGAGCCGCTCATAAGAAAGCGCTATTTCAATTGCATTGAGGTCTTCTCTTTGGATATTCTCAACAAGTGCCATCTCGAGCATGGTTTGATCATTGGCTATACGTACGTAAGCTGGTACTTCAGTAAGGCCAGCAAGCTGAGCTGCTCTAAAACGACGTTCTCCTGAGATGAGTTGGTAGCGGTCACGGCCCATTTTTCTGACGGTGAGCGGCTGAATAATGCCGTGTGTTTGAATGGAAGTTTTGAGTTCTTCTAGTGCAGTGCGTTCAAAATGGGTGCGCGGATTGAATGGATTGGCTTCGATTAAATTGATAGCTAAAAGCGCCACAGCACCTGCAGGTAAAGCACTGGCAGTGGTGATGTCTGTGTCGGCATTTTGAAGTAGTGCACTGAGGCCACGGCCTAAAGCCGGCTGTTTTTTTGCGTTAGAGCTCATGGTCTATCTCGATAATTTTGTCGTCATTTCCGATTTTGGTACGGTTGTTTTTTTGCAGGAGTTCTCGTGCAAAATTAAGGTAGTTTACAGCGCCTTTGGAAGAGGCATCGTGCATAACGACCGTGTTGCCATGGCTAGACGCTTCGCTTAAGGTGGTATTTCGGTGAATTACGGTGTCGAAAACCAATTCTTGAAAATGTGTTTTTACTTCGTCGACTACCTGATTGGCCAAACGCAAGCGGGTGTCATACATAGTGAGGATCATTCCTTCGATTTCAAGTTCTGGATTAAGCCTACCTTGAACAATTTTGATCGTGTTGAGCAGTTTACTGAGCCCTTCTAACGCAAAATATTCACATTGAACAGGGATCATTACGGAGTCGGCAGCAACAAGCGCATTGACGGTAATCAACCCCAGGGAAGGAGAGCAGTCGATGAGGATAAAATCGTAATCGTCTTTAATTTGATCAAGGGCAGCTCTCAGCAGGTATTCTCTGTTGGGCATATTGATCATTTCTAATTCAGCTCCAACGAGGTCCACATGGGAGGGAAGAATAAAAAGGTTTGGGTTATTGGTTTCTAATATGGCTTCTTGGGCAGGGCGGTCGTTGACCAAGCAATCGTAAATATTTTTAACGGATTTAGGGTCAAAACCGGTGCCGGAAGTTGCATTTGCCTGAGGGTCAGCATCGACAATGAGTGTCTTGTATTCAAGCACACCCAGACACCCACCCAAATTTATTGCAGTGGTTGTTTTCCCGACGCCCCCTTTTTGATTGGCAATGGCAATAATTTTACCCATAATTGATTAATTGAACTATAAAATTACAAGTTGTTCTGCATACTTTTCTTGCAAGCAAAAGGAACTTATTAACCATTTAGAAGCTATTTCTGTCAATATCATTCAAAACCAGTTTGTTAACCCGAACAATTTGCAGTACTTTTTTCACTAATTTTACAAACATGGAAACATTGAGGTATTACAGTGTAGGGAGTCATCCGAGCAATGCTTTACAACTCACAAGTGACCACAGTGCTCCTTTTCATGCCTTACTATACAACGATGGGAGAGGCCATATTTTGGTTGCGAACAGAGCCAGCCAACACCCACTTTTCGTCAATGGCGCGCCGCATCGGGGTTTAGTCGAATTACATGCTGGAGATCAACTCTCCATCGCTACCCAACCAATAGACTGGATGCAAGTATTTGGGATCAAACCTGAAGAGCACATGGAGCTCGAAGTAAAAGAGCAAAACAATATTTCGGTTCAGCGCGGTATGCGCGTTCAGTTAATTTTGATTTATGCAGCAGTGGCGATCATGCTATTTTTGCTTGCTGTTTACATTTAAAGGCTAAAAAAAACAGCATTACTGTATTTGGAATCAGAAATAATTTGTAATATTGCACCCCCGTTCAGTTGAATCGGGCTAAATTTTCAGAGATGAACGTCATTAAACAAATCGAGCAGGAGCTAATCGCTAAGAATGAATTACCAGCCTTTGGAGCCGGTGACACCATTATTGTATCATACCGTATTGTTGAGGGAAGCAAAGAGCGTATCCAACAATTCCAAGGTGTTGTTTTACAACGTCGTGGCGCTGGTGCAACAGAAACTTTTACGATTCGTAAAATGTCTGGTAACATTGGTGTAGAGCGTATTTTACCCGTTCATTCTCCTTTCATCGAAACCATTACCATCGTTAAACGCGGTGCAGTTCGTAGAGCCCGTATCTTCTACTTCCGCGAGCGTACAGGTAAGTCAGCACGTATCCGTGAGAAAAAGAATTTTACAAAATAAAATTCTCAACCATATTTGAAAAGGAGCTTTTGCTCCTTTTTTTTTGCCCTGAAATCTAGGTTTTTCGTACCTAGAGATGTTGTTTATCTCAATTTATAGCCAATATCTCAAATTCGGTCCTTCTATTGAGTGCCCGATTCATATCAGTGTCGTTTGCTACCCTAGGTTGGGTTTCTCCAAAACCTTTGTGCTGAATTTGTGCTTCTTTAACCCCCAAAAAGATCAGGTATTGCGCTACTGCCGCTGCGCGTTTTTCTGAGAGTAGAAGATTTCGCTGGGCGTCGCCAATGTTATCTGTGTGCCCGTTGATTTGTATGGTTAAGTGGTCTTGTTTTTTCAAGTATTCGGCAAAGCCTTTGAGAAGTAATTGTGCATCTGCACTCAGCTGTGCATCGTCTGTATCAAACACAATGGCTTCGATCGCATAGGCGCTGCCTTCTTGTAAGGTGTCGATTTTTAAATCTGGGGCTTCAATTTTAAGTGTTTGGGCTTTTAAAGAATGCGTATCGAGTACAACGGCCTGAAAGCTAAAATTTTCTTTAGTTACTTCTAAGCTTATTTTTTGATCAACTTGAACAGCAAGTGCGTAGGACCCGTCGTCATTGCTAAGTGTATTAACTGTGCTCACCGTGTCGTTTTCGTAGCGAATGCTTATTTGGGCACCGGTAATTACCTTTCCATTGTGATCTTCGAGTTTACCACTCAAGATGCGCGTTTCTTTTGGTCGTGCAGCCTGGTGCAGTTCAAAACTAAAAATATCCCAATTACCCGCCTGTAAACTTGAAAAATAAGCTTGCTTTCCGTCTGTAGAAACAAATAGTCCAAGTTCATCATTGGATGTATTGATAGGATAACCAATATTTTGAATAGGCCCCCAGCCAGTTTCCGTTTTTCGCATCATAAAGATGTCAAGACCGCCCATTCCTGGCCTTTGTCTGCTGCTCTCAGACACGAAATAAAACGTTTCTCCGTCTTGGTGAAAAAAAGGACTTTTGTCCTTACCGCTGGTGTTGACGATGCTAAAAGATTGAGCCGGCCCCCAATTTCCATCTTTTTGTTTCTCACTGAAATAAATATCGTTGTCTTGGCTTTCTTTTCTGATGGTGGTAAAATACAATATTTTGCCATCGGCAGAGAGCGAGGGTTGCGCTTCCCAGCCATCTTTTGTATTGATGTTAGGACCTAAGTTCGTGAGTGTGCTCCATTCATATTGATCTGTACTACCTGCCTTGAGTTTGAGCCGGCTCGAATAAAGATCGCAATTCAAGTAATTTTTATTGTAAATCAATTCCGCCTTGCAAGCGCACATAATCAGCTCTCGATTATCGGCAGACAAACTCGCCGAACCATAGTTTGTAAATTGACCGTCGTTAAATGGTTTGGGAAGTGCTCGGCCTGTCTCGTACTGAGGCCCACTGATATGTGCTGCTGTAGTAAATTCCTCTTGAATATAACCGGATATATCGCCAAGATTGGTTTTATCAACCTTTCGGGCAAAAAATAGCTGGCTATTATCTGGGCTGAGCATCGGAAAGTATTCATCTTGAAAGGTGCTTACTCCTTCTACCTTTTTGACGTTGAACGGAACAGGGTTTTCTTTGGCATTAATAGGAAAGCGAAGTTCAAAATACACCGGCTTTATTTCTTCTTTGAATTTATAATAGTTACTTGCTTGCTCGCCGGGATACAAAGAATCAAATTGCATAAATGATTCCAAGTAGCTAAGCGCAGCATCTTTTTCACTATAACTATAAAGTATACGAGCGGTGTAGTAGTAGGCATCAGAATGATGACTTGGGCACTTTTGGATGCTGGCTCGATAAAAAACAAGCGCCTTTTGTAAGAGTTTTTCTCCTTCTGCTGTGGTGTTGTTTACTTTGATAAGCGCCATGCCTCTTTGGTAATGAAGTTGTCCTAAATAAAAATAAGCCTGAACGTTTTGCGGGTATTTACCCACTACTTTTGCCAATTCTTGAACCTGTAGTTCGAAGGTTGCGTTAGCAAAAGCATCTTCTATGGCCTTGTTTATTTTTTTGTCTGAGGTACTGCAAGGACTCGTTTGGCCCAGTGCAAATAGTGGCATACCAAAGTTAAGGATTAAACAAAAGATGGTAACGAATCTCATTATTTGCGTTTAACGAGCTGCTGCCAAAAAGTTACATTTTTTCGAGGGTTTCTGCACAAAAAGTGCAGTCTTCAGTGCTTGTGTCTAGATGGGTAACCATTCGGATCATGCCGGGGCCAAAAGCCATACACAGAATGCCTTTTAGTTTCAAGAATTCGATCAATTCATCTCGTTTTTCTGCCTGTTTCAGCATAGCCACCACAATATTTGTTTGAACAGGCAACACATCCCGAATCCACGAACACTTGAGCAGTGCAGCTTCTAAAAGCTTCGCGTTTTGGTGGTCTTGCTCGATTCGTTGAACATTATTTTGCAGGGCATAAAGGCCACCTGCGGCAATAATTCCAGCCTGGCGCATGCCACCGCCCATTACTTTTCTGACGCGTCTTGCTTTTTCGATAAATGCAGAACTTCCAAGTAATAAAGAACCAACGGGTGCGCCCAAGCCTTTAGATAAACAAATAGAAATGGAATCAAAATAAGCCCCATAAATTGCGGCCTCGACTTGGTGAACCGCTAAGGCGTTGAATACCCGCGCACCATCTAAATGTAGCGGAAGCCCCGTACGCTTACAAAGCATGCTAATTTTGTCGATTTCTTGAAGGTCGTATACGGCGCCTCCACCTCGGTTTGCTGTGTCTTCAAGAGAAACGAGCTGGGTAAGTGGAAAGTGTATGTCATTGGCCGGATTGATCCATTTTGAAATGCTATCTGCAGTGATTCTGCCGCGGTCTCCGGGTAGTAGACGCACTGATGCACCAGAGTTTTTGGCAATACCTCCACCTTCGTATTTGTAAATATGGCTTTCTTCGTGGCAAATGACTTCTGCTCCGGGTTGTACATGTACGTTTATCGCAATCTGATTGGTTTGTGTTCCTGAGCTACAAAAAAGTGCAGCCTCTTTTCCAAAAAGCTGAGCGGCATAAGCCTCCAAAGCCATAACAGTAGGATCCTCTTTAAAAACGTCGTCTCCGACAGGGGCATTGGCCATAGCGGAGCGCATCTCGGCTGAGGGTAGGGTAACGGTATCACTGCGTAAATCAATCATTTGCTTACTTTTGACAAAAATACGAGAACAGGTGGAATTCACACAGCTTTTCTTACTGGCTTTTCTTGGACCATTTTTGGGTGCCCTACTTACTTTTTATACCGGTTTTGGCCTCAATACCATACTGGTCCCTGTATTTATGATCTATTTCGATGCACCCATAGCTGTCTTGATGGCGGGTATCGTACATCTTTTCAATAATATTTTAAAAGTCACACTTACTGTAAAGTCTGTCGATTGGCATTTATTTAGAAATTTTGGAATACCAGCCTTACTTTTCGCATTTATTGGAGCCTACCTTTTAAATATCTTAAAAGATTCCATTGGAAATCAGCTAAAACCTTTATTTGGGTTCCTATTTATGATTTTTGCACTTTTGGAATTATTCAACTGGAAATTGCCAATTCAAGGAAGGTGGGCCATGCGTATTGGCGGAGGTTTGAGTGGCTTTTTTGGAGGGTTTTCAGGGCATCAAGGTGCGCTTCGAGCCTTATTTTTATCTCGGTTAAAGTTAGAACCCTTGGTGTTTGTTGCAACGACAGCTTTGATTTCTTTGTTTGTAGATCTAACTCGGGTTGGTGTTTATTTTTCTGGAAATTGGTTCAATAACTTTTACCCGACCTACCTCTATTTTATTGGGGTGCCTGCGGCGCTGCTCGGAACCATCATAGGAAGACGATACATTCAAAAAATGAATCATGGAAAAATGTCCACCATTGTTGGGATAGGTCTACTCATGATGGGCTTAGCCTTAATATTGGGTTGGATTTAAGACCTAGTCAATTATTGGGAACAATTGTTTTTTGACGCCATATTGATCAATAACGTACTCCTCTAATTTTTCTCCTTTGTTGGAGTATGAACAGCTGTAATTGAGTTTGCCATCTGCGTAAAAAGTCTGGTGTAAACCGACCGGAAGATCCGCATTGTATTTCTCCGTACTCAAGACCTGACCAAGTTCGTTATAGCTCACGAAGACGCCATTTTTTTTACCCTCTCGCCAATTCTCACTTCGAGCAATTTTACCACTGTCGAAGTAGTAAGTCCAGGTGCCGGTTTTTTTACCTACTTTGAATTGAATTTCACTTTCTTTCTGACCGACCTCGTTGTAGGTAATTTGTGGCCCATCACTGAAGCCGTCTGTGTATACACTACTTTTTCTTATTTTTCCATTTGGGAAATAACTCCGTTGTGGTCCGTCGAGCTTTCCATTTTTATAATGCTTATACATGAGGGTGTCTGCAAGCGCTTTGGCGCTCCATTGTATGGATGGGCCATGAAGTTGCCCATTTTGGTACCAAATTTCAAATTGAACTCTGTTACTAGAATCATAATAAATATAGGTTGCGCCATTCTCTAAACCAATTTGGTAGCTTTGGATCGATTGAATACAACCACTTCTGTAAAAAGAGGTATCCGTCCCTTGTCTTTTACCGTTGACAAAATTCAATTTTTCTTCTACGACTAAACTTGGGTAGCAACTGATGCAAGTACCTGTGTAAGGGGTTGCAAAATCTTTGCGCAATAAATACAGGTTGTGGTCTTCGTCAAAAGCAATATGTTCATGACAAAACTTACTATTGGTTCTGGGGCATGGCTGCCGAGTTGACTTACATACTTCCGGAACTTGAGCCAAGGATAATTCACAAATTGAAAGAAGGAATAGGAGCGAAAGTATGTTTTTAAGCGTGGCCATAAGTGACTTAATTTTGAGTGATATCTCAAAATAACTGAGATAGATCGCGTTATTTACGTGACCTAGGATATCGATGTCGGTGAGTCGTACTTGTATTTTTGCAGGCTCAATCATTGGTCAAGTTTTTCAAATAAGGAGTTATTAGAAATGTATTCCGGCACGAGTTGTTTCATGATGCGCACACTGGCTTCGTTGTCTTGTTTGGCAGCTGTTGCAAGCAAGTTTTCAATCATTTTACGTTGCGGTGCGGCTACAGGCCTTGTGTTGGCAATTAATATTTGCGGGTGATAGGTTGGCATGGTATTCTCCGCATTGGCAAGTACTTCTTCGTAGCGTTTTTCACCGGGTCTCAGACCTGTTATTTGAATATCTATGTCGGTGTAGGGCTTCAATCCAGAGAGTTGGATCATTTTTTTGGCGAGGTCTAAGATTTTTACAGGTGCACCCATATCAAAGACAAATATTTCACCTCCATGACCCATTGTGGCTGCTTCCAATACCAACTGACACGCTTCGGGTATGGTCATGAAAAATCTAGTAATTTCTGCGTCGGTGAGTGTCAGTGGCCCCCCATTGGCAATTTGTTTTTCAAAAACAGGAATAACCGATCCATTGGAGCCGAGCACATTGCCAAAACGAGTAGTAATGTAAGCGGTATGGTATTGTTCGTTTAGTTCAGTCACTAACATTTCGGCAATTCGCTTAGAGGCGCCCATTACGTTGGTTGGGTTAACAGCTTTGTCCGTGGAGATCATGATGAATTGCTCGGCTTTAAATTGCGCGGATAGTTCAGCAATAATTTTTGTTCCGCCTATATTGTTGCGAATCGCCTCAGCCGGATTGGCCTCCATAAGCGGAACATGTTTATAGGCTGCTGCATGAAAGACCATGTGCGGTCTATATGTTTCAAAGAGGTACTGCATGCGGGCACTGTCGTAGATATCGCCAATGACATAAGTAATTTCTGTATGGGTTGCGAGTTGTTGGAAGCGCTGTTCTAATTCAAATAGCGCAGATTCTGCCTGATCAAGTAAGATAAGTTGCGTTGCTTTTTGCTCAATGAGGGCTGCAGCTAGTCCGCTACCAATGCTTCCGGCTGCTCCGGTAACCAATATGGTTTTGTTAAAAAAGTGCGCTTCCATTTTTGGATTTTCAACTTGTATTACTGGCCGCCCAAGGAGGCTATTAATGTCAATTTTTTTGATACTACTTACATTGAATGCGCCATTGACCCAAGCCCTCGCCTCAGGTACCCTTTTGATTTGTATGCCAAGCTCTAGGGCTTGTTCGGAGATTTCTTTGAGTTTACTTCGTTCTAAATTTTGCACAGCAATGATCAGTGTGCTTATTTGATGCTTGGCCTGTAATTTTTCCAGCAGATTAGGCGCGTAGACACGCGTGCCTTCAATGCGTTTGCCATGTAATGATGAAGCATCGTCGAGGAAGCCAACAACGTGCTGAAGGTTGGCCGTATCCTTTTCAATCAGGCGTTTGGTAAGTTGGCCTGATATACCCGCGCCAAAAATAAGGATAGCTTCTTCTTTGCCTTTGTCTCGGGTGTATTCCAAATAAAGTAACTTGACAATAAATCTTCCGGAGATGACAAAAGCCGTACTAAAAATAAACTCCATGAGTAAAACAGAGTTCGGAAAAAGAAAGTATCCATCTAGCTTATAGAAGCGAAGCATACTTCCGAGAATGAAAATAAGAGAGGTGATCAGTTCGGCAATAAAAATTCTTTTGAAATCCGATGTAGAGCTTAGCCTAACTAATCCTTGATGGATCTGAAAAACGGCAAAAATAAGTACCTTAATCAGTACAAAAAACCAAAGTGATTTGGAGAGTATTGCCCATTCATTGGCAATTAATGAAAAATCCGCCTTGAGGTCAAAGCGGATTAAATAGGCAAAAAATAGTGCAAAAAGATGAATGAGTAAGTCGAGAACGACAATCACCCATCTTGGTGTATTTTTTTTGAGTTGAAGCACATACAAAGATAGGAAATATTGCTATTCCCTAACGAGATGAACAAGCCCATGCTTTTCAATTTCATCGCCCCCGTTCGTAACCGTTCGTGCCACATAAAAATAGACGCCTTCTTCCAAAGTATTTCCATTTTCGTCGGTGCCATCCCATTGGAATGCTGGATCTGCAAATTCTCGAATGGTATTGCCCCAACGGTTAATGATCATACATTCAAAGGTACTTAGGCCGCCGTAGAAGATCAATTGAAAGTAATCGTTGTTGCCATCGTTGTTGGGTGTAAATACATTTGGGAGTTCGATATCGCAAAAATAGAACTCAACGCTGGCTGTATCAATGATGGTACCGCACATGTTTGTGGTAGAAATAATGTAGTTTCCTGGGGTAGTTACCTGGATGGTTGGTTCTGTAGCGCCGGTACTCCAGAGATAACTCACATTTTGCGGTTGCTGAACCGCAGCTAAAGTCGCAGTTTCTCCGATGCATAGTGTGGTATCGATTACGGCAGTGAAAGGATCGGCAACAAAAGTTAGGCTAAAAGTTTGATTGTAACTACAAACGGTATCTTGCAAATTAATCAAGTAGATGCCAGCGGTGTCGGCTGTAATTAGTGGGTTTGGACCATTAGGGTTGCTAAAGTTAATTTCGTTGGTGTTGGCAGACCAATTACTACCTGTGTAGGAGACGACTCCGAAAACTTGTAAGGTAAGGTTACAGAGAATGGTATCCGTCATTGGCGAAACAGGAGCAGGTATGCTGTCTACGATAATTTGAGTGCTGTCGGCACAACCGATTTGGTCAATAACTGTGACCCAATAGCTTCCGGATTGTAAATTAGGGAAAGCACCATTCGGACTAGTAGCCACTAAGGAGGCTCCTTGGTGCAATACAAAAACGTAGGGCCCCACACCCGAGGTTGCGCTTGTGGTAATGCTGCCGTCTTGCAAACTACAGAATTCTAAAGTACTTGTGGTTTGTCCGAGAAGGGGATTGGTTGAAGGGTATATGGTAGCACTTGTTGTGTCAAAACAACCGTTGGCATCTTCAACATAAATTTGATAAGCACCAGGCACAAGGTTGTTAAAGACCGGACTTGCTGAGAAAGTAGAACCGTTGTTTAGACTATACTGGTATGCTGGCGTCCCTCCAGTAATGGTAAGGTCTATGATACCGTTGTTGAGCCCACAGGTGGTGGTGGTGACTATCATATTGCTGATATCCACGGAATCTACACCACTTAATACAGCTTGGAGTGTATCAGAGCAGTTGTTTTGATCAACAAGAATAACAGTATAGTTATTGGCATTTAAACCCGTGAAAGTGGCGCTAGGCTGAAATGTCAAACCTCCGTCAATGCTGTAGGTGTAGCCGCCTGCTCCACCGGATGAGCTTGCTACTAAACTACCGTTGTTGCTACCACAGGTTGGGTCGTTTTCTAGGATGTTATCGATTTGTGGATAAGAAATAAATAGCGTGATTGTATCATAACAGATATTCGTGCTATCTGACATCATGACGATGTAGCTCGTCGTACCAGTTGGCGATACAGGTGTAGGGTTGTTGCCCGTGTAGACACCTGTAGGGTAGGTGTAGTTGTCGTGTAGCCAGGTAATTGTATAGTTTGGTATAGTGGCTGATATGGTGATATTGTCGAGGCCCCAATGGTCGAAACCAGCACCAGATACTGCGAGTTGGGTCCAACGAAATTTTGTTGTGGCTGTTTGAGCTGCTAGCGGAATGGTCTCACAATATTGATTCCAAGCGGTCATGTAGGAGTCATAGCCGCCGTTCGGACTCCAGTAATTCATGGTTACCCAAGTTGATCCATTATCTATTGAGTACTGTAAATAAACCCCTTCGCTTGCTAAATCAGGACCTTCACACGGTGAGGCTTGTGCTTGAATTGCATAGCGCATTTCAAAGCAAACGTTTCCACCGGAGGATACATCGAGCGAGACGGTGGTCATGACGCGCGGTGCCACAGACTGGTTTCCCATCCACATGAAAGCAGATCCATCAATGCTGGGTACTCCACAGGTGTTGTTGGCTATGGTAACAATTTGAGAAAAATCCCAGCCAACAGGCACACCATTATTGAAGTTTTCTCCGAAGGCGAGTACACTGGTGCCAGACCCGTTGACACTAAGCGTAGTGGAGCCGTTGCACGGAACAATGGTGTCTTGGGCAATGGCCTGAACAGTACACTGGGCAACTGCTGTTTGGTGGTAGCCAAAAGCGAATGCGATACCGGCAATAAGTTGCTTGAAGGTCATGTTGTAGTAGTTGGTGTAAATATTATTGGACAGAAACGTTCAAAATATTGAAGTCTGTCAATTGGGTTTTGGTGAGGTGTGCTGGCATGTGATCAAAAATAGTGAGCCCCATATTGTTGCGATCTAAGCAAACGCCTTGTAGTGTTTGCTTGGGTTGTAAAGTTTGGGTGTAGAGGTATTCGTCGTGGCCACAAGTTGCACAGTTGTTGTCGTAGTATAATTCAAAGCTGTAAGAAACCGTTTTTATTTCATTGGTGGTGTTGGTAATGGTCAATGCAATGAGGTCTGCCTCGTAGCCTTCAGAGGGCACATTGCAGTGCAACGGGGCGCTTGTAATTTTGATTCCAGCTTGGGTTACAGATTTTTGAGCAAATAGGGCGCTGCTTCCGATGAGCAAGCTAAATAAAGAAGTGTAAAGTTTCATATAGAAAGTTTAGATTTGTGCTATTGACGCAAAGCGATACTATGCGGTTGCGTAAGGGTAAAAATAATTCAAAAAATCGAATCTTGAAAGAAATCGAACGCAAGTTCCTCATCGCTAACGATAGCTGGAAAACAGCCAAATGTATTGGGCAAAGAGAATTGAAACAAACTTACCTGTTGCGTGGCACTGACCGATCGGTGCGTATACGCGTCACAGACAACATGGCATTTTTTACGATTAAATTGGGTACAGGTCTTACCCGAAGTGAGTTTGAGTACGAAATACCTCAAAACGAGGCGAATGAAATTATATTGGAGGCTAATTTGTCGTGTTTACATAAAACACGTTATTACATTCAGAACAATAACGATACTTGGGAGCTCGATGTTTTTCATGGCAAACTAGAAGGTTTGCTTATTGCTGAATTGGAACTTTCTGATGAAGATCAATTTTTTGATAAACCAAGTTGGCTTGGTGCCGAAGTAACGTTTGATCCAGCATATTTGAATTCCAATTTAATGGACCGTCTTTAGCACATTAAAAAGGCTCTTTTTGTAAATTTTCTGCGCGCAGGTCTACACAAGTGCAGCCCATTTCAATGTTAAAAAATGCCTCAAACTCATTTAAGTCATTCCATTGTGGCCAAACGTTGGTATCTGCAACGATGCTGCTAAATTCTTGATGGGCAATTTTTTTTGCATATTGTTGCAAGATCAATTCGTCGTCCCAAAAATCCTCTTCAATTAAATACACACTTCCTTCGGCATTTTCATCGATAACGATCTCAGGATTATTACTTTGAGCCCAAGAAATAAATGGGTTTTTTGGTTTGACAAAAATAAATCCGCGATTGACAATATTCATAAGGCTTTGATTTTATTGTTGATGTACTTGAACCATTTGGTTCGTTTTTTTGGCTGCACATATAGCGCATATTTAATAGGAAGGTAATCTTTGGTGCCGCTGTACCATAGCAGCCATTTGTTGTAATTAAAGTGCCGCGGAGCTTCCACAAAGAGCACTTCTTGTTGACCAACGATGATTAGTTGATAGTTAGAACTCGATATGCTTCCTTCTTCTAGCTTTACACTCTCTTTTTGCCGTCCAGCTTGATCGAGCCAGTTGTAAAAAGCTTCTAGACAAGCGCTGCTGTCTTTAAAATGCCATTGCTTGTACTGATAGAAAACATTGTTGGAGTCTTGCAATATCCACTTTTTTCGGGTGGCGCTAAACCGATCGATAAAATGAAGGGTAGGAGTGCTGTCGAGCCTCACATTCGAAATTTGCATGAATGCGGAGTCATTGGCATAATAATTGACATATTTGCGCAGCGTGTCTTTCTGCTCACTGGCGCTATTTTGTACGCTCTTTTTACTCGAGTGTGGCCTAATTGAATCCAAAGTGACAGCGTCTTTTTCTTGGTGCTGATCGCAACAGACCACAACCAAGATCATGAGTCCAAAAAGATAGGCGGGTAGTTTGGTAAATGCACGCATCTTTTAATTAATTTTGAACAAATTTAACAAACATGAAACAATTAGCACTTTTTATTCTTCTGGCAATTGTCGCTACTTCTTGCGGAACAAAAATCCCATTTACGACCGCTATTCGCGACGAATTTACTTTAGATACAGAAGCCAAATTGCGCCAAGTTCAATTTTATACCTCCCATACCATCATCCTCAATCAAATCAACAGACAATCCAACGAGCTCACTACTCAAAATGGCGCGCTCGTATCATCATCTAGCTCACAGTCAGAATCCGTCGTCATTCCTGCCGGAACACGTTGTATTTTTGAAGATTTTGGCGATGCGGGTCAATTATTGGTGCGTTTTGAAACCGGAGACCAACGCTTTATTCCCTTTGCTACGAAGTCTGATGGCGCTAGCATCCGACGGTTTTATCTCGATGCGGATTGGTCGGCTCAAGGGGGTGCGCGCTTAAATTATGGTGGCAACGAATACAAAGTAGATCTCTCAAGAGGGGCGCCACGTGCTGCACATCTTTTGATTGTGAAGAAAAAATTAGAGCGCACTAAGCGCAAAGAACGCGTCGTACGCGGCTTAAAAGTATAGTTTCAATGCCTTCATCCAACATCCATTACCAAATTTCTAGTTTCGGTAACGACGAGCTCGTTTCCATCTATAAAAAACTCGTTCTTCCTCGCCTGATCGAAGAAAAAATGCTCATTTTGCTTCGTCAGGGGAAGATTACCAAATGGTTTTCTGGTTGGGGTCAAGAAGCAGTATCAGTTGGTTGCGCCTACGCTATGCAAGACCACGAGTACATTTTACCCATGCATCGTAACCTCGGTGTTTTTACGACGCGTCAAATTCCGCTCGAGCGATTATTTGCACAGTTCCAAGGAAAAGCAAATGGTTACACCAAAGGCCGTGACCGAAGTTTTCACTTCGGAACACAAGACCACAAACTAGTTGGCATGATCTCCCACCTCGGTCCTCAATTAGGAATCGCAGATGGAATAGGATTGGCTGCCAAAATTCGCCAAACCAAAGACGCAACGTTGGTATTTACCGGAGACGGCGGCGCATCGGAAGGTGATTTCCACGAGGCCCTTAATGTCGCTGCAGTTTGGCAATTGCCTGTTATTTTT
Organism: Flavobacteriales bacterium UBA952; assembly: GCA_002293185.1. Lineage (GTDB taxonomy): Bacteria > Bacteroidota > Bacteroidia > Flavobacteriales_D > Crocinitomicaceae > UBA952. The sequence continues at coordinate 368,575 of DBCS01000004.1, read as the reverse complement.
GCCATTGAGAACAACCGCTGGGGGCTCAGCACGCCTTCATCGGAGCAATTCCGTTGCAAGCAATTTATCGATAAAGGTATAGGTTACGGCATGGATGCCATACAAGTAGATGGCAATAATATACTAGCTGTCATTGAAGCTGTCCGAAACATCCGCAGTCAAATTCAAGAAAATCCGAGACCATTTATTTTGGAACTCATGACTTTTCGCATGCGCGGTCATGAAGAGGCATCCGGAACAAAGTATTATCCCGAAGGATTGCAAACCGAATGGGAACCCAAAGACCCCGTTACTAACTTCGAAGCCTTTTTATTGGACCAACAAATCTTGGCCCAGGAGAGTATAGATCAGATTAAAAAGCAATTTAAGTTAGACATTCAGCAAGCTTTTGATCTAGCCAATGCTGCACCGCAAATAGTTCCCAATCTTAGAGAAGAGCTATCAGATGTTTATGCGCCTTTCGCGTTTGAACACATCAATGCGGGCTCCGATACACAAGAAGTTCGCTTCATAGATGCCATTCAAGATGGCTTGCGAACAGCCATGCACAAACACGACAACTTGGTGCTAATGGGGCAAGATATCGCCGAATATGGCGGTGCATTTAAAGTCACTGAAGGTTTTGTGGAGCTTTTTGGTAAAGACCGCGTGCGCAATACACCACTTTGCGAATCGGCTATTATCGGAGCAGGCCTTGGGCTCAGTATTGCCGGAATGAAAGCAATGGTCGAAATGCAATTTGCCGATTTTGTGAGTGTTGGCCTTAATCAAATCATTAATAATCTAGCAAAATTGCATTGGCGTTGGGGCCAAAACGCAGATGTTGTGGTGCGCATGCCTACCGGTGCAGGCACAGCAGCTGGTCCTTTTCATTCGCAAAGTAATGAAGCTTGGTTTGTTCACACCCCTGGCCTTAAAGTTGTATACCCCTCCAATCCTCAAGATGCAAAGGGGCTTTTATTAGCAGCTTTTGAGGATCCCAACCCTGTGTTATTCTTTGAGCATAAGTTTTTATATCGCAGTTTAAAAGGCAAAGTCCCAGTAGGTTATTACAATACACCTATCGGAAAAGCAGCAAGTGTGCAGCACGGTACAGACCTCACGATCATTACCTATGGTCTGGGCGTACACTGGGCTATAGAAGCAGCGCAAGCGCGTCCTGATTTTTCATTTGAAATTCTGGATTTACGCACCCTCTTACCTTTAGACCTTGAATCGATCATTTCGGCTGCAATTAAAACCGGTAGGGTTTTGGTCTTACATGAAGACACCCTCACTGCCGGAATCGGTGGGGAGATCGTCGCGTTGGTAACGGAGCATTGTTTTGATCAGTTAGATGCGCCTGTTTTGCGCGTGGCCTCAATAGACACGCCTGTACCCTTTGCAGCTCAGCTTGAACAACAATTTTTGGCGCAGAATACCTTACTTCCTACCATAGACAAACTTCTCGCGTATTAAGCAATTTGAAGAATAAACCGCTACTTCTGTATTTTTTACTGTTATTACTCTGCATGAGTTTGCTTCGCGTTGCCTTTACTTTACAGAACGCAACGTTTTTCAATGAGCTAACTGCTTCTTTATTTTTAATAGGTATATATTTTGATAGCATCACAATTGCTTATTTGGTTTTGCCAATATTATTGTTTGTCAATCCATTTATCAACACACTAGATCTGAAAGTAAAGAAGGTCTTCAACCTGCTGGTCAAAATATATCTAGCGCTCATGAGTTTACTTATTCTCGTGCTCAATACCTGGGATATCGCTTATTTTTCATACACGCAAAAAAGATCGGGCTTCAGTTATTTTCTGCATTTGCTCACCGGCACAGAAACCAGTTCATTAGCAGGTGAATTTTTGGCTGAGTTTTGGTGGTTACCACTGCTTTTTTTGTTCATGGCTACGCTTCTTGGTCGGCTAATTATTAAAATGGAGGTCCACGAAAAATCCATGAAAACCAAGTTTGGTTGGTTAAAGTTCGTCGCGCTTTGCTGCACTTTGATAATTATGGCAAGAGGTGGTCTGCAATTGCGTCCGGTTGGCATCATTGATGCAACCGCTATGAGCAGCCTCGAACAAGCTCCAATTGTGCTCAATACCGCCTTTACGGTGCTCAAGACCTCAAATGATGGCGCTACATCACATTTAGAATTTCACCGACCCCAAGAACTCGCCGCACTTTTACCCGTAAAAGATGGCGCGTCGCCAGTTATTTTACCAAAAAATACCAACGTCGTGGTGCTCATTCTCGAAAGTTTTGGAACCAATTATGCGGGGCCAAATAGTCCAAACTCCTATTCGCCATTTTTAGATTCGCTCCTACAAAAAGGACTTTTCTTTCAATACGCTATTGCCAATGGGCGCACCTCCATGGATGCGGTTCCGGCCATTTTAGCTGGGCTACCCTCATGGTTACCTGAATCTTATATTTTGTCCCCGTATTGCAGCAATCAATTGAATAGTTTACCTCAAATGCTCAAAGATATCGGCTACCAGACTTCGTTTTTTCATGGTGCTAAAGAAGGTTCTATGCATTTTAAGAGTTTTACAAAGGCCATAGGAATAAGTAACTACGTAGGTTTAGAGTCTTATCCGAATCCGTCGCATTTTGATGGCAATTGGGGCATTTGGGATCACCATATGTTATCCTATTTTGGTCGGCAGTTGGACAAAGAACAAAGTCCTTTTTTCAGCACCCTATTTACCTTGAGCTCACACCACCCTTATGTGGTTCCGTCTGCTTTTAAAGGTCAATTAAAGACTGGGCCGGAGTCACTTTGTCAAACCATTTCTTATACAGATCAGGCGCTGCGTCGTTTCTTTAAACAAAACCAGCACAAAGGATGGTTCAAGAACACCTTATTTGTCATTACTGCAGATCACGTAGGGCCCACGCGTCAAGATCAATTTCAAACTTTAGAATGGCGCTATCGAATCCCAATTGGGTTTTACCATCCGAGCCTTGCGCTTCCAAAACCAACAAAAGGCGTGGTTTTCCAGCAAATTGATTTGATGCCTACTGTGCTCGATTTATTAGGCATTCAAAAGGCACCATTTCAACTTGGTTCTTCTTGTTACGCGCAAGAGCAGGGTCAAAAGATGGTCTATGAAAACGGCAATTTGCTCTCCTTCATCTATAATGGCACCAATTTGTTACCCATTGCATGGACGCCAGGTATCAAGCGCTCCTACACCCCAGAACAAGTTATTATTGCTAAAAAAATGAGTGCGCTTTATCAATTTTATTTGAATAGTTTGATTGATAACCGCTGCAGTAAACAAACCATCAAGCCTCGCTTACCATAGAAATTCCTATCTTTGTGCTCTCAACCAAAGCATCCTATGGCCGAAAAAAAAGTCACCCGTCAAGAAGATTACGCAACTTGGTACAACGACCTCGTTTATAAAGCTGACCTCGCCGAACACTCCGATGTGCGAGGCTGCATGGTCATTAAACCTTATGGCTACGCCATTTGGGAAAACATGCGAGATGTACTTGATATCAAATTCAAGGAAACAGGGCACTCCAACGCTTATTTCCCGCTCTTTATTCCCAAAAGCTACCTGAGTAAAGAGGCAGCTCATGTCGATGGCTTTGCCAAAGAATGTGCGGTTGTGACGCACTACCGCCTCAAAAATGCTGAAGATGGTAGCGGCATTATTGTCGATCCAGATGCTAAATTGCAAGAAGAACTCATCATCAGACCAACCTCTGAAACAATTATCTGGAATTCTTACAAAAACTGGATTCAATCATACCGTGACCTTCCGATTTTAATCAATCAATGGGCCAATGTGGTGCGTTGGGAGATGCGAACGCGTTTATTTTTAAGAACTACCGAATTTTTGTGGCAAGAGGGCCACACTGCCCATGCCACCAAAACAGAAGCAATCGCAGAAGCGGAGCAAATGTTAGAAGTGTACGCAGATTTTGCTGAAAACTATATGGCTATGCCTGTACTCAAGGGCCGAAAAACGGCAAGTGAACGCTTTGCAGGAGCAGAAGATACACTTTGTATTGAAGCACTTATGCAAGACGGTAAAGCTTTACAAGCCGGGACCAGCCATTTTCTGGGTCAGAATTTTGCCAAAGCTTTTGAAGTTAAATTCGCTGATAAAGAGGGTAAATTAGATTTCGTTTGGGCTACCTCTTGGGGTGTTTCGACCCGCCTAATGGGTGCACTTATCATGACACACTCCGACGACGAAGGATTGGTGCTGCCCCCAGCATTGGCACCTATTCAGGTTGTTGCAGTACCGATTTATCGAACGGAAGAAGAACTTGCGCAGATTACAGCTAAATTCAAGCAATTAGCCTCGGAACTTAAAGCGAAAGGAATTCGCTTCAAATACGACGACGACGACAACCGCCGTCCCGGCTGGAAATTCGCAGAATACGAAACCAAAGGTGTGCCTTTGCGCTTAGCTATGGGCCCCCGCGACCTCGAACACGGCAAAGTTGAAATAGCCCGCCGCGATAACAAAACCAAAGAAATCATAGATTTCGACAACTTGGTCAGCACCATTGAGACCTTACTTCAAGATATTCAACAAAATCTACTTAAGCGTGCCACAGATTTTCGTGCTGCTCATACGCATCAAATCGATTCTTACGACGCATTTAAAGTCGAAATCGAAAAAGGTGGTTTCTATCTAGCTCATTGGGACGGCACGCCTGAAACAGAAGAACGCATCAAACAAGAGACCAAGGCAACCATCCGCTGCATACCTTTTGATCAAACTCCAGAACGCGGTTTTTGTATGGTTACAGGCAAACCTTCTACTGGCCGAGTAGTTTTTGCAAAAGCTTATTAATGGCTGATTTTGCTTTTAAAGATTTTGTTGTTCGTCAGGATAGCAGCCCTTTAAAAGTGAATACCGATGCCATCATTCTTGGTGCTGCAGTGCGTAAGCTTCCTCATAACGCCAAAGTTTTGGAGGTGGGTACGGGTAATGGCACTATTGCCTTGCTGCTTGCACAAAGGTTCGAAAGCGCAAAGATTACGGGCATAGATCCTCATACAGGAGCTTTTCATGATGCCCAATTTAATTTTCAGCACGCTATTTTTTTTGACCGACTCCAAGCCATCAATTGTTCACTTGAGCAACTTTCAAAAACAGAAAAATATGATGTAATTGTTTCCAACCCACCATACTTTATCGATGGTTTAGTTGGTCAAAACGAAACACATCAAGTTGCAAAACACATCACGGAGCCTGAATTCAAACAACTTTTGGATCAGATGCTGCTCCGCTTGAAGCCAGAGGGTCAGTTGTGGTTGATTTTACCACCGGTTGTAGCGCAGCAAACCATTACTCATTTGGCAAAGAAGGGCTTGAGCTGCACACTGCAAATGCGCTTTCATGCCAACCCTCAAAAATTAGACAAACGCTGGGTTGTTTGTTTTGAACGAAAAGAGCAAGGTTGTATGTTTGAGCAGTTTTATATTCGAAATTTAGATGGGTCTTTTCATGAAGATTACCGCCAATTAGCGGGTGAGTATCACGACAGGCAGATCTAAATTTTCTTTTTTAAACGAGATAGATCTGAGCTTAGGCCTATTGTTTGTATACTCCCTGCTTTGGAATAATATTGAACGGCATAATCGAGATCGAAACGCCTGACATGGATGCGCAGACCAAAAGAAAAACCAGCTAGGCCAGGGAAATCAGTGAGTTTGAGTTGTTGTCTTCGGTTGTAATCAAATCCTAAACGCATTTGAATGGCGCCTTTTGGAATCAGTTCTAGCTGAAAATGAAGATGATTGGCCATCTTTTCTCCCCAATTAGGGATGTAAATAGGAATGGTATCGCCAGTTAAAGGATCAGTACTTTCTTTGGCATTTGGATCGAGCCAAATATTTTCTGGACGATTCAACGAATGCCCCACAATATGGAAGCGAAACGGTGCGTGTGCGAGTCGATAACTGATGCCAGCGTAGATATCTAAAGGAAGTACTGATTGAGCTTGCGCAGTATAATCTTTAAAAATGAAACCGGCATTGCGTATACCCACCGATGCCATCAATAATTCCTTTGGATGAATAAGGAGTGCAGAGAGGTTGGTCGATACGCCATAGGCACTAAAGCGCTCTAGATTTGAACCTAATAGGTTGATTTGAGCACCCATTCTGAAAAAAGGATTTGGCGCATAGCTGTAACTTGTTCCGATATTGTAATCGAGGGCATTAAAAGTACCTATTTGTAATCCTTCTACAGTTGTTTGGCTGAATGAACCATAGTTCATGTAGCGGATATAAGGCGCAAAAACACCCCACTTGGTTTGTATGGCTGTAACAAGTGTGCCGTAATGCACACCACTTGGCAATATTCCAACAGAAGTATGAAATTGCTTGACATTTTGAGCATCGAGCAGTGCAGGTTGGTCTAAAGTAAGGCTTACTTCTTTATCGTTGATCGCATATAGCCTTCCACCAACTGCTGCATTCTTTGCATTATTGAGTTGATTAAGGTAGGTAAAAGCGCTCGAGCCCCAAGTGTACTGAGCCCCTGCAATAAAAGGAAGACCTAATAGAATGAAGCAAAAGATTTTCATATTTATCAAACGTCAGACGGCGAATTAGATTGTGAAAATACAATAAAATTTAGCGTCAAATACTTTGGAACAATAATTGTTAGGACCTTGAATATGAAGCCGACAAGTATAGACCACAGCCAATTTGAAAGCCTATATGCAACGCAACAAAGGTTTTTCAAGCATATAATTGCACGTTATTTCGAAGGACCTCAGCAACAAGATGTATTGCAAGATTTTGCAATTCACTTGTTTGGCTTATTGCACCTCAAGAAAGACGCAGATGCTCATCTTTTTGAATCTAAAGCCTGGTTGAGAACGGTTTTGGTTCATTTTTGTATTTCGCAACTGCGCAAAGAAAAAGCACAAAAAAATAATGTTTGGACCAAAACCATGACCCAACATATAATTGTTGCCGATGAAATGATACTCGGAAAAGAACAAGCGCTTAAAGAATTATACCAAGAGGCTTTGGGCTGTGTATCCAAAAAAGAGGCGTTGGTGCTGAAAATGAAATACGAATACAAGTGCAGCGCTAAAGAAATTGAGCGAAGATTAGGACTCCCCCACGTGGATGTTCTGCTGGGCAGAATCAAAGCAAAAATCAAAAATAAAATGGGTAGAATTGAGCTCGAGTGGTGGTGAGTTGCTCAAGTATCAATAGGACATGATTTAGAACTGTAAATGTCTTTCTTTTTTTTCTAAGTAAATATCTGCAATAGTTACTAAAATACCGGTTTCTTCGACGTCTCCGAAGTCTGCATTGACCGCTGTGTCAAAAGTGCGCATAGTGGGGGAGAGGTTCATGTAAATATTCATGAGCGGTGGTATAAAAGTACCGCGCTCTCTTACGTACTGATTGAGGATTTTGTATCCCTCCTTGAATTCTAAACCATCGAGAAGCGCGAGGTAATTCTTTTCATTTGTTCTATAATTTAAAGGATGATAGGCTTTGATCAGCTGGTCCGGATCTTTAAAATAATGGTGTAAAAAAGTCAATAAGAAATCTCTACTCTCTCTATTGTAATCTGGATACATGGTGACTTTTCCAAAGAAATACTTCACTTCTGGATAATATCTTATGAGCGCCCCAAGGCCATCCCAGATGTTATCGAGTGCAAATAAGCCTTTTTTGGGGTTGATATTCGGCTGAAAATTTGGTTGAACCCAGCTTCGGCCTAATTCTATCGTAAAAGGTAAAAAGTCATTTTTAAAGGAGGTACTGAAGTCAAAATAGTGTACTGTAGATAAATGATAAATTCCGCTTTGGTCTTTGGCTTCAGGGCAAACCTTATATCGGTATCCACCAATAATTTCTTGATCCTCTACCGACCAAACAATGAGTTGTTCATAGGCGTAGGGGCCGAAGTCGTGTGCGTCGAGATCGACTTCTTCACCTGTTCCTCCACCGGCAGCTCTAAATGTAAGTTCGCGCAAACGACCAATTTCTTGCAGTACATTTGGGGCGTTTTCGGCATTTACTCTGTATATTTCGTTGCCACCTTTTCGGGTGGTGCGCAAAAAACGATCGGTGCTGAGTTCTTTGAGAAGTAAAGCTCTGTCAATAGGGTCAATGAGGTTTTTCATGGTTTTCTTTTAGGCTGTAAACATGGTTTTTTATCCAATTAGCGGTAGCGTAATCGTCAAGTTCAGAGGGTAGATCATGATTCATAAGGGGTTTGCCGATCACAAAAGAAATCTTACCTTTTTTTTGTTTGAACATTTCATCAGCGAGTAAGAACATTTCTAAATTTGCTTTAATGCCAAGTCTCTTACGCCAACGATTAACTCGGTAAAATGTTTTCGACAAACGCCCTTCTATATATATCGGAACAATGGGTCTATGCAATTCTCTGGCATAGGTCACAAAAGTCTTTTTCCATTCAGGCTCTACAATTTGGTCATAGTGAATGCGTGTGACCATACCTGCAGGAAAAATGATGACGGCTTGTTCTTTCTCAAACGCACTGCGTATATTTTGACGTACACCCTCATGATTGCGGCCAAATTTATTGATGCCGACAAAAAGATTCGAGAGTTGTTTAATGGACAGTAAAAGGTCGTTTACAATGAGTACAACATCTGGCCTTGTTTGGCGCAGTGCGTGAATGAGTGCCACGCCGTCCATACCGCCCAAGGGATGATTCAAGGCGAGAATGACACCACCGTTTGTCGGAATATGTTCCAAACCTTTGATTTCAATTTGGATTTGAAAGTAATCAATGATGGCTTGGCAAAAATCGTGGCCTTCTAAATGTCCGTTTGCAGCTATAAATGCGTTGATTTCGTCCTGATGTAGTTTTCGTTTTAAAAAAGACAAGACAAAAGAGGGTAATAAACGAAGTAAACGTGGATTTTTACTTTTGATTAGCGCAGCGATATCGATAAAATTAGACGGAGACATCTTGTAAAATTAATCGGAAAAATCAAATGAGAGTTCGAGTCCGTCGAAAGCTAAACTGACATTCGGAGGCAGGGTAGAATTGACCTTTTCATGCAAACCAAAAAGATGTGAAATATGCGTTAAATAGCTCTGTTCTGGCTGTATTTCAGCAATGAGTTGTAGCGCTTCTTCCAAATTAAAGTGGGAGAGGTGGGTCTGTTCGTGCAGCGTATTAATAATAAGTACGTCTAGGTTTAAAAGTTTAAGTTTCTCTACTTTGGTAATGGTTTTGGCATCTGTGATATATGCTAATTTACCTATTCTAAATCCTAAGACCTGCATTTTATGATGCCAAACTTCTATGGCCTCAATTGCGTAATTGCCCAATTCAAAACGTCCCTTTTGGAGTTTTATGATCTCAAACCTAGGTACTCCTGGGTATGGATTTTCTTCAAAAGCATAGTAAAATTCTCGTTTGAGTGCAGTTTCAACCTTGGGTGTGCAATAAATTGGAAAATCGGCCTGTCGTCGGTAATTAAAAGCCCGAACGTCGTCTAGGCCTGCGATGTGGTCTTTGTGCTCGTGGGTAAGCAAAATGCAATCGAGGTGCTGTACCTTAGCTCTTAGCATTTGTTGTCTAAAATCTGGGCCAGCATCTATGGCAAATGTAAGCTCGGGTAGTTCAATGAGTACACTTGACCTTAGTCTTTTGTCTTTGGGGTCTGAAGACTGACAAGTTGGACATTGGCATGCAATAACAGGCACCCCTTGGGAGGTGCCAGAACCTAAGATGGTTAGTTTTCCTGCCGTCATTAAAATAATCTTGTGATTGGCGTTAAATCGATTCGTTTTTGGCCACTAGGTTTGCGCATAAATTGATGTACAATTGACTTATTATCTCGGTTTTCTTTTTCGGTCTGGATGTATCTACTCCAGTGCAGCGGTTCTTTGCCATGAAAATGAAAAGGTGCGTAGCCATATCCTCGGTAGATACCGTTTTCTATCCAAACAAGGCTCTTTTCACCTTTATTTCTGCCCTTGTCGACCAAAAAGAAGGTATCCCCATTGAATTGAAGTTGATCGATATAGGACTGCACTCTTAGATTGTAAGATGTCGGATTTTCTTCCTGTATGCAAGCTCCTTTGCATTGTTGAATGGTATATTGAAAACAAGCACTTTGTGTAGGGTATAAATAACATAGTTTCTGACACAATTCCAATTTTTCAACAAGATGTTCGAGGTAACCTTGTGCATCTTTACGAGAAGTGAATTGCAGAAGCGGTTCTTCATGTTTTTTGGCGGTGCTTTCGATTTTAAGCCGGAGGTAGCCATCGACATCTTGTTGGTCATAGAGCCCAAATGGAAACAAACTCTTACGCAATTTTCGATTGTAAATGGGTTTAAGTTCTTTAATGAGCTGAGATTCGAGTAACATCGCAATGAGTTCAGAACCGGTTAGTTCGTATTCCACTCTGCAAATATCTTGGATCATTTGCTGTCCTTTCGCTGTTTTGGTATTGCGCAAATGCTGCTCAATGCGTTTTTTGATATGAATGCTTTTGCCGATATAAATGATTTGATTGAACTCGTTATACAGTTTATATACACCTGTTTTATTGGGGAGCTCTTCTATACTTTCCAAGCTGAGGTTTGGATGCACAGACTTCGGATTGAGTACATCTTGAATAAATGTCCGCAGTTGGTTTTCGTCTTTTTGTATGAGAATACCAAAGAGTTCTGTGGTGGCTTTGGCATCGCCATCGGCACGGTGACGCGCTGTATTTGGAATACTGAGGTCGGCACAAATTTTACCTAGGCTGTACGATGCATGGCCAGGAAGCACATACCGCGCTGCACGAACTGTGCAAAGCTGGGGCATCCGAAATTCGTAGCCCAAGCGCTTGAATTCACTTTTAAACATGCCGTAGTCAAAGGCAACGTTGTGGGCCACAAAAACACAGCCTTCGCAAAATTCAATGATTTCCTTGGCTAGTTCATAGAACTTTGGCGCGTCAGCAACCATCTGATCTGTGATGCCTGTCAAACGAACGATGAACTCTGGGATGCGCTGTTCTGGATTGACTAAGCTCTGGAAATGGTCAATGACTTGTGTTCCGTCGTGCTTGTAGATCGCCAAATCTGTGATTTTGGATTCTTTGGTATGGCCACCTGTTGTTTCGACGTCGACAATGACAAAATTCATGCTACGAAGTTAGAAAAAAGCTTCGGTCGGCGTTTTTGTCAGGACCTATTTTTTATTTTTTTATAATAGGCTTGCGTGGGCCTTAGATCTGTACTGTTTTATCTTTGGCATGGCGCACCTTAAAGTCGTAGTCAAAGGATTGACTTTCCTTGGCTTTGAGTTTCAATTGCCATTCGATAAGCCCAGTTTTTTCGTCGATTTTACCTTTACCTAAATTTGATTTTTCGATGGTAATATCAGGGTTTGTGGTTAGGGGGATTTGATCTTGTATAAAGAGCTCAATTTCGGAAGACTTCAGATTGCGCACTTCTATGTTATAGGCAAAGCTCCGTTCTTTTTTATCTTGAATAATGCGTTCTTTGCTTTGGTTTTTGAGAAGCGTGCGCTTCACGACAATATTTGGATCTTTGCCCAACGACAAATTGAGGGTGTCGTCCATGGTGGTGGGGTCAAGGTAGGTTTCGCCAATGTACGTGCCGTCAAAGAAGATATTGGCTTTGGCTGGTACGAGCTGAAGCTCGTCTAGTTTGGTCATTTGGGCCACTAAATATACGCCTGGGTCGAGTTTAGGCACGGCATAGTAACGAAAACTCGTGTTGAGCTCAGACTGCTTGACCAACACCATGCGCACTTGATTGTCTGAGGCAATGCTGTAGTTGAGGTCTATCTTGAACTCGGCCGAGATGAGTTGTTGAACAATGGTGGTGAATTGTTCGGCTCCGAGTGCGTTGATTTCTACAGCTGCATTAGTCGAATACATAAAACCCATGTTTAAAGCGGTACTATTGACTGCTGGTGCATCGTCGAATGCGTCAGATCGAAGTTTGCCTTTTTCTTCTAGTTGTTTTCTAAATTCTTGGTAGTCGATGTACCACGGGTTAAGTTCTGGTTTGGTTTTATTAGCGTATGGGTTGTTGGTCGAGATGCTGAGCTTGATGTCGTCCCAGTCCAAACCTGTTAGCTGGCGCACTTGTGCTTTGTATGTGAGGCTGATTTTACCTGTTGCGGCTTCGCTACGGATGTCGTAGAGAGGTGTCCAGCCGGCGTTTGAAGCTAAATAGCTGAGGTCGATGCGGCCACTAGCGGCATCTTTGGCCATAAAAGTGATTATAATCCGTGGAACCCCTTTTTTTTCAGGTGTTTGATTGTTTTGCTCGGCGTAGTTTTGCAAGTCTTCGAGTCTTGTGTTGAGTTCTGATAGGAGGTCGGTTTTCTTTACTTTTTGACGGTCAAGGCTACTGATTTTTTTATTGAGTTCGGAAACTTTTGTGGTGTAATAATCGACAGTAGCTTTCAATAACTGAATGCTGTCATTGACCTTGCCTTGGCCTTTAACAGCGCCGTTAGAAATGATAATTTTGCGGGCAGCTACCAACACTTCAATTTCGTCGTTGATGTCGCGTAGCTCAAAATTGACGAGCCTGATGGAGTCTTCTAACACCCTTATGGCAGATTTTATTTTGGGCGGAAGATCTCGAACCAACAATTCCAATTGAGGCTGCGGGTAGTAGTATTCATATTTGGAATCTAGAATAACCACCGCACCGGTTGCTTTCACTTGAATAGTTCCAGCAGCAATTTGCGGTGAAATGCCTTCTACAATGACCTCGCTTAGGCCCGCTTTAATCGTGTAATTGGCTTTGTGCTGCAGTTGAGCGCCTTGAGTGTAGACGGTGACGCTGTGCAAAGTGCTTTTGACGGTAACCTTATCATTGGCAAGGAGGGTGCTGGTCAAAAGAGCAATGGAGAGGAGTAATTTGATTTTCATTGTTGAGATTTTGAATTGAAAAACGTAAAAGTAGGGTCTTTATTATTAGTCGTATCTTTGTGTTCATGAAATTTGAAGACTACCCTATTGACCAAAAAATTAAGGACCAACTAGAAGTGCTCGGTTTCAGACGTCCTACAGATATCCAATACCGTGCCATAAAACATATTTTGGATGGTGAAGACGTCATGGCCGTTGCTCAGACGGGCACTGGTAAAACGGCAGCGTTTGTTATTCCGGTTCTTAATAAGTTACTTAAATATAAAAAAAACGCCACCAACTCTATTCAAATCCGTTGTATTGTACTTGTGCCAACTCGTGAGCTTGCGCAACAAATTACGGGCGTCTTTGAGCAAATTGGCGCCCAAACGAAAGTTAAGGTCATCGGTTTGTATGGTGGGGTAGAGCAAGAAGCGCAAATCAAGCAATTACAAATAGGCGCTGAGGTGCTGATTGCCACACCAGGTCGTATGTTTGACCTCATTGCCCAGGGGCATCTCGATGTATCAGGTGTGCATACACTTGTCTTGGACGAGGCCGATCTCATGCTCGACCTCGGCTTTAATAAAGACATCCAAGATATTATCAAGAAAATCCCAGCAAAGCACCAAACCTTATTTTTTACGGCAACTATCGATAAAAAAATCAAATCCTTGGCCTACGACGTTGTGCGCTCCGCAATCCGTATTCAGCTCTCGCCTCAAAACCCTGTTTCCAAGAATGTTCAGCATGCGGTTGCCTTCATTGAAATGGACGACAAGCGGTTTTTTCTAGAAAACATGATTGGCGAATACCCAGAGGCACGTTTTTTGGTTTTTGCGCGCACCAAAGTGCGGGTTGAAAGAATCGTGAAGGCCATGGAACGTGTTGGTGTTCATGCGGAGGCTTTGCACGGCGGGGTTCCACAAAATGAACGCTTTGGTTTGCTCGAAAAATTTAGAGAGGGCAAAAACCAAGTGCTCATCACTACTGATGTCGCTTCTAGGGGTATCGATATTCCAAATATGGAATATGTGATCAATTATGACCTCCCTGACAACCCAGAAAATTACGTGCACCGTTGCGGCCGAACGGGAAGAGGCAATGCGCTTGGGCAGGCCATCTCGTTTTGCAGCAAAGACGAAATCCCATTGCTCGATGCCATTGAGGCCTATACTGGTGAAGAAGTCTTGCGCTATGAAATCTCTGAAGGAGAGTACAAAGCCATTCTTTTCGATGCAGATGACCCCAGCTACAACTGGCAAAAATTACTCGAAGAAAATGGAAATCCCGACTTCTGGGAAGATTAATGCGAGAAAATAGTAGTTACATTGAATTAAGATTTCTCGTGATATATTTGAGGTATTCAATTTGAGCAAATAAGAAATCCATCATTAAATAATTAATTACCTTCCAAAAATGAAAACAGAACAAATTTATACCGGTTGTTTAGCGCAGGGCGCGTATTATGTTGTGAGTAACAAGGAAGCATTTATTATTGATCCACTAAGAGAGGTGCAGCCTTACCTAGACCGAATTGCAGCAGATGGCGTCAAGCTCAAGTATATTTTTGAAACGCATTTTCATGCTGATTTCGTTTCTGGCCATCTCGACTTAAGCAAGCAAACAGGTGCGCCAATTGTTTACGGACCAACTGCAAAAACCGAGTTTGAGGCCATCATTGCCGAAGACGGTCAAGTATTTGAAATAGGCGCTGTCAAAATTAAAGTGTTGCACACGCCAGGGCACACAATGGAGAGCACAACCTTTTTGTTGATCAACGAAGAAGGTAAGGATGAAGCTATTTTCTCTGGAGACACCCTCTTTTTAGGTGATGTAGGCCGCCCAGACCTCGCTCAAAAAGCTGCCGACATGACCCAAGAACAATTGGCGGGTATGCTTTATGAGTCTTTGATGACTAAAATTATGCCATTGGCCGACGACTTGACCGTTTATCCAGCGCATGGTGCGGGTTCTGCTTGCGGTAAAAATATGATGAAAGAAACCGTGGACACACTTGGCAATCAAAAGAAAATGAATTATGCGCTCAATCAGCCAAACAAAGAGGCGTTCATTGCAGCCGTAACAGACGGTTTATTGCCTCCTCCAGCTTATTTTGGCCACAATGTAGCCATGAATAAAAAAGGATACGACAGTTTTGAGGCTGTAAAAGAAAAGGCGATGACGCCACTTAGCCCAGCTGCTTTTGAAACACTTGTTGAGGCTACTGGTGCATTGATTTTAGATACGCGCCCAGCTGCTGATTTTTACCAAGGTTTTATTCCGCAAGCCGTCAATATTGGTATTCGCGGTGACTTTGCTCCATGGGTTGGAGCCCTAATTGGCGATGTCAAGCAAGAAATTGTATTAATTACTGAGGCCGGGATGGAAGAAGAAGTTATTACCCGACTTAGCCGCGTTGGCTTCGATAAAGTACTGGGGTACCTAGAAGGTGGCTTTGCTGCCTGGCAAGAAGCTGGTAAAGAGGTTGATCAAGTGAAGCGCATTACAGCCGATGAATTTGCTGCCCAATTTAAAGCTGGCGAATCTATGGTCATTGACGTTCGTAAAGAAAGCGAGTACGAGGCAGAACATGTCGAGGATGCATACAGCAAACCGCTTGCTTATATCAATGACTGGACCAAAGATATTGACCCTAGTCAGCATTTTTTTATGCATTGTGCAGGTGGTTACCGCAGCATGATAGCCGCTTCTATTTTACAAGCGCGTGGCTACCGCAACTTTACTGAAGTGGACGGCGGTTTTGGTGCCATTTCTAAAACAGAAGTTCCAAGAACTGATTTCGTTTGTCAGAGTAAAGTCTTAAAGACAAATTGATTCGGATTTATAACAATTAAAACCTAACCTAAGATCTTCTATAACTTAGTTTTTCAAGAAGAAGAAAAGAGATTTACTTTTTTTTGATTTTCAAAGAAAAAGACTTCATAGAACTTAAGATTTCCGAACTTTAGGCGTTAACAAGATCATGATGCTGTTCTTCAGTCGGCTTTTATTTTTTTCTTTTTGTTTTCCTTTGTTGGTATCACAGGCTTTTACCCAAGACAACTGTGAGTTCAAGCCACAAAATAAGAAGGGTGGGCATTATTTGTTCTCTACTTTCTACGAGGATGATTTAAAAACGCCGCGTGAAGGGGTTTGTCAAGTTCTGCATTTAGGCAAAATATACGAACGCCGTACCTTCGTAAAGGGAAGGCTAACAGAAGAAATACTCAATACATTTGAAGGCAAGCCAAGGGTACGCAGTAAATTCTCTATCTGGGACAACGATTCTATTCTCATCGATCAAAAGGTATATTTCGAAAACGGACCACTCCAAACCCACAATATTTATTATTTGAATCAGGAAGGGCGTCGCTGCCTGAAAACTGTGGAGTATGGTTTAAAAGGGCAAAAGCGCTTTGAAAGGTCTTATGCTTGGATCAGATACCGTGAACTCCAAGAATCGGACAAAAGTGGGCATCCTCCCCATACGTTAGACGAAGAGGGTTACACGTATTTGATGGTTCCATTTGGTGCCGAACTGACCTATTACGACGGTGGTGAATTATTTGAACGCAAACAGCACCAATTTATTAAAGATGGAAATCACGAGCACCGGTCTTTGCACGGCCCTGTTTTGACGTATTACGAAAATGGCAAGCTCAAATCAAAAGGGAAATACAAAGATGGCAGCTTAAATGGAATTTTTAAAAGTTATTTTCAAGACGGAAAATTAGAAACGGAGCGATATTACGAAAATAATGTGCCCGTAGGAGAGTGGAAGGGCTGGCATGCCAATGGTCAACAAGCCTATTGGTATTTGTATGATTTAGAAACGGCACATCCGTTTGAGCCCAACAAAAAAGAATGGGCTGAAAATGGCCAGCTCACCCTAGAGCAGGTGTTGGATGTAGGTGCTAATGGGTATCTTAAAGAATGGACCGCTGCTGGGGTCCAAACCCACGATGTCGACATCCAATTGCTAAACCGCCATAAAGGCGTAGAAACCTGGTGGTATAACGATGGGCAACTGCATTGGCGTCGAGACTACCGCAAGGGGCAAGATACCTCCCTGGTTGAGTTTTATCCGAATGGCGAATGGCAGCGCTTAGAAATTCATAAAGAAAAGGGTTCAAATAGTTATAAAGAAGTCAAACGTTGGTACCCGAAAATGGTGTTAGAACAGCTTTTTATTGCTGAAACAAGCGCTGACGGCTTTTTTAAACAAGTGCAAGAGCTTTATTACCCGAATGGAAATTTTGAAAGCCGCATCGAATACAAGAACAAAGATTGTTACAAAGAGTATTATGCGAGCAACGGGATCAAAATTCGCGCTTTGCATACCATTTTGGATAGCTTGCATGGCCCTTACCAAGAATTAGATTCGACTGGCCAGGTATTGCTTGATTACAGGTATAGCGCAGGTTTGAGAGATGGTTGGTGCCGCGAATACGCTGCAGATGGGTCATTAATTTTTGAAAGGTTCTACGAGATGGGTATTCCTAATCCAAAATATGCATCGATTCATAAAAGAAAAGACTTACCAAGTCTTACTTTAGAAACCAAACAAGGCTTGGAACGGCTCATCAAAATTCAACGCATAGATTCGCTGCTCTTTTCAAAAAAAGAAATAGAAGCAATTGTCTTTTTGGCCTATCAGCATTTTTCGGAACAATTTGAACCCCTTCCTCAGACTGACTATAACGGTCTTCGAGATTTCCACCACACTGTACGGATTCATTTACGCCGCAACGGCCAAATGATTTTCATGGATATGAGTGCCTATGCTTCATCAAGTGTAACCTTTATTATTTACCCTGATATGGAAATTGAAATATTTAATCATCGGTATACCAAAGAAGAATTGAACACCGAACAAATGATTACTCCTAAATACTACATGTGGAACGACTAACCCGTTTTGAGGTCTCCCAATTTCAATGATTACAAACCATTGGCGGCCATGCGTAATTTAAGATCAATATAGGCTTGCTCGTAGGCTTCGCGTTGTTTTTTGTCGCGGTTAGAGATGTCCATACGCCCCATGGTTTGTAGAATTACATCAGCTTCTGTTGTGTTGCGCAAGGCAAAATAAGCTTCGAGTAAGTTGAAGTAGATGGCAATCGTGACGTCCTTGTCTATGCGGGCTTTTTTGTTATCGATTTCAGACTCTTCGAGCGCTTTTTTCCAGATAATAATAGCTTTATCTAATTCGGCTTTGCCTTGTGCTTCGTTTGTGCCTAGCATTTTGAAACCCAAAGTTGCCGCATTGTAGGCATCTAAAATGTCGTTGTGCGACTCATTTTTTGATTTTACATAATACAACTCAAAAGTTTCGTTGGTACGTTCAAAACCAATGCGGTCATTGACCATGTGGTTAATTGCTTTAAGGTTTTCTTGTAAGCATTTGTCTTCCATTGATTTGACAACCGCATTCACATCCATTGATGGTTGGGTTTTGGTAGCTGCACCTTTATATAACTTGAATTCTGTTAATTCGGCAGGGGCTGCCGCATAAATTTCTTGGTTCATGGCGTTTGAAACGCGGAAACTCATCGGGTGGCGATACGTAAACTCGATGTGGTAGTAAGTAACGTCTATTGAGGTACTAACGCCGTCTTTGCGCGAGACTTCTTTCTTGACTTCAGAAATAATCTTTGCTGTAGTAGCCTCAAAGCCTTGAAGTGTAACCGTGTAGTTTAGTGCATTGGCTGCGCTTTTTTGCAGGCCATCTATAAACAAGTAAGTTGATGCCAGCGAATTGTAATCGTATGTTGTTTTCATGATCGGCATGGCAATTGAACGACGATAAGGTTGTGGTATGTAGTCTTTAACAGGGCGGTTGTTTTCGTTCAGTACTTGCTTCTCTATGATTTTAGAGGCGGTAGATTTTTCGTTCCATGCTTTCATTTCACGCTCGAATTTATCGTCGGCTGCTTTTTGTTTGTTGGGTAAATCGGCAAGGTCTCTTTGATAATCTGCTTCAGCTTGTGCTTTGTCTGCTTCGAACTGAGCGAGTAATCTTTGGTTTTCAGCTTCGTAAGCAGCAAAAACGCTTGCCATATAAGCAGTTGGCTTAGGTTGTACCGGGTTGGTGGGTAGTTTGACGTAAGTGTAGGTGAGTTCGTCGCCTTTGACAGATTGAGCAAAAGTGTGGAGCCCTAAAGCCAAAAAGCAAAGTAGAGAAAGTTTTTTCATAAATTTTATTATTCTTGAACTGGCGTAAAATTAGTAAAATTAGTTGCCTTTGAGGCCAACGAACATAATGCTTTTTGTTTTGTTTAATTAAAAAACAAAAAGATGAAACAAAACGGCTATTCAGTTTCCGATCAGCACATAGACATACTTATTGACGAGCTCGGAGATGAGCATGTCAGCACTTCCGTAGATACACCACTCAGAGCTGACGCTTTTGAACTTTCTGACGACGAAAAAATTGAGAAAATTGCAACTCATTTTGAGTCCATCATGGATATCCTTGGTTTAGACCGCACAGACGACAGCCTCAGCGGAACACCTCGCAGGGTGGCTAAAATGTATGTCAAAGAAATATTTAGTGGGCTCAATCCTGAAAATTTCCCAGACATTAAACTATTTAAAAACAAGTATCAATACAATCAGATGCTTGTCGAGAAAAATATCTTGTTTTATTCAAACTGCGAGCATCATTTTGTTCCAATTATTGGTAAGGCACACGTAGCTTATATTTCATCAGGTAAGGTGATTGGATTGTCTAAAATCAACCGCATTGTGCAACATTTTGCAAAGCGTCCTCAAGTACAAGAGCGCCTCACCATGCAAATCACAAAAGCCCTACAAGAAGCCCTCGAAACAGCAGACGTTGCTGTAGTAATTGATGCCACGCATCTTTGTGTTTCTTCACGTGGGGTAAAAGACGTCAATAGCAGTACGGTTACGGCTAATTTCTGCGGCAAGTTTGAAAACGAAGCTACCAAGAACGAGTTTTTGAAGTATATTGAATTGAAGTAGAAACAATCGAGATTAGGTTTATATTTGCCATTGTGCAAAAACATAAACAATCTTGAAACTCCTGCTCATTTTCGGTTTTTTTGCATGGTTTAGCTTTTCAATGGTTGGGCGGGCACAAGTCTTATTGGATACGCTCAAGAAGCCCAGATCATTCATGGGTTTTGTGCCGCTATCTGATACACTTGCAGAAGACAAAAATGGAATCTTCGTATTGCCCTTACTCTATTTTACACCAGATACGCGTTGGGCAGCTGGAGCCGCTGGTGTATATTATTTCAAGGTACCGCCTTCAGCCTCCAATCCTATTCATCCGAGGGTATCTTATATTCAATTTTTAGCTGACTACACTCAAAATAAGCAACTAGATACCTGGGCTTCTTGGCATGTTTTCACGCAAGACGAAAATTACCTTCTCAAAGGTGATTTGCGCTACCGCGACTTTCCCGATCGATTCTATGGCTTGGGAAATGACTCAGAAATTCTGCAAAAAGAACAATATAGCTATCAATTGTTTGTGCTCAAAACATTGCAACTTAAAAAAATTAGACCTGGTTTCTTCCTTGGTTTTGATTATGAATTTCGACACGAATACAATTTCAAGCATACCGCGAATGGTCAACTTGCGAGTGGCGCTGTAACAGGTTCCAAAGGAGGTTTTGGTTCTGCGCTCGGATTGGTTTCCATTCTAGATACCAGAGACAACATTATCAATCCGTATCGAGGACACTACGCAGAGTTTTCGACCTATTTTTTCTCGCCTTTGCTAAAGAGCACCTTTTCTTTTCAGACGATCAATGCCACTTATCAGAAGTACTGGCAGTTCAAGCCCAAGCATGTTTTGGCTTGGCAAACCAAAGTAAGATTTTCTTTTGGTGAGGTTCCCTTTTTAGATTTGTCAACCCTGGGTAACGATGATATCTTGCGCGGTTACCCCAAAAATCGGTTTAGAGATCAGCATTTTTTTGCAACCCAACTCGAATACCGTTTCCCTCTCTTTTGGCGCTTTGGCGCAGTAGCCTTTGCAGGTGCAGGCGATGTGTTTGGTCCGTCTTCTACTTTAAGTGCCAGCAATTTAAAATATTCTGTTGGTACAGGCCTCCGTTTTGTAGTGGACCCTGCCGAGCGTCTCAATATTCGTCTTGACTACGGCTATGGTCGAGAAGGTGGCTATTTCTATTTTGTGGTAGGGGAGTCGTTTTGAGCAGAATGTTTGAATGTTTGAATTTTTGATATATTTACAAAACTAAAACTATACAATGAAGAAGAAAATCTTACTCATACTTACTTCGGCGGTTGTCGTCATTGCCCTTGGTACTTGGCTTATGAAGCTGCTGAATGCCCCAAAAAACACGAAGTCTTACACGCTCAATGAGATTCAATTTGACTATGCAGGGCCTTTGTTTCAAGGTTCCAATCCCGCTCAATACGTTGCCAAAATTGACCTCAAAGAAATTCTCGGCGACGACTACAAAGAAGGCGTCAAAATTAAAAACGCTGTCCTTAAGAACGCAACCGTTCAAAGTGTAGAACCGGCAAGTTTTCAGGACATCAATGCGCTAGTGTTTAGTTTTGCTTCTGACAACCCAGATCTTTCGATGCAAGAATTAGCGGTGATCAATCCAATCAAGGGAAATTCAAAATCTGTGCAATTAAAGCCTTCAAAAGAGGCGAATGTCACTGATTACTTTGCAGAAAAACAAATTTATGTCATTTTAGATGCATCTTTTGTCAAAGACGTAAATGCAAATGTGACCTTAAAAGGCTCCTTTGAATTTGAACTCAAATATTAATGAGTTCCTCAATTAACGCAAACCAAATCATTAACTAATAAACATATCCTCATGAAAAAGTTATCTTTTATTCTTGTTTTTTCTTTTATTGCGACCTTATTTTGGTCTTTTGCACCCACCAATACGGGTGGTGATCGCTTAATTGGTGTTTGGGAACCAAGTAATGGTAGGGCACGTGTTAAAATCGAAAAAATCGGTGCCAAATATTACGGCAAAATTGTTTGGATCAAGGAGCCTATTGATCCTGTAACCAAGAAACCAAAAACGGACAAAAATAATCCAGATCCAGACCTTCAAAAAGTTCCTTTGATGGGCTACCGAATGCTTAAAGATTTTACCTACAAAGGCAACGATGAGTGGGCCGACGGTACCATTTACGATGCACTCAACGGCAGCACTTATTCTTGTGTGATCAAAATGACAAATGAAAATACACTTAACATTCGCGGCTATATTGGCGTTTCAGTTCTCGGTAGAACCGACGTTTGGAAGCGTTTAGTTGTTAAAAAATAAACGTATGTTGTTCCATTCAAAATTTTTGCCATTTACTTTTGTAGTGGCTGCATTCAGCACAGGTAGTACCATTTGGGCTCAGGTTCCTGAAAATACAGATACGATCATCGTTGAAGAAGACTACAGTCTCTACGACAACGTTGAATATACCGAAGAGGGCGCGCGTCGTTTTTGTAGCCCAAAAATTGAAGGTCTGAGTCCGGCCAAGCTAATTAGTATTGGTTACGATTACCAAATGGGCTACAACATGTCTGCCGACACCTTGAATTCTATCCAAACCAGCCCAGGTGGTGGTTTCAATTTGAATGCACAAGATGCGCAATTATTGAGTTCTCATGGCATGCGCATAGGTTTCAATATCCCTGTCATTGCCAAGACCAACTTGGTTTGGCAGCTCGGTGGCAACTATTGGGAGCAACGCTACAATTTTGCCGACCCAGCATCATTAGAAAATCCGATGTTGAAGACCTTGAGTGCATATGGCCTGAAAACCGCTGGTATTAGCACTACTTTGTTTAAGCCACTCAACGACAAGTATTTTTTACTTTTCCAGGGTTCGGCCGACTACAGTGGTAACTATACCTTAAAAGACATGATGCCGCTCAATTACCTCAAATATTCTGCAGCTTTGATTTACGGTAAAAGACCATCAGAACTCAAGCAGTGGGGTGTAGGTTTGGCTAGAACCTACAGAGTCGGTGAAATCAACTACATTCCGGTCGTACTTTACAATTCAACAGATACCCAAAATAAATGGGGAACAGAAATATTATTTCCTGCTCGTGCCCACGTCAGAAGAACGATCAATAGCAGAAACATGTTGTTTGCTGGTTATGAATTAGAAGGTCAAAGCTACAGAATGTGGAATACCTCGAGTGTAGATGCCTATCAAATGCGCGACGACGAACTCGAAATTCGCAGAGGAGAAATCAGATTGCGAATGGTCTATGAATTTTCTTTGAAAGAGTTTATCTGGATGTCTATTCAAGCAGGTTACCGAATCAATTATCGTTTTGATATGGACCGACTCATGAATGGCGAAGAAAACTACCGCGCATTTGGTCTTATTGACGACCAGCCTGAATATGTGATGATTAATAACCTCACTAATCCGCTCTATTTCAATATCAGTATAAACTTGGTTAGCCCTTGATGGGATTACTGCAATTGTGCATACGCCTGATACAACTTGAGCTCGTCCCAAGTTGCTTTAGCGCCTAGTTTTTCTTTGAGGGGCCCTAAAGAAGTGCCTGTAAAGCCTTCGAACATGGTTTCGAGCTCGCTGCTGCGCTTGGGCTGCATAACGTCGCTCAATTGAATTTGTTCGCTTCTGATCAGGTACACAAAATGGTTGTTGATGGTTTGTTTGGAAACCTGCCTTATGCGGGCAATTTCAGCTACATCTTTACCTTGTTCGAGGAGTTCAAGGGTGAGTTCGTAGGTCGATTTTTTATTACTGCCCCCTTTATCTTTCTTGACTGTTTTTTCAAAAATGGTGTCGATGACTTCATCTTCGTCGTCGAGTAGGCTCGGCACCTGCTTCAATTCTTGTTTAACGGCTGCAATTTTTGCGAGTTTGTAAGAAGAGATTTCGGTATTCCAAACCGTAGTTTTGGAAATTTCACGACCTGAGGCTAGGGTTTCAATGAGGATGCGTGCTTTTTTGATTTTTAGAATCGTTGCAGTGAGGAGCTCGTCTAATTCTTCTAGTTCTTCAGCGTATTGCTTGGTTTTTCTGGCTCTGCTGAGTTCGGCAATTTTTTTAAGGTTACTGCTCAGTACATCATCTAACAACTTAAAGAAATAATGATAAGCGGCCACAACGCGTTCATTTAAAAAAGCCATATCAAAATTTGGCGCCTGTGCAATTTGTACTAATTGTCTTCTGAATTTTTGGGCAGGGTCTGAGGTCGATTGTATAATTTGATTTTGAAGGGTAATCCATTGTTTGTTTTTTGCTTTTTCACTCTTAACCCCCACTATTTGATAGCTGCTTTCGTGTATAGCCCATTTTGAACTAAGTTCATACCAATCAAAAGCTTGATGCAAGGTATTGATTAAATAGTTTTTGGTATGCTGCGTTAAATAAGCTGCGAGTTGGTCTTCAGGGGCTTTGTTCTGGCTAAATGCCACCACTTGTTGGTCATTAGAAAGCCCGTTCATGCGCATTGGTTTGGTTAATACCAAGCCATCCAAAGTCCGCAAACGCGAAAGTGCCACATAAGCTTGGCCAGGTGCAAAAACATCCGCTACGTCGAGCACTGCCTTATCAAAAGTGAGCCCTTGGCTTTTATGAACGGTAATGGCCCACGCTAACTTCAATGGATAATGCACGAAAGTACCAAGTGTTTCTTCGGTAATTTCACCTGTAGCTTGGTTCAAGGCATACCGAATGTTGGTCCATTCAAATTTTTCGACGTTAATGGTCTTTTTTTCTTCAGTGAAATAGACGGTGATCTCTTGATCGCTGAGTGCCGCAATTTTGCCCATTTTTCCGTTGAAATAATGCTTGTCAAATGACAAATCATTTTTAACAAACATGACTTGGGCACCAATTTTAAGTTCAAGCGTTTCTTCTAGAGGAAACAGGTGTTTGGGGTAGTCTCCGGTAATTTCAGCTGCGTAGCTAACTTTTTTCCCTGGCAAGGCTGCCAAAGCCTTTGCATTCATCTCGTCAGCCTTAACATTATGGGTGGTGAGTGTAATGTAGCCCTCGTTGCTTGTTGTGTCAAAATCAGGCTGAACGTATTGATTGAGTATTTCGACATCAGCCGCGCTAATTTCGTTGTTGCGCAGGTTGTTGAGCACCTGTATAAAGGCTTGATCTTGTTGGCGGTAAATGGTGGAAAGTTCAATGTAGAGTGGCTGTGTTTCTTGAAAAACGCGGGCATGAAAAAAGAAGATACCGTTGTAATACCGACTCAAGACCTGCCATTCTTCTTGCTTTACCACCGGCGGAAGCTGCAGTAAATCGCCAATAAAAAGGACTTGAACGCCGCCAAAGGGTTCATGAATACGGCGCACATTGCGGAGCGTCCAGTCTATGGCGTCAAGGAGGTCTGCGCGCAGCATACTGACTTCGTCTATGATCAAAAGTTCAATATTCCGGATGAGTTGAATCCGGGTTTTATTCATGGTCATATGCCGTTTGAGCGTTTCCTTTGTTTCAAACTTCACGGTTTGAGAAAAATCGGGCTGCGCACCAAACTCTGGAATGAATCCTGCAAATGGTAGTTGAAAAAATGAATGGATGGTTACGCCGCCCGCATTTAGGGCCGCAATGCCGGTCGGTGCCACAATAGCCACATTTTTATGGGTCGTCTCTTTGATTTTGCGTAAAAGCGTCGTTTTACCTGTCCCGGCTTTGCCCGTCAAAAATATGTTTTGATGGGTCTGGTTGATAAATTGCTCAGTAAATGCTGCCGCGGAACGGTTTTGTTGGTTCAAAATTGAAGAAGTTGTTTTGGTCTAACGAAGGTACTTATTATGTGGTTAATTATAGTTCGTGAAAGCAGCTTTTAAAAAATGAAGATATCTACCTATGTAATTAATAACGACCTGTCTACTGTTATGAGATTTTTTTGTTTTTTTTCAAATAATTGTTTATTTTCGAAACAGTTAAATAATTTAACACACATTATCGAACACAGGAAAATTGATATTCAATAAATTGGGAAAGGAACCCATCAAATCTCCTGGAGAATGCTGAAAATCCTTAAGAGTAAGCGATAACCTAAATTTTTTACTATGAAAAAATTCGTATTAATTGGTCTGTTTTTTATTTCTTCTTTTTCCTATAGCCAAGGTGTACATTTTGCATTTGGTTCAGGAACATCTATCTTTAGATTAGAAGGTGGTTATTCAATTTCAGATAATCTTCATGTCGGTGGGTATTTTAGCCCAGGATTCTCATTATTGGATTTGCCATCATCATATGGTGGTTACGGACGATATAATTTCGATGATAATGATTTTGGTGGAGGTTTTATTGATGCATCATTTAGAGGATATATAGGTGCTGATTTAGGTTTGATAAGCCTGCAAGGATCTACAGAATATGATTTTTGGACAGGCGAAACTGTTGTAACACCTTCACAGTCAACGCTTGGAGTTTCGGCATTTGGTGGTGTTGAATTTCTTTATGGAAGAAAGGGTAAGTTCGGTAGTTTTATCGAAGGGCATATCGGTAGAAATGCAAATTACTTTAATACACTTTCAACAATTCTTGGGGGTGAAACAAAACTCACAAGTATTTGGGGATTAAATGCGGGGATTAGATTTTATTTTGGCAATTAGTTAAAATCTTCTTTTCACTTTTACTTTTAAATATAAAGCGCAATGAAAACTAATTCATTGCGCTTTTTTTTTCTTTGTGGAGTCGGAGGGGTTCGAACCCTCGTCCAAACGACGAGTTTTCAAGCTTTCTACATGCTTATTCCTCGGTTGTTTTTCGATCCAGGCACGGACAAGAACACCCAAAACCTGAACTTAGGTACTGAATTTCGCATTTGCTTAGTACCGTCGCAAACACTAGCCTAATGGGATGAACTTTCGAGTGGCAAATCGATTAGGCGACGATTTACCGAAAGTACTTGTCTGGCCTACTATACTTCAGCTAGATTAAGCCAATTAACATTCAGTTAATTAAGCAGCAAGTGCGTATGACGTGTTGTCATTTATTGTTCGTAGCATTTGATTTAAGAGGAACACTACAAGCCTCTGCATGCTGACACCTGACTACCGCTATCGCTGTCAAATCCAATGTCGACCCCAAAGAACGTTGATACAAAGATACGAAGATTGCAGCGCTTTTGCTACTGTAAACGAAATACTTGTGGCGTATTTAAAGGGTTGTTTCGTATTTCTACGGACAAAACACCGTTTTTGAGCTTGGTTTGGTTGTTTTGATTCAAAGGTTTAACCCCTTTGATCTTGAAGTATGAAATATCAATCGGTGTTGGATTTTTATTTTCTTTTCCCGGAATCCAAATGGCATAAATAGATTTTTCTACTTGTGTGAAGACCCAAGTGCCGGTGTCGCCTTGCTTGATTTCATAAGGAGCAACGGGTTTAGAATGATAGATGGCCTCTCCGTTCATTTGCATCCAATTGCCAATTTCTTCCAGGCGCTCATAGGCAGTGCTGTCCCAGCGGCCTTGGGGGTCGGGTGCAATATTGAGTAAGAAGTTGCCGCCTCTTGAAACAATCAGACACAAGTTTTTGAGCAAGGTTGCTGAGCTTTTGTACTGATCATTGGGTACGTAACTCCAGCTGTTGGCCATTGTCATGCAGGTTTCCCAAGGGTAGGGAAGTGGTTTGTCCGGAATACTTTGCTCAGGTGTGAGGTAGTTCTGATTTGGGCCTTCTACCGCGCGGTCAACCACGATGAGGCCAGGCTGAACTTTTCTTGCTTTGGCTGCTAATTCATCCATGCGGATATTTTGATCAACGGGTTTGTAGCCCCATTTGGGAGAGGTTTCGGTGTAGGGTTGTACCCAGCCGCCGTCGAGCCATAAAATGTCTACAGGGCCATAATTTTGCATGAGCTCCATGATTTGCCCTTGCGTAAATTGTACAAAAGATTCCCATTTGGCGGGTTTCTTTTGAAGGTCGTAGTTAGGGTTGCGGTCATAAGGCGGGAATTTCGGATCCCAGTAGTCTGGGTGGTGCCAATCTGGTTTGGAGAAATAAGCACCCACCCATAGGCCTTCTGATCGAAAGGCGTCAAAAATTGGGCGAGTCAGGTCGGGATACGCGCTCTTGCTGTTTGGGCAATTTGAATTGGCAACGGTGTAGTTGGTCAGTTTTGAATCAAACATGCAGAAACCGTCGTGGTGTTTGGTGGTGAACACCATGTATTTCATTCCCGCATTTTTGGCGGCCATTGCCCAGCGGTTTGGGTCAAATTGCGTAGGGTTGAAGGTAGTTTGTAGGTTTTGATACGCGTTAACGTAAGTGAAATAAGAATTTGAGTAGGGGCCACGTCGGGTACACCAATCTTCGTCTTCGGGGCAAATGCTCCAGCTTTCCACAACGCCCCATTGGCTATAAGAACCCCAGTGCATGAGTAAGCCAAATTTGTAGTCTTGCCATGTGGCTAGTTTTTGAATGACCAATGAATCTGTCGGTGGAAAATAAGTTTGTTCGTGGTGCTGTGCTTTTGAATAAAAACCCAAAAAGCCCACTAAATAAAGTAGGATTGCTTTATTTTTCATGTCCTCAATTATTTTAATGAAAACCGCCTTTGCCGCGATATAGTTGAAGGGATTCTGTAAATTTAAGTTCAACCCCACTGATCATGGGGTCCATTTCAGATACGGGAATTTCCATAAATAAAGTGCCAGGTACGCTACTCCAAGAAATTTTACCTACTTCATGGCTTTCCATTTGGATTTCTGAACCAATTAGTGTAATGGATGTTGGCTTGCTTTTCAAACCTTTGATATAAATGGGAATCATCAGCTTACTCGTATCGGTAATAGCTCCTTGAGGGCTCGGTACAAACAAATAAAGTGTAGTGGAGTCTTTGCTGAGAGTGGAGTTGCCGTGGTAGTGCCCTGCGGGTAGGCCAGCAATGGAGCCGTAAATAGCGGCGGCGTGTTTGTCGGTCCAGCGCCCGAATTCTTTTAAAATAGCAACTTGTTCATCTGGAATGGTACCATCGGCTTTTGGCCCGATATCGAGCAATAAATTGCCGCCCATACCTATACACTCGGTAAAAATACTGAGCAGTTCATAATGACTTTTGAAATGGGTATCTGAAGAGCGGTAACCCCAGTTGTCGTTGGTGGTGAGGCAGAGTTCCCAATTGCTACGGTCAGGGTGTACAATTGGCATGTTTTGCTCGGGCGTGTCGTAGTCGCCAAAGCTTTTCAAGCGGCCGTTTAAAATGGCATTCGGATTGTTGTGGTGAATGATTGAATCTATTTTGTCTGCCTGCCATTCGGTTTCGGAGTGTTCCCAATCACCGTCGAACCAAAATAAATCGGGCTGGAGTTGGGTATTGATTTCCGAAATTTGACCGTGCATGAAAGTCAAGAAGTTTTGCCAACGCGCTGGGTCGTTTACAATTTGATAGCGGCTAGAGTCTTTATAGAATCCAGGATAGTCATTAGAGGACCAATCTAAAAGTGAATAATACGCCCCTTTTTTGATGCCTTCTTTGTCCAAAGCATGGAAAAGAGGCATGACAACATCTTTTTTACTTGGTGTTTGATAGCTTGTACTCAGTGGAAATTTTGAATTCCAAAGCTCGTTTTGTTGTGGAGTGGCAGTTCTAAGCTTCGTGTCATAGAGGGCTAAGCCGTCGTGGTGTTTGGTGGTGATGACACAATATTTAGCACCACTTTCTTTGATGAGTTGCGCCCAAGTAGCTGGACTGTAGTGTTCCGCAGTAAAACCCTTCATTTGGCTCATGTATTTGGGGTAGGGTACTGTTTTGTTGTGAAAAGCCCAACTTTCGGAAGTGCCGTCGACAGCGTACATGCCCCAATGAATGAAAATACCGAGTTTGGCATCGGAGAACCAATCTGTTTGTTGAGCGAAAGTAATGGTTGGTAGTGCTAAGGCGATAATCAATAAAAACTTCATCTCTCAAAGAAACAAAATAGCCCTGAATTGGCCAAAATTTAAACAAGTGTTTAAATTATTTTCTAAATCTTAAACATTTGTTTAAAAAGAGTGTTTAACTTTGCAGCGCATTTGCCAAAACAAACAAATGAAAATAGACCTCAGTACAGAAGAAAAAATCAAGGCGGCAGCCAAGCGAGTCTTTATGACTAAAGGCTTTGATGGTTGTTCGGTTCGAGACATCGCCAAAGAAGTTGGGAGCAACGTGGCGCTACTCAATTATTATTTCAGATCCAAAGAAAAACTCTTTGAACTCATTTTTGAAGGCGCAATGTCTGACTTCCTGCAGTCCATTATAGAGGTATTTAGTTCAGATTTGCCACTCAAAGAAAAAACGAGTTTGCTTATCGATAAAGAATTTGATTTTTTCATGGAGCACCCAGAATTACCAATGTTTATCATTCAAGCGATCCAACAAAACAAAAACGAATCTAGTGTGGCGCCCACTTTTTTTGAGCCTATCGAAAAAACAGGCATATTTCAACAATTAAAAGACGCACAAGCCAAGGGTGAAATGCGACCAATGAGCCTCCGCAACATTACCATTTTACTAATGTCTAATGTGCATTATCCATTTATGTCAAAAAAATTGACCCAACAATTTCATGGCATAGACGAAGCAACACTACAACAAGACCTTCTTGCGCACAAAGCGCATGTCAAAGAAATGCTGATCAATTATTTATTCCCACAAAACCAACCCGCATGAAAATGAAAAGTTATCTCTCCACAGGTTTATTTTTTCTGCTTTTTGGGCACACCGCTCAAGCTCAAAAGTACGATTTAGCAAGCTGCCTTAAAATGGCCGAAACCGCCAATCCACAAATTCGCAGCGCCCAATTGGATGTTGCTATTAATGAAAGCCAGCGCTCGGCATATTTATCGAGTCGTTTGCCTTCATTGAACTTTTCCGGTGATTACCGTTACAACGCCGTCATTCCAGGACAGGTTGTTCCGGCCCAGTTTTTTGGTGGCCCGGCCGGTGCCTTTGCAGAAGTGAAATTTGGTGTTCCGTATGTATTGGGTAATACGCTGCAACTCAATCAAATTTTATTTAATTCACAACTCAACTATGGTTTGGCTGCGCTTCGCATCAACAGTGAAATTGTCAAGATCCAACGAGACATGACCATTCAGGAGGTGAAGCATCAGGTAGCAAACACATTCTTTATTTTACAGGGCCTGTATCAACAACTCAGTTTTATCGATAGCAACATCAGTTATGTCGATCAAATGCTTCAAAACATGGACCTCATGGTTGGGCAAGGAATGCTCGTGCAGACTGAAGCCGACAAAATCCGCATCAATCGCTTGAATTTGGAGAATACACAGGCCAATCTACAAGCCACCAAAAGTCAGTTAGAAGAAGTCCTCAAAATTTTAATCGGCTTGGATCCAAAAGCAGCGCTTACTTTACAGAATGACCAAATGGTACAGCAAACCTTACTCGTCGATCAAAATGCTTCCAATTTATTTGCCATTCAACTACTCGAGCAGCAGCGTATGATGGCACAAGAAGAAGCCAAAGGAATCAAGATGGGATATTTACCGAATGTGAATTTTTACGGGATTTACCAATACAACTACAACATGAACCCCGAAACTGATTTTCGAACAGGTATAGACGGTGCCTTTGTTGGTTTGCGTGTCGACTGGAATTTATTCGACGGTTTGGACAAACATCACAAAGCAGCCATGAACGCGCTCAAACAGCAACAAATAGAAACCCAAACAGCCTTCACACAGCAACAATTGCAATTACAGATTGACCAAAATAAACGACTTATAGCTGTCAAGGCAAATGCTTTGGATATAGCCAAAGAGCAACTCAAATTAGCCGAGGCGATTCACCAACATGCCAATCTTAAATTTACCGAAGGTTTAATCGGTACCAATGACCTCCTTCAAGCTCAAACGGGTCTTGAGCAAGCCCAAACTGGTGTGGTGGCCGCCTATGTGGCGCTGCGTCAAGCAGAACTCGACTACCTCAAATCAAACGGAAATATCAAATAATAAATCATGAAAAGAATCATTTTTATCTCCATTGCAGCTGTTGTTCTTATTGGGCTCACTGTTATTAAATTGCTTTCTAATTCTCAAGAAGCCAAAAATAAAATTTATATCCACGACATGGAGGCTGCTGTACTCGTCGACACCGATCAACCGCAACAGCATACCTTCGAAAGTGCGTTTTCATACTTAGGTGTTTTTGAACCAATGCATCAAAATAATATTGCTGCTGAAGGTTCTGGTAAACTCATTGAATTACTCGTTAAGGAAGGGGATCAGGTGAGCAAAGGGCAAGTGCTTGCCAAGCTAGACGACGAACTCATTTCTTTGCAAATCGAAAATGCTAAGCTCAATATTGCCCAGCTTAAAAATGATAACCTCCGCTTTGCAAATTTGCGAAAGGAGCAGGCTGTTTCTTCAATGGAGGCTGAAAAAATGGAGTTGGCGCTCAACTCAGCAGAGGTGCAGCTTAAACAACTACAAAAACAATTGCGCGGCACTAAAGTACTTGCGCCTTTCTCCGGAGTAGTCACCAAAAAAATGGCTGATCTCGGCTCAATGGTCATGCCCGGCACTCCAATCGTGGAACTCACGGATATTAGCCAACTTAAACTCGCTATTTCTGTTCCAGAACGAGATGTACTCAAATTTAAAAAAGGTCAGAAGGTCAATGTGGCTATAGATGCTCAAAATGCAACTATATCCGGAAGTCTATACCATATTTCTGTTCAGGCAGATGCGTTGCACAATTTTAAAGTTCAGGTTTTGGTGAATAATTCAAATGCCAACAAGATTCTTTCAGGTATGTACGGTAACGTGGCACTAGACAACAACTCCAAAGTTGTGGCATTGGCAGTTCCGAGAAAAGCACTCATAGGCTCTACGAAAAATCCACAAATTTATGTCATTCGAAACGGAAAAGCGCAACTCACTTCGTTTAGTCCTGGCGCGGCCGATGGAAACTACCTCGAAGTTGTTTCTGGCCTTACAAGCGCTGATGAAATCGTAGTGAAAGGTCAAGTAAATTTAGAGGATGGAATGAATATCAAACGCAATAAATAGCCCTATGACACTCACCGAATTATCCATCAAAAGACCATCCTTTATTATTGTCATCTTTACTATATTGATTGGTGGCGGGCTCATTAGCTATAAGCAACTTTCCTATGAGCTTTTGCCCGACTTTTCAGCTCCCTTGCTCACGATTACTACGGCGTATCCTGGCGCCTCTCCGTCAACGGTAGAAAGTCAAGTTTCCAAACCGCTAGAAGACGTACTAAGCGGCATGGAAAACGTCGATGAGGTAACTTCTTTTTCTTTTGACAATGCCTCTTTTGTTTTGCTCGAGTTCAAGGCATCTGCCAACATAGACGATGCTTTAGAAGACGCCCAGCGCAAAATAAATAATAGCCTTAATAGGCTGCCGGCTGACGCCAAAAATCCGGTTGTCGCTAAAATTGAACCCAATGCTACGCCTGTGTTGCAATTGAGTGCAGTTGCCAAAAACTTAAGCGATGCCGAACTCATGCGCCTCATGGACGACCAATTATTACCTGCAATAAAGCAGGTCAAAGGGGTGGCAGAGGTGCAGGTCATTGGCGGCGAGCGTCGTTCTTTTCGCGTCAATGTAGACAAAGAAAAGATGCGCAAATTGGGCTTGTCGATGTCCCAAATTAACCAAGCAATAGCGCTTTCTAATTTAGATTTTCCGACAGGCAAAATTAAGAGCAGTACGGAGCAAATTACCGTTCGCCTCACCGGTAAATACAAAGACATCAACGATCTTCAAAATTTAGTTTTGATGGCAAAAGGGACGAGCGCTATACGTTTGCGCGACCTTGCTGAAGTTGTTGACGCCAGTGAAGATCAAATTACCATTTCTCGATTGAATGGTGTCAATGGCATTGGCTTATATCTTAAAAAACAAAGCGATGCGAATGCGGTAGATGTTGCCAAACTTACCAAAACCAAATTTGCCGAACTCGAAGAAAAGTTCAGTAAAGAAGGGCTATCCTTTACAATAGCAACCGATACTTCTATTCCTACAATTGAATCTGTAGATGCCGTTATTCATGACCTCGAGCTTGCTGTCTTTTTGGTTGCTCTTGTAATGCTTCTGTTTTTACATACCGTCCGAAATGCATTTATTGTATTGGTGTCTATTCCGGCCTCTTTGATCTCTACATTTATTGCGATGTACCTGCTTGGTTATACGCTCAACCTCATGACACTTTTGGCCATGTCTTTGGTAATTGGTATTCTCGTCGATGACTCTATTGTCGTACTGGAAAATATTTATCGACATCTACAAATGGGTAAGAAGCGCCGGCAAGCCGCTCTCGACGGTCGTAACGAAATTGGTTTTACGGCATTGGCAATTACGCTTGTGGACGTCGTGGTTTTCTCTCCTGTTGTTTTTATCGAAGGAACCATTTCCGATATCTTACATCAATTCTCGATTGTTGTAGTGGTTTCTACTTTGATGTCTCTTTTTGTATGTTTTACGTTAACCCCTTGGTTGGCTTCACGCTTTGCCAAAGAGGTAAAACTTGATCCCAAAAAGCCATTTCAAGCTATTTTACTCTGGTTCGAGCGGCGTATTAACATCTTTACGAATTCTTACGTAAAAATTGTGGGCTGGGCTTTGCGTCATAAAATTTCCATGGGCCTAATCATCATTGTGATTTTTGTGGCCTCTTTTGCAACCATGGGCTTGGGTATTGTAGGGCAGGAGTTTGTTTCTCAAGGTGATCAAGGGAAGTTCATGATTAAGCTTAAATACGAGAAAAGCGCCACTTTTGCCGAAAACAACCTAACTACAATGAAAATTGAACAGTTATTATTGGCTCAAAAAGACATGATTGACATTGTTTTTTCTAATGTGGGTGGGCCCAGCGCTGGTTTAGGTGCTGCAGCATTTGGGTCGGAGAACCGTTCTGAGATTGTCGTTAAAATGAAGAAAGACAAGCAAAACGAGATACCGACAGTAGAGTACATGAACATGATTCGAAGCAAAATTGAAAATAAACATCCAGGAGTTGAAGTAAAAGCCTTGAATATGGGGCTAGTAGACTCCGAGCAAGCGCCTATAGAAATATTTATTTCGAGCAACGACGATGCGCTGATGTTCAAAGAAGCCCGCCGACTCAAGAATGCCATCAAAGCCATGCATGGCGCTAAAGATCCATACTTGAGTACAGAAGATGTAACACCTGAGGTTAAAATTGCCTTGGATAGAGAAAAAATGGGTCAGCTGGGTGTCAATGTTGGGACTGTAGGAATGCAACTACAAGGTTCACTTTCTGGTAATGACGACAGTCAGATAGACCTCGACGGATCAGAATACGATATCCGAGTCATGCTCGATGCGTCTAACCGTAAAGATGTCGAGGACATCCAAAGCATGACCTTCCCGAACAATGAAGGCAAACAAGTTCTCTTGAGTGAATTTGCGGATATCTCCGTAGACAACGCTGCAGGTACTTTGGAGCGCAAGAACCGTATTTCGAATACAACTTTGCGTTGCTATGTGCTTGGTGCAGCACCCGGAACAGTGGCTGCAGATATCGAAAAATACCTCAAAAAGAATCCGCTCGATCCGAACGTGCGCCTTACCTGGGGTGGAGAAATTAAGCGCCAAAAAGAATCTTTCGGCGCCTTAGGAACCGCAATGGGCATTGGTGTTGTTTTGGTGTACCTCATCATGGTGGCGCTTTACGATAATTTTGTGTATCCTTTTGTGGTCTTGTTTTCCATTTTAGTGTCTTTAGTTGGCGCCATTTTGGCTCTTGCTCTGACTTCTTCAAATATGGGAATTTTCACGATGTTAGGTATGTTGATGTTACTGGGGCTGGTTGCCAAAAACGCCATTCTGATTGTCGATTTTACCAATCACCTGAAGCAAAAAGGCATGAGTACTTATAATGCCTTACTTGAATCTGTTCGTGAAAGGATGCGTCCAATTTTAATGACGACAATAGCCATGGTAATTGGTATGATTCCTATTGCAACGGCCACAGGTTCCGGAGCCGAATGGAAGAACGGTTTGGCCTGGGTTCTTATCGGAGGCTTGACCAGCTCAATGTTCCTGACTATTATTGTGGTGCCAATGATGTATTATGTAGTTGATCGCATTCAAGCCAAAATTCAATTCAAGAAATTGGCAAAGCTTGCCGATATAGATGTAGCCGAGTAGGACTAAACTTTGTATTTTTTCTAATTAGCTTTTGATTGAACGTATTTATAGACCCGTCTTGTGAGGTAAATATTGATAAAAATAACGGTAATCACAACATAGCCCAGTGTATCGAATCTTTCAAGAGGTGCGTGCTCATTGGCTTGCAAGACAATTTTTCCTCCTATGATTGCCGCAACACCGCCTGCCATCTGCTGAAGTGAAGCATTGATGCTCATAAATGCACCACGATCTTTTGGTTCGGGAACAGAAGTTGTAAGGGCTTGAGATGGGACCATTCTGGCCATAATACCCCCCATCATAAAGATATTAACTAAAATGAGCACAAATAAGCTGTTATGCCCAAGGTGAACATAAACCAATACAGAGCCAACCATGATTAGAGAGGCAATTAGAAACAATTGGAATTTATTGACTTTATCGGCAATCCAGCCAATGAGTGGCATGATCATAAAAGTAGAAATACCAACGATCATGAAAAGTAGCGGTAGCTCTTTTTGAGAAATTCCAACGTTGTTTACAGCAAAGGCACTACCCCAAGGCATCATAAAATAGCCACCTAAAGACATAAATGCAGTGGCCATAAAACCAATTCTGTAATTGCGGTTTTTAATTGTGGCTAATAAATGCGAAAAAGCCGAACGTTCACTTTTCAGGGCAAGGTGCGCATTGATGGGTTTCAATGCGAAGATAATCGCAACAAGCATTCCGGTAGAGAGCCCAACAATTAAATAAAACGGAGTTTGCCAATGGTAAAGATCGGCAATGTATAGACTGAGAGGAATTCCAATAATTTGGCTCAATCCAAACCCCATTTGCATGAAGCCCATTACGCGCCCGCGTTGTTCAAGACTAAATAAGTCGGCGACAATGGCCATTGCAATTGAAGACAGCACACCTCCGAAAATACCGGTAAGGATCCTAGCCCATACTAAATGTACATAGTTGTCGGCCATGCCGCAAAATAAAGTCCCGACGATAAAACCACTGTAGAAGAATACGAGTAATCGTTTGCGGTCAAAACGATCCGCGAATCCTGCTGTCATAAAGCCAGAAATCCCGGCTGCTAGCGCATAACTTGATACAACGATACCGAATTGATCTGGTTTGACTTTGAAATCTTTCATCAGGAGGTCACCAAGCGGCGACATCACCATAAAATCGAGTACAACAGTAAATTGGGTTAAGGCTAAAATTGCTACAGCGAGCCATTGATACCTTGACAACGGATGGGTATTTTTCACCGTGCAAAGATATCAAAGTAAAAAGTCATGGAGGGTAATTGATAAACTAACTTAATGTACGATCGAAATTTTACTTTCTATCACAACGTTGCCTTTCGATAACTTCACTAAATAAATACCACCAGAAAGCAGGTCAATTGGATAATTTTCAATCGTTTGAACACTCTTCCAAGCATCAATCAAGCGGCCATCTATTTGCCAGAGTTCAATTTGAGCTCCGACAAGTTCTGGTTCAAGTTCAATGCTGAGTTGTTTTGTGAGTTGATCAATTGTAAGGTGAAAGCTTGCACTCGCTGAATTATCGTCATTTATAGCTGCGAAATCTACATTTATAAATAAGGTATCAGATGATTGTGCGCAACCATGTTGATTGATAGAGAGCACGTGGTAATAACCACTTTCTTGAACATTCAAGCTATTGTTGTTTTGCCCGAGCAGAGGTCCTCCGTTCCAGTACCACTGTAAATAAGAACTGGTGTTGATGGCAAGGAGCTGCTGCAAAGTGCTGTCATTTTGAAGTATAGGCACCAGCGGGCTTTCAAAAAGGGTGAGGGTAGCTGTATCCTGAAAACTTGGAATAGGGTTGATGTTTTCTATGGCAATTTGATAAGCAATTTGGGCGCTTCCGGCATAACAACCATTGCATGAACCAATATTGAGGCTATGATTTCCGATATAGTCATCGGCTCCAAAGTAGTTTTCTCCGATACTTTGATCGGCTTCCCAAATTTCAAGGGTATAGTTTTGCCCGAGTTCTAAATTAAGGTTTGGCCACCAAGTAAGCGGTGGGTTTTGATCGATAACTACAGCCGATTGGTAAATGACTTGTCCATTTTTTTTAACTTTAAAATAGGGGTCTGCCTCTTCAAAAGAGGGGAAGTTCTCCCCATAATTGCTCATGTTTTGGAGATTGAACTCCGTGAGTTCAATGTGCAGAGCGGTGTCCATTTGCGCATAAGCCGTATAAGTAATAGGGTAGTTGCCTGCGTTTGGATAATATTGCGGGCTCGGATGCTCCGCATTTGAACTGGCGCCATTGCCAAAATCCCAGCTGTAAAATTCCAAACCAGGTTCCTGATTGTTAAATGTGGCCAGTGCTGGAGCGCAAGGTTGATCAACTTGATAGCTAAAACTATTATTGGTACCGCTGTTTGAGGCAGGAAGAATTTGTAGTTCAAGTTCGAATAGAATAGGATAGCTATTGATGATGCTAAGGTCTGCCAGTACATTTACTTCTATAGTGTAAGCCCCAGCTAATAGCGGAATGCCATTGATATTGACGCATCCATATGGTGAGGTTTGCGGATCGTAGTTGCAATTATTAAGGTTATTATTGCAGGTCCAGCTGAGGCCGATAGGTAGGTTGACCGAAACAATCTGAAAATTGAGAAAGTCGTAACCTAGTGTATCGGTGGGTAGTACAAAAGTGATGTCTTCGTTGTAAGTGCTACCAACGGTTCCGACGGGTAGTTGGCTAGGGTAGAGGCCAACTTGATTTTGGCTGTAGTCGATGTTGCAATTTTGTGCAAAGAGCGGCTTACTCAATAGCAAGCAAAGTAGGGTAAGGGTCTTTTTCATTTTCTGCGATTTGAAAACGAAATTAGCCAGCTCCTTCACCTCAAACTGTCCGTAATTTTCCTTAAAAAGTGAAGAATCTTCTTGTTAGTCCGTCATTTTACGGACGCGTGGGCCAAGCTCAATGCATTCCAGATTCTGAATTTGATCTCCATTGATACAAAAACGAAAAATAGTCTTTACCTGATGAAATCCTTTGTAGCCACAAGCCCCAGGATTGAGCCAAAGCATATTGTGTCGCTGATCCATTTGAGCCAAAGCAATATGGGAATGCCCACAAATAAATAATTGAGGAGCACCATTTTTTTGAAGCTCTTCGAAAGCAGGTTTGGCATATTTTCCAGGCCTACCCGCAATATGCGTCATGAGAACATAGACTTTTTCTACTTGAAAGCGCAGAAATTCTTTGGTTGCGCTGCGAATGATATGGTCGTCAATATTGCCGAATACTGCTCTTGTTGGTTTAAAATTAGAGAGTTGGTCAAGGACCTCAATTGTACCGATATCTCCTGCATGCCAAATTTCATCGACATCCTTGAAATAATTAAAAATTTTAGGATCTAAATCCCCGTGTGTATCTG
This sequence comes from Flavobacteriales bacterium UBA952, assembly GCA_002293185.1. Classification (GTDB taxonomy): domain Bacteria; phylum Bacteroidota; class Bacteroidia; order Flavobacteriales_D; family Crocinitomicaceae; genus UBA952. Next base: position 329,180 of record DBCS01000004.1, on the reverse strand, counting down.
ACAATAAACCGACCTTCACCATGTTATGAACAAAAATAGTTTTTTTTGAGCTAACGAAAATGGCAAAATATTCAACGAGATATATTCAATAATCAATGAAACACCATTAATATTCACTGAACACCACTCCTTGTTCAATCTTTCCTGAAAACCAATCTTTTGTGAATAAATTTAGTCCTCAGTATTTATTTGATAAGCCTAGAAAGCTTAAAATTGTAACAAACTAAAAACTATGAACAAAAAAGCTACTTTAAATCATTTGGCAAGATTGAAAGCAGGGACAATGACTCTCCTCATGTTCTTCCTTCTTTTCTCCTCAGAATTGCTTGCACAAATCAACTACAGTCAAAACTGGAATGCAATAACAAATTCCGGTGGTTGGACAGGTTGGTTCTCAACTACAACGTCACCATGTGAAGGTACGCGGTCCATTCGTCGAAATGTTTTTTATACTCAAACATGGGAGACTATTTCTCCAAATATGGGGGCTTCAGCAGGGACATCTACAACCTTCAATTATGATTACAAAATAATTAATTACTCTGGTGGAGGTGCTACTCCAACGACTTTTGGTTCTTTTGACGTTCAGTATTCATCAAACTCCACAGGTCCGTGGACTACCGTACAAACTGTTAACTCTTCAAATCACATACCATCAACCACATGTACAACTAGGACAGTATCCTTTACGCCGCCAGTAACGGGTTCATTTTTTATTAGAATAAATTGTACCTTTGGTTCAGGAGATTATTATGTGTATTTTGACAATGTGAGTTTAGTTCAAGCTCCGCCGCCTCCTTGTACAGGTACACCATTACCCGGTAATACAATAGTGACTTCAAACTCTTTATTATTAGGTCAAACCACAAATTTTTCTTTACAAAATCCAACCGCAGGAACCGGTGTTACCTATCAATGGCAATCATCTCCTTCGGCAACCGGTCCTTGGACTCCAATTTCAGGAGCGACTTTGTCTTCATTGACAAATTATGCACCAACAGCCACAGCTTGGTATCAATGTGTGGTAACTTGTACGGCATCAAGTTCAACAGCTACATCAACACCGGTACAAGTAATTTACACTCCTATTTGTCTTCCTGTTTATTCCTATGGAACATTGTATGGTGACTTAATTTCCAACGTGGCTATTTCTGGTCCTGGGCTTATTTGGAGTAATCCGACTGGAACAACAAATGGTACTCCGTCATACGTGTCCTACACCAATTTACCTCCAATTGTAATGCAAGCCGCAACTACATATGCTATGACAGTTACAGCTGGATCATTTGACGGGCAAGCTTTTGCTGTCTGGATTGATGCCAATGACAACAATGTTTTTGAATCAACTGAAAAAGTTGGTTTTTCAATGTCACAAACAGTTGGTAGTTTTGGATCTATTACATTCAATATAAATCTGCCATGTACCCCACCACTAGGTATTCACAGAATGCGTGTTCGTGGTGTTTGGTTAGGTACAGGTTCTACGATGGATCCTTGTGCTTCTTATGGTTTTGGAGAGGCTGAAGATTATTTAGTACAATACGTAGCAGGAACGCCGTTTACTCCTACGTTTACAGCGGCGCCTACAACACAGTCATGTACATATGTTGATTACACATACACAACCCAAGCTAACCAACAAAATTACACTTGGATTATTCCTGGTACAGCTGGTGTAGATTACACACTTGTTTCAGGCGGTACAATTACCTCCAACACTGCGGTTGTACAATGGTTAATTGGTGGTTTCAAAACAGTTACTGTCGATTATTTAAATCCTTCAGGCTGTGTTAGTACAGGTCCAGTTTCAAATACAATTACCGTTCAACAAGCCGTTGCTGTGGCAAATTCAACAGGCGCAACAGAGGTTTGTGCAGGTTCAACAGTTACTATGGCTAACCCAACAGCAAATGGTACTTGGTCTTCTGCAAATACTTCAGTAGCAACTGTAAACCCTACTACTGGTGTAGTTACCGGAGTCGGTGCAGGAAATACAAACATTATTTACTCCGTTCCAAACCCAAATACTTGGTGTGCAGCTACAGCAAACTTGAAGCCAATAACAGTCAAACCAACACCTATTTTAAATGCCGGTGCTGATGTTACTTTATGTGCAGGAAATTCAACAAACCTAAATACATCCATTCAGTTTACAACATCATGCTCACATACATTAGTTTTGAGAGATACTTATGGTGATGGATTAAATGGTGGTTTAGTAAATATTGTTGTAGATGGAGTCACAGTTCAATCTGGACTCACATTTTACTCTGGTTACGGCCCGCTCAACGTTACATTTACAGCAAGTGTAGGATCAGTTATTCAAGTAGTTTTAACGAATAATGGTAGTTACCCTGATGAAATCTATTGGGATGTAATTGATGGTGCAGGTAATCTATTAGTTGATGATTATTTCCCATATAATTCAGGTAATACTTGGGCAGGTACAGGTGCGGGTTGTCCTCCTTTGACGCCAGTTTGGACGCCAGCTGCAGGTTTGTCAAGTACTACTATTAATAACCCTGTTGCCACTCCTACTGCTACAACAACTTATGTTGCTTCTGCAACTGCACCTAATGGATGTATTGGTACTGATCAAGTTGTTGTAACGGTTAATCCATTACCTTCTAACGGCCCAGTTATTGCTCCAGCAGCACTATGTGTAGGAGCTTCGGCAACTGTTTCTAATTCCGTACCTAATGGTGTTTGGACAACTTCAACGCCAACAGTATTGAGTTTAAATGCTGCAACAGGTGAGGTTACAGGTATTGCTGCTGGTACTGCAACTCTATCATACACAACGACTGCTGCAAATGGTTGTACAAAAACCAATAGTGCCAACATTACAATTAATCCCCTTCCTGTTGCTGTCATTAGTTCTTCAAATGGCGCGACTATTTGTCAGGGTACATCAACAGTACTTTCCGCACCTACTGCAGCTGCTTACTCTTGGAACAATGGTTCTGCCGCAAGTAGCTTGACTATCAGTAATGGTGGAACTTACTCAGTTGTACTTACAAGCGCTGCAGGATGTATTTCTGCTCCTTCTGCACCTTATACAGTAACTGTTAATCAATTACCAGTAGCTAATGTTTCGGTAAGTGGCCCAACTGTTTTCTGTGCTGGTGGATCAGTAACTTTAACTGCCTCTGGTGGAGCAACGTACTCATGGTCAAACTCAGCTACAACAGCAGCTTTAAATGCTACGCAATCGGGAAGCTACATTGCAACTGTAACAAGCGCGCAAGGATGTTCTGTAACGACGCCATCGGTTAACGTTACCGTGAATCCACTTCCTGTTGCAAATATTGTAGCCAGCGGGCCATTGACATACTGTCAAGGTGGGTCATTGAATTTAACTGCTACTGGAATAGGTTCATATCAATGGAGCAATGGTTCTAGTGCAGCAATTTTACCAATTACAACTTCTGGTTCATACAGTTATACAATTACTAACGCTGCTGGTTGTTCAGCAACTTCAACAGCTGCTGTTGTTCAGATTAATCCTGTTCCAACTGTGACCTCAGTACTCGGTAATAATGCTGTTTGTATGGGTTCTAACACTACTTACACAAATGCAACCACAGGTGGTGTTTGGTCTTCTGCCAATCCAAATATTGCTTCTGTAAGTGCTGCTGGTCAGATTAATGGTTTACAAGCCGGATCATCTACTATCAATTATACAGTTACCAATAGCTTTGGTTGTTCAACTATTGCTTCAAAGACAATTGTAGTTAATCCAGTTCCTTCTGCGATTACTCAAGTAAATGGAAATACTACATTCTGTACTGGTGGTTCAGTTACGCTTGTTGCTCCACCTGCTGATAATTATTTATGGTCAAATAGTGCTACAACACAGAATATTACAGTAAATACATCTGGTAATTATAGTGTTACTGCTTCATTAAGTGGTTGTACAGGAACATCTATACCTGTTACAGTAACAGTTAATGCACTTCCTTCAACAACAATTACTTCAAGTGCAACAGCACTTTGCCCAGGAGCTACTGCAACATTGAGTGTGCCAACTGCTGCTACTTACCTTTGGAGTAACGGTGCAATTACACCTTCTATTGCGACAGCAACACCAGGATCATACAGTGTTACTGTTACCAACGCTGCTGGTTGTACAGCAACTTCAGCTCCGGTAGCCATCACAGCAGCAACTGTTCCAACAGTTTCTGTAACGCCAAATGGTCCGGTAGCATTCTGTGCAGGTGGAAACGTTGTCTTGAATTCTACTGCATCTGCCGGAACTACCTACTTGTGGTCTAATGGTGCAACTACACCAAACATTACTGCAGCAGCATCAGGTGTTTATTTTGTTACCGTAACCAACGCTGCAGGCTGTCAGGCATCATCTAATAACATTGTAGTAAATGCACAACAAACATTTACAGCTTCTGCAATTGCGTTGTCACCAACAACAGTTTGTGCGGGTACTCCTGTTACGCTTGTTGCAAGCCCTGGTTCTTCTTATTTGTGGTCTAATGGTGCAACTACACAAGGTGTAAACGTAACTGCAGGTGGCCCAATCACTGTAACCGTAACAAATGCTTCTGGTTGTACTGGAACTTCTGCTCCAATTAGTGTAACAGTTCTTCCTGTTCCAAACGCTACAATTAATGCAGGCGGTCCTTTGACATTCTGTCAAGGTGGTTCAGTGAACCTTACAGCAACTGGTGGAACTTCTTATATCTGGAGCACAGGTGCAAATACTGCTGCGTTATCTGCAAATGCCTCAGGTATTTATGTAGTAACAGTGACTGCTGCAAACGGCTGTACTGACTCTGAGCAAGCAACAGTAACGGTGAATGCAGTTCCTTCTGCAAACGTTGTAATGGATGGTAATAGTGTACTTTGCCCAGGTGAAACTTTGACCTTATCTGCTGCTCCAGGAAACACTTATGCTTGGACAACAGGCGCATCTACAAGTGAAATTACTGTTTCAACTGCAGGTACTTACGGTGTTGTCGTTACTTCAGCTAACGGTTGTTCTGCCAACTCAGGAAACATTATTTTGACTGCAGGTAATGCTTCTGCATCTACGCTAGATGTTACCGCACTTGATGCTTACACATTAAATGGTGTTGAGTATACAACTGCTGGAACATATACGCAAGTGATTCAAAATGAGGCAGGTTGTGATTCAACAATTACTTTGAACCTTACATTAACGGTCGGTATTGATGATTTGAATGCTGTGGTTTACGAGGTATATCCAAACCCTACAGCTGATCAATTCACAATTGCCGCAAGCCAGGCAGTGAATGGTGCTTTCAGCATTCAAGATGCACAAGGTAAAATTGTAAAAGAGGGTCTCATGACAGGTGTTTCGACTACAGTTGACATCAATGAGGTTGCTCGTGGTATTTACTTCTTGCGCATTGCAGAAAGTTCAGAAGCCATACGCATCATCAAGAATTAAGAAATCTTTTGATAAATAAAAAGCCCCGCAGAGCGGGGCTTTTTTGTTTTAGTAAACTTCATACACTGGGAGTCGCATGAAGCTAGGCTCAAAATAGGGGCTGTTTTGGTAGATGAAATAAAGTTGTTCCCATTCATCGTTGGCAAACTTTAGGTCTAATCTTTTTCTTGTGTCATAGGCCTCCTTGAGTTTTGGTTGTGCCTCTAGAATTTCAGCAATTTGTTCCTTAAAAACATAGGGAGAAAAATATTCTTTTTGCTGTAAATAACTGTCAAAGAAATTCCAAGTTAAATAACTGTCCTCGGTTAATGGTTGAAGTACAGCATGGATGAAATTAGCTTTGTCTTGGCTGCAAGAGATCAGGATATCACCCGGCTTTAGTTCAAGCGTAATGAGTTGTTTGCCCACTTGAAGGTTTTGGAGTTTAAAATGCCCTTCGTAGGGTTTAGACGGGGCTTTATAATCCTTGACAATAAAACAACTCACTTTCATTTGTGTGGCCGTAGAGGCATTAACCCTAGTGAATTCAACCTGATTGATTTTCAGTCTTTCAATGATTGCTGTTTCTTGCCCACTTACGATATAATACTTTGGAACAGAGGTGGAATCCTTCGCTAGATAATGGTTATAGTAAGGTATGTATTTTTCATAGGGTTGCGTTTGATCATAGCCTAATTGCTTGAGGCCGGTAACTGGGTGTTCGGGATAAATAGCTTCATAACCTTTGAATCTAATTTGATCAACTTGTTTTTCATCGAGTTGATAATTGTAAGCAAATACCAATTGATTTTTGGCCCATTTTTTTGCTGCAGATCTTGCTGATTCTATTTCTTGGCTATGTGCTATGGCATAGGCAATCATCGAATTCATGAAGCTAAGCGTAGCTTGCACGCGTTGTGGGAATGCTTTGAGCATATGGGTTTCAACAGTAAAAGACAACGAATGAAATAAGCTGGCATAGCCCATTGCATAACGCGGTAGGTCATTAAAGGCAACTATTCCACTTTCTGGGGTTTCTCCTTTTAGTTCTACGTACGGAAACAACTCAAAATTTCCAATTTGACAATAATCTTTCAAGATAGGTATGCAGCTTTCATAGGTGAGTGCCTGCATACTTGGTGCCAAACGCTCCTTCATTGAACTTATATAAGTAAGCGTGTAGGGATAATCAGCACCATTAGAAACATGATTGTCAATAAAAATATCGGGGTCAAGGGCATGGAAAATACGGGCAAATGTAAAACTATTGACAGCATCCATTTTAATGAAATCACGATTGAGGTCAAGGTTTTTTGCCGAGCCCCTGAAACCGTAAGCTTCGGGGCCATTTTGATTGGCTCTACTTTTTGAAGAGCGGTTCATCATGCCACCCACGTTATAGGCAGGAATAAATGCAATTACTGGAAAGTCGTCCTTGCCGGCTCTGCTTTTTGTGGGTTTGCCTGCTCTGATCCATTCTTCAAGCCATATTAAACTGGCATTGACGCCATCAGGCTCACCGGCATGAATGGCATTATTGATAAGGATTGTCGTGTTATTTCTTGCTTTAACGAAAGTTTTCAAAGAATCCTTTTCACCGTTGATTACGCAGAGATAAATAGGAAGGCCATAGTCTGAAGCCCCCATGTTGTAAAGTCGAATTTCCCGATGCTGCTTGTCTAGCTTTTGCAGGTGCGCAATGAGATCTTCGTAAGTTGGGGTCGTGTTTGCTGACCATTGTTGACTATATCCTTGGCTAAAAGCAAGCAATAATAGGGGAAGGATGAATACTTTTTTCATCCAACTAAATTACAAAAATGAACAAGATTTAAAATCCGAAGTTGTCGAAACCAGTTTGGGTTAGCTCTTGGTACTTTTCATGGTTGAATTCGTAGAGTGAGGACGGTTTGTGCGGCACACCGCGTTGCTTTTCTCTTAGACTTGTTAAGATATCTAATTTTTGAATTTTACGTCTGAAGTTGCGTTTGTCTAGCGGTTTGTCTAGGATGGATTCATACAAACGGTGTAGTTGACTCAAGGTGAACTTTTCTGGCAACAGATTGAAGCCAATTGGCTGAATTTTAATTTTTTGCTTCAGTTTGTCTTTGGCCGCATGTAGAATTTCATAATGATCAAATGCCAACTCTTTGATGAGGTTGACCGGCACCCAATCGGCATTTTTGGCAAATGAAGCAGCCTGTGGAATATAATCTGACATTGGTACGAGCGTGTAATACGCCACAGTAATAACACGCGCTTCAGGTTCTGCACGAATGCTTTTAAGCCATTCGCGGTCGGCTTCTTTATGAATGCGGTCTGGATCGCCAAAGGCTCCTACTTGTTCTAGGTAAATATTCTTGAGCCCGGTGAGCTCAGCTAGTACCCGATTGGCAGCCATGTCTAGGTTCTCGTTATCATAAATGAGGTTACCGGGTAGTGCAAGACGTGGGCCAAATGCAGAAGATATCTCGCCTCTGTCGATGAGTAGCACCGTGAGTTGTTCGAGGTCAAACCCAAAGATAACGCAATCCACGGAGACGTTTGGATTGAGTTCTGAATTGATTTTTTTGAGATTGTACTGCACGTATTAAGTATTATCTATATATTTGGATAGTGTAAAATTGACACAAAGCTAACATTCACCCTAGAACAAATTATGTATTTCATTATTGAAAGTGGCTCTACCAAAAGCGATTGGGTATTAGTAGACAACAAAAATAACCAAAGTTTTTTTTCGACAATGGGCTTCAATCCATATTTTCACTCTGCCGACATTATTGAGGCTGAGTTGAAGAAAAACTCCGACATTATACACCTTGCTCCAAGCATCAAAGGTATTTATTTTTATGGAGCCGGCTGTTCAAGTCCTGAACTCAATCAAATTGTGGAAGAAGGTCTACGTCGCATCTTCCCGGAATCCTCTATTATGGTCGAACATGATTTATTGGCTTGTGCTTATGCAACCTATAACGGCAAGCCTGGTATTTCTTGTATTATAGGAACAGGTAGTAATTCTTGTTATTTTGATGGTCATAATCTACTTGAAGAAGTCCCAGCGCTGGGGTATGTACTTGGTGACGAGGGCAGCGGAAGTTATTTTGGCAAGCAATTGCTCTCTTCGTTTTTATATCATCATTTACCTGCTAATATTGAAGCAGATTTTGTTGCAACCTACCAACTAGATAAAGACACCATTGTAGATTGTGTCTACAGAGAACCCAATGCTAACGTTTTTATAGCGTCGTTTATGCCTTTTATTGCAAAGCATAAAGAAAACGAATTTTTCTCTGAAATGGTCTACAAAGGATTGAAGCATTTTATGCAAGTGCATGTTTGTTGCTATGATAACTACCAAGAAACAGAGGTGCATTTTGTAGGTTCCTTGTCCAAGATTTTCGAAAAAGAACTCGATAAAGCAGCGGCAGAACTCGGCATACAAATTGCTTCAATTGTCCAAAAGCCTGTACTCGGCCTAGTAGACTACCATTTAAAGTATATTTTAAAGACAGTAATTGCTTAACAATGAAAAAGATAATTCACACCCTCATTTTAGGCCTCTTTGCCTTTTCAAGCCAAGCTCAACTCAAAACTCCTAATTGGGTGCATAATGCAACGATATACGAGGTTAATGTGCGTCAATTTACTCCCGAAGGGACTTTTGCAGCATTTGAAAAAGAATTACCTCGTTTAAAAGCAATGGGCGTCGATATCCTATGGCTTATGCCCATTCATCCAATTGGGGAACTCAACCGCAAAGGTAGTCTTGGTAGTTACTATGCCGTCCGGGATTACCGCGGTATTAACCCAGAATTTGGCACCCACGAAGATTTTAGTCGTTTGGTTTCTGCTGCCCATCAATTAGGCATGAAAATAATCATCGACTGGGTGGCCAACCACACCTCACCTGATCATCTCTGGATTGAAGAAGGTAGACTAGATTGGTATACACTTGATTCCATGGGTAAAGTGCAACCCACCATTGGTACAGACTGGTGGGATGTCGCAGACCTCAACTATAACAACGAAGAACTCCGATCAGAAATGATAGAATGCATGTCCTATTGGGTCAGAGATTTTGATATCGATGGCTACCGTTGTGATGTAGCAGGATGGGTGCCGATGGATTTCTGGATTAGGGCAAGAGCGGCACTCGACCAAATCAAGCCTGTTTTTATGCTTGCAGAGGCTGAAGGAAAGGAATTGTATAGCGCATTCGAAATGACATACGGATGGGAGTTTCATCACATCATGAACGACGTCGCAAAAGGCAAAAAAAATGCTGCTGATATCCAAACCTATTTTGAAAAAACTGAGCTTCCTTCGCATGCATTTCAGATGCATTTCACCTCTAATCACGATGAAAATTCCTGGAATGGAACCGAAATGGAGCGCATGGGCGAGGCCCGTTTTGCCATGGCTGTTTTGGCTTCTACCATACACGGAATGCCATTGGTATACAACGGTCAAGAAACTTCTCTAGACCGACGCCTTAAATTTTTTGACAAAGACAGCATCAATTGGGAAAAAATGAATCTTGTCGATTTCTACACCCAACTCTTGAAATTACATCAAAAAAATGAGGCGCTTTACGTAGGAGAGGGCCAGGTTGCTCCTAAATTTTTATCGAGTTCTGAACAAACCGATGTACTCATTTACGCGCGTGAGCTCAATAATTCGAAAGTCATGGTGGTTTTGAATTTAAGCAACCAAACCAAAAAAATTACTTTGCCTGCAGCTGCAGCAGGAAGTTACACTAATCTTTTTACCCAAAAGATGCAAGTACTTAAGGATAAAGAAAACCTATCATTGGCTCCGTGGGGCTATGCGGTTTATGTCCGATAACAATTAGTCTTTTGAGTCATGCAAACTAAACCTACACTTTCGTTTTGGCAAATTTGGAACATGAGCTTCGGCTTTATGGGTATTCAATTTGGCTTTGCTTTACAAGGTGGCTATATGTCTCGCATCTTCCAAACGCTTGGCGCGGCACCAGAAGATATTCCAGGCCTCTGGATTGCCGCCCCACTAACGGGTTTGATTGTTCAGCCAATTATTGGCTTCTTATCTGACCGCACATGGTCTGTGCGCTTTGGCCGCCGCAAACCTTATTTTTTAATTGGTGCCATTCTAAGTTCGTTGGCTCTGTTCTTTGTTCCGTATTCGCCAACGCTTTGGGTAGCTGCTGGTTTTTTATGGATTCTCGATGCCTCAATCAATATCAGTATGGAGCCTTTTCGTGCCTTAGTTGCTGACAAACTTCCCGAATCTCAGCGTTCCTATGGTTTTGTGCTTCAGACACTCATCATTGGTATAGGCACCTGGGTAGCCTCCAACTTACCCTGGATGGTCAGTAAATTGGGTTTTCAAGAAGATGCTACTGCTAAAGGTATCCCAATGAATGTGAAGGTTGCTTTTGGGATAGGCGCACTTGTGTTTTTGTTGAGTATACTCTACACCATTTTGACGACCAAAGAGTATCCGCCCTCAGATGAAGCACACTTTGAGGCAGAAAAGAAAAATACGAACTTCATTAAAGATTTTTGGAGTTCGGTAACGAGCATGTCTTCAACGATGCTCAAGCTCGGCCTCATCCAATTTTTTAGTTGGTTTTCATTTTTCACGATGTGGAGCATGGCTACACCTGCACTAACCGCTCATTTATTCAAAGCGCCATCGCCATCCACCGCACTCTTAAATTCAGATCCTACTGCTTACGAGCAGATGAACAAGTCTTTTCAAGTTGCAGCTGATTCAGTTGGCTCCAATATGGGTATTTACGGGCTCACCTCAATGCTTTTTGCGCTTGCACTCACTTTTTATGCCGCTAAGTTCAGCGTGAACCGCAAATGGGTCCATTTGATTTCATTGGTTGCCGGAGGTATGGGTTTTATACTGATGGGCTTGATCCCAAGCCCTACATACCTTTGGTTGTGTTTTGCGCTCATTGGTTTTGCTTGGGGTAGTATTTTATCTATGCCTTACGCCATGCTATCAAGCACCGTAGATGAAAACAAAATGGGGCTTATGATGGGCTTGTTTAATATGTTTATAGTGATTCCACAAATCCTCGCAGCACTTGGTGGCGTCAACACACTTTCAAAATTATTTGGATCGAGTCCTATTGCCCCTATGCTTTTAGCAGGCACCTCGTTGGTGATAGCAGGCTTACTTAACTTGATCTTGACTGACAAGCGAATTACACGTGGATAAGATAAAGGCCTTTTTATTCGACCTCGACGGTGTCTTGGTTAGTACCGAATACAACCATTTTTTAGCATGGCAGCGCTGTGCACATTCTTTAGATATTGCTTTTACAGAAAAAGAGAACGAACGCTTAAAGGGCGTGAGTAGGGCAGATTCTCTCAAATTAATTCTTGAATTAGGAAATAAGCCTATTTCCCATTCCGAATTTGAAGCCTTATTAAAAAGCAAGAATGACTTTTATCTTGAATCCATTCAATCCTTAAACCAAGCGCACTTATTACCAGGGGTTCTTCCTTTACTGATAGCGGCTAAAAATAATGGAATCCTTTTAGGTGTGGGCTCGTCGAGTAAGAATGCTCATTTTATTTTGGATAAACTGGATATCAGTCAGTATTTTGAAGTGATTATCGATGGCAATGGCGTCAAAGACCCAAAACCACATCCGGAAGTATTTTTAAATGGAGCAAAAGCCCTTGGTTTGCATCCATCGGCGTGTTTGGTTTTTGAAGATGCGGCCTCGGGAATAGCAGCCGCAAAAGCAGGTGGTTTTACTGCCGTTGGGGTGGGCAACCCGAACATTGCTGCACTAGCCGATATTTATTTGAACGATTTGACCGAATTTAGAGTAGCGCAATATGCATAATTTATTTGAAATTGATCCTTGGAAGATCATTGAAAGCAAATTTGACCCCAACAAACAACAGCAAGCAGAAAGTATTTTCAGTATTGGAAATGGCTCTTTTGGGCAGCGTGCTAATTTTGAAGAACAATACAGCGGCCCATCCTTACAGGGCAGCTACATAGGAGGTGTTTATTACCCTGACAAAACACGAGTAGGTTGGTGGAAAAACGGTTATCCGGAATATTTTGCCAAAGTTTTGAATTCAACAAACTGGATTGGTATTGACATCAGCATCGACGGCGAACAGCTAGACCTTAATGTTCAACAAATCAAGTATTTTCATAGAGAGCTAGATATGCAAACGGGCCTGCTCAAACGAATGATTAGAGTGGTGTTTGGTAGTGGTAAAGAAGTCGAGATAGAAAGCATCCGCTTTTGCTCAATGGCTCGAGAAGAAATTGCAGCAATTTCTTACTCAGTGACCCCCCTTAATTTTAGTGGAAACGTAAAGTTTACACCCTATCTTGACGGAAAGGTCAGCAATCACGATTCCAATTACGACGAATTTTTTTGGTTAGAAGATTCGCGTAAAGTAGACCTGCAGAAAGGTATCTTGTGCACCCGAACTAAAAAAACTGATTTTTGTGTAGCCACAGCTATGCGCTTTAGTTTTTGGCGCGAGCAAGAACTACTGACCATACATCCCAACATCCTTCAGCGCGACTTCTATGTCGAAAATAATTTTGAGCATTACTTAGAGCAAGGGGTGCGTTTTACCCTCAAAAAATATGTTGCAGTCACTTCAACAATTAATCATTCCGAGTTTGAACTCGCAGCAAAGGCCATTAAGCGTGTTCGCGACGCCTATACATCTGGCTTTGATGTCTTGCGTTCAGAGCACGAGGCCGCATGGGCAACCATCTGGAGCAGTGCCGATATTCTTATTGAAGGGGATGACGCAGCACAGCAAGGCATTCGCTTCAATATTTTTCATTTATACCAAACGTATACAGGTAAAAATGCCAAGTTAAACATTGGTCCGAAAGGTTTTACCGGTGAAAAATACGGGGGCGCTACCTACTGGGATACAGAAGCTTATTGTTTGCCATTTTACCTCAAAACAGCCGATCCACAGGTGGCACGGCAACTATTGATATACCGTTACAAACACCTCGATAGGGCTATTGAAAACGCAGAAAAACTGGGTTTCAAAGACGGTGCGGCTTTGTATCCTATGGTTACTATGAACGGCGAGGAGTGCCACAACGAGTGGGAAATCACCTTTGAGGAAATTCACCGCAATGGCGCTATTGCTTTTGGTATTTTTAACTACATCCGTCATACAGGCGATACCGCCTATCTCGAAACCTACGGGTTGCCAGTTCTTGCAGGTATTGCTCGTTTTTGGGCACAGCGTTTTAATTGGTCCGAAGCCAAACAAGCCTATGTTATGCTTGGCGTAACGGGTCCGAATGAATACGAAAATAATGTCAATAACAATTGGTATACCAACTACATAGCCCATTGGTGTATTGGGTATTGTTTAGAGGTGAATGCAGCTGTTCAAAGTGACCTACCTGAAAAATTGACAAATAAAGAATTAGACAAGTTTCAGCACATCGTTGAGAACGTATATTTTCCAAAACTCGAAGGCACCAATATCTTTTTGCAACAAGATGGCTTCTTGGATAAGGAGCAGCTCAATGCCACAGATATTCCGGCTGCTGAGCGCCCAATCAACCAGCATTGGTCTTGGGATCGTATCTTGCGGTCCATTTTCATTAAACAAGCCGATGTACTTCAGGGCCTATATTTATTTGAAGACCATTTTTCAGAGGAGATCATCCGGGAAAACTTTGATTTTTACGAGCCCAAAACAGTTCATGAATCTTCGCTTTCGCCTTGTGTTCATGTTATTTTGGCTGCTAAAATTAAACGTCTCGATAAGGCGCTGGAATTATACTTGAGAACGAGTAGGCTCGATCTCGATGACTACAACCACGAAGCTGATGAGGGCTTGCATATTACCTCCATGGCAGGTACGTGGATGTCAGTTGTTGAAGGATTAGCGGGTGTTCGTGTCTATGAAAATAGTTTGGCTTTAGACCCACAGATCCCTCAATCTTGGAAAAGTTATTCCTTTCAAATTCGCTACCGAAATCAACCATTAGCCGTAGCGATTACTTCACATAAAGTAAAGATTACTAATTTAGGTTCAGCGCTGATTTCTTGCGATGTAGCGGGTGCCACAATAACCATTGAGGCAGGATCCACGCATGAATCAGCACTGAAATAATTCAGGCTGTCATGAGAAAAATTTTAATACTGTGTCTGGTTCTTACAGGCCAAAGTCTTTTGTTGGCGCAGGTGAACCCTACCAACCGTCAGTTGGTGCTCCAGGCTTATTGGTGGGACTACTGGAACACGAACTACCCTAACGGTTGGGCAAACTACCTCACAGAACTCGCTCCTCGCTTAGCAGACATGGGAATAGACGCCATCTGGATTCCACCGACTATCAAAAATTCAGGTACCAATAGTGTAGGTTACTCCCCATTTGATCACTACGATCTCGGTGATAAATTTCAAAAAAATAGTATCAAAACCCGCATGGGTGATAAAGACGAACTCTTGCGCATGGTAGCCGTGATGCATGCAAATGGCATAGACGTTATACAAGATTTAGTACTCAATCATGTGACCAACGCCGGAAGCGCAAATGGTTCTGGGGGTCAAGACCCTGCTGCCATGGACGACGGTCAGACCAACAGATTCAAAAACTTCAGGTACGTGAGTTTTAAAACGCCTGCAAGTTCTGAAAGTACGGCTCAGTACTTAGCTCGGGATGGAAGGTTTCCTAAAAATTGGCAGAATTTTTACCCGAATAACAACAATCTGTGTTGTACGAATGAAATCAATTCACCCTATTGGGGTCCTGACATTTCCTATGAAAGTAACGCTTATGGTTTGTCGTCAAACGCCTTGTACAATCCAACGCAAAGCGCAGACTACATGCGCAACGGCATGCGTAATTGGCTCATTTGGTATAAAAAGCAAGTGGGTTTTGATGGCTTGCGCTTAGATGCAGTAAAACATTTTCCGAGTTACGTTTCAGAGGATATGCTATGGAATTTACAATATGGTGCCATGTGGGCAAGTGGTGGGCAAGATATGTTTGCGGTTGGAGAGTGGGTTGGGGGCACTGCTCAGCTAGATGCTTGGGCCAATGCCGTTCAAAACCGTGCCGGAACATTTGATTTTAATTTGCGCTATGCGCTTTCGGCAATGGTGAGTTCCAATGGCGCCTACGATCTAAGTCAAATTCCGAGCCAGCAACAACAAAATCGCCAAAGAACAGTGCCGTTTGTCAATAACCACGATACGTTTAGGCCTCAACTTTCTGCTCAAGGGAATTATACGGGTTGGAATACAGGTTCTGAATTGAGTCCGCATATCGAACCAAACGATAGCAGAAATTCAGCTGCTCATGCTATAGTATTGTCAATTGATGGAGCTCCTCAGCTCTTTTTTGAGGACCTCTTTCCGATTGGCTACAATGGCAACCGTTTTAATCATCTCCCTACAGATACCACGGTACTTGCTGTAGATAGCGATGTTGCAAATTTAATTTGGTGTCATCAAAATTTACATTTTAAAGATGGCGCATATTTTGTGCGCTGGCAAGCACCAGACGCTTTAGTGATAGAACGCAGTACAAAAGCCCTCATTGGCATTACAGATAACTGGAACCAATGGCAGCAGCTGAACGGTGTGCAGACCAATTGGCCCGACGGTACGGTATTAGTAGATTACTCCGGAGCCAATAGCAACCCAACCACAGTGTACGGTGGCGGAAAAGTAAACATATCGATTCCTCCTTGCGATGGCAGTGCCAATTTTGGACGCCGCGGTTATTGTGTTTGGGCTCCTCAGGATATCGATACTAATTACCAAAAGCCTGCCAAGAACATTGTACAAGAATGGGAGATGAACGATGATTTGGGTGATCGCCACGCCAACTCTTTGCAGCAAGGTGGGAAGCTCCCGAACAATAGTTTAGAATGCCGCGTGGTTGGCCGCATCTATGCCAAGCAAGGAGTGCAGGTTCAGCTCGAGTGGTACCCAAGTGCTGCCAATTTGCCGCTAACCCTAGGTGTATTGGATAAAAACTGTTTACCTCTGGACTCAACTACCCAAACAGGTAATGGAATATTTGCTTTTACGCCATCTTACAGCGGGTGGTACACAATAAGACTGCGCAATGCAACCGCCTCCCAAAGTGGTCAGCATTGTTGGGTTAAAGCTACCTACGAAGCGCCTGCGGTTGTCCAGACCAATGAAGTCAAAAATAAATGCGCTTGTAACTTCACAGAGCCAGGGGCTGAGTTGGATGTAATAAGTCCGTTGGATATTAATTTATATCCTAATCCGACAAGCGATCAATTTACAATTTCGCTTTCTGATGAATTACAGTTAGAAAGTATTTCTTTAATTAATGTTTTTGGTCAATCCTTCCAACTGAGCTGCCATTCTACCAATGGAAACGAATATCTGGTTGGGCTTAAGCAGCTGGAGTCTGGGTTTTATTGGGTCGCCATTCAGACTAGTCAAGGAAGTATTTATAAATCCTTGCAAATTGTAAAGTAACTATTTAGAAACGCTGAATTCAGCGCATTAATGATTGATTTAATCAATACTCAATTGCCCTTTTGCATACTGAAAAAGTCTGCTTTTCTCAGCAACCTCTTTGCGGAAGTAGGCTTCTTGTTTCTTTGGAAGGTAGCGTTTCTTGTGAAATCCAAATGTGAATACATTGAGGATTTTTCTTCCTAAAGCAAAATGTGGTAGAAATTTTTCATCAATCGGATTGATTTCGATCAACGATTCGGTCAAGGCGTCACTAAGCCCCATTTGAATCAATTGTATCCTTACTTGCTCAGAGCGCTCGTTAAAGCGTTTTAAATGCTCGGGTTCGACTTGTTTTGATTTGGCAATTCGATTTGCTTGGAAGTCTATATCTAAAAAAGCCCTTTCTAGTTCTTCAATACTCATCATGATACTGCAAAATTAGCCTAATTCTTTTCAAAATAACCAAGAAATTCTGCATTGCCATCGCCGCCAAGAATAGGGGAGTCTATGTAGCCTTTCCATTGCAATTGATTGCGCTGTGCCATTTGTTTGATGCTTTCTAAAAGCGCAGGGTACTGACTGGTGTCTTTGACGACGCCCGCTTTGTTTAAGGATCCTGGACCTAGCTCAAATTGCGGCTTGATCAACAGGATAACAGTAGCTTTATCTTTCAAAAAAGGAATGGTGAAGGGAAGTACCTTTTCTAGTGAGATAAACGATACGTCTACCACGAGTCCATCCAAAAGTTCTGGTATCAATTTTTCGGTGAGATCACGTGCATGTGTCTTCTCTAAATTGACCACTCTTGGGTCATTTTTAATTTTCTCGTGTAATTGTTTTTGACCTACATCTACACAGTAGCAGCGCTTTAATTCGTGGCTCATTAAGACCTCCGTAAAGCCTCCTGTGCTTGCTCCTAAATCCATAAATGTTTGGCCTTTGATCTGAATTGCCCAGTGTTCAAGTGCGGCAATCAGTTTGTAAGCGGCTCTAGATACCCAAGGGATTTCATCTGCTAGTAATTCAATTTTTGCGTCGGTGGGTACTTTTTTACCTGGCTTGGAAAAAAGCTTGCCATTGACCTTCACGCCGTAATTTTTGATGATCTCTTCTGCGCGCACGCGGGTACTCACCAAACCGCGTTCAAGTAATATTTTATCGATGCGTTCTTCCATTATTCAGGGTAAATAAAAAGTATTTTATCAGGCCAACCTTGAATTTGGAGATAGGTAGGCGCATCTTTGATGAATTTATGGCTTAACGGTTTGAGGTCAAATTGCACGGTCCCTTTGTATGGTTTTAAATTGTGTGAGCGTGTTTTAGGACTTGAACTTATCAGTTTACAAGATCTAATTGGAGGAAATGATTTAGCAAGCATTGTACTTCCAACTAAGCGTAAGTCTTCTGGTACGTCAGGACAAGAATAGAAAAGCGTAAGAACGTTTGTTTCGAGCTTAAGTGAATCAATTTGGATGGGCTCTGCCTCACTTTGGTACAGTGAATCGTTGATCTCTGAAAGTTGGCTTTGCATATAACTTAAAGGTTTAACGCTTTTTGACCTTGGCACGAAACAAGAAAAAAGCAACGAGGATAAAAGGAGTATAAAAAGCGTTTTCATCGGTTCTTGATTGACAAGTGTCGTCAAAAGTAATACCATTTGCGTAAAGAGTCCTATTTTTGTACCCGAATGAAGACCAAAACCCTTAAAAAGAATAAAGTCAACGTGGTTACACTTGGCTGTTCTAAAAATACTTTTGATTCTGAAGTGCTAATGGCACAGCTTAAAGCCAATCAGTTTGAGGTAGAGCACGAAGCCCAGCAAGACGACTCTGAAATTGTGATCATCAATACCTGCGGATTCATCGACAATGCCAAGCAAGAATCTATCGATACCATTTTGCGCTACGCAGAGGCCAAGCAAGAGGGTCTCGTTGATAGAGTATACGTCACTGGTTGCTTATCTGAGCGCTACCGCGACGAACTCGAAAAAGAAATCCCGGAGGTAGATGCCTATTTTGGTACCCGCGAATTACCACGTTTACTCAAAACCCTAAAAGCTGATTACAAACACGAGTTAGTAGGGGAGCGTATCCTGACCACACCATCGCACTACGCCTATTTTAAAATTGCCGAGGGTTGTGACCGTCCTTGTTCTTTCTGCGCTATTCCTTTGATGCGTGGCGTGCATCAATCAACCCCAATAGAGGATTTGGTTTTCCAAGCGAAAGGTTTGGTGGCCAAAGGCGTCAAGGAAATCATGCTGATTGCACAAGACCTGACCTATTACGGTCTCGATCTTTATAAAAAACGGGCGCTTTCAGATTTGCTCAAGCAGCTCTCGGACATTGAGGGTTTGGATTGGATCCGTTTACACTATGCTTTTCCGTCAGGTTTCCCGATGGATGTACTTGAAGTCATGGCCGAGCGCGACAACATCTGTAAATACCTCGACATGCCATTGCAGCATGGTTCGACACGTATTTTACAAGCCATGCGCCGCGGTATTACCCGTGAAAAAACCGAAGAATTAGTAGCCACCATTCGGGCCAAAGTGCCGGGTTTGGCCTTGCGCACCACACTCATTGCCGGCTACCCCTCTGAAACTGCTGCCGATTTTCAGGAAATGTATGATTTTGTTGAGCGTACGCGTTTTGATCGCCTTGGCATATTTACCTATTCTCACGAAGAAAATACACATGCCTACCAGTTTACCGACGATGTTGCCGCCGAGCTTAAAAAGGAGCGAGCAGACGCCATTATGGAACTACAGAGCGGAATTTCTTATGAGCTCAATCAACTCAAGGTAGGCAAAGAATTTAAAGTACTTTTTGACCGTGCGGAGGGCGAATACTTTATTGGCCGTTCTGAGTTTGACTCACCAGAGGTCGACAACGAGGTATTGGTGAAAAAAGCCGACGGATACGTTAGATTGGGAGATTTTTCGCGTGTACTGATTACCACTGCTGATCATTACGATCTCTATGGCAAGCTTATCTTGTGATGGTAAAAATTGGATTCTATAGTGCATTCGTTGTTCTGCTTTTGTCGTGCGGGAGAGAAAACCCAGAACGCATGAATCAGTTTGATCTTTTGGAGCAGAGCGCGCATTCAGAACCAATTAAACACTTTCGAAAGTCTATTGAACTTGAAAATATTCAAATTGAATTTCCTCATTTTGGTGGACATCCCTTTTCTAAATTGATGCAGCATCTGCTCAAAAAAGATACATTAGGTGCTTTTTGTGTTGGGCAGCGCAGCGTGCGCATTCGCTACAGCGTACTGTGGGCAACCGATAAGGTCTTGAGTATGGATCAAGAAGTTTGGATGGATTGCCCCATGAACGAAGGGATCAGAAAGACCAAGGTGAATTTCTTATTCACCCGTCAAGAAAAGCAAATCTCTCGGGTTTTACTCGAGGGCTCGCCAGGATTGCTACAAGAAATTCAAGCGGCTTTGCGCAAGCGCCAAGCGCCATATTGCAGTGTGCCAAAAATTGAGGAGGTTTTTCCGATCATTAAGTCGGGGAGCATACAAGTTACTCCACACTACGCAAGCTCACTTTGCGATACCACCTTTAAGCGAAAAGGTATTTCAAGAACAGATTTACGACTTTCTTCGAATCAATTATTTTTGATGCTTCGCTGAACACTTTGCCTTGTTGAGGCTTGTCATTTGCAGAAGAACCTTATCTTTGACTATCCAAATTAATTCAAAATAGCATGGGATTACTTGACAACAAAGTCGTACTTATTACTGGAGCTTCTCGTGGCATCGGTAAAGCAATTGCAGAAACTTGTGTCAAACAAGGCGCAATTGTCGCATTTACTTATTTATCATCTGAAGAAAAAGCGCGGGCGCTAGAAGCTGAGCTTACCGCTAATGGTGGAGTAGCAAAGGGCTTTAGATCGGACGCATCTAATTTTGCCCAAGCACAGCAACTCGTCGAAGATGTAGTGGCAGCTTTTGGAACGGTCGATGTTCTTGTCAATAATGCAGGAATTACCCGGGATACGCTCCTTATGCGCATGACCGAAGAACAATGGGACGAAGTCATCAATACCAATTTAAAATCTGCTTTTAATCTTACAAAGGCAGTTCAAAAACCAATGCTCAAGGCACGTTCTGGTTCTATTATTAATATGAGTTCAGTTGTTGGCGTCAAAGGAAACGCCGGGCAATCCAATTATGCAGCGTCTAAAGCAGGCCTAATTGGCTTCACCAAATCGATTGCTGCTGAGCTCGGGTCGCGCAATATCCGTTGCAACGCTATTGCTCCTGGCTTTATTGAAACCGAAATGACCGAAGTTCTCGACCAAGAGGTGGTGGCTTCATGGCGCAACGGTATTCCGCTCAAGCGCGGAGGCAAACCAGAAGATGTTGCCAATGCAACCGTATTTTTAGCTTCAGATCTTTCTGCTTACATCACCGGACAAACGCTTCACGTTTGCGGTGGCATGCTCATGTAAGATGAATATTACTCGCCCCAGACGCAACCGCAAGAATTCCGCTATTCGCGATATGCTTGCCGAAACCCAACTAGGTGCACAACACCTCATTTATCCGATCTTTCTCAAAGATGGCAAAGGCATTAAAGAAGAGGTCGCCTCACTCCCGAACAACTTTCGTTGGTCTTTGGATTTACTCTTACCTGAGATAGAATCCTGTCTAGATTTGGGAATCAAATCTTTTGATATTTTCCCTGCGGTAGACGAAGCACTTAAAGACCCAATGGCCAGCTACAGCTGGGCCTCGGATAACTTCTATTTAGAAGCCATTCGCCAGATTAAAGCGCGGTTTCCGGAGGCGCTCATCATGACAGACGTTGCTATGGATCCGTATTCTTCCGATGGGCACGACGGCTTGGTTCAAAATGGTCAAATCCTCAACGACGAAACCTTACCTATTTTAGCCAAAATGACCATTGCGCAAGCCCAGGCTGGCGCTGATATCATTGGCCCTTCCGATATGATGGATGGCCGTGTGGGCTACTTGCGCACAGCCTTGGATGCAGAAGGCTTTACAGACGTGTCTATTATGTCTTACACCGCTAAATACGCAAGTGCATTTTACGGCCCATTTAGAGATGCACTTAATTCCGCTCCCAAAGCAGGCGATAAAAAGACCTATCAAATGAACCCGGCTAATAAGCGCGAGGCTTTACTCGAGGCGCAACTCGATTTTGAAGAAGGTGCCGACATGTTGATGGTTAAACCCGCACTTTGTTATCTAGACGTTATAGCCCTACTCAAAGAAAGTTTCCCGCTGCCAATTACCGCCTACAACGTCAGTGGCGAATGCGCTATGGTTTATGCCGCTGCTCAAAATGGTTGGCTCAATTACGAGCAGGCCATGAGTGAAATGCTACTCAGTATGCGCAGGGCAGGAGCAGATGGCATCCTGACTTATTTTGCCAAAGATTTTGCGCAATTTATGCGCTCTTAAATTTAATACCATGAACCTAGAACTCACCTCAGACTACCTCAGTCTGGAAGACTTCGAAAATTTACTTCGTGCTACCGAGCCACTTGTGCTCGCAGCAGCATTAAAAGACAAAGTCAACACCTGTAGGTCTTATCTCGATCGCAAGGTTGAAAGTTCAGAACAGCTAATTTATGGTATCAATACGGGTTTTGGTTCGCTCTGCGACACCGCAATAAGCAAAAAAGATTTAGAGACCCTTCAACGCAACCTCGTTTGTTCTCATGCTTGTGGAACCGGTGAAGAGGTTCCGCAAGCAATAGTGCGTCGTATGTTGCTGCTCAAAATTTTAGGTTTGTCCAAAGGAGCCTCTGGGGTGCAGTTGGCAACAATTGAACGCTTGTTATTTTTCTTGAACCAGGGTATTTACCCGGTCGTTTACCAGCAAGGCAGCTTGGGTGCATCTGGTGACCTCGCACCGCTCGCTCACCTCTCTTTGCCTTTGATCGGTGAAGGGGAGGTTTACCATGAAAATGAGAAGATTAGCACTCAGGAATTAAACAAAAAGTTTAATTTGGAGCCTATTATTTTGCAATCAAAAGAAGGGCTGGCACTGCTCAACGGCACCCAGTTCATGTCTGCTTATGCTTCTTATGCTATTGATCAGGCTTATCGCTTATTTGATGGTTTTAATCAGGTGGCCGCCTTATCCATCGAAGCGTTTGATGCGCGCAAAGAACCATTCTCAGCTAATGTCAACGAAATCCGTAACCAAGTTGGTCAAATTCGTGTTGCTGCATGGTTCAGGTCTCAGCTAGAAGGAAGTCAAATCATGGAGCAAGCAAAAGCGCATGTTCAAGACCCTTACTCTTTTCGTTGCATACCTCAAGTCCATGGCGCTACCTTGGATACCATAGATCATGCCGCCCAAATTGTTACCAGAGAAATCAATGCCGTCACGGATAATCCTACTGTTTTCCCCGACGACGACCAAGTAGTTTCTGCCGGAAATTTCCACGGCCAGCCGCTTGCCCTTATTTTAGATTTCCTTGCCATCGCCATGGCTGAAATGGGTAGTATTTCAGAACGACGCACCTACAAACTTATTTCCGGAACACGCGGCTTGCCTGCTTTTTTGGTACAAAACCCTGGGCTCAATTCTGGGCTCATGATTACACAGTATACCAGCGCATCTATTGTCAGTCAGAACAAACAATTGTGTACACCAGCATCAGTAGATAGCATTGATAGCAGTAATGGCCAAGAAGACCACGTCAGTATGGGCGCTAATGCTGCAACCAAACTCTATCGCGTCCTGGATAATTGTCAGAAAATACTCGCCATAGAGCTTATTCATGCCGCTCAGGGCCTAGAATTTAGACGTCCGTTGCAAGCAGCTGTCTGGACAGAAGACCTTCATGCCCAATTTAGAGCGGTTGTACCCGTTTTAGACAAAGATCGTGTCTTGTCTACCGACATCGCAAAAAGTGTTGCCTTTATCCAACAATACATTCAACATGATTGATAGAAATTATTCCGAAGAAGAACGGAACTTTTTTAACGAAGACCAAGGCGTCGAAACGACCGTTAAACGGCCCAAATTTTTATTGGTGTTGGTCATTTTGTCTGGTATCAATATCGCTACTAGCATGATCGGTGCATTAAGTGGTATGCTCGGTTCAGCGCCTGATCAAGCCATGATCAAAAGCACAAAGCTAGAGTTTGCCAACATGCGTGAGCAACTCCAAAAAGCTGATGCCGAAGATTTCATCTATATTATTGATCAAATGCAAAGCGTTACCGTCAACATGTTCAAGCACTTTCAAGCGTACAATAGTTTTCAGTTTTTGATCTTAGTGCTCGGTTTAACGGGTATAGTTTTTATGTATCGCGGTAAAAAGCTGGGCTTTCATTTTTACATCATCTACTCCCTTGGTTTGGTACTTTTGCCTTACTTTTTCAATCCAATTACAGGAATCCCCACCTTGCTAACAATAGTAGGAATAATTTACGGAGGTATTTGGGTTTGGTTGTATAGCCGCAACCTACACTGGTTAAAAGACTAACAATTAACCAAGTGCTAAAATATTTTACCGGGGTTTAAGATCCCGTTCGGGTCAAAAACTTTTTTGATGCCACGCATGAGTGCAAGTCCTGTTTGGTCAAAAGCCAGATCCATATAGGGTTTTTGGACCAAACCAATTCCGTGTTCGCCAGAAATAGTGCCCCCCATCTTCACCACTTCAGTAAAAAGTTCGCGGATAGCAACCGTGAGCTCGATATCCCAGAAGGAGTCGCTGAGGTTTCCTTTGATGATATTCACGTGTAAATTTCCGTCGCCAGCGTGGCCGTAGCAAACCGACTCAAAGCCGTATTTGCTGCCAATAGATTTAACGGTAGCAAGCAATTGTGGTAATTGATACCTCGGCACAACTGTGTCTTCTTCCTTGTAAGTAGATTGTACTTTTACAGCTTCTCCTACTTTACGGCGCAAGCTCCATAGCGTATTTTTTTGGGCTTCGGACTCCGCAAAAAGGATTTCATCGGTTTGATACTGCTCCAATACAGCTAAAATGCCTTCGCATTCTTTCATAAGTTGTTCGGGGTCGAAACCGTCCACCTCGATGAGTAAATGTGCGGCGTGGTTATCCTTGACTTCGATGCTGTAGTCTTCGGAAAACGCTTGCGACCACTTTAGGGCATTGTGTTCCATGAATTCAAGCCCACTGGGTGTAATGCCTGCATTAAAGATGGCCGCTACCGCTTCACAGGCCTGTTGCGCTTCGTAGAAAGGAACGAGCATCAGTAGGGTATGCGTAGGGTGCGGAATGAGTTTGAGTACAATTTTGGTGACAAAAGCAAGCGTTCCCTCTGAACCCACGAGTAGTTGTGTGAGGTTGTAGCCAGTAGCATTCTTGAGTACGTTGGCACCTGTCCACATGATGGTTCCGTCGGGTAGAACTACTTCTAAATTGAGCACGTAGTCTTTGGTAACGCCATATTTGACTGCTTTTGGTCCGCCGGAGTTTTCTGAGATATTTCCTCCAATGAAACACGAACCTTTACTTGCCGGGTCGGGTGGATAAAACAAACCCTTTTCCTTGACTGCATTTTGTAATACTTCAGTAATCACGCCTGGTTCGGTGGTAATTTGTGCGTTTTTTTCGTCGATGTCTAAAATGCGATTGAGTTTTTCAGAACTTAATAGCACTCCACCGTGTATAGGCAGACAGCCTCCGCTGAGCCCAGTTCTGGCCCCCGCCGGAGTTACAGGAATGTTGTTTTGATTACAGTAAGCGAGTATTTTGGAGACTTCTTGACTAGATTCAGGAAATAAAACGACGTGCGGGGTAAAATGTAAATCTTCGGTGTAGTCGTGGTTGTAGGCCTCGCGGGTTTCGAGGTCAGACTTACAGCGTTCCCTGAGTAAGTTCTCAAAAAAGGAAAGGTCATTGTGATTGATCGTATGATACATTATGCTTTCATTTTTATGGCGCCTACAAAAAAGATATCGCGCGTGTTGATAGGAATAGCCGCAGCTTTTGGTATTTTGCTATACAGCCATTGATGAAACTTATTTGTTTTTTTATTGAGTATGAACAATGCAAAATAAATGAGTCCTAAGGAACGATATACAGGCGGGTACTTAAAAAAAACGGGTTCAAAACCATGTGCTGTCAGGAGGGCTGTCATGGACTTTTTAGTGAAATAATGCAAGTGTGTAGGTGGGTGAATCATGCGCCACTTTTTGCCTTGCAAGCGAGGGAGTAGTGCGCCAAAGTCTCCGGTAGTGAGATAAAGCATTGCACCTGGCTTTGCTTCTTTACTGGCCTTTGCTAAAAAGGCTCCTGGATCAGCTAAATGCTCAATGACATCCCACATAAAAACAGCATCGTAAGTCTTTGAATTGTTTTGCTCTAGGTAGTTTTCGGCAGAAAAGTAGGGGCCAAAATGTTCATTGGCATAGTGAATGGCGTCCTTGGAAATATCGTAGCCTTGATAGTTGACGCTTTTAAACTGTTGATGAATGGTTTCATAAAAAAAGCCATAAGCACAACCAATTTCTAGGATCTCCTTGGGTTCAGGTGCATTTTTGGCAATTTGTTGGAGCCGTCTTTTAAAATTCATTTGTAGAATTTCTTTGTCGGCTAAATAATCTGCGTATTCCTCTCCTTTAAAATAATTTTCTGCGTATAATTCTTGTAAATAGGTGTGGTCTAATTGAAGATTGGCCCAAGCGTGCCCGCAACTTTGGCACTTCAAGAGCGTGTTTTCAAAAATAGGTGCGGTCTTTGAAAAATGACAGATGGGGCAGTGCGTATTTTCCATGAATGCGAACATAACTAAAATTGCTGAATTCTTGCCGACGGTACATTTTATTTTATCTTTGAATAGAAAATCAACGCAATGTCTCAGCAAGTATATTTAATTGACGGAATTCGTAGTGCAATCGGTAATTTTGGCGGTAGTTTGGCCGCGCTTCGCACCGACGACCTTGCCGCTATAGTTTTAGCTGGTTTACTTGATCGTCATCCGAACCTCGATCCAAAATGCATCGAAGACGTGCTCTTGGGTTGCGCCAACCAGGCAGGCGAAGACAACCGTAACGTAGCCCGAATGGCTGCTTTGTTAGCAGGCTACCCCCTTGAAGTACCTGGTGAAACCATTAATCGCCTTTGCGCATCTGGTTTAGCCGCAGCTATTAACGCAGCCCGCGCACTGCGCTTGAACGACGGCAACGTTTATGTGGCCGGCGGTGTCGAGCACATGACGCGCGGCCCATGGGTCATATCAAAAACCTCGGCCGCTTTTGGCCGCGACGCCCAAATGTTCGACTCCAGTTTTGGCTGGCGTTTCATAAATCCGAAAATGGAAGCGCTCTACGGAGTGGATAGCATGGGCATGACCGCTGAAAACTTAGCGGCACACTACAACATCTCTAGGGCAGATCAAGATGCTTTTGCGTGCTGGAGTCAAGAGAAAACTGCTGCTGCCCAAGCCTCAGGCTTCTACACGGAAGAAATACTACCTATTTCCATTCCTCAAAAAAGAGGCGAAGCTGTTATTTTTGATAAAGATGAGTTTTCGCGGGCCAACACCACTTTGGAAACCCTTGCTAATCTGCGCCCAGCCTTCAAAAAAGACGGCAGTGTTACCGCAGGAAACGCCTCTGGGCTCAATGACGGCGCAGCGGCGCTGCTATTGGCCAATGAAGATGGTGTGCGCAAGCATCAACTCCAGCCAATGGCCAAGATCATTTCTTCAGCCGTTGCCGGCGTTGAGCCTCGCATGATGGGCATTGGCCCTGTGCCGGCAAGCCAAAAAGCGCTGCAAAGAGCAGGTTTATCTCTGGACCAAATAGACCTCATTGAAATCAACGAAGCATTTGCTGCTCAGGTGTTGGCTTGCACGCGCGCCCTTGGTCTGCAAGACCGCGATGCGCGCATTAATCCGAATGGCGGCGCTATTTCACTTGGGCACCCACTTGGCATGTCGGGAGCTCGTTTGCTACTCACTGCCGCAAGGCAATTAAAACGCAGCAACAAACGTTATGCATTGGTAACTATGTGTATTGGTGTTGGGCAGGGTTATGCAGCGGTCATCGAAAATGTTTAAAATGCGTTTGTTTATTTTTCTTATCGTGTCTACCTTCTTTTTTTCTTCTTGTAAAAAAGAGGCTACGCGGTGGCACTCTGATTGGTTGCTGCCTGTCTTGAAAGATACACTGAGCTTGTCCAATTACTACAACGACTCCACCCTTAGTATCACTGGATCTCAGATCAACATCAATTTAAGTCGCACTTTACTCGACCTTGGCTTGTCAGACCTCATTGAAATTCCCGACACCTCCATTTCTCAGCAGTATCAAGCCAATTTTACAGTCAGTAATGTTTCGCCAGGTTTTACGTTTGTCAATAGCCTCAAAAACCATGAGCTCGATCTTGGCGATATCCAACTCAAAGAGGTTCGTGTACAGAGTGGTCAAGTTGAATTAAAGGTCTATAATCCGCTCAATACGGCAGTTTTGTATCAAATTGAACTACCTGGTGTAAGTCAAAACGGTCAAGTTTTTGTGCAGAACTATACCGCAGCAGCCGGGAGCGTTCAAAACCCAACGGTAGCTATTGAAACCATTAACTTGAGCGGTTACGATATCGATTTAAGTGGTCAACAGGGGCTTGAATTCAATCAAATACAATCCAAACTTACGCTCAAAACGGATCCGAACGGCCAAACCGTAACAATTTATAACAATCAAATCTTTAAGTTTGAAGCGGCCTTTAAAAATCTGCGTTTTGATTACGCAAAAGGTTACTTCGGCTCCACACTCATTGCCAATCAACAACAGTTTTCTCTACCTTACCTCGATAAAATTACTTCCGGATCCATTGCGCTACCAGATCTCAATTTATCGCTGCAAGTTGAGAATGGTTTTAAAATGGCAGTTCGTGCTCAAATTGCGCAAATGGTCTCGACCAATACCCAAGGGCAAGCTGTTGAGCTTACTGCACCAAGTATTGGGCCGAGTATGTTTTTAGCTGCAGCAATGGGTACCTGGAATAACCTTCAACCGAGTTCACTTACGCTTCAGTTTGATGCAAACAACAGCAATGTTAAAGATTACTTAGAAAACCTCGGAGCATACCACAATATAACCTACCAATTGCAACCCAATCCTTGGGGCAATACCTCCGCTGGTCATGACGAAGCATTTGCCCATAGTAGGCTGCGCTTAAAAGTGAGCGCCCAAATGCCTATGGCACTCAATGCAGATGGCCTCACCCTTCAAGACACCTTCGATATAGACCTCTCCCAAGATCTAAATAAATCACACATAACCGGAGCGACCCTTCTTCTCGATGCCACCAACGCTTTTCCTGTGGCCTGCGATATTGTTTTGTATTTAATGAAAGATGGACAGGTTGCCCATACAATTATTGCCGATGCCCAATTAGCAGCCTCTACGCTTGGCCAGCTAGACCCTTTGGATGGCTTGCTCAAAAAGAAGAGCAAGATTAAAATAGTTTTACCACCTTCAGTTGTAGCAGATCTCCAAGACCTGAATCAAGTTGCCGTTAGCGCCAGTTTTTCCACCACAGACCCCCAAACCGGCTTAGCCACACAGCAGGCAATTCAAGCCAATGCTTTTTTAGCTTTGCAAATTCAAATGCAATTGCAAACTCAAATCAGACCCTAATGCGCTATTTGTTCATCCTATTTCTTGCATGTCAACAACTTGGCTTTGCGCAGCAAACATTGCTGATAGATGCGTATGGCCATTACAATAGCACGGGTGTAAAAAGGCAAATTACCGACGCTTTTTTATATGGTGGGCTTATCGATTCAAGCCATATTCAAACCTCACTTTCTCGCTTAGGTGCGCGCAACACATTCGGTTTAAATATGGGGCTGAACGCCCAATGGCAAACGCCTTGGTTGCTTTCAAAAGATACCGATAAATGGGGTTCTAGTTATCGTTTGGTCATGGGTGCTGGCGTTCATCAGTACGGAGGTATTCAATTTTCAAAAGATCTTTTTGGCTTGGTTTTTCAGGGTGGTTTACCTTACCTGAGCGATACCCTAGACCTGAGCGGCTTAAAGGTGGAAGCCACCACTTTTACCAAAATTGGTTTTGGTTTGGTCAATCACCTCACCCAATCATCCTTTTTAGTGCATTTTGTGGGGGTGCAAAATCACTTGAGTGCTTTTATGAACGCTGCAACATGGTATCAAAATGCCAGCACAGCACAAATTGATTTAGCTTTAAATGGTCAAGCGCAGATCAATGCAAGCAATACAATGGCTTACGGTCTTGCCCTTGACCTCGACTACCGTTTTGGTTCTGCTGAATACGATGAAGCACCGCAGCAATTTCAACTGCTTGTCCAGAATTTCGGAATAGCCAGAGCCAAACAAACAACTGAGTACAGCCTAGACGGAGCCTTGCAATACGCCGGGTATTCTTTGGCAGCATGGCAGCAAACAAGTTTAGATGAGCTTGCAACTGGGTTTTTAGATTCTTTAGGTTATGAGAAAAACAGCGCCCAAAAATGGATTTTTTTGCCAGCGCAAATCCAATTAGCTAAAGTATGTGATTGGGAGCGTCCAAATCGTATTGAGGCCTACTATGGTGCACAGTTTATACTGCGTCAAACCTATATTCCATTCGTTTATGCTGGCGCGCACTTCAAAGTGAAAAAAGCATGGCAAACGGGTGTAGGCATGGCCTATGGTGGCTTTGGAGGGCTGCGCGCCCAAGCCTATTCAGCTATTCGTTTCAAGCGTTCGCAGTTGCTTTTGCGTTCCGATAACATTGCACTTCAAAATGGTGCCTCACTTTATCTTCAGTTCCGATGCGATTTCTAAGTGTCCTTAGCTTTTTATTATTCGTACAAATAGCAAGTGCGCAATCGCGCTTTTACAAATTGTATTCAGGAACAGGTTTTGATAAAGGCGAGGACGTATTGGCTTTGCCTGATTCCAGTTATTTAATAGCGGGTAGTAGTGGAAGTTTTGAGCAGAACGCACAGGGCTTTCTCATGAAAATAGACTCTTTAGGTGCATATGTTTGGAGCCAGGCCTACGGCGCGCAAGAAACCGAAGAAATCAAACGCGTTTTTTACAGGCCAGGTATGGGCTATTACCTTGCGGGCATGTCGAATTCATGGAGTGGCGGCAACTATGACCCAATGCTGATTTTTACAGACCTTTCGGGTAATCAGCAATGGATCAAAACGTATCAAAACCCAGCCTGGGATCGCATTCACGACGGTGTTCAAACCATAGACACCGGCTTTGTACTCGTCGGTGAAAGGCAGGCTATATTAGGCGCAGAAGCCGATGTTTTGCTCTTGCGTATCGATAAAAATGGCGATACCCTCTGGACTAAAACGATAGGTACAGCCGGCCCGGACCGCGCCAATAGCATTATTCGCATCTCGGACACCACCTATGCAGTAGGCGGGGAATGGTATGTTGCTGATTCAAGCGCAGCTAAAGGTTTCGTCCTGAAAATTAACGATCAGGGGGTAGTGGAGTGGTTTGATACCTTGGGGCATTTAACTGGAGCATTCTCTGTTTTGGATCTTACGCCCAACTTATACGGCATTCAATTTGCCGGATACCGTTTAAACAACAACTCAGATTACGATAAATTCAGCGGATCTATTGGTTTAGATGGTGTTGTTTTGACCCAAGTTGCACCTGTAGATGGCTTGGATGCCAAGGAGATCATCCAGCAATTTACATACCTGCCGCAGCAAGACCTCACTATTTTAGGCATTCAAGTGTTGAATAACAATACTTACCAAGAGCCTTATGATCTCTATTTCGGTTACGGCGATGCATATTACGGCTATTGGATGTCAGGGATACCCTCAACTACAATACTCAATCAGGGTTATGACTACATCGGCAACATCCGCCCAACTTTAGATGGTGGATTTGTTGCCACGGGTATGAATTCAGTTATTGTGGATGGTCAGAATCAGCTCAACGGCGGAAGCAATGTTTTTGTCATCAAGATAAACGGCGATGGATCTGCCTATGTCCAGACCGACACTGTCTTTACAACCCAGCAACTCGTCGGCCTTACAGATGTGTTTGAAGGAAGTCAGGTTTTAATGTTCCCGAATCCTGTTGCGTCTATTTTACACGTCAATTGGGAGGGTTCTGCAGCTCAACTTATTGAAATCAATGACCTTATGGGTAATTTATTGTTTCGAGAAACCATGATAAGCTCCCAAACGATAGATTTTAGCAATTGGCCACAAGGTATTTACTACGTTCGTGTAAACGGCAGCGCTTATCCGATTGTCAAGCGCTAAGCCTTTCTTCTGGCTTTTTCTTTAATGATGAGCCCGAGCTCACGACTCGTTTGGCCTGCCACAGAGGTGTTTTCGTCTGCCCGTCTAAGCAAGTAAGGTAGCACTTCATGGACCGGCCCAAAAGGCACGTATTTAGCCACCTGATATCCAGCGTCTGATAAATTGTAGGAAATATGATCAGACATCCCCAGAAGTTGTGCAAAGTAAAATTTGGGGTCTTTCGGATCAATTTGTTCTTGATGAAGCAGGGTGGCGAGGTACATCGAGCTTTTTTCATTGTGGGTGCCCGCACAGACAGAAAAAATAGCTTTGTTGGCCACTAAAAAATCGAGGGCGGTATCGTAATCTTGGTCAGTGCTTGCTTTGTCGGGTTGAATAGGAGAGGGGTAGCCAAACTCTTGGGCTCTGGCACGTTCTTTTTCCATGTAGGCGCCCCGCACCAATTTGACGCCATATTGTATGCCCGCTTTTTTAGCGCGTTCGAATTCTGCTTTTAGATAGGCTAGTCGGTCGTGGCGATACATCTGAATGGTATTGTAAACAATGCAACGAGAGGTGTTGTACTTAAGCATCATGTCAAATGCCCATTGGTCTATAGCGGTTTGTATCCAGGTCTCTTCAGCATCGATAAAAACACGTGTTTGGTATTGGGCAGCAGCCGCGCAAATGCGATCTATGCGTTCAATAATAGCTTGGATTTGTTCATTTTGTTGGCTGGTGAATGGCTTAAAGACCACTTCTTTTCTGGTGGCCCTGATTTGTTCCGAAACGCGTTCTAGCAGGTGGTGTTGTCCGATGCCGGTGACTTTAAAAACCGCAAATGGAATACGCGCATCTCTTGCAGACTTTTCAATGGTCTGAATGATAATTTGGGTCGTTTGCTCGAAGTCTTCATCTTTTGTTTTTCCTTCTACAGAATAATCTAAGATCGTCCCGATGCCGAATGCATCTAGGCTTGAAATGGCGGGGTCACAATCTTGAATGGTTTCTCCGCCGCAAAATTGTTTGAAGATTGTTTTTTTGATCAGTCCTTTGATTGGCAAGCGCAATTGGAGTGCAAGTGGGGTAAGTATTTTACCAATTTTAACAAAAACAGGTGTTCCAATGATCTTAAATAAGAGATACGCACGCTGAAGATCTTGCTTGTTTTTAGAGCGAAAGGCAATTTCGGTGTTGTCGAAAGAAATCATGCCTCAAAATTAAGCTCTTTTCGTAAATTTGGACTATGCAAACGGCTTCTTTTTCAGAACAGCTGAGTCCAATTGAATGGGGACCACTTCTCGACACCTCTTTTGAAACCCAACTTTCTAGATTTACCAATAGAAAAATAGCCATCCTTGTCGATGAGAATACCCACAACCACTGTCTCGAATTTCTGATTACCGGCTTTGATGCGCTAGCCGAAGCTGAGGTAATTATGCTGCCAGCTGGCGAAGAAAACAAGGTGCTCGAAGTTTGTTTTCAAGTTTGGGAAACCTTAACTGAAGCTGGCTTTGGTCGTCAAGACCTACTCATTAACCTCGGAGGTGGCATGGTCACCGATCTCGGCGGTTTTGTAGCTTCGGTTTACAAACGAGGCCTGGCGTTTATCAATATCCCAACGAGTTTATTGGCAATGGTAGATGCAGCAGTTGGGGGCAAAACCGGAATCGATTTTGAAGGTTTAAAAAATCAAATTGGAACTTTCGCTGCGGCACAGGCTACCTACATCGATACCGGTTTTTTGCAAACCTTACCAAGTGAAGAGTGGGCCAACGGTTTTGCTGAACTACTCAAGAACGCCCTTATTTCAGATGTTCAGTTATGGCAAGACCTCTCTAAAATTCAAGATATACAAAAAGAACTCCGCTTTGAAACCATACAACAAGGCGTTCAAATTAAAGCTGAAATTGTGGCTAAAGACCCTTCAGAAAATGGTTTACGCAAAATCCTAAATTTTGGACACACCATTGGTCATGCGCTTGAATCTTATTATTTAAATACAGATACGCCGCTTGCTCACGGACATGCTGTGGCAATTGGTCTCTTGTTGGAAAGTAAATTATCTGTTGGGCAATCTTCCTTAACTCAAGCAGAATTTCTATCCATTGAAACACGGATCAAAAGTTTATATACGCTTCAAATCCCCAATGACATTGAGGGACTTTGGGCACTCATGCAACACGATAAAAAGAATGACAACGGAGAGGTGCGCAGCTGTCTACTGACAGCAATTGGCTCTTGTATTTTTGACCAAAAGCTTGTTTATGCCGATTTACAAGCTGCCCTTGCGATATATCATCAATAAAAAAGGCCTCCGAAGAGGCCTTTTCATTTACAAGTTAGTTGGAAGCACCAACTTGAAAATAGCTTACTGAACGATTGTCATTTCGTCCACAATGTGTTTGGCACCAGCGTATTTGTCAATGATAAACAAAACGTAGCGGATGTCAACGTTGATGGTTTTTTGCAATTTGTTGTCGAAGATGACGTCTCCGGCCATGGCTTCAATGTTACCATCAAATGCCAAACCAATGAGCTCTCCTTTTCCGTTTAATACGGGCGAGCCAGAGTTTCCTCCTGTAATATCGTTATTGGTAAGGAAGTTGACAGGCATGTAACCAGCTTTGTCAGCATAGCGGCCAAAGTCTTTGTTTTTATTGAGTTCAATGAGACGCTGTGGCAAATCAAATTCCTCGTCCTGAGGCTTGTATTTGTTGATTGCGCCTTGAAGCGTTGTGTAGTTATTGATTTTAGCATCGTTGCGCTTGTTTGCCGGCAAGGCACTGACTTTCCCGTAGGTCAAACGCAAAGTGCTGTTTGCATCGGGGTAAATGATTGTGCTCAGGCCAGACTCCCGAAGTCCAGCAACTAATAAGCGGTAGGCTTTATTGTATTCGTCTGTTAAACGAATAAGTTCGTCTGAGCGCTTGCTCAAATGCTTGATGATGTTCGTTGAAAGTGCAAAGAACGGATCGTTTTCGATCATGCCGGCATTCGGAATTTCTAAAAAAGCATAGAGTCTGTTTTTTGCAGCAAATAAAGAAACCGCGAACATGGCACGGATTTCTGTCTCTACAGAGCCGTCGGCGTACATTGCCTCAATTCCGGGTTCGAGTTCATAATTGGCTTTGGCCGCATACAGATTTAACCCACTGATGAGTATGTCGATTTCAGCAGGTGCATAACTATTGGCAAAAAACTCATCGATAGCCGCTTTCAGCTCCATTTTCATTTGAGTTCTATCAGTTGCATTTGCTTTTGAATAGGCCATTAATTGTGCACCTAAACCTCTTGAGATAGCGGCGTATTCAGACCCTCTAAATAAGATTTGTAGGTAGTTATCGTGACGTGCTTTGTCATTAGTGGCGGTGTAGTAAACGTTGATATTTTTGACTACATTACCGTAGGTGGCTTTATTTTTGGGGAGGTTGGCCCAGGCATCAAATTTGGTTTCATTTATTGCTTTAGACGCGGCAGTTTGAAACTTCGTAAGCGCGTCGATCATGCCTTGACGGTTTTTCCAGTAGTTGGCAATACGCGCATATTTAGAAGCGTAGTTCAAACGAACCCCGGCATCTTTGTCCATGTATACTTTAATGGCATCCATTGCCGTTTTGGAGGCTTCTACCCATGCAGGATAGGCGTATTTGACGTTTTGATCAATGCCACCAGCCGGCAACCAGCGGTTGGTGCGACCCGGGTAGCCCATTATCATGGCAAAATCACCTTCTTTTACACCGTTTAGGTTAATAGGAAGGTGGTGTTTTGGGTGTAATGGAACATTGGCGGTACTGAAGTCAGCTGGGTCGCCATTGGGATCAGCGTAAACCCTAAACATAGAGAAGTCACCGGTGTGCCGAGGCCATTCCCAGTTGTCGGTGTCGCCGCCGAACTTTCCAATGCTATTAGGTGGGGTTCCAACCAAACGAACGTCTTTATAATCCTGATAAACGAAAAAATAGAATTCATTTCCTTGAAAAAAAGAACGCACATTTACCACGTACTTACCGCCTTCGCTGTTTTCTTTTTCGATAAGCGCAATCTCCTCGCGGATGATTTTATCGCGCTCAGCTTCGGTCATATTATTGGTAACCTTGGCCAAGATGCGCTTGGTGCAGTCG
The DNA here is from genome assembly GCA_002293185.1 of Flavobacteriales bacterium UBA952. GTDB lineage: Bacteria > Bacteroidota > Bacteroidia > Flavobacteriales_D > Crocinitomicaceae > UBA952. Next base: position 292,970 of record DBCS01000004.1, on the reverse strand, counting down.
TCCATACGGACAAAGAAGCGCACATAAAGTGATTTCGGCTTGAGTTCTTGACTGCGGTCTGCAGCCCAATAGCCATTGGTGAGGTAATCTTTTTCAGGGGTAGAGAGTTCTGCAATCGCGTCGTAGCCACAGTGGTGGTTGGTCAAGAGCAAACCATCTTTGGAAATAAGTTCGGCTGTGCAGCCGCCATTGAATTGCACTACAGCATCTTTCAAAGACGAATGATTAATGCTGTAAATTTCTTCGGCCGTCAATTGAAGACCCATTTTTTGCATGTCGCGGTGGTTGAGACGATCGATAAACATCAAGAACCACATGCCTTCATCGGCACGAACAAAAATCCCTACAAATAAAAACAGGGCGAGCGTAATACGTTTGAATTGTGTCATGATTAAAATATTGAGTGGCGAATATACAATGAATGCCGACAATTTGCAATGTTAAGGCAGCCTACTTTGTCGAGAGGAGCTTTTTTTTCATTCTACTTAAAGACTCTGGTAATATGCCAAGATAAGACGCTATTTGATGCTGGGCTACCAGTTGTTCGATGCGTGGGTGTCTTTGTAACCGGCTACTACAAATCCTTGTTGGAAATTTCTGGATCCTTCTTTCAAGAAAAAGTCTTTTTTATTCACCTTTCTGAGGTGGTAGTGCTTTTTGATAAGCTCAAAGTCTGCATCTTTGAGCGGAATGCGAGAGCTCGTATACTTGTAAAGTTTTTGATAGGCTTCTTGAAGTTCCATTGGGTTTATTTTGGGAGGTGCCTGATGCGCCATTCGTTGGGATGCATGTTATTGAAACGCTGACCTATTTGCTTGATAAGCGCTATTTTTTGACCATTGTAGACGACAAAATAGAATCCAGCTTCTGCAAGCCATTGGTGGCTTTCGCCATGCAAAATTTGTAGCGCTTCTTTAAGGTCGACGTGTTTGAGCGGAAGTTCCCAGTGGAGTTGCAGGGAATAAACCATATCGTAGCCAGGTGTCCATGTTTTTTTGTTCGCAGTTGCAAGGTGAACCCCAGTTTTTAAAAATTTGAAATTTTTAATTCGATGGAAAAAGTCGAGTGCAAATACGGTAGTGGCAAATACTTGGTCGTTTTCTTGCCAAAATTCAATTTCAGAAGGGTAGGTTATTTGCTTTTCTAAATCTGGAGGTAGTCCCTTTTGAAGTTGGATTTTTATTGGTTTTGATTTGCCGGAGGTGGTTTCTGTTTTTTGCAGCGCAGCAATGTAAAAGCCTTCGGTTTTGATTTGATCTGGAAAAAAATAATAGCCAATTTGGCTGCGGTCGGGTTTCATGCCGTCGAACAAGGGGAGTGTAACCTTGGCTGCAAGGCCTTCTTTGATTAATTTTTGCAGTTGCTGCTCGTTTTCCTCGGGATTAAATGTGCAGGTCGAGTAAATCAAGTAGGCGCCTTCTTTGAGTAGCGGCCATACTTCGTTTAGGATATTGGTTTGTCGTTCGGCGCAGGTACGGGCATTTGCTGTATTCCATTCTGCTCTGGCCTGATGATCTTTGCGAAACATACCTTCTCCTGAACAAGGCGCATCAATCACCAAAACATCTAATTGCCCATTTAGTGCACTGAGTTCCGAAGGCTTGTGGTTGGAAACAAATACATTTGAATAGCCCCATTTACTGAGGTTTTCACTGAGAATATATGCCCTAGATCGGTTAATTTCATTGGCAATGAGTACCCCTCGGTGCTCCAAAAAACCAGCAATAAGTGTGCTTTTTCCGCCGGGAGCGGCGCTGAGGTCAAGAATTACTGGGTTTTGAGGTAGTTCAAGTGTTTGTAATACTTGTATCAAATACATGGACCCTGCTTCTTGAGGGTAATAAGCGCCCGCATGAAAAAGCGGATCATAGGTAAAAGCTGGCCTTTTGTCGAGATATCGCCCATTTGCGTTCCATGGCACAGGACTGCCGTTGTCAAAAGTTGCGTTTCTTTCAGGGTGTAAGCGCACCGAAGTAGGAGCGGGTTGCTCTAGTGCAGCTAGCAGTGTATCCGGAACAAATGTATCAGCCTGGATGCGTTTGATAAAATCTAGCGGCAAAGAGTTCATGTTCAAAATTAAGGCTTTTTTGAAAAGAAAAGCTGGGCAAAATTGGTGGTGTTCGTGGTTGCTAGAATAGCTGCATTTAGCTTGAGTTGCGGAATCGCCAATACCTTTTCTTGGTCACAGAGAAGCATTTGTTGTGTTCTTAATGGGGCAGGTATTCCTGCCTCTTTGAGTACGCGCAATACTTTTTTGGAGCCTTTCATGCCAATTATACGAATACGGTCTGCATTTTGGACTGTTCTAAAGAAAGGTTCGCCTTTGACCTGATGGAGATCAATAAGATCGGGAATTGCTAGACTAGGAACATCAAAAGAAGACGAATTCAAATGGTAAGACCATTCGATAGGTGTTTCGTTAAAAAGGGTAAGGTGCTGCTGCTGCCTCACCAAATAGCTTTTGCTATGCGTACTTTGATTTTTCCACGAGATATATTTTCCATTTTCAGCTTTAAATAAATCACTGATTCTTTTGATTGAATGGGTTGGAATACCAGCGCTTTTAAAAAGTTCTAAGTATTGATATGCAGATAGTTGAGATAATTCAACCAAACCTATACTTTTATTTAAGCCAAAGTGTTCAATAGCCTTATACAGGGTCTTTTCTTGCGCTATCATTTCTTGTGCAAACGTCTTTTGTAGCAGTTCGACCGCTCCATTTAACTTTGGCATTCTAGCGTTCAAAAAGGGTAGAAGCTGATGGCGCCATAGGTTTCTACGGTATTTGAGTGAGGTATTGCTGCTGTCTTCGCGCCAACTTACCTTCAGTTCTTTGGCTAAGGCTAAAATGTCGTCTCGATTTATATTCAAAAGCGGCCGTAACACATGTCTATCTGCTCGGGCCATACCTGCTAGGCCTTTTATTCCGGCATCTCGGGCCAACTGCAGCCAAAAAGTTTCTATTTGGTCATCTGCATGGTGGGCCGTGCAAATCAGGCTTTTGGGGTTCTCATTTTGAATTTTCTGGAAAAAATCATAACGAACTTTCCTGGCTTCGGCCTGCAGGTTTAATTTGTTGCTCGTTAGTTGTTCTTTTAAGCTTACTTTAAGTACCTCTAGTTTGATTTGGTGTTTTTGACAATAAGCTGCAACAAATGCTTGGTCGGCATTACTTTCTGCACCCCTCAAACCATAATTGACATGTAAAATTTGAAAGGGGAGTTGGAGTTCGAGTAGCAAGTGGCACAATAACATAGAATCTAAGCCGCCACTAACGGCAAGTAAATAGGTGTTCGCCTTGTTCGCCTTAAAAAACTGACGTAAATCACTCAGCGTTTGCGCTAATAACATTGATTTAGCTGAGGCCATGGATCAGTTTTTCTGCCTTTAATAAACACTCTTGAAATTCGGCTTCAGCATTGGCGCCAATCGTAATTGCACTGCCTGCAGCACAAGATAAATATTGTGTTTTTCGGTTATAGAGTAAGCTTCTGATCACGACATTGAAATCGAAATCTCCGTCGGGGTCAATGAGTCCGATGCTTCCGGAATACAGCCCTCGCTTAAAATCTTCGTGCGCTTCGATTTGCTGCATGGCGGCAATTTTAGGTGCGCCGGTCATGCTTCCCATCGGAAAACATGCCTTCAAAATCTCGTAGAAACCTACCGATTCATCGAGTTCACAACTGACTTTAGAAATCATTTGATGAACGGTTTCAAAGCTGTAAATTTGGCAGAGTTCCTCGACTTGTACACTGTTTTTAGTGGCAATTTGAGAGAGGTCATTGCGCACCAAGTCGACAATCATGATGTTTTCAGCACGTTCTTTAGGATTGTTTTGCAGCGCTTCTGCAAATTGCGCATCTTGTTTTTGGTCTTTGGATCTAGGTGCCGTTCCTTTGATGGGTTCAGAACGTAGTAAACTAGCCTTTTTTTGAATGAATCTTTCGGGGCTTGCACAAAGTACGTAATGCGTATCAGTCTGAAAGTAGGCCGCATGGGGGGCTTTGGTGAGCTCATTTAGCCGGCCAAAAAGCGCAAGAGGCCGCTCAATTGAACATTGTTCAACATAAAATTCTTGACAGTAATTTACTTCATAGATGTCTCCTCTCTGCAACGCATTTTTGAGTTGGTCAAATTGCTGGGTATATCTTGACTGCTCGGTTCGGGCTTCAAAAGGTATGTTCAGCGTTGCGTCTTTACTTAAAAAAGAGGACAGAAATCCTTCTGCCTTGTGCCAGTACGTTTCATTGGTGCTTCCCCAGAGCAAATAGGGTTTTTCTTTGACTTGAAATAAGCTGTCTGGTACCCAAAAATGAAGCAACGGAAAGTCAAGATGGTCTTGGTGATTTGAGCTTAAATTTTCAAATTCGTTTTTGAGGTCGTAAGAAAGATAACCAAAAATATATTTGCCTTTGTGCAGCGTGAAGAAATCTTGAATTAGGGTGTGGTCAAAATTTGGACGTAACTTCAATTCGTGGCTGCTGCCAACGCCAATAACTTGGCCATGTTGTTGGTGATTCCATAAAAAACAAGTGCTTTCCATTTATCAAATTTACAAACATCCGAAGGATTCAATGCGCAAAAAAGCTGATTTAAACGCATTTTTGGTTGCTCGAGAACCTTCTCATACACATTCTTGTTATAAACGTGTTACCTTTGCGGCGAATTGACGTCATAGCTACAATTTTATTTATGAAAACGCTCCTCTCCTTACTTTTAATTTCCTTGTCGTTTCTTGTTGTCGCACAAAAAAAAGCTACTGTTAGTGGTTACATTACCGATGCACGTAGCGGAGAGGCCTTAGGTATTGCACGTATTTTTGTCAAAGAGCTCAAAACAGGCACAGTTGTTAATAATTACGGTTTTTACAGCCTTACCCTTCCAATAGGTATTTACCAAATCGAGTACCGCTGCGACGGCTTTATAACCGTCGATAAAACCATTGACCTTAAAGTCAATCAAACCATCAGCCTCGAACTCGAAATGGCCGTTCAAGAGGTGAAAGATATTCGTGTAACTGGCAAGCGCTCCGACAACGTAAACTCTGCTAAATTGGGTCAAATGGAACTCAAAATGGACCAAGTCAAGACCTTACCAGCTTTCATGGGCGAGGTAGATGTTGTCAAGACACTACAGTTGCTACCAGGAGTATCCTCCGTTTCTGAGGGTGGGCAAGGGTTTTATGTACGCGGTGGAGGCCCAGATCAAAACTTGGTGTTGCTCGATGAAGGTGTGGTTTACAACGCAGCGCATTTGTTTGGTTTTTTCTCTGTATTTAATGCCGACGCCATAAATAGTGTCAACCTCATTAAAGGTGGTATGCCAGCCAATTACGGCGGTAGACTGTCTTCCGTACTCGAGGTCAACATGAATGAAGGCAATCTCAAAAAGTTCAAGGTAAAAGGCGGTATCGGTGCTATTTCTTCAAGGCTTACTATTGAAGGTCCGCTCAAAAAAGACCGAGGCTCATTTGTTGTTTCTGCGCGCAGAACTTACATTGATCTTCTAGTCAAGGCCGCGCTCTCCGACACCTCTCCCTTCGCCGGGTCGGGATACTTCTTTTACGACCTCAATGCCAAACTCAATTATAAACTCACCGACAAAGACCGCATCTATTTGAGTGCTTATTATGGCAAAGACATATTTTCATTTAAAGATAAAAACGGGGGCTTTCAGGTCGAAATGCCATGGGGAAACGGTATTGCTGCGCTGCGCTGGAATCACTTGTTTACGAGCAAATTATTTTTGAATACCACACTTTCCGTATCGGACTACGATTTTGAATTTGCCTCTACCCAAGACGAATTTCGCATTGCCCTAACTTCTGGCATACGAGACTACACGGCAAAGGTCGACTTCTCTTATTTTCCGAGTCCCAAACACCGCATCAAATGGGGTGCTGCCTATATCTATCACGACTTTACGCCAACGAGTTTATCCGCACAAAACGACACCATTGTTTTCAATACAGGCGTTGTGCAGCATTTGTACTCTCATGAAACCGCTGTTTATGCGCTAGATGAATTTGATGTAAACGAAGCTTTACGTATCAATGTTGGCTTGCGCTACAGCACCTTTACGCACGTCGGGCCATTTGATCGCTACATTAAAGGCGATGGTATTTCTACCTTAGACAGTGTTGTTTCCTATGACCGCGGCGATATCATTGCTTTTTATCAAGGTTTAGAACCGCGCCTATCATTTCGCTATTTACTACCCGACAACAGCTCAATCAAAGGAGGCTATGCCTACAATTACCAATACGTGCACTTAGTTACCCTCAGCGCAGTGTCTTTACCAACCGATATTTGGTTCCCGTCCACCGACAAAGCCAAGCCAGAACAGGGATTTCAAACCTCATTAGGTTATTTTCGAAATTTTGACAAAGATCGCTATGAGGCATCTGTAGAGGTTTATTACAAAGGCATGAAAAACCTAATTGAATTCCAAGAAGGAGCCCTGCCTGGCGATAACGTAAATGACAACACGGACAATTTATTGGTCTATGGAGATGGTTGGGCTTACGGAGCTGAATTCTTTTTGAAAAAAGCAGAGGGTGCATTTACAGGCTGGATAGGTTATACTTGGGCCAAAACAGAGCGCCGTTTTCCCGATATTAACGAAGGAAATAGCTACCCGGCTAAATACGACCGTCGTCACGACTTCAATTTAGTCGGCATGTATAAATTGAACGATACCTGGACTTTCAGCGCTAGCTTTATTTACGCTACTGGCAATACGCTTACGCTGCCTGCGAGTTGGTATGTGCAAGATCAAAATTTATTGTTTCAGTATGGTCCGCGCAACTCTACGCGCATGGCTCCTTATCATAGGCTAGACCTCAGTGCAACGCGTTACGGAAAAGCGTACAAAACCAAAACAGACCCCGCCACAGGTCAAGACATACAAGTAAAAAAAGCGTACCGTAGCAATTGGTCTTTTTCTATTTACAATGTCTACAACCGACTCAATCCGTTTTTCTTGTACGTTGACAATAATGGCGATTTCATGAGTGGTAATTTTTCTTTAAGTATCAAACAAGTCTCTTTATTCCCAATAATCCCGAGTGTTACATGGAACTTCGAATTTTAAAATACAGTACTTTTTTCTTTTTGATTGCGCTTTTGTGGAGTTGTACCAAGGAGGTGCAAATAGACATCCCAGGCTATCAAGAACAACTAGTGGTCGATGGCCGCATTGAAACAGGGCAGCCCGCTATTGTTTTGTTGTCCAAAAGTGCAAATGTGTACTCGAGTACGAATTTTGATTCGTACCTAAATAGCTTTGTCGACGACGCTATTGTGGTGTTGTCAGATGGAACACAAACCGATACACTCACCAAAATTTGCACAGATGATTTACCACCGGGGTTTGAGCAAATAGCTGCCGGAATTTTTGGAATTCCTGCCGAGATTTTAGTGAACTTGCATCTTTGCGCCTACGTATCCTTGAACATGCTCGGAGAGGTCGGTAAGACCTATACCCTACAAATTGCGCATGAAGGAAAGCAATATGCGGCAAGTTCTAAAATCTTAGATCCTGTTGCACTAGATTCATTGTATTGGAAACCAGAAGGCAATTTTACAGATCGGGGTTTTTCATGGGCGCAGCTAACTGACCCGAACAATACAGCCGACGCCTATTTGTGGGAGGTCAAATATTTGCAAGATTTTCAGTTTTCAAAAACGTTCAACCCTTATTTTAACGACAAATTTTTCAATGGTTTAACTTTTGACTTTGCCTATGAAAACCCGATGAGCTTTCAAGACACCACCTCAAATAATGACTATAGGGGCTATTTTAAACAGGGCGACACAATTGTTGTAAAGATGTCCAAGCTGGGTCTCAAAGAATACAACTATTTTGAAAAAAAATACAATCAAATCTTCTCAGGAGGCAGTCCGTTTGCAGTCCCGACGAATATTCCGACGAATATTGATGGCGGTGCTTTAGGTATCTTTGTGGCTTACTCACCTTGGGTAGATACGCTTGTTTGTAATTAATTACTTAAACGAGTACTTTCTTTGTAAAAAATAGGAAAGGAGCACAACAAACGCACTTGCAAAGACATTTGCAATAGAAGGGTAAAAATACAGGCCCTCTATGAGTATTTTGAGCAGCAAATAGTTTCCCAACCAAGAAAACCCGGCGCTCACTGCATATCTGAACAGCTGTACGCGCCCCATTAATTGACTCTCCGTAAACACCACAAATTTATTGAGCAAAAAACCAATGCTAAATGCAATGACAAAACAGAGCATCGAACTCAGGGTGTATGCAGAAACTACGTACGTATTTGCCGCAAAAGGGATGTTGAAGATTCGTTTTTCAAATAAAAACTGATAAAACAAATAAAAAAATACCCAGCTCGAAACCAAATTGGCGCCACCGCAGGCCGCATAGTAGTAAGTTTGTTTGTCAAAAAAACGAGCAAACAAAGGATAAAATACGTCTAAAAGCTGTCTGATTAGTTTTCCCATTTGATTTGATAACCGGTGTGTCTTCTGATGTTGATTACAAAAGCGCCATCTATATATAAGTATTGCCCTCTAATGCCAGTAAGCGTACCTTTGATAAGCGGTGTTTGATCCAAATTTAAGGATTTCACCTGAGTAGGGTAGTTCATAACGGGATAATTGAAACTCCAAATAGCTTCTTCGTCGGTCCAAAATTGGGTGAGGTCTGTGGGTAGGCTTTCTTCAAGTTCCCATTTGATGTCAGTAAGGTCCGGGCCGTCGTAGGCTTTGTTCTTGAGCATGTTTTGCCAATTTGTTTTGTCCGAAAATTGAGATTTTAACGCGACCTCTAATACGCCCGATAAGTAGCGATTCGGAACCTCGGCAAGCACAATAGCTGCAGCTGCTCCTTGGTCTATCCAACGCGTAGGCATTTGCGTTTTGCGCGTAATCCCGACCTTAATTTGGTCGGTTTGAGCTAAATAAACTAAATGTGGTTGATTATGGTTTTTTTCTTCATAAACCGGATCTCTACCGAGGCCAAGATGTGCTTGGCAAAGCTCGGGCCGCAAAATACAAGGGCTAGCTGCTGCAGACGTTGAAAAACAACTAAAGCAAAAACCCTCTCCAAAAGTCTTGGCAATCTTTTTCTGACAAAGGCTGCAAAAAATGATTCCTGTGAACTGAAATTGAATTTCTTTTCCGAGAAAAGGCTGTAAAGCCAGTTTGGAATTGGGTGCGGGCAGAAAGTATTGTATGGGATCCTCAAAGTGAGTCTCCATCTTCGCTAAAACGAGCTCCATTATTCTGGCAAAATTTTCATTTTGTCCGCAAAATGATAGCAGTAGTCGCGGAGGTCTTCGGCAATCAGGTGTTCTCCGGTTGCTTTTTCAAAGGTATCGGCCATAGTGAGTAAAGTTTGGTGAAAAAACTGTTTCATTTCTTCTATGGTCATGTCTTTGGTCCAGAGATCAATTTTCATGGTGTTCTTTTCTTTGGGATCCCATATAGAAAGCAGAAAAGCAGCGGTTTCAGCATTGTTGATTTGCCCATCACTCGCAGACCAAAGCATGCGTATTGGCAATTGATTGGGATTCAAGCCTACTTGAATACTGATTTGTGAGGTTTTTTCTATTTGGTCGCTCATTGGGGTACTTCGTATTTTTTGAGTATTTGATGATAGGGCGTTTGGAGCAAAGCGGAAATGCTCGGTTGCTCGGCCTCGATATATTGCTTTACAATTCGATAGCCGAGGAAACGACCCATTCGATCGGGGCTTTCTTGTGGAAGACCAATTGTATAAGGTCCTTCATTGAGTAAATTCATGTTGAGCTCTTGGTCTGTTTTGAACAAGAGTTGTTGTTCGACAAGATATTCCCAAAAACCGCGTTCAGAATTGAGCGCCCATGTTAAATCTGCTTGAGAATAGCGCAAGTGCTGCTCGAGTTTAACTTCCGGACTAATAATTTCGAGTATAGCAATGAGTTTGCCCCAACGCAGCATTTCGCTGGCTAAATTCTCGTCCGTGGATTTCAGGGTATTGGTGCTAAGCCAAGCAAGCAAGGCATCTGAGGTGGCGTATTGAGGCGCCATGCCCTCTTTAATCCAGTCGTAAAATTGTTGCGTTGGTAGCTGTGCAATAAGCGGATGTATAGGGCCAAGATAGCGTTCTTGCCCGATCACTACATTTTTGGGTGAGGCATAGGCGCTTGCTGCAAATTGTGCATAGGTAAAATACACGTTACTTGGCAGGTCTATTTTGGGCGCCAAAACGTGCAGTCTTTTGAGCGCTAGCGCTATTTGTTCATAGGTTTTGCAGCGCCATTTTGTACGGTGGTCTAGCGCTCGGAATACGCGTTTATTAAACGGATGTGCGTAAGTGCGTTGTAGGCCACTTAAAAAGGAGCTATCCGTTTTTGTAGAAACTTGTAGGGCATAAGGAAAGCAAAACTGAGTAAGATCAAAATCTGACTTGAGGAGTTCGGTGATGAGCTTGCGTTGCTGGTTGGCGTGTGCGTAACGAAAGGCGGAATCGAGGTTTTGGTAGGTGATCTTAAGTTGGGATCTTTCTACATCTACGTTGTACGGATCTTGTTGGCAAGCAAAAAGACCGCAAACGAGAAGGGTGAAACCGAACTTACGTATCATGAATATTGTTATTTTTGTTCAAAATTAACATTAATCAGGCAACATGAAATCACTACGTTTGCAACACCTTCTATTTTGCACATTAATTGTGGCAAATTGCACTTCTTTTTTCGCACAAGTTGTTTCTGAAAAAAAGCTTCAGGGTGGCATTGTCGGATCTGTAGGTCTTAATTTCCCACAAATGGGTACAAATTTGCTTGCAAGTTCAGCGGGTTTTTCCTCTTCTTTTGGGGTTAGTTTCACAAAATCCTCCAAAGAATCACAGAATATCGCCCTCACTGGCGGTATTGAATTTGATATCGATAGGATTAATTATAACGTAACTGATCAAGACGTATTTTATCGTTTTACAGATAAACAAATCAAATCTCAGGATGCGACGGTGTCTACCGATCTAGTTTTTAACCTCACGGAGCGTACATACGAGCCGCTATATTTGTCTTTGCCTATTGGTTTGACCTTCAGAACAGATTTCATAGGTGATTACCGTGGACTTTTTCGTTTTGGTTTAAGAAACCGTTTTTTACTCACCAATACAGTCAATGACAATGGCTTTCTTGTTCCTTTTGCAGGAAGCGTAGATGGCTCCGCTCAAGAAAATATTGGCATGAGCGTTGCCAAAGACTTGTTTTTTTACAATGCAAACGTAGGCATTAGCGCTGGCGTTGAATGGAATTTTTCTGGTTCTACGTGTCTTGTAGCCGAATTATGCTACAACTATGGTTTTATGCCTTTACACGTCAAGGGAAAAGAAGCAAACAGCACCTTGTATACCTTAGATGATGCAAACATGCCGAACTATTTTAGAAATCAGGCAACGCTCAATCAAGCACAGCTCAGATTAACATTATTATTCTAATGCATGATGTAGCGGATCATATCGTCAGTTGGTTGCATACTTATTTACAAACTGCTAAATCTAAAGGATTTGTAATTGGTATATCCGGGGGTATTGACTCTGCGCTAAGCTCCACATTATGTGCGCTGACAGGTGCACCCACCATTTGCATTACCATGCCAATTAGGCAAACCAAAGCAGAGTTCGATCGTGCCAACGAACACATGAAAGAACTACAAAGACGTTTTCAAAATGTGCGTACCTTAACCATAGACCTCACACACACCTTTGAAACACTCGAGGCAGCATTGCCCCTAGACTCCATTTCTCAACCCTTAGCCATGGCCAATTCACGTTCGCGTTTGCGTATGGTTACACTCTATGCCGTTGCACAAGCCAATCAATGTTTGGTTGCGGGCACAGGCAATAGAGTAGAAGATTTCGGTGTCGGATTCTATACCAAATACGGCGATGGCGGTGTGGATATCAGCCCGATTGCCGACCTCATGAAAACCGAAGTTTTTGCCTTAGCAAAAGCGCTCGAGGTGGTTGCGTCTATTCAAAATGCTGCACCAACCGATGGCCTATGGGAAGACGGCCGCTCAGACGAAGACCAAATTGGAGCATCGTACCCTGAGCTCGAATGGGCCATGACCTTCAGCGGTGAGCCCTCACAACTCAATGAAAGACAACAAGAAGTTTTAAAGATATACAAGAACTTTCACCACGCGAACCTCCATAAAATGGAACCCATACCTGTTTGCATGGTACCCCCAGCACTCAAGGCTGCACTCCTATCATGATCAAATATTGTAGTTTCATATTTTTAATTGGTTTAACAAGCAACTCTTTTGCACAAAAAAATACGCAAAAAGGCCTCAATGCGTTGACACAAGCCAACTTTGGCTTGGCAAAATCTTATTTCTACAAAGATCTCAAAAAAGACAGCATTGCCGCAGCTTTTGGGTTGTCTGTTTTTTATAGCCAAGCATTTTCATATGAGCCGGATAGTGCATTATACTATCTCAACAGCTGCAGCCAATCATGGAAAAAAGCAACCATTGAAGAAAAAAATGCCCGTTTAAAGTGGATTCCAATCTCTGATTCCACCATTCATGAACTGCTCCTTGAGTTGGCACAAAAAGAGTATGCAGTGGTGCTTGTACAGCCAAGTATTAATCGAGCAGAAAAATGGCTTACTAATTTTGGTAAGCTTTTTACAAATATGGCAACAGAAGCTATTCTTTTTAGAGACAGTTTGGCTTACGAAGAGGCCGTGGCTGCGCAAACAGCTGCTGCGCTTAAGGTATTTATATCCTCGTATCCCGATGCTATACAATATGATGCTGCTTTAGCGCTGTACGATCAATTATGGTATCAAGAACAAACCAGCAATAATTCCGAATTAGCCCTGGCGAGTTTTATTGTATCCAATCCAAACAATCCTTTTACAGCCCAAGCCTGGATGCGTTTATATGCCATATATGCACAACAAGAGTCCATAACTGCGTTCGCTGCGTTTATTGAAAGTTACCCAAATTCACCCTACACCCCTCAGGCCTGGAAACAAATTCATCAGTTCTATTTAAAGCCCTACAGTGCAGAAAAATTAGCGCAGTTTAAAATAGACTATCCGACATACCCCTTTTTGGAAGACCTCGCCCAAGATGCCGAATTACTCCTTAAAAAAATGTATCCCTTCCTTCAAGACGACCAATTTGGATACACGGATCAAAGCGGTCAACAAGTCATTGCCGCACAATTCGACGATGCCAGTGCATTTGTAGAGGGCTTGGCGGTGGTGTCAAAAAATAGCTTGTATGGCCTCATCAATAAGAAAAACGAAAATATTGTTGATTTTAAATTCCTTGATATCACCGCTACTGAGCAAGGTTATATTGCCGAAGACAGTAGCGGATTTTATCTTCTGAGTAGACAAGGACAGTTTTTACAGCAAAAAGCGCTCGAATGGGAAGAGTTACAGCAAACCCTTCTTGCGATGAACTGGCAAAACACGCCGGAGCTTCCTCAAGTGGTGTCCAAATATGAAGTGATACAGAAAAATGGCAAGGTAGGCCTCAACAAACGAGGTAAAAATATTTTACCTGCGAAGTATGAGCAAATCATCTCCCCGGTACAAGCTACCTATATCTTTGCGAAAATTGGTAAAAATTTGCATTATTTTGATTCAACAGGCAAACGATTGGAAATTAATGATTTGGAATGGTTTTTGAATGCACCAGAATTAGCGTCATTTACAAAGGAGAACGTGGCTATTTTTTCAAAAGGCTCAAAACTAGGACTATTGGACACCAAAGGTAGAATTGTTGTCAAGAATAGCTACGACGCAGCGCAGCCAGTCTATGCGGGTTTGTGGCCCGTGCAGCAAAATGGCAAATGGGGTTTGGTTTCTACCTCCTCTAAAGTGGCCTTGCCCTTTCAGTATGATCAAATAGTGGCTTTTCCTCCTTTTGGATTTTTAATTCAAGACGCTAGGGGAGTTGGCCTCGTAGATAGCTTCGGAAAAGTGCTTCTTCAGCCCGAATTTAAAGCAATTAAAAGCTTTGAGTCCGATTTACTTCTTGTCGAAAATCAAAATGGCCTGGGCCTCTACAACAAAGATGCTCAACTCCTTATCGAGTGTGCTTATCAACGCATTATTCCTTTCGATGAGCGCACATTGCAGCTTTCCTCCTCCAAAGGATTGGCTTATTATTTTTTAACCGATCAAAAAATAATGACCTTTCAACCATGAATTCAAGATCTTTTCAGTCTGAGCATTATCTCAAGGCCCTTATTGTGGTATTGAGTTTGTATGTAGGGTCTTTTGTTTATCTCGAACTAACCACCGTTAAAAAAGAACAATTGCTTTCAAATGAAGGTCTTTACGAGGTAGCACTTGAAGAGATCAGCCCAGAAGAAAAAGAACAAATCAGGCAAGAAATGGAGCTTCAACAAAGTGGAGCATTGCGTAGTTTGGCCAGAGACGCCAATGATACACGACCATCATCTTATGAAAATTGGTCTGCGCAAACCGGAGGCGCAAGTCAAGGTACTCCCGAGCAAACAGCTCACGATTATGAAGCTGAGGTTTTTGCTCAGACGGGTGGTGCGGCTGCCCGCCAACGCATTGTTCAAGAGAGTAATAAACGCATACAAGAACTTAAGCAGCAAGGCCAAAGTACTGATTCCAAAACAACAGGTCCTGCGCAACCTAATCAATTTGCTGGTGCCGTAATGGTCGATTTCAGTGTCAATAAGCGCAGCGCTTTTGAGGGCAATACTTGGCATGTAAGAAACCCCGGTTATACCTGCGGTTTCAATTCAAGTGGTTTGGTTTATTTGCAAATCGAGGTGAATACAGCGGGCAGGGTTGCGGAAGTTCAATATATTGCCGCTAAGAGTAAAAATGCCAGCGCTTGTATGGTTGAACAAGCACTCAAATACGCCAAACTTTCGCGCTTTAGTCCAGGAGAGGGCACCGCTGCGGGCTGGATTTCTTATCGTTTCGAAGCGCAATAAGCCAGATTTTTAAGTTGATTAAAAAATAATCAATTAAATGATGAGATATTGATAATTATTTTTTAGCTTTGAGCAAATATTTAGCGCTATGTATATTGCTCAAAATTTAAAGTATTTACGCAAAAAGAAAGGAAAATCTCAAGAAGAAATGGCTCAAGAGCTAGGGCTCAATCGTTCCACTTACAGCGGTTATGAAAATGAAGTGGCTCAACCCAGTTTAGAACTGCTCTTACAGCTCTCCAAAATTGAGCACATCCCTCTAGAAGTTTTGCTTTCCAAGTCTCTTCAAGAGTTGACTAATGCCGAGCTAGATGCTTTTCAAGGCGCATGGAAAGGCGAGGCAAGCGGCCAAAACCTTCGCGTTTTGACCACAATTGTAAATGCGCAAAACGAGGAAGAAATTGAATTAATTTCTGAAAAAGTGAGTGCCGGCTACACCGCTGGTTATGCAGATCCAAGCTACTTACAAGAATTGCCCACCTTGCGTCTGCCGTTTCTTTCCAAAGACCGTAAATACCGCGCATTTCCCATCATCGGAGACTCCATGCCGCCCGTGGTTCACGGTTCATACGTAGTAGGTGAGTTTGTGCAAGATTGGTTGCGCTTGGCTTCCAATACGCCATGCGTTGTCGTTACCAAAGAAGACGGCATCGTCTTTAAATATGTTCAAAACCTCCTAGAAGAGCAGCAATTGTTGCGCCTGAGTTCCACCAATCCGCTTTATGCACCCTATGAGGTTCCTGTTGCTGAGGTGCTAGAAGTTTGGCGTTTTGTATCTTACATTTCAAAAGAACTACCAGACGTTCAGCTCGATAACGCAGCCATAGGCAGTCAAATTCGCGCCATTCAGGCCGACCTCCAAGTTGCGCTCAGCAAACACAATAAGTAGCAGAAGTCTGCTACATTTTTTGTAATTTTGCACTTCATTTTTATTTACTATGTCCATTAAAATTACTTTTCCGGATGGAAACATTCGTACGTTTGACGCCGGAACAACAGCCATGCAGGTGGCACAATCTATTTCAGAAGGCCTTGCGCGTAACGTGCTCGCAGCACGCATCGACGATCAAATCAAAGATGCCAGCACCGCCTTGACCCAAGATTGCACGCTGCAACTACTCACGTGGTCTGACGAAGAAGGAAAGTCCACCATGTGGCACTCCTCTGCTCACCTTATGGCCGAGGCATTAGAATTTTTCTATCCAGGAATAAAATTGGCAATTGGCCCTCCAGTAGCAAATGGTTTTTATTACGATGTCGATTTAATGGAGTACAGCATCTCCGAAAAAGACCTCGAAAAAATCGAGCAAAAAATAAAAGAACTCGCCAAGCTTAAGAATCCTTTTATTCGCCAAGAAATCAGCAAAGCTGCTGCCATCTCCTATTTCGAAGAAAAACAAGATCCTTACAAACTAGAACTCCTTGCCGATCTACCAGACGGCAGCATTACTTTTTACACGCAAGGAAACTTCACAGACCTCTGCCGTGGCCCACACATCCCGGACACCGGTTTTGTCAAGGCCGTTAAGCTTACCGCAATTGCAGGTGCTTACTGGCGTGGGGATGAAAAAAACAAACAACTCACCCGTATTTACGGCATTACTTTTCCAAAGCAAGCCGAACTTAACGAATACCTCGAGCGTGTCGAAGAAGCCAAGCGCCGCGATCACCGCAAACTAGGGAAAGAACTCGAACTTTTCACTTTTAGTCAGAAAGTAGGGCAAGGTTTGCCGCTTTGGTTGCCAAAAGGTGCGGCTTTGCGTGAGCGCCTTGAGAATTTTCTTAAAAAAGTGCAACGAAAAGCAGGTTACCAGCAAGTCATTACGCCACATATTGGAAACAAAGAACTTTATGTAACGTCTGGGCACTACGAAAAATATGGAGCTGATTCTTTTCAGCCCATCAGAACGCCAGATCCCAACGAAGAGTTCTATCTCAAACCCATGAACTGCCCGCATCACTGCGAAATTTTCAAGAGTAAACCACGCTCCTACAAAGATTTACCAACTCGTTTTGCCGAATTCGGAACGGTTTATCGCTATGAGCAATCTGGCGAGCTTCACGGCCTAACTCGTGTTCGTAGCTTTACCCAAGACGACGCACACATTTTCTGCACGCAAGAACAAGTCAAAGAAGAGTTCAAGAATGTGATCGATATCGTACTTTATGTGCTCAAGACTTTGAAATTTGAAAACTTCAAGGCACAGATCTCACTCCGAGACAAAGACAATCGCGCTAAGTATATCGGTTCAGACGAAAATTGGCAAAAAGCAGAGCAAGCGATCATAGATGCTGCATCAGAAAAAGAATTACCTACAGTAGTCGAATACGGAGAGGCCGCATTTTATGGCCCAAAACTCGACTTCATGGTGCAAGATGCGCTAGGGCGAGAGTGGCAGTTGGGTACAATTCAAGTAGACTACAATCTTCCTGAACGCTTTGAACTCGAATACATTGGTGCTGATAACCAAAAGCATAGGCCGGTCATGATTCACCGTGCACCTTTTGGTTCAATGGAGCGTTTTGTTGCTGTTTTGCTCGAACACTGCGCTGGCGACTTCCCACTTTGGTTGTCTACAGAGCAATTTATTGTCTTGCCAATCTCCGATAAATACAACGAGTACGCAGAAAAAGTTTCAGAATTCCTAAATAATTCCGATATTCGCGGACTTATTGACGATCGCAACGAAAAAATCGGTAAAAAAATCCGAGATGCAGAACTCAACAAAGTACCTTTCATGCTCATCGTAGGTGAAAAAGAAGCTGAGTCCGATACTATTTCAGTTCGGCAACGCGGCGTCGCAGATCACGGCAGCATGGACCTGAACAAATTTGCGGACTTGATTCAGGAATTAATTTCCGCAGAACTGGCTTAAGTTGAACTAACTACTGAATGAGAAGAAATTCAAAACCATTTGTAAAAAGAGAAGAGGCTGCTCAGCATCGCATCAATGAAAAGATTTATGCGTCAGAGATACGTCTTGTTATCGAAGGAGAAGAACCACAAGTAATGAGTGTTGCCCACGGGATTTCTCTTGCTGAAGAACAAGACATGGATCTTGTGGAAATTTCTCCAAATGCAACGCCGCCGGTATGTAAAATTCTAGACTACAAAAAGTTTATTTACAACCAAAAGCGTAAACAAAAAGAACTAAAAGCCAAACAAAGCAAAGTGATTTTGAAAGAAATCCGTTTTGGTCCCAATACCGATGACCACGATTTCGCTTTCAAATTGGCCCATGCTAAAAAATTCCTCGAAGAAGGCAGTAAGGTAAAAGCCTATGTTTTCTTTAAAGGAAGAACCATCGTGTTCAAGGACAGAGGCGAGATATTACTTCTCAAATTTGCGCAAGAACTCGCTGACCTCGGTGCGGTAGAGCAATTACCCAAGCTAGAAGGTAAAAAAATGATCCTCTTGATCAACCCGAAAAAGAAATAAGAAGCTGATATAGAAGTTTAACAAAAAAAGCAAGTCAAATGCCTAAAATGAAAACAAAATCCAGTGCAAAGAAGAGATTCACCATCACTGGAAGTGGCAAAATCAAGCGCAAGCATGCATTTAAGAGCCACATCTTGACCAAAAAGGCCACAAAACGTAAGCGCAATCTTACGCATGCCGGATTGGTTCACGATGCTGACCTCTCAAATGTCAAGTTGCAATTGTGCATGAAATAGTCCCTTAAAAGGTTAATAAATTGTAGAACCCGGTACTGAGTTCCTAAGACTTCCTACGAAGCACTCCTTACCAAAAAATTTAAAAATATGCCAAGATCAGTAAATCACGTAGCATCAAGAGCTCGCAGAAAAAACTTGATGAAATTGGCCAAAGGTTACTTTGGTCGTCGCAAGAATGTTTGGACCGTCGCAAAAAACGCCATCGAAAAAGGTTTAGTTTATGCGTACTCCGGACGTAAACAAAAGAAAAGAAATTACCGTTCACTTTGGATTACTCGTATAAATGCTGGGGCTCGTCTTCACGGCATGAGTTATTCTCAGTTTATGGGGGCCGTACACAAAAGTGGTATTGAACTCAATCGCAAGGTACTTGCCGATTTAGCGATGAACCATCCAGAGGCCTTCAAAGCGGTTGTCGACACGATTCAAAAATAAGATTGAATGCTATATCAGCTTAAGGCCATTAGTTCTCATAACTAATGGCTTTTTTTTTAGATAGATCATGATACGCATCGGATTAGTTGGTTTTGGTCATTTAGGCCGCATTCACCTCAAGGTGTTGCAAGATTTACCCGCACATTTTAGTGTCGTGGGGGTCTATGACCACAACAAGCAAAGACAATCTATACTTCATCAAACTGATCCAACTATTGAGCACTTCTCTTCCTATGAAGCCTTACTAGGTGCAGCAGATGCTATCGGTATTATAGCCAGTACGCCCGCTCACTTCGCCTTAGCAGCCAAAGCCATAACGTTAGGAAAGTCAGTATTCATAGAAAAGCCAATTTGTACTCAGCTTTCTGATGCACTACAGCTAGAAAAACTATTGCTACTGCATCCGGTCGTATTACAAGTTGGCCACGTTGAAAGATTCAATCCAGTAATCTCGGCACTCATGCCTCGTCTGAATGCAAAAGCAGTTCATTATTTTGAGGCCTGGCGTACCGCTCCTTTTCAGCAAAGAGGAGCAGATGTTTCTGTAGTTTTAGACTTGATGATTCACGATATTGACCTGCTCTTGACCGTTTTTAAAGACACACCCACCCAGATTGAAGTAGAGGCCAAACAAGATCAAAGCGAACTTCCTGATGAAGTATTGGCCAAGCTTACTTTTGCGGACGGTCGGCTTGCCACGCTTTTTGCATCCAGAATTTCCGAGCAAAGAAAAAGGACTATAGAGATAAAGGCATTAGAAACTCAATATTCGCTGGATTTGCTCGGTCATCAATTACGAGAAACTTCTACCTTAGGTGAGAAAACCATCATTTCTATTGAAGCTCATAATGCGCTTCGGATGCAATGGTTAGATTTTTCGAGAAGCATTATAGATAAAAATAAGCCTAAGGTAGATGTAAGTGCAGGCGTCAATGCCTTGCGACTTGCACTAGAAATCGAAAGCTTGGCCCAGCAATACATTGCAATAAAATCGATCAATTAAAACAATAAAAACCCATTTTTATCGTTTCATTTCTATGGCATATCGCTACATATTATTTATAGGCCTTCTTCTCAGTGCTTGCGTTAAAAATAATCCCGATCCTGCCTGGCTAGAGGTGACTGAATGGACGCTTGAAGCAAATCCAGCGCTGAATGGCGAAGAGGGGCAACTCACGCACAAAATCACCGATGCTTGGGTATACGTAGACGAGCAACTCATAGGTATTTTTGAAGTACCGTTTAAAATTCCGATTTTAAAAGAAGGTCTGGCGAGTATTCGCCTTTATCCAACGATCCGCGTTAACGGTGTGGCTGCTACAAAAATGCGCAACGAACACCTTGTTGCGTTTGATGTAACGGGTACATTCATAAAAAACGAGACACTCACAATTGCGCCAAAAACAAATTATAAAGACAACGTCAATTTTTGGATCGAAGATTTTGAAGATATTAACGTGCGGCTTACCGACGACCCTAACACGTCTTCAGCTAGTCTAACGCTTGCCAATGATACGCTCAAGTGGTTCAATGGCAATTATTATGGTAAGGTCGTTTTGAATACCCAAGATTCTATTTGGGTTGCCTATACCAATCAAGATCAACAGCTTAGTATACCAAAGAATAAGCAAGCCATGCTGGAAATTGATTACTGCAATTCAGTCCCTTTTACCAATTATTTGCTTTTTGTCAATTCCAATGGAACCAATGAAAACCCTATGGTGACAATGAACCCAAGCCCACTCACAGCCTTGCGTTGGAAAAAGATGTACATCCTCCTTAGCGAGGTCATTACAGCGGGCCCTAATAACACCAATTACGTTCAAGCCTTTAGAGCTTTTTACAACCCAGCCATAGCCAATAATTTCCTATTAATAGATAATATTAAGGTCGTCTACTTTTGATGAAAGATCGTTTTTGGATAGCATTTTTGGTCTGCATTGATCTACTCACTGCAAGTGCTTCATGGAGTTTATTTTTTTTAATCCGTCAGGTTAAAATTGAAGAAAAACCTTTTCATGCCGATCAAAATTTCTGGCTAGGGGTTATCCTTTTGCCGTTCTTTTGGTTGCTGTTTTACATTTTTCAAGGGACCTATCATGAAATTCGCCGTCTATTTCGTTTAAAAGTCATCAATTTGAGCTTAGCGGCCTCTTTTTTTGGTACCATCGTGCTTTTTTTCACCTTATTACTCGACGACAAAGTACGAAGCTATCAGAATTATTATCAACTCACCCTGTGGTTGTTTTTTATTCATTTGTCGATCACCGCATTGGGTCGAATCATCTTTACGACATTACTCATCAAATACATTCGGGCTGCGGGCCATGGCTTCAAGACCTTGATTATAGGCGGAAACGAAAAAGCAGTAGAAATTTATCAAGAATTATTAGCTGCACCCAACATGATCAACGATTTCGTTGGTTTTATACAAGTCAATGGCCGAGATAATTTGCTCTCTTCACAGCTCACTCACATTGGTAAACTAGATATCCTAGAACAGGCCTTGCAGGTGCATCAAGTGGAAGAGGTGATTATTGCCATTGAAAGTTCAGACCACAATCGTTTACAATCGATAATGGCACGTGTAGACAACGGTAAAATTAGCATTCGTGTACTCCCCGACATGTACAGTATTTTAGCAGGCTCTGTAGATATGACCAATATTTATGGGGCCTTGTTGATTGAAATTAACCCTGATGTTATGCCTTATTGGCAACGGGCCATTAAGCGCTTGATGGATATCATACTCTCCTTGACAGCTATTATTTTCTTGATTCCATTTTATATCTTCTCGGCATTTGCGGTCAAAATTTCTTCCCCAGGCCCCATCTTTTTTCTGCAAGAAAGGGTAGGGCGCGGAGGCAGGTACTTTAAGATCATTAAATTCCGAACAATGTATCTAGACTCCGAAAAGACAGGCCCTCAGCTGTCCAGCGAAGGAGACCTTAGAATAACGCCAATAGGTAGATTCATGCGTAAAACACGCCTCGACGAGTTCCCTCAATTTTTCAATGTGTTGCTGGGCCAGATGTCTTTAGTTGGGCCGAGACCTGAGCGTCAATTTTATATCGACCAAATTGTGGTTTTGGAGCCCCAATACATACACTTGACGCGCGTTCGACCCGGAATAACCTCATGGGGGCAAGTCAAATTCGGCTATGCTGAAAACGTGGAGCAAATGTTGCAACGCATGAAATTCGATTTAATTTACATGAAGAATAGAAGTATCGCACTCGATATTAAGATCATGTTTTACACCGTGATTATTGTCTTTAAAGCACAAGGGAAATAAGTACTTGTTGCGTTTAAATAAAATCATTACCTTTGCACCCTTAATTCACTTATTTATAAACCTGGGTTTCGTACCCAAAACTGTAAAGTACAATGGCAACACGCATTCGTCTACAAAGACACGGTAAAAAAGGCAAACCATTTTTTCATTTGGTAGCAGCTGATAGCCGTGCAAAACGCGATGGTAAATTCATCGAAAAACTCGGAACATACAATCCAACGGCTAATCCTGCAGTAATTGACATCAACTTTGATGCAACACTTGCTTGGGTTCAGACTGGAGCAGAAATGTCCGAAACTGCTCGTGCTATTCTATCTTACAAAGGAGTTTTGTACAAAAATCACTTGCTCAACGGCGTGAAAAAAGGTGCATTAACTGCAGAGCAAGTAGAAGAGCGCTTTAACCAATGGTTAGCTGACAAAGAAGCTAAAATCGAAGGTAAAATTACTGGTTTAGTAAAAGGTGCAGAGAAAGCGAAAGCTGATCGCATTGCTGCCGAGATTGCCGCTAACGCAGCAAAAGCTGCAGAAGTACTAGCCAAAAATACTCCAGAAGTAGAAGAGGTAGTTGCTGAGGAAGCTCCTGCCGCTGAAGAAGTAGTAGCTGAAGAAGCTCCTGCAACTGAAGAGGTAGTCGCTGAAGAAGCTCCTGCAACTGAAGAAGTAGTTGCTGAAGAAGCTCCTGCAACTGAAGAAGTGGTTGCTGAAGAAGCTCCTGTAACTGAAGAAGTGGTTGCTGAAGAAGCTCCTGCTACTGAAGAAGCAACTGAAGAGCCTGCTGCTGAATAAGCATATGCAACTTCAAGATTGCTATTATTTAGGTCTTATCGCGAAACTTCACGGATTCAAAGGTGAAGTTTCGTTGTTTTTAGACGTTACACATCCGGCCGACTACCAGGGTTTAGATGCCCTTTATCTCGACATGAATGGCCAGCTCACCCCATTTTTTATCAAAGGATTCAAGCTTAAAAATAAAGGTTTTGCAGCCGTTAAATTTGAGGGAATTGAAACCGAGGAGGCCGCGCAGCGCTTGGTCAAGAAAAAAGCGTATTTACCTCTAGAAATACTTCCTGAACTTGATCAAAGCTCTTTTTATGACCATGAAATCATTGGTTATAAGGTCTTTGATACGGATAAAGGAGCTATCGGTGTTGTTCAAGACGTGATTGACATGACTGCAAATCCATTATTGCAACTTGATTTTAACGGCACAGAAATTTTGGTACCTATTTTTGAAGGGCTCATCCAAAAAGTAGAGCGTAAAAAAAAGGAGCTCTACATTAAAGCTCCTGAAGGCTTAATCGATTTATACATTGATTAAGATTTAAAATCTCAAATTTTACTTTGCTTAAGCTTAAGATTTTTGAAGAAGCCCCATGGCAATCTTCATTCTGATCACTTTTTTGGCTGCGGCATCTACTTGTGCTTTAAAGGCAGCATCTTTGCGGTAATTTTGCAAAATTTCGGCATGTGCTTTCTTGGCGTCAACAGGCATTAGAACGATATGGCAACCAGCAGCAACTGCTTTGTATGCGCACTCCGGAACGGCAACTACGCCGCCCATGTTCATTGCGTCGGTTACAATTAAGCCTTTAAAGCCCATTTCATTTTTGAGTAAGTCAGTTACTATGGTTTTTGAACAGGTAGCGGGTAGCCCGTTGGTTTGGTATTTGGCATTGTTCTGCACGGCAATATGCGCTACCATTATGGAGAGCACACCTTGTGTAATGAGCGGTGGGTAGTTTTGAATTTCTTTGAGTTCTCCGTCGATGACTTGTAAGGATTTATGGGTGTCTCCAGAGACCAACCCGTGTCCTGGAAAGTGTTTGGCAGTGGCAATAATGCCTTGTTTTTGTGTTTCCTCGATAAATGCCCCAGACCATGGAATGATATTGGCCGGAACCGCACCAAAGCTTCTGAAGCCGACTGTTGCGTTCGGCGACATATCGACAACCGGTGAAAAATTATAGTTAATACCGATGTCGTTGAGATCTTTGGAGATGGTTTGTGCACAAGTGCGCACTTCATCAATGGATTTCATTTCATTGGCCTTTTTGACAAGCGTAGCGCCTGTAATTTTCCGGTTTACCAAACTGGGTTCAGCATCTGCACTATACAAAAAAGGAAGGTTGCCGTAATTTTTATTTTGCTGTTCAAAATCTTTGATCCAAGAGGTAAAGCCTTCTTTGGTTCCATTGAGCATGAGCACACCGCCGATAATGCGGTTTTTGATGTGTTGGTCAATGGTTGCTTTTTCTTGCCCCAAGCGCCCAACGGCTGGCATGATCAGTTGTGCAACTATGGCGGTGTCGTCTAGACTGGCAAAGACTTTATCTACAGCTGCGTCTAGCTCTTTGTTTTCTTTGAGGAAATCTTGTAATTCAAATTTGGTTGTAATTTGATCGACTACTTGCTTGCGTTCCTTTATTTGAGGCGTTTGTGCGCAACTATTAAAGAGCAAGCCAATGGTTAATAGGCTTAAAAAGGGTAACTTCATAGTTCAAAGATAAAAGTTTACAATCAATTAAGGCTTAATTCCAATTCAAACAAAACCATTTTTATGCAACGCATCCTATTTTCCTTCCTATTAATGCACGTACAAATCACCGTGCGCAACATAAATGGTCAAACACTGCAAACCCAACAAATCAATACCGGGAAATACCAACTCGATGCAAGTTCTTGGGCGCGTGGGCTCTATTTGATTGAGCTTCAAAGTGCAGCAGGTGTTCGGCAATCCTATAAGTTTATTAAGTCTTAAAGATTTGGAAATTATATTGACAGTTAAAAACCTTCGCGCAATAAAAAAGGCTCCATTTGGAGCCTTTTATGTATCAAAGTTAATCAATGTTTTTCGTTGTGAACTCTTCCGCCTTCAGTGCGCTGTTCTTTCATTTCAGCTTTTAGTTTTTCAAACTGAGCCGCGGTAAGAATGTTCTTAAGCATTTCGATGCGCGCTTCTTGGTTGGATTTAACGATGTTGCGCTTTTCATCTTCGGAGAAATTACTTGTTCGAATGCCTTCATTTTTTTGGGCAATTCCCAAATTCACGATATAAACCTGTTCTTTTTGGGCATCGGTGAGTTGTAATTCAGCAGCCATTTTTTCTGTTAAAAATTTGGCGCGGTCTTCAGGTGTTTTGGGTTCAGAATTTGTAGCGGCTGGTTGCTGCGCAAAAGCACTTGCGCTTACTAACAAACCAAAGGCGATGTGAAGGAATTTTTTCATGGTTTTTTGAAATAAATAAAATGTCTTTGCGTTCAACGAAAATACACAAAAATGTTACACGAAATCTTGCTTGCTCTTTTGCTTTACTTAACTTAGTGACAAATGCAACTACAAAGTGAACGTCCTGACTTAAAACGACAATACGAGCAAAAAGTTGCTTCAAACGATCAGCTTGGCTTTTTTGAACAGGCTTGGGTGCAAGATTGCTTACATCCGACATGGAAATACGTAGTGAATGAGCAAGGGCAAATACTTCTTAGGGTTCCTTATAAAAATAAATGGGGTCTAAAGGCCTATTTACAACCCTTATTTATCCGAGCCCTACATGTGTTTTCAGCGCCCCAATCCGATGAAATTGTTGGTGCACTTCGTCAAAAATTATTTTTACATATCAATCTAGATAACCCCTCAATAAGTAATTCAAACTTTGGTATATTTCAGAAATTGACTTGGAAAGAGGGTATTGATGAAATTCGAAGTGGCTATTCTACCAATGTGAAAAGAAGCTTGAAAAAAGCAGCCGACCTGAAACTAAAAGCTATTACTTATCAAGATTTCCAAACTTTCTTTGTGGCCCAAAAAGGTGAAAATATAGGTAGTTTAAATAAGGAAAGTTGGCTGCGTATGGCGCAATTATTTATAAAAGCAAAAGTAATGGATGCTGCGTTTTGTGTCGGTGCTTTTGATCAAGAAGAGCTGGTTTCGGTGGGTTTGTTCTTCAAATGGAAATCCAGTTTGTATTTCATGAAGGGGACGCTCAACGATACCGGTAAAAAAACGGGTGCTTTGGTTTATTTGATTGATGCTGTACTTGAAAAGTATGTCGATGAATGTCGGGTATTAGATTTCATCGGCTCTAATCAAGAAAGTATAGCCTCATTTTATCGAAAGTTTGGAGCCACAGACCACAAATACTGCATTTTAAAAGGCAGAATACCTATTGTTTAGTTTTGGATTCTATTTATTCATAAAGCAACTCATCTACAAACAACCAGGTAGGGTTGCCTGCTCCTAAGTGCCAAGCTTGCAATAGTCCTGGATTGCTAATTGAATATCTTAAATATTTATATTTCAGTTCTTTATCATTTTCTATATCTATTAATACTTCATCCTTAAATGGATTTTTATCGGTAGGTGTGGCTTGCGGTAAGTCTTTTTGAGCAATTGTAAAATAGTCTATTCCGTTCAAGCTTGCTTCTATCGTAATTTTGCTCGGTGCAAAAATCCAAGATTTGTGGTCACGGATAAAAGAAACCCCAACTTTATGAATGGTTCGTGCTTCTTTGAATGCAATAATACCCATGACATCTTGATTGTAATACCCCTGGTAGTCGCCGGTTCTGAATTCATTGCCACCGCGCAGGCCGTCAATGAGTGCGTCTTTGCCAGAAGCCGTATATTGATTGGAGTAGGTGCTTTTTAATGTCAATTCAACGTCTGGGTCTTTTTTGATGAAATATGAAGACACGATTGAACTCCAATAATTTAATCCCTGATTTTTGACCAAGCTTTCTTTATAGCCTGCCTTTATGGAGATATTTGCATTGGAGTGAATGTAAAAAGGCTGGTGATAGCTTTGCCATTTTTGATCATCGATTTGATAGAAGAGTTGGGTTCCTGTATTCGTTTTACCACTTGGATTCAAGCGTACCACATCAATTTCTATCAATAAGGAATCATGAAAAACACGTTGTTCAGTTTTGATGAAAGGTGCAGGTGCATAGAAAGGGGCGAGGTTCAATTCGTTATTTATTGAAATAATAGAGGAGGGAGCAGGTGTTGCGCTCATTTCAAAATTTAAAATTCCGCCCTGCATTAGCATTTCGTGGGTTATTTCCGGTTTTTTTAGTGCTTGCCCATTCCAAGATACGGACTTGACGTACTTATTTTCCTGGGATTGGTTATTGCAGTTGATTTGAATGTACTTCCCATTTTCTAGTTTGATTTTGGCCGTAATCACGAGCGGACGTCCGATTTGATACACTGGTTTTCCAGGTGTAACGGCATATAGACCTAATGCACTCATGACATACCAAGCGCTCATTTGGCCGCAGTCCTCATTTCCGGAAAGGCCATCTGGTGCATTCTGATACATTTCATCGAGAATGCGATCGACATAAAACTGAGTTTTGTGCGGTGCATTCGTAAAGTTGTACAAATATGCCATGTGATGCGAAGGTTCATTGCCGTGGGCATATTGCCCTATTAAACCAGTAATGTCTGCTTGTTCGCGGCCACTGAGTTTCATTTCAGTGGTAAAAAGACGGTCCAACCAGTGCTCAAGTGAGTCAGGGCCACCTAATAAATTGGTCAATAACGGGATGTTTTGCGGCGCATACAAGGAATATTGCCAAGAATTCGCCTCTGTGTAGTTGAAGTTTACTTCAGCCGGATCAAAAGGGCCATACCACTGAGCACCCCTTCTGGCGCGCATAAATTTGGTATTGGGGTCGTAGAGATTGACGAAATTGATACTTCGCTTTTCAAAGTCGAGTGCGATTGATTTTTCGTTGAGCGAACTTGCCATTGTGGCAATACAGAAATCATCATAGGCATATTCAAGCGTTCTAGAAACAGATTCTGGTTCATCGGCAGAACTAATGAAGCCATTTTGAGCATAGGCGAGTTTGCCAAACTCATTGGCGTTAGCGGTGCTTACCATTGCTTTGAGTGCTTTATTGGCATCGAAATCTCGAATTCCTTTCATGTAAGCATCGGCAATGACACTCACGCTGTGGTATCCGATCATGCATTCGGTCTCACAAGCCGCAAGTTCCCAAACAGGAAGGTCGCCGCCTTCATCGTATTGTCTGAGAAAGGTACGGATGTAGGCACCCGTTCTTTTTTGATCGATGAGTGTAAATAAAGGATGGTTAGCTCTGTAGGTATCCCACAAAGAAAACACGGTATATTGTTGGTCTTTGAGGTCTTTGAGTTGATGGATTTTTTGATCACGGCCACGGTAACGGCCGTCTGCGTCGCTCATAAGGTTGGGAGCCACCATGCTATGAAATAAAGCGGTGTAAAAAATACGGCTCGTTTCACGGTCTGCTTTCAAATTGATTTTCTGGAATTCTTGCTCCCATTTCTTCTGATTTTCTTGATAGACCTGATCGAGCGAAAAATGCGGGATTTCGGCATCTAAATTCAATTTTGCCCCGTCAAGATCAACATGAGACATGCCCACTTTAATCAGTATTTCTTTGGTCTCGAGGGGGAATTCTAGTAGAAGTTTAAGTGCGCCGTTTTGATCAATGAGTTGGTAAGTTTCATAAGGGATTGAGGTGCTAAGATGAAAATAGAAGTGCTGTTCATTGGCCCAGGCTTCAGAGATACGAAAACCATTTATATTTTGTTGGTCGAGTACATTGAATTGTCCTTTGCGTAGTTTGTCTCGGTAATTGAGGTCGAGCAAAATATATTTTTTCTCAGAAGTATTTAGAAAGGTGTAGTGATGTATACCCGCTCTTTCTGTACACGATAAGTTGACACGGATGTTTTCATCTTCGAGCAGTACTTCGTAAAAACCCAAACGAGCCACCTCATTATCGTGACTAAAACGTGCGCCATAACCGTTTGGGTCTTCAAACTTGCCCTTGAGTTTGGCTTCGCCACTTTGCGGAACCACTAGTAAGTCACCGTAGTCCGGAACGCCTGTCCCGCTCAAATGAGTATGGCTAAAACCATAAATGATGGAGTCTGAATAATGGTAACCTCCACAGCCATCCCAGCCGTCAAAGCGGGAATCTGGGCTAAGTTGCATCATGCCAAATGGTGCACAAACCCCGGGAAAGGTATGGCCATGCCCACCTGTTCCAATGAGTGGGTTTACCAACATGGTAGGAAGGAGAAGGTCTTTTTGTTTTGGCGGTTCTTGTGCTGCTCCAAATTTTTGTTGCGCTTTATCGCTGGCCTTTTGTAGTGATGGCACTTGGGCTAGACTTTGTATACAAAGCAAAAGAGCAAAGCAACTTAACTTGAAATGATTCATGAATGAAATTTTCGTTTGTTGAGGGCACTAAAAGTTCGGATACCCTTGCCAAAAAAGTCCCAAACAATAAGCCCATGGTATCGAAATGGCTTGTATTGTGCTTTAATACGCTTCTTGTAAAAAGTACCAAAATTGCGGTACAACGCCATGTGCGCCAAGAAAACCTGCCAAGTTAGTATGGGTTTGCCTTTTAGGAGGAATTGTATGGCTGCTATGCCATCTAAGGCCATGCGAATAAATAGCACCAAGAAGAGGTATCGTTGCTGATTTTTAACCAACATCCATAAACTATTTCTGAAGTTTAGAAATAATTTTCGAGGGTTATCGTAGGTTAAAGTACCGCCTCCTAAATGATAAACGGTTGAAGCAGGTATGCAGTATAGTTTTCTTCCTTTATTGCCGAGGCGCAAGCAGAGGTCAATTTCTTCCATGTGCGCAAAAAAAGCGGCGTCAAAGCCCTGTGCGTCGTGGAAATCTTGTGCGCGAATCAGCATGGCTGCCCCAGAAACCCAAGTTAATTCTTGGACACTATCGTATTGTCCGTGATTTGTTTCCACTGATTCAAATAAGCGACCACGGCAAAATGCAAAATAAAAAGTATCGAGGTAGCCACCCGATGCTCCGGCATGCTCAAAAAGTGTGTGGTCACGATCCGATAATACTTGAGGTTGTACGGCAGCTACTTCATGATTTTCTTTGATGAAGTCCAGCAGTGGGGCATCCCAGTTGGGGCTGAGGCGCACATCGCTGTTGAGTATAAAGTAGTATTCATATTGCCCCTTTATGGTTTCTAGGGCATGGTTGTAGCCACCTGCAAAGCCGTAGTTTTCAGAGAGCGCAATGATTTGTACCTCAGCAAAGTGTTGCTGAATAAAGTGAATGGATTGGTCGGTAGAGCCGTTGTCAGCAACGATGACTTGCCAATTGGGGCTATTTTGAATTACACTCGGAAGATAGGTTTGCAGGTGTTTTTCACCGTTGTAATTCAAAATGATGATGGCGTTTGACATCAGACTTAGTATTGACGAAAGAAATCATTGGAGTTTCCGCCAAAGTGTTTGACGTTCATCATGTTCGGGTCGTCTACGGTTCCGTTTACGGTGTTTCGTTTGCTAAGCAATTGTTGCCAAGCAGGGTTGCGTAGTTCACCAACCATATCTGAATGAAGCAAGCGGTGGTTGTTGCTCACGAGGTCTGGGTTGTAAAAAACAAAACGACGGTTGCTGAAAATACCTATTTTGTCGTAGGTCCAAATTTCATAGGGGTATTCACTTGGTGATGACTCTTTGACGATGATGGTATTGGGTTGTCCGTATTTGAGATAGACACGGCCGCGATCGGTCTGAAAACCTTCCATGTAATTATTTGCGTAGTACTTTTCGACCGAGCGCACCTGACTTTGGTAATTGATCCATTGTTGGTAGGCTTTTGCCCCAGCTGTTTGGTACCAAAAAGCTTGTAAGTGCTGACGCATTTGAGCGGTGTCATTGATTTTTAGGATGTCGATTAGCGTACGGATTTCTCCAGGTTTTGCGATGGGAATGAGACTTTCTAAATAAAAAGCGATGCTATCTGTGTGTATGGACGCCTGAAAGGCCGGATCAATGAGCATGGATGCGATGTCAAAAGCGGTTTCGATGTCGTTGAATCGTTCAAAGTCGAAAGTTTGGCTGCTTTGTTGATTGTTTTGAAGGTCTGTAGCCTGAAGTTGCAATTGATAGGTGCCTGTTGTTAGATCGGTGAGGTCAATTTGTTGAAGCAGGGCCAAAACGTCATCTTGTTGCAAGGTATCTTGAAATTGAAGCGCAGGGTAGGCTTGGCCAGTTTCAGCATTGATAACTTTTCGTTCTAAAACGACTGGCCCCGTTGCACCATATATTTCGGTGTAATACGGCAGATTATTCATCTCCTTATTAAAATAATTGGATAGCAAAGGAATGATGTAGTAATTTGATTTGGTGAAACGAGATTCTTCTTCACTTTTAAAAGCAACATTCACGAGCTCAATAGAAGAAAAACCAAGTTGAGCATCAAGAGGAGCAACCTCGAAGGGAATGGTTCCGGCAATACTGCTCTTTTCCCTGTTGGCATCTTCGAGCTGTATAGCTAAAGTATAGCTTCCTTTTGGCAGAGGAACTCTTACGATTTCTAGAAAGTTGTTTTGAGTGGAGTCGTCAGAAATAGGAGAGTCGAGGGCGTAAAAATCCTTGTAAATAACATTGCCGAGGGTGTCCGCAATGGCAAGATCTACAATTACCGTTGCCTTTTGTCCGCCATCACAGGCGACAAATTGGGTAGTATAGCCAGCAAATTCGATGTAGACTTCTAGGTAATGTCCTACTTCAGGTGCATAAAATTGTTTGGTATCGAGGTAAGCCTTGATTTTTGTTTGACCCTGTACACCGAATGACAATAGAAACAAGAACAAAAAGAGCTGCAACTTTTTCATAGGTCTAAATTAACAAAAAGCGACTAATCTTCTATGTTAAAACGGATTTTCTGACTGAGTTGTCGGTTGTAGGTTTCTAGCAGGTATTTGAAGTAGTTGTCTGTACACTTTGAAATACATTTGGTGTAGTGCTTGACGCGGTGTTCGATGTGGTCTTGTAAAACAACTTGTAATTCTAATGCATGATCTAGGTTGCCAGCAGAGGCGGCAATAGCGGCGAAGTGGTTTTCTATGGATAACTCAATAGCTTCTTTGCCCTTTCCACCCTTGTCTATGCAGGCAAGGTAGCAATCTTTGATGGAGAATTCTTCTAGAATGTGTATTTTAATGAGTTGTTCGAAACCTTTAGGGTATTCGTATTCCACCTCAAATTCCATGTCTTCGAGCTCTGAAATTCTAGATTCGAGAAAGCGGTCTGGGAAGCGAAAGGCGTCTTGCCAATTGATGTAGTCTTGCCAATACCCAAAACGGCGTACGTTGTTACCTAAGTCAATGATCTTAAATTGAGACTTATTGGGAATGCGGCGAGAGCCACGGCCAATCATTTGGTGATATAAGGTAAGTGAGCGGGTCGCTCTATTGATAATAATGGTTTGGACAGAAGGTTCATCAAAACCTGTGGTGAGAATACCCACCGAAGTGAGAATGGCGTCAGGGGTTTCCTTGAACCATCGAATGACATCTTTGCGGTCTTTGTCAGAAAAAGTAGAATCGAGGTGGCGTATGTTGTATTTGAGTTTCTTGAACGATTCTTCAACGCGTCGAGAGGTTTCGATACCTGCATTAAAAATGAGTGTCTTTTCTCCGATGGCTACTTCTTCGTAAGCAAAAATGAGCTTTTCTTGCATAAAGTAGTTCGAATAGAGCAAATCGCTCGAACTTACCGTAAAATCCCCGTTAGAGCCAATTTTTAGCCCGTGCAAATTGACATCATAGGAGTAAGTTTCGGCATCGGAAAGATAACCCTCGCCAATCAGGTTAGAGATAGATTCACCAACCAATAATTTGTTGTAGTGGTCTTTGAGCGGAAGGTTGCGATTACTGCTCAGTGGGGTTGCAGTTACGCCGAGAATATTGGCGTCTTCATAAAATTGAAAAATCTTGCGAAAACTATTGTAATGTGCTTCATCGACGATGACTAAACCAACGTTTTCAATGAATTGATCGTTTTCATTGAGGCGGTTGTTGAGGGTCTCGACCATAGCAATATAGCAGGTGTAGTCGTTTTGGTCTTCTAAGGTTTTTACCTCTGAATTGATGACCTTATTGGGCACCTGAATAGCAGAAAGTTGTTTGGAAGTTTGTATCGATAATTCGATGCGGTGCGTAAGAATGAGTACTTTTTTACCAGATTCTTCTATGTAGCGCTTTGCAATGGCAGAGAAGATGACTGTTTTGCCGCCGCCTGTTGGTAATTGATAGAGTAAATTGAAATTGCTGCCGTTTTTTCTGAGTTCATCTAAGACCTGATTGACGGTCTTTTCTTGAAAAGGATAGAGTTTTTTGGCTTCGTATAAATCGAGATCTAGCATCGTTAAAAAAGGGAAGTTTGCAAAAATACGGCCTTTTCCCTGATCTTGCTAATGAAATCTGTTATTTACTGAGGTGTTGTAGCAATATTCCGGCTGCAACTGCCACATTTAAAGATTCGGCTGCTCCTTTTTGCAGAATTCCAATCCGATTTGGGAGTAGTGCGCTAAGTTCTGCGCTAATGCCGTGGCCTTCGTGACCTAAAATTAAAAATTGAATGTCCTGCGGAGCAATTTGTTCAAAATTTGTTCCGTCCATAAAAGCGCCAAAGGATTGACTTGGATATTTTTGGATAAGGGGTGCGAGTCGCTGGTAATGTAAATTCACGCGAAAAGCAGAGGCCATGGAGGCGTGAATGACTTTTGGGTTGAGGTAGTCTGCTGTTCCAGGTGCGCAAAAAATATGTTCAATTCCAAACCAATCCGCTGTTCGGATAATCGTGCCGAGGTTGCCAGGATCTTGAATCTGATCTAGCAAGAGGGCTTTTTGTCCTTCTTTCCATGCTATAACAGTAGGGTAGTGCACAATTGCATTGAGCGTTTTGGGCGTTTTAAGCTGGGTAAGTTTTTGCAGATCCTGAGCACTTGCAATGTAAATAGCGGTTTTGGTGTGTTGGAAATCTTCGATTTGATCCTCTAGGATGACCAATGCTTCTATTGAATTTGGAAAATTACATAGTAGATCCTTAACAATGGTTTCACCTTCGATGTAAAGCATTTTTTGGAGATCGCGGTGCTTTTTGAGCTGCAATTTCTTAAGGTCTTTGATCTTTTGCTGACTGAGTTTTTCCAAGATGAATATTATTTACTTTTGTGTCACAATGCGCCGGTTTTCAAAAGTACAATTATTTGTGGTTGCCACCATGCTCTTGGCGGGCTGTCGTTTGGCAAAAAATGTTCCGAAGGGCAATTACTTATTGCGCAATACAACCATTACTATTGAAAATCCGCTCAGCACTAAACTCGACCGCTATGAGCTCTCGCAAGTTCTGCGTCAGCAACCGAATGCACGTTTTTTTGGAGCTCCATGGAAACTTTGGTTGTACAATGCCATAGACTCATCTAGTGTTGCAGACAAGAAAGCTAGAAAATATGCGCAATTTGAGGCCAAATTGAGCAAAAAAAAAGCAAAAGTTCAACAGGTGAACGAAAAGCGGAATTTGCGTGCTATTGATCAAAAAAAGTCAGATTATCGATACAAAAACCCGCCAGACAGCACCTTTAAACAAGCTATTTGGGCTGAGAAACTAAAATATAAATACGGGCAAAAACCGGTAGTATTTGATACGCTACTTCATCATAAAAATGAAGATCAGCTTGCACGCTATTTGGTCAAAAAAGGCTATTACTACGGCAGCGTTCGCTCAGAACTTATTTTCAATGAAGCAAAGCAATCAGTCCAAGCCACTTATTTTGTAAATGAAGGGCGACCTTACATCATTGACTCAGTAAGCTACGCTGGTCCGCGTCTGCTTCGAGACCTCCATCAAAAACTGATCAGAAAAGAATACCTTCCTATTGGTGAACATCCGCTGATTGGTCGGTCCTTTGATTTAGATTACCTGGCTTCTTATCGAGAAAAAGTAGCTAAATTTTTGAGAGATGAAAGCGTCTACAAGTTTAATAGCAATAGCATTCAGTTTCAGGCCGATACCAACCGGCAAACCATGACGGTACATTTGATTGTTAAATTTGAGGACCGTTATGTACCTTCCGTTTCAAACCCAGATAGCCTTATTCGCATCCCTTACAGAGAAACAAAAATCAATAAAGTATTTTTTCATTTGGCCGATACGTTGTTGGTAGCCGGAACTTTTGCAAATGACATGGCAAAAAAGGGGTTGAGTATCTATGATTCTTTGCAACCGCAATATCTAAGTACTCATGAACAACTCCTTTATAATGAATTATTCTATTCCAAAAAACAGGCAGCAGATTTGAATGTTCCGTATGGCACCAAAAGTAATTGGCGCAGCATGACCGTCAAATACAATGGAGACGCACCATGGCTGAGTCCTGCAGTGCTCGAAATGCAAAACTACCTCGAACAAGGAAATACCTACAAAGAGTATTATTTGGACCGCTCGTATCGTTCGTTGGTGCAGCTTGGTGTATTCTCCTCTGTTAAGCCCTACATCGAGGAAATTGCAGGTAGCAATCAATTGAACGTACATTATTACTTAGAACCAGCCAAAAAACAATCGTGGGCTTTTGACCCGCGCTTTACTTCTAGTTTTGGTTTGTTGGGTGCAGCTGCTTCTTTAAATTATACAAACAAAAACCTTTTTGGTGGAGCCGAACGCCTGACCTTTTCATTGGGAGGAGGTTTTGAGTCTCAACCCCCGGTCTTTGATGCCAATACAGAAACACAAATTGTAACAGCCGGACGAACCTTTAATACCTTTGAACTCGGCCCAAGTTTAAAACTGGATTTACCCGGCCTTTTTCCTACGCCAGTGAACCTGCTCGGCAAGCGTCAAAAGCCAAGAACGGTCATCAGTATGGCAATGAATTTTGAAAAGCGCGCGATCTTTGATCGTCGGGTGATACAACTCAATTATACCTGGAAGTTCCTGGTGGGCAAAACCCAAGTTTTTCAGATGGGCTTACCGGGCGCTTCTGTCATTAAATATGTCAATATCCAAAAATCGGCGGCGTTTGAGGCCCAGCTCAATCAAATCAACGATCTCTTTCTATTCAATACCTATAGCAATCAGTTTATCTGGCAAGATCTTAAATTTACTTACGAGTATTCTAATAAAGACAAAGAAGACAAGCCAGGAAAGAAAAGACGCTACAACGGCACACTTTATTTCAATAGTGCGCTAGACGCTGCAGGTAATGTACTCTATGCTTTTCGTTCGCAACAAGACACGCTTAACGGTCAATACCTTTTGGGCAAACAGCCTTATTCGCAGTTCGTGCGTCTCGATAACCAATTCATTACCTCCTTGCGTTTGCAAAACAAAAGCAGTCTTCATTTACGCATGCACGCTGGGGCCGGAATTTCTTACGGTAATTCTCAAACATCCATGCCCTATGACTACAGTTTTTTTGGTGGAGGTTCGAATGACAACCGCGGTTGGAGAGCCAGAGCCTTGGGTCCGGGCGCCTATAAATACCACCTCGACACCAGCCGTTTGGCTACACAAATTGGCGATATCCGTTTTGGAGGCGCATTCGAATACCGCTTCGATCTCGGGTCTGCACTCAAAGGCGCTGTATTTACTGATTTTGGTAATATTTGGACAACCCGAGAAGACGCATCGCGCATAGGTAGCCAGTTTAAATTTCAAACATTTATACCACAATTAGCCATTTCGACAGGTCTCGGTTTACGCCTTGACCTCGATTATTTTATCTTGAGATTAGATGTCGGATTCCCTGTTTACGACCCCGCATTTGCCGATGGTGCCCGTTGGGTTTTTCAGGATTTTAAAACCCGAGAAACCTATTACCAAGAAGGAATGCAGCACTTTAACATGGGGTTAGATCAAGTTAAAGCAATCATGCCAAGGCCCTTTTTGCCTAATTATTTAAATTTTGGAATTGGTTATCCTTTTTAACAATGAAAAATATTTTTTACACTGTCGTTTTGTTTATGATCCTTACCTCCTGTATGAAAGGACAAAAGGTAGATTTGATCATTCATAATGCCAAAATCCATACCATGGATATTTCCAATACCGTTCAGGATGCCATCGCCATTCGCAATGGAAAAGTTGTGGAAGTAGGGCCAGAGCGTCAAATTTTAAATAAATACCGTTCTGATGAAACCATAGATGCACAAGGTAAAGAAATGTATCCTGGTTTTACTGATGCCCATGGCCATATGCTCATGTATGCCAAACAATTGCTTGGTCTGGACCTAAGAGGTGTGCGTTCCGAGCAAGAAATGATTCACCGTTGTGAGCAGTACAAAGCCCAACATCCAAAATTAAAATTTATTATTGGGCGTGGCTGGGATCAAACCCAATGGGCTGGTCAGCAAATGCCAACCAATACCCAGCTCAATCGCTTGTTTCCGGACATCCCCATTTGCTTATATCGTATAGATGGCCACGCTGCATTGGCCAATGATTATTTGCTGCGCAAAAGTAAGGTGATCAATCAGCTCGATAATTTAAAAGGGGGTGAAGTCGGTATGATTAAAACAGGGGAGTTCTCTGGTATTTTAATAGATAATGCCATGAATTTAATACAATCCTATGTTCCAGATTATTCTAAAACACTTTACTTCAATGCACTGTTGCAGGTGCAAGAAGAGTTGTTGCAATATGGCATTACGGGGGTCCATGAAGCGGGCATTGATTTTGAACATATTGGTTGGTTCCACACACTCGTTTCAAAAAATCGATTGAAACTAAACGTCTATGCAATGTTAATGGACAGTCCTCAGAATAGACGCTTTGCTTCAACAAATGGACCTTATCAATTAAATAATTTAAGCATTCGTAGTTTTAAATGTTTTGCCGATGGTGCTTTAGGTTCAAGAGGAGCTTTATTGAAAGCACCTTATCACGACCATCCTGATAGTAGGGGCTTGTTACTAACAGAAGTAGAACGGATGCAAAACCTAGCTCAATTTTGTTTGTCCACGGGCTATCAAATGAACACTCATAGTATTGGCGATTCAGCGAATGCCCTCATTTTGGATTTGTATGCCGGAGTCTTCAAGCAAAAACCAGATCACCGTTTTCGCATAGAGCACGCGCAAGTAGTGGACCCCATCGACTTTCAAAAGTTTGCCAATTATGCGGTGTTCCCATCTGTGCAACCAACCCATGCGGTTTCCGATTCCGATTGGGCAGAGGACAGGTTAGGCAAGAAGAGAATGAAAGGTGCCTATGCTTACCGCACTTTAATGGAGCAGTTCGGCATGCTGGCCCTCGGCACTGATTTTCCTGTAGAGCAAACGAATCCTTTTGCCACTATTCAAGCTGCATATAATAGTCCGTTTGGGCAAGGGCTTACCCTCGAAGAAATCCTTAGAGGCATGACAATCTATGCCGCGTTCGCCTCTTTTCAAGAAAAGCAATTAGGAACGCTAGAAAAAGGCAAAGATGCCACCCTAGCAATTTTTGAATACCCCATAAACGGCGAGGTGGGACAGGTGCAAAACTATGCTTGGCGAACCTTTATCAAAGGTAAATGTGTGTTCAAGTTAGAGGCCTTGTAGCTAGTGCTGCTTCATTTAATTTTTTATTCATTCAAACATTTCTCAATGCGTCGAATTTATCTCCTGTTATTTTTAAGTGGCTTTCATTTGTATGGTTTTGCTCAATTCGATAAAGCAGCTCAACGAGATTCCTTAAACCTAATATTCTTAAATAAGACACTCAATTATTGGCATCAAGCAGCAAGTGCAGCTGATTTTGAAAGTTACTTTAATTGGACAAGTGCTGATTTTGTCTTTTTAGGAACCGCACCAGGTGAGCGCTGGACAAAAACTGAGTTTATGGCTTTTTGCAAACCTTACTTCGATAAAGGTAAAGCCTGGGACTTCAAGCCATCTAACAGACATTGGCATTTTGCCGCCGATGGGCAAGTTGCTTATTTCGATGAAGATCTAGACACTTGGATGCAGGGCTGCAGAGGGAGTGGCATATTTGTGTTGGAAAAGGGTGAATGGCGCTTGGCCTACTACAACCTGACGGTCTTGATTGAAAACGAAAAAATAAAGCCTTTTATTCAACTTCGTAAATCAAAATAGATGTTTGTTCCCGATAACCTTGTAAGGACTGCTAAGCACTATTTTTTTGAAACATTATCTGATCAATTTTCGAAAAGTGAGTGTAAAACGATGTGGACCTCAATTTTAACTACCTATTTTGGTTGGACTCCAAGCCAAATATTATTGAATGCAAATGAGCGGTTTTCAGAATCTGATTTATTGCGTATTCGCAGTGTTGTCAAGCGCTTACAAATAAATGAACCATTTCAATATATTCTCGGTGAAACCTATTTTGCCGATATGCTGCTCAAAACCGATACAAGAGCCCTGATTCCAAGACCTGAAAGCGAAGAATTGGTGGCGCTCGCAATGGCGCAAGGGCTTTCTTATTCAAATATCATCGATTTTTGTACTGGAAGTGCTTGTATTGCCTTGGCACTTAAAAAAGCCTACCCAACAGCTGTTGTGAGTGCCATTGATTTATCCGAAGCAGCCATCGAATTGGCTCAGGAAAATGCGCACTTGAACCAACTTGAGCTTCAATTAGACGTACAAGATCTTTTTGAATGGGCTTCTACAACTTCTTACGATTTAATGATTTCAAACCCGCCGTATATTCCTCAAAAAGAAGCGGCTTTGATGCAAGAAAATGTTTTGGCACATGAGCCACACATGGCCTTGTTTGTGCCCGACCAAACTCCGCTTTTGTTTTACGAGCAATTGGCACAAATTGCCCTTTCTAACTTGCAAAAAAAGGGGTTAATGGTCCTTGAGGTTCACGAAAACTTAGCGCAACAAACGCTGTCTTTATTTGCACCTGAGTATTTTTCAAGAAGAGAAATCCATCGGGATTTACAAGGTAAAGAGCGCATGATACTTGCGCAAAAAGCTTAACTTTAGCTTATGGAATTGCATGCAATACAAGCAAAAATGACTGAGTTAAGTACTCGGCTTCATGCGCACAATCATGCTTACTACGTACTCAATTCACCTCAAATTTCTGATTTTGAGTTTGATATGTTGCTCAAAGAGCTAGAGACGCTCGAAAAGCAATATCCGGCATTTATTGATGTCAATAGTCCTACCAAGCGCGTAGGCGGTGATCTCACCAAGAAATTTGAAGCAAAGGCACATCGCTTTCCGATGCTGTCATTGTCTAATAGTTATTCAGAACAAGATATTATCGATTGGGCTGAGCGCTGTCAAAAAGTACTCGGAGAGGCCTCAGAATTTGTTTGTGAACTCAAATACGACGGCGTTGCCATTGGTATTCAATACCAAAACGGCAAACTCATTCAAGCGCTCACCAGAGGCGATGGCCAACAAGGTGAAGACGTCACCAACAACGTGCGCACCATTCGTGCTATTCCGCTGCAGTTAAGTCCGGATGCCCCTTCAGATTTTGAAATCAGAGGTGAAATTTTCATGCCACAGCAAAAATTTGAAGTACTCAACGCGCAGCGTGCCTCCCAAGGTGAGGCGCTTTTTGCCAACCCCAGGAATACGGCATCAGGTACGCTTAAACTCCTCGACTCCAAAGAAGTTGCCAAGCGCGGTCTAGACTGCTATCTTTACGGAGTTTATGGTGTGTCCAAGACCACCAATGGCCACTTTGAGGCGGTAAAGGAAGCTAAAGTTTGGGGTTTTAAGGTGCCAAGCCCTGAAACCCGCATGATAGAAAAAACGACCACCATTGATGGCATCATGGATTTCATACATTACTGGGATAAACAGCGCTTTGAACTCCCTTTTGATATCGATGGGGTAGTCCTTAAGGTTAATTCCTTTGAGCAGCAAGAGCAACTCGGCCTCACCGCAAAATCTCCACGTTGGGCCATTGCCTATAAATTTAAAACCCAACAAGTTCAAACGGTTTTGGAAGCTGTCACTTTTCAGGTAGGTCGAACAGGGGCAATTACGCCGGTTGCCAATCTCAAACCAGTTCAGTTAGGTGGCACGACCGTAAAGCGCGCCTCGTTGCACAACGCCGATCAAATTCAAAAACTTGATTTGTGCCAAGGCGATACCGTTCAGGTCGAAAAAGGCGGAGAAATCATTCCAAAAATTGTCGGCGTTAATTTAAATTTAAGACAGTCAGAAAATCGAATCTTATTCATAGACAACTGCCCAGAGTGTGGCAGTAAGTTGGAGCGCCAAGAAGGAGAGGTTCAGCACTATTGTCCGAACGAACAAGCTTGTCCGACACAAGTAACCGGAAAAATACTGCATTTTATCAGTCGAAAGGCCTTAAATATTGATGGTTTAGGTGAAGAAACGGTGGAATTAATGTTTACTAAAAATATTATTAAGAGCCCATTAGATTTATATCACTTAACCTTTGATCAGCTGCTTTCTTTGGATAGAATGGCCGAGAAATCTGCCAATAATTTATTACAATCCATTGAAGCCTCAAAGCAAATTCCTTTTGAACGCGTCTTGTTTGGTCTCGGGATTCGCTTTGTTGGTGAAACTGTCGCTAAAAAATTAGCAGCAGCTTTTCAAAATATGGATGCCTTGCGTTGCGCCAGTCTTGAAGCATTATTAGATGTCGAAGAAATTGGCGAAAAAATAGCGCAATCCATTTTGTCTTATTTTAGTTTTTCTGAAAATTTAGCGCTTATCGAAGGATTACACACTGTGGGTCTGCAATTTCAATCTGAAGCAAAAACCTTACATTCGAACGTTTTAGAAGGTATAATATGCGTGATTTCAGGTACTTTTGAAACGTTTAGTCGAGATGAACTCAAAGAACTCATTGAACTCAATGGCGGTAAATTAGGATCCTCTATTTCGGCAAAAACGACCTATTTAATAGCCGGAGCAAACATGGGGCCTGCCAAATTGCAAAAAGCTACAGACTTAGGTGTAACTTTGTTAACTGAAAATGAACTAATAAAATTAATTTCACAGTGAGTAAAACGAGTATTTGGGAGCAAACCAAGCGCATTGTGGTTGTCTGGTCTTATCAAGATGAGCAGCAAATGCGTGCTTTTGTAAAAGCCATAGATTACTTTTTACAACAGAAAAAGTTTGCGCATGCCCTCATTATTGTCAATGTACCCAAAGACATCGATAAAAAAACGCTGCCGCCACATTTTCTCATTTACTATAACGCTGCTTTCGACTACTCCATGTTCGGAAAACTTAAAGACGTACAGCTAGAGGCTGAGCTTCACAAAAATTACGATTTGCTGATTTGGAACGGTAGTTTGGACGTCAAAATTTACAGTGCACTGCAGTCTACCCAAATTAAAAGACGCTTGCTGCTGAATGCTACGGGTAAAAACTTCGATTTACAGATCGATACCACTCAAGTCGACACCCATGCTCAACTTCAATACATTCAACAAACCTTAGAAAGAATTGTCCAATGAAAACATTTAAAGGCTCAGGTGTAGCTTTGGTTACGCCTTTTCATACAGACGGTAGCATTGATTTAGCAGCCCTCAAAGCATTGGTTACGCTGCAATTAAAAGGGGGTACAGATTTTTTAGTGGTGCAAGGAACCACCGGCGAGTCACCAACCCTAAGTCAAGACGAAAAGCGCCTGGTTTTAGATACCGTTCTCGAAGTCAATAATGGTCAATTACCTGTTGTTTATGGGGTTGGTGGTAACAACACACTTGCTCTTGAGCCACTTTTAAACAACGTACCAAGTGGGGTAGATGGCATTTTGTCTGTTTCTCCATACTATAACAAACCCATTCAGAAAGGCATCGTAGCGCATTTTAAACAAGTTGCTTCCTACACAGATCTACCTATCATTCTTTATAATGTTCCCGGCAGAACAGGTTCGAACATGAGCATCGAAACGACTTTAGAACTTGCCGAACTACCTAATGTGGTTGCCGTTAAAGAAGCTTCTGGCAATATGGAACAGATCATGGATATCATTCGCCAGAGAAAGCCTGGTTTTGGCGTGTTGTCCGGAGACGACAACCTCACCATGCCGCTGATTGCAGCAGGTGCAGATGGTGTCATTTCTGTGGTTGCCAATGCCTTTCCAGAGCGTTTTTCGCAAATGGTATACGCGTCTATGTCAAAAGACCTCGAGTTGGCTAAGCAAGCTCACTACGACCTTTTTAGCGTGACTAAAATGTTCTTTGAAGAAGGAAACCCTGGTGGTGTTAAGGTGGCTTTGGCCGCACGCGACCTCATGCAAGAGACCATGCGTATGCCGCTGCATCCTGTTTCAGAGGGCTTGCGCTCACGCATTCAGGCAGAAACTGCTCGTATCCTTACCTCGGTGTCCATTAAATGAAGTTTTTTTTCTTTGGGTGTGCTGTCTTCATGATGTTTTGGAGTTGTCAAGAAAGTCCAAAAAAAACAATTCCAATCAAACCGACCCCAAAAAAACAACCTTCTACAGTTCTCAAAACACCAACAACACCTTTGCCTGAGGGCTTGGTCGATGTACAACAAATCAATGCGGCTATTCAAATTGATTTAAAATACACCACTACCGATAACTTTCTGAGAGAAAGGTTGTACACAAGGCTGCAAAAAGCCTATTTACAAAAAGATGTTGCCATACGGCTTTCTGAAGTGCAAAAAGAATTATCCCGTAAATACCCCGGATATCAATTACTGATTTACGATGCTGTTCGGCCCGTATCTGTTCAAGAAAAAATGTGGAAAGCACTAGATTCGTTGCCAGTAAAAGAACGCATAAAATTTGTTTCTAATCCAAAAAACTTGAGCCTGCACAATATGGGTGCAGCAATTGACCTAACAATTCTCAATGCCAATGGAGAAGCCTTAGATATGGGGGCTGGCTTTGACGATATTCGAAAAATAGCCTATCCGTGTTTAGAAGATTCATTTTTAAAAGTTGGCCAACTAACGCCGTTACAGGTTCAGAACCGAAAAATATTGCGCAGTACCATGCTGATGCAAGGTTTTAGACAGCTGCCTACAGAATGGTGGCACTTCAATGCCTGCAGTAGGGAAGAGGCCAAGAGAAAGTATAAAGTACTATATTTGGAACCTTGAAATCTGCCGTGAGCGCAGCAATTAATGAATAATTTTTCAGTATGAAGTCAATTTTATATTCAGTCCTAGGTCTTGTTTTAGGCGCTTTAACGAACGGATTCATCGTTCAATTGGGGTCTTATTTTGTTCAGGCGCCAGCTGGCTTTGATCTGACCACTGAACAAGGTTTAGCTAAGGCTATGCCTTTAATGGGCGTAGAACATTTTGTTTTTCCGTTTTTAGCCCACTCGATTGGTACTTTGGTGGGTGCCTACTTCGTAAGTAAAATGAAAGTGAATAGGCCGCTGCTCACCTCTATAGCCATTGGCTTTGCATTTTTAGCTGGTGGAGTCATGATGGTAATCA
Organism: Flavobacteriales bacterium UBA952; assembly: GCA_002293185.1. Classification (GTDB taxonomy): domain Bacteria; phylum Bacteroidota; class Bacteroidia; order Flavobacteriales_D; family Crocinitomicaceae; genus UBA952. Next base: position 248,391 of record DBCS01000004.1, on the reverse strand, counting down.
TGCTACCGCAAACGCCGCTTTGGTTTATTTTACTCGATTTAATTCTGGCTTATTTACCTATGGCCTATATCGGCTATCGTTTGGGTACTACTCAATGGGGCCCTGCTGAAAAATAAGACGGCCGGGGCGCGTATAGGGAATATAGTATTTCAAATCAATTCCGAAGCCTGACGCATTGACGTCGCCGAAGGCGGCTTGCTTAAAGTTTTCGTATTGGTAGCGCGAGAGCAGAACAAAAGCGGGTTGTAGCTGAACAAAGGCGGTGCCCCCGAGGTAAAAAACACCGGCTTTTTTATTTCGGTATTCAAAACCAATGCTCGTACGAATGTCAAAACCAAGTTTTTTATTGATATCGACCAATCCAACTTGCCTAAACTCATGTTTGTCTGACGGATTGACGTAGGTAGCAACACTTGTTGGCTTGAAGAGAATTGCACCACCCAGTGCAGCATTGGCATATATGGATCGGCTCAGCTGAATGCCGATATTGCCTTGAATCGGAATCTCAAACTGAACAAAGCGCAGGCGTTGGTCTACACTGAGCATGCTGTCTGTTCGGGTGCTCTGAATAGAGAAGTTTCTCTGGTTATAGTAGAGTCCGGTTTCCAAAGAAATAAGATCGGTAAGTCCGTAGCGCAGCACACCGCCAAAAGTATAGCCGTCAATAGGAGTCAGTTCCGTTTGAAGAATGCTATCCGAAAAATTTTGAGGCCCAGATTGCATTTGTTGCATGGGCAAAACTGCTCTGTAATGAAAACCAAAAAAATTAGGTTGACCAAGTTGATTGAATGCTTGCGACCACAAGATCGATGGTAAGAATATCAGAAGAGCGTAATAAAGGCGCATGTGCAAAGAAACGAAAAAACGCAAGGTGAAGTGTGGGTTAGTCGTTGATCCAGGTACAATTGTATTCTAAGGGGCGGCGATGTTGGTTTTCTGGCCAATCAATAGCTGGGTATCCGATATAGAATAGGCCGAGGCATTTGTCTTTTGCTTCCAGGCCAAGAAATTCGTTCATGGTTGCGCTGTAAATGAGTTTGGGAGTTGCCCAAAACCCACCTAAACCATAGGCCGTACAGCTTAGGTGCAAATTTTGAATGGCACAAGCAACTGCTGCTATTTCTTCGATTTCTGGGATTTTTTCAGTCTCCTGACGCTTCATGCTGATGGCAATAACTGCAGAAGCAAGAAGGGGCCGGCGCAGCATTTTGGCAAGTTTTACATCGTCTTGTTGTTCGGCAGGGGTGAGTTTTAAATAGGTTTCGCCTAGAAAAGTACTGAGTTTTTGGCGCCCGTCTTCCATGTAGACATGAAAACGCCATGGTTGCGTATTGCCATGTGTAGGTGCCCATTGCGCATTATTTAGCAATAGTTCAATTTGTTCTTTATGCACCTTCCTATCAGAAAATTGCTCGGGGTAAATGGTACGTCTGGAACGAATGAGGTCATTGATTTCAGAAAGGTTAAAGCGCATGAGTTGAGTTTTATACAAAATTAGGGTTATTTTGCATTTGAGTTGATGTTCTTTGCAGGAACGGTAGACAAAAAAACCCAACACTTTCATGTTGGGTTTTTGCTCGTGACCTCGTCAGGATTCAAACCTGAAACCTTCAGAGCCGTAATCTGATGCTCTATTCAGTTGAGCTACGGGGCCGTTTTCACTTACAAAGATAAGAACTTTTTTGCAATTGTAATGTTTAAAGAGAAAAATCCCCATGAAAAAACTACTCGTTGTCCTTTCCGTTATTGGGTTTTTCTTCATTTTACTCATGTCATTTATGCGCTCTTCTATAGAAACACCTGACTACGAAGTACTTCGTGTTTTAACAAGAAAAGTAGAAATTAGACGCTATCCAGCACTCATTTTAGCGCAGACACAAATGCAAGCCAAATCATACGACGAAAATAGCAGTATGGGTTTTCGCAGGGTGGCAGGCTACATCTTTGGGGGCAACGAACAAGGCCAAAAAATCGCCATGACCTCTCCGGTAATGATGGAAATGGGCGAGCAGACTGAAGTGTCGTTTGTAATGCCCAAGCAATACGAAATGGACGCTTTGCCAAACCCTAATAATCCTCAGGTAAAAATTACCAAACAAGAAGAAAGAACCTTAGCTGTTTTGCGTTTTGGTGGTTATTCCAATGATGATAAAATCACTGAAAAAGCGCAAGAACTAAGAAGCTTGCTACTCAAAGAAGGCATTGCCTTTGAAGACCAATTGATTTATATGGGTTACAACGCACCTTGGGATTTCATTGGGCGTCGCAACGAGGTGGCGTTTGAGTTGAAGTGATAATTGGTTAATTTTAGTGCAAACAAGCGCAATGAACTACCCATACCAATTACAATCTGCTGAAGCGTATCGAGCGGCTTACCAAAAAAGTATCCAAGACCCAGAAGGCTTTTGGGCCGACATTGCCGACAATTTTACCTGGCAAAAGAAATGGGACAAAGTCCTGGATTGGAATTTCAAAGAACCAAAAATTGAATGGTTCAAAGGTGGGCAGCTCAATATCACAGAAAACTGTCTGGACAGACATCTCGCTACACGCGGCAATGAACCAGCAATTATTTGGGAATCCAATGACCCCAATGAGCACCACCGTGTGCTCACCTACCAAGAACTACATTTTAAAGTACAGCAATTTGCCAATGTGCTGCTCAACAATGGGGTTCAAAAAGGGGATCGCGTTTGTATTTACATGGGCATGATTCCAGAACTTGCCATTGCAACGCTTGCCTGTGCGCGCATTGGCGCCATTCATTCAGTTATATTTGGTGGTTTTTCGGCTCAAGCCATTACCGATCGTCTGGACGACGCTGGAGCTGAATTTATAGTAACCTGTGACGGTGCCTATCGCGGCGCTAAAGATATTGCATTAAAAAGCGTCATCGACGACGCACTGGTTGGGAACAAAACCATTAAGCGCGTTATTGTATGTTCGCGCACCCGTATTTTAGTTTCAATGAGCGAAGGCCGCGATGTTTGGTGGGAAGACGAAATCAAAAAGGTAGAAAAAATGGGTAATCCGAAGGTTGCAGCTGCCACCATGGATGCTGAAGACATCTTGTTTATTCTTTACACTTCTGGATCTACGGGTAAGCCAAAAGGCGTGGTGCACACCACAGCAGGTTATATGGTCTGGACCAACTATACTTTTGTCAATACTTTTCAATACCAACCTGGTCAAGTTCATTTTTGCACCGCTGATATCGGCTGGATTACCGGGCACAGCTATATTATTTATGGTCCGCTGAGTGCCGGAGCCACAACCCTGATGTTTGAAGGCGTTCCTACTTGGCCCGATGCCGGCAGGTTATGGGATGTCGTAGAAAAATTCAAAGTAGATATCCTATACACCGCCCCAACGGCCATCAGAAGTTTAATGGCTTGTGGCTTAGACCCAATCAAAGGCAAGGACCTGAGCTCACTTAAAGTACTGGGCTCTGTAGGTGAGCCAATCAACGAAGAAGCATGGCATTGGTACAACGAGCACATCGGGCAAAATCGTTGCCCAATTGTCGATACTTGGTGGCAAACTGAAACCGGAGGTGTCATGATTTCGAATTTAGCAGGCATTACGCCTGCAAAACCGTCTTATGCAACTTTGCCACTTCCGGGCATTCAGCCTTGTTTGGTTGATGAAAACGGAGTGGAAATAGAAGGCAATGGTGTCAATGGTAATTTATGCATCAAATTTCCGTGGCCAGGTATGATTAGAAGCACCTACAAAGACCATGAGCGCTGCCGTCAAACCTATTTCTCTACTTACGAAGATTTATATTTTACTGGTGATGGCTGTATCCGAGACGAGGAGGGGATGTACCGCATTACGGGTAGGGTAGACGACGTCTTGAATGTCAGTGGCCATAGAATTGGAACCGCAGAGGTCGAGAACGCCATTAATATGCACACTAGCGTTATTGAAAGTGCGGTGGTTGGTTATTCACACCACATCAAGGGCCAGGGTATATTTGCATATGTTATTATTGATAGTAAAAATCAGGATTTAGGATCTCTTCAAAAAGAAATAATCCAAAAAGTAAATGAAGTGATTGGGCCCATTGCCAAACCAGATCAGATTCTATTTGTATCTGGCCTTCCTAAAACGCGCAGTGGTAAAATCATGCGCCGCATTCTTAGAAAAATTGCGGAGGGCGATATCTCTAATCTCGGTGACACCAGTACCTTGCTCGACCCGAGTGTGGTGGATCAGATTGTGAAATTGGCGAGGCACTGACCTTTTTAATTTAATATTATAAATACAGTTCTTTAATTTTCTACTAATAAGCAGTTAATAACCATGTAGTTATTTTGTTCAAAATATATATATAATGAACAAACTTCTACTTTTAATCATGTTACTTTCGAGTCTGAAAGCAATATCCCAAGCAAATTTTATGGCTTTATGGAATTACAATTCCATTACCGGAAGTCCGGTGAATCCTATTTCTGATCAAGGTGTTGGTACCTCTTCAGTTGTTGGTAGTTTTGTTGTTGCTGCTGCAGCAACAGGAATGGACCCGCTTATCAATAATGGTTGCGGCAGTCAAAATGGCACAAATCCAGGCGCGTGGGCCTTTACAGCTACACCAGGATTAACAAATGAAAGTTCAGGAGTTCAATACAACGTGTCGACACTAGGCTTTCAAAATGTTTTACTAACCTGGGATATGCGTTTTTCAAATACAGCAGCAAATACGGTTAGATTGCAATATACGATAGATGGTTCTACTTGGACTAATTTTACGATGACTTCTACCAATACGACTTTCTGTAATGGAGTTTTGGATAATGGTCGTTTTCAAAACAATGGCGTCGGAGACCAATATCGTCGAATCTCGGTAAGTTTTACTGGAATTACCGGAGTAGCCAATAATGCCAATTTTGCGGTGCGTATATTAGCAGCTCATTATCAGTCAACTGGAGAATTTCGTCAGACGTCAACGCCTACTAATATAGCAACAGCCGGGACATGGCGCTTTGACAATGTTTCATTTCAAGGACGTACGGATGTTTCTATTCCCTCAGCAAGTAATTTCTTTGCTGTGAATGAAAATGCAGGGGTCGTAAATATCCCAATACAAGTAACAAACGCTAATGCGGCTGAGATCAACCTAAATCTTGGTTTTTCAGTTTACAGTAATGCCACAGAAAATAATGATTTTTCTTGGACAAATACCATGACAATTCCAGCAAATACCAATGGAACATTTAATTTACCCCTAACCATAGTAGACGATATTTTAGCTGAAAAAGCAGAACGCATTGTTGTGAAAATTCTGAGTAGTTCAAATGCAAATATTTCTACAATAAATAACTACAGTATCATTTTTATCAAGGATAATGATTATGTTGCTCCGGTAGCTACTAATGAACTAAACTTACAATTGTTATCGAGCTATTCAAATGGTGCTGCAGGTGCAAATTCTACTGAAATTGTTTCTTTTGATCCTAGTACTGATCGTTTATACATTGCCAATAGTATTGCGGGTAAACTAGATATTGTAAACTTTAGCAATCCTTCTACACCTGTTTTAATCAATAGTATTTCGATGGCGCCATACGGTGGAATCAATTCAATAGTGGCCAGAAACGGTATTGTTGCCGCTGCAATTGAAAATTCAAATCCTCAATTAAACGGTTCAGTAGTATTTTTTGATGCAAATGGTGTATTTCAAAAGCAAGTCGCCGTAGGTGCGATGCCGGATATGATTTGCTTCAATAATGATTTTACTAAAGTGCTAACTGCAAATGAAGGAGAACCAAATTCAACATATTCTGTAGATCCAGAAGGCTCTGTTTCTATCATTGATATTTCGAGTGGTATTCCAACGCTTTCACAGGCGAATGTAATCACCTTGCCTTTAACCGCATACAACGGACAAGAAACGGCATTAAGAGCACAAGGGATTCGTATCTTTTCAACGAGTGCATCAGTTGCCCAAGACTTAGAGCCTGAGTACATCGCTATTTCCTCTGACAATTCTAAAGCATATGTAACCTTACAAGAAAATAATGCTTTGCTCACTATCAATTTGACAAATAACACAATTCAATCACTAACGCCACTTGGCTATTCCAATTATGGAACAGGTTCAAATAATGCGTTAGATGCCTCTGATCAAAGTGGAATGGTACTGATAACAGGTGATTTGCCAATTAAAGGTGCCTATATGCCCGATGCAATTGCTTTTCAACAAATCAATAATCAAGGTTACCTATTTACGGCAAATGAGGGTGACTCAAGAGAGTTTGGAACGGTAATCGATGCGAATAGAATATCTTCTTCAACTTTTGCAAATTTAGACCCAATTGCATTTCCTGATGCAAACATTCTTAAAAACAATAAGTTCTTAGGAAGACTTTCAGCATTAAAGTACTCAGGTGATACAGACGGCGATGGCGATTACGATGAGTTGCATGTAATGTCAGGAAGATCATTTAGTATTTGGAACGCTACAACGGGTAGTCTTGTATTTGATTCCAAGGATCTTATAGAACAAATTGTTGCCAATCATCCAACTTTTGGTCCGATGTTCAATGCTTCAAATACAGTTGGTGCACCAGCTTTAAAAAATAGATCGGACGATAAAGGCCCAGAGGTAGAGGGCATAACGGTTAAGCAATGGAACGGCCACACATATGTATTTGCAGCCTTAGAAAGAATAGGTGGAGTAATGATCTTTAATGTAGATAATCCTCAAAATCCAACTTATGTTGGTTATGCAAATAATAGAAGTTTGACAAATATTAATGGTCCAGACTTAGGGGCTGAGGGTATCATCTTAATTGATGCGATCGATTCTCCAAACGGACAAGCATTAGTTCTTCTAGCAAATGAGGTGAGTTCTACACTTTCGATTTATCAACTTAATTCATGTGCCGTTGCATCAGGTGCTTCAATCGTAAATAATTCAAGCGTCTTATGTGCCGGACAAACTACCACAATGTCTATCACGCCTCAGCCAAATTGTAATTACCAATGGCTACTTAATGGTTTGCCAATTTCAGGTCAAACATCGGCTAACTTTACAGCCTCTGCTGCAGGCGTGTACAGGGTATCTGTTCAGAATAATAGTTTAGGTTGTGCGGATACATCTCTTCAAGTTGCCATAACTGTGAATCCAATTCCTAGTTCGGTTGTAAGTATTTCTGGCCCAACAAGTATTTGTCCTGGTCAAACAGTAACATTAACAGCCCCAACGGCAAATGCTTATTTATGGAGTAGTGGTCAAACTACCCAGTCCATTACAGTAAGTACTGCTGGTAATTACACACTTACAACAACAGCTACGGGTTGCTCCTCTACCTCAGCGCCTGTTGCAATTATCGTTAAACCACTTCCAAATGTTACTGCAACAAGTTCCGGGCCTCTCACTATTTGTCAGGGTGCCTCTGTAACGCTAACAGCACCTGCAGCATCGAGTTATCTCTGGAGCAGTGGTCAAACAACGCAACAAGTTGTTTTAACATCTTCTGCTGCTATTTCATTGACTTCCACTTTAAATGGGTGTTCGGCAACTTCTTCTACTTATAATGTGGTTGTTAACCCTTTACCGTTGGTAAATGCAGGTCCTGATATTATAGTTTGTGCAGGCCCTAGTGTTACTATCTCCGTCACAGGTAATGCAACAGTTTATAATTGGAATTCAGGATTTCAAGGAAGTTCTATTGTGATTCCAACCCAAGGATTTACAGGTTCAAATACCTACACAATTACAGGAATAAATACAGCCACAAACTGTCAAGTTCAAGACCAGGTGACCGTTACAGTTCTTGCTCTTCCTACGGTAAATGCAGGTTCGAATGTTACGACTTGTCAAGGAGTTCCCGTAACATTAAACGGCTCTTCAAATGCAGCTAATCTAGTGTGGAGTAATGGTATGGCTCCCGGGCAATCTTTACTGCTTCCGGTTGGCTTAAATACGCTTACTTTGACAGCTACAGCAGCAAATACTTGCACCAATTCTGCAAGTATTCAAGTGAATGTATTGCCTGCCCCAATTGTCAATGCGGGACCTGATCAAGTTGTTTGTGCCGATGCAATACCGATACAACTCAACGCTACAGCAAATGTGAATTTGGTTTATTTCCAAGGGCTTAATAGCGCATCTGTTAGCGTAAGTAATGCTGGTTCTTACATTGCAATAGCAACGAATAATCAAAGTGGTTGTTCTGCGACCGACACTGTTCAGGTCGAAGTCTTAGCCTTGCCAATTGTTGGTTTAGAGAGTCAATATTCTTTTTGTGAAAATGAATTACCGTATTCATTCAGTATCAGCTCTTCAAATCTTTATCCATTCTTTGCGTGGTCTGACGGTACAACACTGCCATATTTCGTTGGGTCACAAGCGGGTCCACTTTCTGTAAGTGTAACAGATTCAGCTGGTTGTTCGGCTACTTTTAATACGACAATTACGCTTGCTCCAGCACCGACTATTTCATTAGGTGAAGATTTGATTTTGTGCCCTGATCAATTTCCTTATGTTTTAAATGCTTCGGGTTCCGCACAAGATTTACTATGGAGTACTGGGAGTATAAATCCAAGCACTGAAATTTTAACAAGTGGCTTGTATTCTATTGAGGCAACAAATCAATTTGGTTGTTCTAGCTCGGATGAAATTTTAGTTACACTTTCGTCTTGTGCCTCGGTCGTCGAGCTATTCAATGCTATTGAAATATATCCTAATCCTACTAACGATTTTATTCAAATTATATCTAGTGAACAGCTCCGGTTTATGCGTTTATACAGCGCGGAAGGTAAAATAGTATTTGAACAAAGTACTTCTGGAAATGAAATGATAATTTCATTAATTGATTTAAAAACAGGTGTTTACATGCTCGAGATAGAAACCAATCAAGGTTTACATACCGAGCGTATCATCAAACAATAACATGAAAATTTGGAATAGGAAAGGAGCTCACATCGGGCTCCTTTTTTCGTTATTAACAATTCAGTTTTGAAAGATCTTGCCAAGCATAATCTTCTCTTAAAGACGACGTTACATTGCGCTGCGAACTTTACACTAAAATTAAACTATGAAGCGCAAACTTGACCTTGTTATTATCTCAGATGTTCACCTCGGTACCTATGGTTCCAGAGCAGCCGAATTGGTTTCTTATTTAAAAAGCATAGACCCGACCACTCTAGTGCTAAATGGCGATATTATTGATATTTGGCAGTTTAGTAAGCGTTATTTTCCTGCAGCCCACATGGAGGTACTCAAATCAATTGCTTCGATGCTTACCAACGGCACCAAAGTTTTTTACATTACGGGGAATCATGACGAAATGCTGCGCAAGTTTAAAGGCTTTAAAATGGGTGGCCTAGAAATTCAAAATAAGCTTTTGTTAGACCTTCCAACAGGAAAAGCCTGGATATTTCATGGAGATGTTTTCGATACCACCATGAAACACTCCAAGTGGGTGGCCAAACTCGGTGGTAAAGGATATGATTTGCTCATAGTGCTGAACACCTTTATGAATTGGATTTCTGAAAAAATCGGAAGGGGAAGAATTTCTCTTTCTCAAAAAGTAAAAGATAGTGTAAAAGGGGTCGTTAAATATGTGAACAACTTCGAAGAAACAGCAGCTGAAATAGCCATGTGTTCAGACTATCAATTCGTGGTTTGTGGCCATATTCACCAGCCGCAAATTAAAATGATGAAGGGTAAAGACGGTGGAGAAGTCCTTTACCTTAATTCTGGTGACTGGGTTGAAAACTCAACTGCCTTAGAGTACCACCAGGAAAAATGGACGCTTTATCGCCATGACCGCAGTCAGGTGTTTAATCCTTCTGAGATTATTAGTCAGAATAAGGAAGCCTTGAACTACGAGCATTTATTGAAAGAAGTGATTTCAGGTTTACAGCCGAACTGATATGAAAGTATTGTATGCGATACAAGGCACAGGAAATGGGCACCTAAGTAGGGCTCACGAGATTGTTCCTATCCTTCAAAAATATGTGCAGGTAGATACGCTCATTAGTGGCAATCAAGCGCAAATCAAAGCAGATTTCCCTATAGACTATCAACGCACTGGTCTTACATTTTTGAGTGGTAAAAATGGCGATATCAGTATTTTAAAGTCTTTACAAAATACGCATCCGATAGATTTAGTAAGAGAGATACGTTCCTTTCCGATTAAGCAATATGACTTAGTGCTTTCCGACTTTGAGCCCGTTTCGGCGTGGTCTGCTTTATTGAGTGGTGTTCCGTGCATTGAAATGAGTCATCAGGCTGCAGTGGTGCATCCGTTAGCTCCTAAACCAGATCAAAAAGCGGCGTTTGGCCGTTATGTGCTCCAACATTACACCCCGGCTCGTCAGAAGTATGGCTTTCATTTTAAGTCCTATGACGAGCGCGTATTTACACCTGTTATACGAAAAGAGATACGCCTTGCTGCGCCTTCAGATCTTGGGCACTACACTGTTTATTTGCCAGGTTATCATGACGACGTACTGATGCATTTTTTAAGGCAATTTGATGTGCAATGGCAAGTTTTTTCCAAGCATGCCACTTATTCGTATCGGGTAGACAACGTTTTTTTTGAGCCGATTAGCCAAAAGCGCTTTCAAGAAAGTCTATTGAGTGCCACCGGGGTGCTGTGTGGTGCAGGCTTTGAATTGCCATCAGAGGCGTTGTTTTTAGGCAAAAAGACACTCGTTATTCCAATGAAGGGCCACTACGAACAAACCTGCAATGCACTCGGGGCAGCAGAGGTGGGCGCCACTACAATTGCAGCGCTCGATTTGATTTATCACAGACAAATCAACTATTGGCTCGAACAAGAAAAGCAAGCTCCTTTGTTGTACGCAGATCAAACCGAACAAATGCTGATTGACGTGCTGGCACGCTTTGAGAAGGAGGGTAAAGTAGGTTATCAGTCTTTGGAATCATTTGAAACTTGGAGGCAAAAATTAGGCTTACTTCGTTACTTCTTCTGATAATCTTAGGTAGTGCGCATGTAATTCTTGTTGCGCATGAAAAGGAGGTAGGTTTCGTTTTGAATACGCGTTTTTGTAGTTGGCCGAGATACTTCTTGCTTTAACGCTTCCTTTTAATTGGTAATCAAAAATGAGGTCGATTTCTTGCTGAATGCGCTGATCTTTAATAAGCGTACCTACTTCGATGCGCTGATCTAAATTGCGTTCCATCCAGTCGGCACTAGAAATAAAATATTCAGGCTGACCATTGTTGGAGAAAATTAGAAAGCGGGCATGCTCTAAGTAGCGGTCTACGATACTAATGGCCGTAATGTTGTCACTGAGTCCTTTGACACCCGGTTGCAGGCAGCAAATACCGCGTATAATTAGCTCAATTTTAACACCTGCCTTACTTGCTGCGTAAAGCTTGTCGATGAGTTTGATATCGGTGAGGTTATTGAACTTTAATTTGATATGTGCTGGCTTTTTGGCCTTTGCAAACTTGATTTCTCTTTCAATTAAAGCCATGAGTTTACGGCGTGTATTAAAGGGAGAAACCAGTAAATTCCTGAAGGCGTGTCTTTCGAGGTTGTTTTCTAGCATGCCAAACACCCGGCTTACTTCTAAAGAAATTTCTTTGTCAGTGGTCAACAAGCCAAGATCGGTGTAAATGGTAGATGTTGACTCATTGAAATTGCCAGTTCCAATGTAGGTGATGTATTGAATTTTACCTTCAGAAATTCGTCTGATCTGCAGTAGTTTAGAGTGAACTTTTAAATTCTGCAAACCGTAAATGACATTTGCACCGTAATCTTTGAGGCGATTGCTCCACCAAAGATTGTTTTCTTCGTCAAAGCGCGCTTGGAGTTCAAAAACAACCGTTACCTGCTTACCATTGAAAATACAGGCGAGTAGGGCATTCATCACTTCTGAGTTTTTGGCTACCCGATAAATGTTGATTTTGATTTCTTTCACCTTCGCATCTAAGCTCGCCTCGCGCAGTAAATCGACGATATGATCAAACTGCTGATAAGGAAAATGCAATAAAACATCTTGCGCTATGATTTTTGAAATCAAGGAATTGCAATTGATAAATGCAGGATGCGGTGAAGGTGCTTGTGGCGCAAAGCGGTAGTTTGGATTGCCAAAATCAGGAAAACGCATGAAATCTTTAAAGTTGTGGTAACGTCCTCCAGGAATGGTATTGACTCCTTTTTTGAGGTTCAACTGCTGCAATAAAAATTGTAGAAGGTCATTTGGCATTTGGGCATCGTAAACAAAGCGTACGGGTTGTCCTTTTTTGCGCTGTTTTACACTTTTCTCGATTTTCTCGAAGAAAGACAACGATAGGTCATCGTCGAGGTCTAGCTCTGCATCTCGTGTAAATTTGAAAGTATAAGCCTCGACATGGTTGGCTTGATAAACTGTGAAAATGTCGTTTAAGTAGAGTCTAATAATATCGTCTAGGAGAATCACATTGGTTTGCTCTCCTTTGCGCAGAATAAAAAAGCGGCTGTAGTCAGTAGGAATCTGAATGAGCGCGTATCGTATTTTTGATTTACTAACAATTTTTACACCGAGGTAAATAGCGTAATCTCGCAATTTAGGTAAGGGTCTTTTTTTATCGAGCAGGATAGGGAAGATGGCGTGCTTGAGTTTTTCGTTGAAAAATTCATCAAGCTCTTTTAATTCTTGATCTGAACATGCCGTTTCATCGATGATATGAATATCGTTCTTTTGAAATTCTGCTTTGATACCTTCGTAAGCATGCTCAAACAATTGTTGTTGCTTTAAGACAACCTTGCGTATTTCGACGTAAAGGTCTTCGGCAGTGCCTTTGAATCCGAATACTTTTTCGTTTTTTACTTCAATTACTCTTTTCAAATTAGCAACTCTAACTCTGAAGAATTCATCGAGGTTGTTTGAGTAAATCCCTAAGAATCTCATGCGTTCAGTAAGGGGCACACTTGGGTCCATTGCTTCTTGAAGCACGCGTTCATTGAAAGAAAGCCAGCTGAGTTCTCTATTAATTAAATTCATATTACAAAGAAAGCCTTGCTGAGAGAATCGGCAAGGCTTTTTGTATTAAGGAATAGTTAAACTTCTTTTTACTTAGAAAGTGAACTTAGCAAAGAAGTTGAAGTTGCGACCAAATCCAGGGAAACCATAAGAGAAAGTTGTTCCGTCTTGATCGGTTGCATCTGATAAGAATTTAACGTCAGTGATATTGAATGCTTGCATTCCTAAAGTAAGCTTGCGGTCGCCGAGGTTTAAGTCATAACCAATGCGTGCGTCAAGGTTATAGTAGGAAGGAATTTGGTAAGAATCGATACGATCTTCTTCGTCTGTTTTCTTGGAAGGGTCGAAGTTGGCGAAGAATTTGTCGTTATAAAGCCAAGTTGCACCAATGTACAAACCTTCTGTGATTTGGTAGCGCGCTTGCAATCCATATTGGTTTTGCGGGGCATCACCTACATGAACACCATCTACATAAGACGTTACTGTTACTGATTCAGTAGGGTCGATTTCAGAATAAACAGTTGCATTGATGTCACCAACCCAACGCCAGTCACCCAATGAAATGATACCGCCAATTTCTAAGCCTTTTGCAGGTTTGGTATTGAATTCAACTTCAATACCCTTATGTGTTGCATTGGCACCAGTCATTAAGGCACGAGTGATGGTTCCGTTAGGACCTGTAATGTTGCCAGAAAGCAAAGATTTGTCTTTCCAATTGGTCAAATAAGCATTAACTTTTACAGCTACTTTCTCCGAACGGAAACCGTAACCCAATTCAAAAGATTCTGCCTTTTCATTGACTAAGTTCTGAACTACGTCATTTGTGTTGTTGACAAAAACAAAAGTCCAAAATGGAGCGCGTGAGAATTGACCTGCATTGAAATAAACGTTGTGGTTGTCATTGATGTTGTAGTTGGCACCACCTTTGTAAGAATAACCCATAATATTTACTACTTCAGATAATTCACCACGACCGGTTGTATCATTGATATAAAGCATACGCTCAACACGTTGGTTGGCAGTTGTATTAATTGCCCCGGTAACGAAAGCTGATAATTTATCTTTGTTATATTCTGCTTGTCCAAAAAGACCTGCATATTTAACCAAACCATCGTTGTCATAAGCAACGCGCTGATCAACTGGAGTAACACTAAATACATTTCCATAGTTTGAAGCAAATTCATGAACTCCAACAAGGCCATTCACGCCATCGTAACGTGCAGAACCACCCAATAAATCGCGAACTTCGCGGAAGTGCTCACCACGGTAAGAACGTGCATCTAATCCTAAAGTAAGGTCAACATACTGGTTTACTTTGTGATTCACTGTTGAAACCAAGCCAGTCCAGTAATGGTTATTGACAGAATTGCGTTGTGCGTATTTCACACCACCGTTTGTTACGTCAGGATTTGCTACGTTGTAGTCATAAGCTGCTTGAATATCAAGTAAACCATCTTCTGTACGTGCATAAGAAGAACCCAAACGACCAGAACCTCCACCGTGGCCAATAGAGTAGTATAATGAGCTACTTACCGTCGTTTTTTCAGAAGCGTTCCAATAGTGGTTTAAAGAGAATTGTGGTTTGTGGTAGTAGTTAACGCGGTCGTTGAAGAGGTCACCGTTGTCAAAATAACCGATGTCACCATTGAAACGACGGTCTAGGGTGTCGTACTGACCTGGTGTAAGACCAGAGCTGCGCTGCCCATGAGACTGTGGGGCTCCAATACCTGTCAAAACCAAACGATGCTTTTCGTTAACTTGCTTGGCGAGGGTAAAGAAATAAGAATAACCATCCATCCAGGTGCCATCAACGTAAGAGTTGCCTGCAGTCTTAGACAATACTGTAGTGAGTGCAAAACCGTTGTCCATAAGACCAGTAGATGCATAACCCATAATTTTATACTGACCGTAATCTGTAACGGAAGTCATGACTGATGCCCCTGGTTTGGCATCGGTTGTTTTGGTGATGATGTTCATTGTACCACCAACAGAGTTGATCGCTAATTTGGATGCACCTAAACCACGCTGAACCTGAATAGTGGATACGGCGTCACCCAAACCTGCCCAGTTAGACCAATATACCCATCCGTTTTCCATGTCATTAACAGGAATACCGTTGATGGTAACGGCGATGTTGCGCTGGTCAAAACCGCGGATATTGATGCGGGAATCACCCACACCACCTCCGGTTTTGGTCGCATACACGCCTGGGGTTAGTTTCAATACTTCTGGTAATTCAGCAGAACCGCCGTATACCTCGGAAATTTGCTTGGCGTTGACTGTCGACATCGCAACTGGTGTTTTTCGGTCTTTACCATAGTTTGAAATCACACGGACTTCTTTAATACTTTGCTCTCTGGTGGTATCGGTATCCATTCCAACCTGAGCAAATACTGGACTAGCCGCTAACGTGAGCAACGAACCATAAAGTAATTTTCTTTTCATCATAAAGTAGTTTATTGATTACTGCAAAGTTTAGAAGGTTAATTCGCAACTTCATCAATTTAATATTAAGATTTTATGAACATACACCTATCATTAAATAGCATTACTATTAATAATCCTAAATAACATAAGCTTTACGCAAAAAAAAAATGTGGAAAACTCTGTCGAAAGAGATGGTAAAAAAAAAGCCAATCGATTGATTGGCTTTTGTGGGGGTTGACGGGTTCGAACCGCCGACCCTCTGCTTGTAAGGCAGATGCTCTGAACCAGCTGAGCTAAACCCCCTTGAATTAACGAGTGCAAAGATATAAATTAATTCCTTAAACCAAAGAAAAAAAGAACTTTTTTCAAGAATGGATGACGAATGGGTTCGTATCTTGAAACATTTTCAATTGCTTTTCGTAAATTGAGGCTATGCTTCAACGCAAAAGATTTTATTTGCTGCTCGTTATGGGTTTGAGTTTATTCTTTCAGGCCTGTACTGAACAAGCACGTAGCCCAATATACCGTAAGGATTGGATGCAAATAAAAAAAATTGGTAAGCTTACCGTACTTACAGAAAATGCCACGTTGTCCTTTTTTGAATTCAAAGGCAAGAAAATGGGTTTTGAGTATGAAATTCTCGATACTTTCTGTAAGGCAAACGGCCTTCAATTAGAGGTAAAGGTGGTGAGTAAAATTGGCGATTATATTCGCATGCTTAAAAAAGGAGAAGGCGATATTGTCGCAGCAAATTTACCGATCGCTTTACATCAAGAGAAATATTTTCAATACTCTGTTCCGTATTACCAAACCTATCAAGTGTTGGTGCAGCGCAAATCAGATTCATTGTTAAAAGAACCTGCTCATTTGGCTGAAAAAACAATATATGTGCGTAAAAATTCTGCATATGAAAAGCGCTTGTTGGCCTTGCAAGATGAAATCGGAGCTACCATTGACATTCGTTACAAAAGGTCATTGCCGCTCGTAGAGGATTTAATACAAGAGGTGGTAAACGGTCGAATAAAGTATACTTTAGCGCATGAAAATCAGGCTAGAGTGGCCAAAGACATGCATCCTAATTTGAATATTGAAACCCGAATGTCTTTTGAGCAGCGCATAGCTTTTGCACTCAGACCCAAAAGCAAAGCGCTCAAACAACAGCTGGATTCATTTTTAAATACCTACCTCAACTCTGAGGCATATAAACTGCTCAAGAAGCGCTACTTTGATTACATTTCTTCCGCACCTACTGAAATTTTTCTTGCGCCAAGGGGTGCGGTATCGCCATTTGATGCTCTTTTTAAAAACGCTGCTCAACGCTACAATTTGGATTGGAAAATGATCGCGGCAGTTGCTTTTAAGGAGTCTCGATTTAACCCAAATGCACGTGGTTTTGGAGGTGCCTATGGCATGATGCAATTTATGCCGAACACGGGTCCACATTTTGGGGTATATCCAGAGTCGAGCCCCGAAGTACAAATCAATGGAGGAGGACGGTATTTGAGTTCGCTTTACAAACGTTGGTCGAGTATTACAGATGCGCACATACGCATGCAATTTACCTTGGCCTCTTATAATGCTGGTACAGGCCATATTGAAGATGCCCAGCGCTTGGCAAGAGCAGCAGGTCTAAATGCCAATATTTGGGATGACAACGTTGCATTGATGGTGAAAAAATTAAAGGACCCAGCGTTCTATCGTTCAGAGTTGGTGCGTTGTGGTGCCTACAGAGGAGCTGCGCCATCCTATGTTGCGCACGTCATTGGAATCTATTCTCGCTGGAAATAAATGCCAGATTCATCAATTTTTGTAGTTCAAGGCCCTACTGCATCTGGTAAAACAGGTCTCGCGATTTCCTTAGCTGCCTGTTTTAATACTGAAATTATATCCTTTGACTCCAGGCAGTTTTATTCGGAACTGGCAATTGGGGTAGCGCGGCCTACACGAGAAGAACTCCAACAAGTCAAACATCATTTTATAGCGAGTCATGCAGTTCAGGCGTCTTTAAATGCCGCGCAATTTGCCACGCAAGCCCAACCAATTTTGACAAAACTCTTACAAGAGAAAGGTTCAGCTGTGCTCGTTGGGGGCTCTGCTTTGTTTGCCGATGCCTTACTTTTAGGACTTGACCCGCTTCCACATGATATTCAAGTTCGTGCTAAGTGGCAAAATCTATTTGAACAACATGGTTTGTTGGCGCTGCAGCAAGCATTGCAGCAATGCGATCCTATTTTTTATAGAGAAGTAGATACCAAGAACCCCCTGCGCTTAATTCGTGCACTAGAAGTGAATGAATTGACAGGAAAGTCCAATTTGGAATTGCGCAAAGGGTCAAGAAAAGACCCCGCAAATATCAAACGCTTTGTGGTCAATTGGCCACGACCTGAATTGTACGCGCGCATTGATGCCAGAGTGGATCAAATGCTTTTAGAGGGGCTGGAAAAAGAGGTCAGTTTATTTTATCCAGAAATGCAACAATTAAAACCGTTGCAAACTGTTGGTTATCAAGAGTTTTTTCCATATTTTGAAGGTCTTTACAATAGAGATACTGCCATAGAAAAAGTAAAGCAGCACGCTCGAAATTATGCCAAACGCCAACTAACCTGGATGTCTAGATATGAAGGAATTCACGTGCTTGATCCAAAATCTGAGCTATCTTTGCTTGAGCAGGCTCTCCAAAAAATTGGTTAAAGAAATGTTAAAAAGCCACTATGAAGCCTTAATTCAAGCATTTTCGTATCAAACTATATCCAAATGAAATCTATATTCTTCTTTATTTTCCTATTTTGTCTATTAGGTTTAAATGCTCAAAAAATTCGCTTAAAAGTTGAAGATCAAAAGGATACTACTGTTTTCTTAATTAAATACTTTGGGTCAAAGTTGTTCTATGCCGACACCGCTCAAATGAAAAACGGCGAAGTTATCTTTGACGGCACCAAGCAAAAACCAGGAATTATTGGCTTGTTTCTGCCAGGTCAGAGATACTTTGAATTTGTATATAATAACGAAGAGGTTCAATTAGAAACTAAAGGGCCTGATTTCATGGCCAATATGGTGATCAAGAAATCAGAGGAGAACAAGGTTTTTATACCTTACGTGAAGTTTATTTCCTCTAAAAAAGGCGAAATAGCCAAGCTCAACGAGCAAAGAGCCAAATTGACGCCAGAGGATGCGCAATTCAAATCCCTTGTGAAGCAAATAGAAGCACTTAATAAAGAAGTAGATACCTACCAATCATTACTAATTGCCAACAACCCCGATCGTTTGGTTTCTAAAATTGTAAAGATGTCCATGGAAGTGGTGGTTCCAGAGCCACCCAAAGATGCCAACGGTCAAATTTTGGATTCTAGTTTTTCCTACAAATACTACTTTTCTCACTACTGGGATAACGTAGATTTGACTACCGATGCTTTGGTCAACAATCCGATTTTTGCCAACAAACTCGAGTTTTATTTTGGCAAGCAAATGATGATCCAACACTGGGACACCATCATTAAATACGCTTTTCAATTTTGCGATGCGCTCAATCCAAAATCAAAAATGTACGAGTATTCAGTGGGTTGGATAGCCTCCACCTATGGTAAAAGTGAAATCATGGGTATGGACAAAGTATATTACTACATGCTCAAGCGTTATTTCTGCACCAAAGATGCCAGCGGTAAATCTCCAGCCTTTTGGGTTGCCGAAGACAAATTCGAAGACCTCTGCGAAAACCTCGACAACAAAATGAATACCGTGATGGGTTTCAAACCACCAAACCTCATCATGCGAGACACCTCAGATACAAAATGGCTTGATTTCTACAGCCTGACTTCAGAATACACCATTCTCTATTTCTGGGATCCGGAATGCGGTCACTGTAAAAAAGTAACGCCCAAGATCCAAACCCTTTATTCCGAAAAATGGAAAGCGCGCAATATCGAAGTGTTTGCAATAGGTAAAGGTGTAGGCAAAGACTTTGAAGCTTGGAAGAAATATATCAACGAAAGCAAATTGACGTTTATCAATGTTGCGGTTACCAATAGCATCTACGAAATTGCCAAAACAACCCCAGAAAAATTAGTGCAGCTCTATCCAGGAGAAAAAGGAAAGCCGACTACGCTGCAAAGCCTCAATTACCAACAAACCTACGATATCTATTCTACTCCGAAGGTTTTCGTTTTAGACAAAGACAAAAAAATCATTGCAAAAAACCTTTCTGTGTCTCAATTAGAAGATTTACTTGACAAACTTCAGGACCAAGCAGCAGCACCAAAATTATTCCCTCCAGATCCTGAAGAGGACGAGCACATGCAAAAAGACTAAATGACGCCAAACCACCTCTCCGAGACCCTCAAAAGTCAACATAACTGGTTAATAACCACCCATAAAGGCCCAGACGGCGATGCCGTTGGTAGTGTTGTTGCTTGGGCTGCTTATGCCCAAGTATGTGCAAAGAAGTACTTGATTTTATTTCCAGATCAACCCGCTGCCTATTTGTGTCCGTTTTTAGAAGGTTACAATTGGGAGGTTTTTGATGCTGACAAAAATTATGATTTTGACGTCCTCTTCGCACTCGACTACAATGCGCCCAGTAGAGTGGGGCAAGACATGTCCTCTTTTGTGGCCAATTATCCTGCGGTTAAGGTCATGATGGACCACCACCCAGGGCCAGAAGATTTTTGCGACATTATGGTTTCTAACCCTAGGGCTTGTGCTACAACAGAAGTCATTTATCAAACCCTAGCGCAACTCGAACAAATTGATCAAGTGAATATAGCAATGGCTCAAGGTTTATATTTAGGTTTAATGACCGATACAGGTTCTTTTCGCTTTCCGTCTGTTTCGGCTGCTACGCACAGTATGGTAGCCCATTTACATGAACTCGGGTTGAAACACCACCTCATTCATGAAGCTGTCTACGATGTTAATAGTGTAACGCGTTTACAATTGCGCGGTTATGCCATAGCAGAAAAACTGCAATTGTACCCGCAATATAGACTTGGCATCATGAGTTTGAATAAAGAAGAATTGAAGCGATTTTCTTACCAAAAAGGAGATACAGAAGGTTTGGTAAATGTGATTCTTTCCATTGAAGGTTTTGATTTAGGTATCTTTTTATTGGAAACCGACGAAGGAGTGAAACTCTCTTTTCGATCAAAAGGTGAGCGCTATGTTAATTTGTTTGCCCAAACGCACTTCAGCGGCGGCGGTCATCAATACGCTGCAGGCGGTTTTTCTGAAGGTAATTTAGCGCAAACATTAGGTAAGCTAGAATCATTACTGTCGCAATTATAGGCACATGCCAAAATACGCACCCTTATTTATTTTATGCTGTTCAGGAATTTTACTCTTTTCATGTAGGCGTCCTGAGCCCGAGGCTAAAAAAAAGTCGAATTGGGGAAATGCGCATTCCGTTGATTTCAATCAAGAACTCAGCGTTCGAGAAAATTTAAAGATCAATACTTTTTTGGCACACTATCGTTACCTTCATATGCGCCAAACTCCTTCAGGTTTACGCTTCATGATCTACAATAATGGGCCCCAACAGCATCCTTTAGCTAAAGACGGGCAAGAGGCTATGGTTGCCTTAACTGTTAGCCTTTTGGATGGTACAATTTGTTACCAAACCAAACCTGATGAAATTGAGCGTATCAAGATTGCCCATTCTGAAAAAGAATCCGGAATTCATGAAGCACTGCAAATGTTGCGGGTTGGCGATCGAGCTAAACTCATTTTGCCTAGCCACCTTGGTCATGGTTTGCTTGGTGATCGCATGAAAATTCCGCCACAAAGTATATTATATATTGATATTCAACTAATTGAGCTCCAATGAGAAGTTTACTGTTCCTTTCTTTGCTTTTGACCTTTTCGGCTTGCAACGATACCCCAAAAACCAACACCAAAAATAAAAATATCGTCAAGGCAAATGCGCAAGACCTGACTAATTTGGACACAAGTGCTGCAGGTTCCAAGCAGAATTTAATCAATTTTGAAAAGGGAAAAATCGCCATGCGTAAAAAATTGAGCAGCGGAATTGTGCTCAAATGGATAGAACGCGGCTCGGGTCCGGATTTCAAAAATGGTGAAATGGCACTAATCGATTACCGTTTGGGCACCCCTGACGGCCGTATCATTGATGGCAATAACCGCATTGATTTACCTTTTTTACCGTTTGTAGTGGGTTACAGCATGCAGACACCAGGTTGGGATCTTGCTTTTACCCATCTGCGTGTTGGCGACTTCGTCAAGATAGAAATACCAGCAAACCTTGCTTTTGGCAGTAAGGGTATTAAGGATATTCTTGCTCCAAACACGCCCAATTGGCTTTTTGTAAAAGTTTTATCGAAAATTAAACCAAGTATCGATGACAACGGAATTCGCGCATGGAAACTCGCCGAAGGCAAGCCCTTTGAGTTAGATCCTGAAGGGGTAAAGGAAGTGGCTTATGAATTTGTGGCATCTACCCCTAACAAAGCCAATGCAATTGTAGCTAGAAAGTTTCCGCAGCGCTTTGTAATAGGTCAAAAAACGACGGTTCCAGGTCTGCGAAAAATTTTAAAAAATGCCTTAGAAGGCGAGCGCTATTATCTGATATTACAACCCGAGCAAGCTTATGGAAAGAAGGGCTATGGTCAGTCGATAGCACCCAATGAACCCGTTTTCTTCCTGATGGATATCGTAGGTGTCAGGACCATTTCGTAGGAAATGCCTAACTTTGTACCGATTTTTATATGTTGCGCACGCTAACGCTTTTATTTCTTTTTGTTGCTGTCCTTGGTTTTCAACCAATGGCACAGCGCGCACTTGACACTATAGAAACAGAACTTGGAAAGGTGGTACTCTACAGTAATAAATCTTGGGCTTTTTTACATGTTTCTACTTTTGATGGCATTATGAACCCGAGGATTCATCAGTTAATGCTTGCACAAGACCCCAGTTTTAATCACCCTTGGAGCAATGACGTTTGTTTTACGAGCCGAAACGATATGTCTAAATTGCAAGATACGCTCTGGCTATGTGTCAACGACGACTACGATCAAAATTTTAGCATTCCTGCACCTGGCATTGTTACTTCTCGTTATGGTCCTCGTAGTGGTAGAAACCACAACGGAATAGACATCGATTTGGAAACCGGAGATACCGTTTATGCTGCTTGGACTGGAAAGGTCCGCTATGCCAAATACAACGATGGAGGTTTTGGTAATTTAGTGATCATTCGGCATCCGAATGGTTTAGAAACTTTGTATGCGCATTTGAGTAAATTTCTAGTATATCCAGATCAAGACATCGTTGCCGGAGAACCAATTGCGCTCGGCGGTAATACCGGGCATTCTTTTGGCGCTCATTTACACTTTGAAATTCGATTTTATGACGTCCCGATGAATCCAGAGGAAATCATCGATTTTTCTAAAAAACAACTCAAAAACGATAACTTGTTTGTTCACAAAGGTTTGTTTAGACCAGGTGCTAAACCTTCAGATTACTATGAAGATCATCCTGCAGAAATTACCCAAGCGCCTGTGGTAGTGCGCATCCCTCAGGTACGGTATTACAAAGTAAGGCCAGGCGATACCTTAACAGAAATTGCAGCGCGCAACAGCATAACCGTTTCTCAATTATGCCAATTGAACGGAATCAAACCCACAACTGTGCTCCAAGTCGGGCGCAGCTTAAGAGTAAAATAACATGCTAAAGATCTTTCAAATTACCCTGTATTTACTTTTGCTCATTGCTTGTTCCGATTATGCAAAAATTGTTAAGGGTTCCGATTACAGTCAAAAATTTGTAACCGCAAATTCTTTATACGATCAAAAAGAATTCGATAAAGCAATTGTACTGTACGAACAAATTTACCAGCATGCACCAAAATCTGGTGAGGGAGAACTTTCTTATTACCGCATGGCGCAATCCTATTACGAAATCGAAGACTACTACATGGCCCAGTACTACTATAGTTCTTACATGCAGCGTTTCCCGTATAGTAATAAATCAGAGGAAGTGTTATTTATGATTGCTATGTGCTCTGTAAAGAATTCGCCTGAACACTCCTTAGACCAGACTGAAACCGAACTCGCGATTAGTAATGTACAGCAATTTGTAGACCGATATCCAGGCTCTTATTTGGTAGATTCTTGTAACATGATCATCGATGAACTTCGTTTTAAATTAGAACGAAAAGAATACGAAGCAGTAGCGCTTTACGACCGCACAGAAAATTATAAAGCAGCGGTTGCTGCCGGTGAACTGTTTATGGAACATTATAGCAGGTCCTCGTTTTTAGAAGAGGTCCATTATGTGGTGGTCAAAAATTCTTATTTCATGACCATAAACAGTATTGAAAGCAAAAAAAAGGAACGAAGCGCCCAAACTACGGAAAGATTCCGTAACTTTGCTATTCGCTATGCAAACTCTTCTTATCTAAAAGAGTTAGAGGCTTACATAGCCACTTTAGAAAAAAAATAAAAAATACGACACATGAGTTTCAAAAATATCGCTGCAGAACGTACTACTGTTACCCGTGACACCATCTTAGTAGAAGAAAAAACAGGCAACATTTACGAATCTTTGGTGGCTATTTCCAAAAGAGCCAATCAAATTTCTTCAGAACTCAAAGAAGAGTTGACTCAAAAGTTGCAAGAATTTGCAACCCATACAGATAATCTCGAAGAAATTTTTGAAAACCGCGAGCAAATTGAAATCTCCAAGCACTACGAAAAAATGCCAAAGCCTACCGCTATTGCCATGCAAGAGTTGCTAGAAGAAAAAATCTATTTGCGCAAACCAGAGTCTTTGCAATAAACCATGCAAGGTAAGCGGATCCTTCTTGGTATTACAGGAGGTATTGCTGCCTACAAAATCCCCTTTTTAGTTCGCTTACTCGTTAAGCAGGGTGCAGAGGTTCGCTGCATTCTCAGCCCTTCGGCTGCAGACTTTGTGAGTCCGCTCGTTTTGGCGACGCTCTCTGAACAACCGGTTCATATCGAATTTTGGAATAAGCAAACTGGTGTCTGGACTAACCATGTCGAGCTTGGCTTGTGGGCCGACGTCATGCTCATTGTTCCAGCAACCGCAAACACCATTTCCAAAATGGCGAGCGGAGCCTGCGACAACCTGCTGCTGGCTACTTACTTGTCTTTGAAATGCCCTTGTATCATCGCCCCAGCAATGGATCTCGATATGTATCAGCACCCCACTTTTAAACGCAACCTGGCTGCCTTAGCGGCCGATCAAACGCACCTTATTCCGGCTACTTTTGGCGCTTTAGCAAGTGGCCTAGAAGGACAGGGCAGGATGGAAGAACCCGAACAAATCGTTGCATTTGTCCATTCTTTCTTCTTGAATCGAGCACAAAAGCCAACCAACACCAAACGTTTTTTAATCACTGCAGGCCCAACTAGAGAGGCCATAGACCCCGTTCGTTATATTTCCAATCATTCTTCTGGTAAAATGGGCTTTGCTTTGGCACTCGCCGCATTACAAGCCGGTCACGAAGTTATTCTAATTAGTGGTCCAACGCAACTCAGTATAGCGCATCCAAATTTAAAATTCATCGCTATTGAAACTGCCCAAGAATTACTTGTTGCTGTTCAAGAAAATTGGTCTTGGGCGAGTCATGGTATTTTTAGCGCTGCTGTCGCAGATTACCGAAGTGCAGAGGTTTCTGAAGAAAAAATCAAGAAGAGTTCCGACGAGATTACCCTCTCTTTGGTTAAGAATCCGGACATCCTGGCCTGGGCTGCTGCACACAAAACATCACAAATTGTTATGGGATTTGCCTTAGAAACCAATAATTCGGGGCAAAACGCGTTAAATAAATTGCGCAGCAAAAATCCCGATTATATTGTTCTCAATGAGCAACAAAATGGCATCAGTGGTTTTGGTAGCGATACCAATAAATTAATTAT
This sequence comes from Flavobacteriales bacterium UBA952, assembly GCA_002293185.1. Taxonomy (GTDB): domain Bacteria; phylum Bacteroidota; class Bacteroidia; order Flavobacteriales_D; family Crocinitomicaceae; genus UBA952. The sequence continues at coordinate 223,129 of DBCS01000004.1, read as the reverse complement.
ATTCGACAAAACAGAGCAGGGTCGAGAATTGCCTTTGCAAAGTAAGGCTGAAGCAGCTCGATCGCTCATACAATTACTTGATACAGCCCATGTTTAAACTTATTTTTTTATTGCTAGTGTGTTTGCCCATACTCAAGTTCAGCGCCCAAGAACTGAATTGCCAGGTAAATATCATCGTAGACAACAAGGTTGAAGTCAACTCAACTGAGCAAGAGATCATCAATCAAATGAAGCAAAGTATTGCTGAAATCATGAACAACACGGCCTGGACCAAAGACAAGTTCAAGATAGAAGAGCGCATCAATTGTAACCTGCAAATTCAAATTCGTGAAATACCAGCTACAGGCGCTTACCGTGGAGATATCCAAGTGTCATCTGTACGCCCTGCATTTAATAGCAATTACAACGCTACAGTCTTTAATTTTCAAGATCAAAATTTTCAAGCTTCCTTTTCTAGAGGCGCTGTGCTCAATTATGTACCCAACCAATACAGAGACAACCTCACTTCAATTTTAGCGTTTTATGCCTATTTCATTATAGGTATGGATTACGACTCTTTTTCCTTGAAAGGAGGAACTCCTTATTTTCAAGAAGCACAGCAAATAGTCACGCTCGCTCAGACTGGAGGTAGCGCCGGTTGGAAATCTTCTGAAAGCAATAAACGCAATCGATTTTACCTTGTAGACAACATGTTGCAACCTGTTTTTGAACCATTTAGGGTCTGTATTTATCAATACCATCGCCAAGGTATAGATCAACTTTACGACAAAAAAGTAGAGGCTAAAAAAGCAATAAGTGCCGCATTAAATTTATTGAGTCCTATTATGGCAACCCGCCCAAACACAGTTAATGTGGTGAGTTTCCTTTTCGGTAAAACGACGGAACTCAAGAATATTTTTTCAGATTCAGAACTCAAAGAAAAGCAAGACCTCGTTAACTTGCTCAAAAGATTAGATCCAGCCAACTCCACGAGCTATACTACCATCTTAGAATAATGCTACGTTCGCTTCGCATTCAGCATTTTGCCTTAATAGACGAAGTTCAACTTGATTTTGAGCAAGGATTCACTGTTTTTACAGGTGAAACCGGATCTGGAAAGTCTATTATTTTAGCGGCTACCCAACTCATACTTGGCGAACGCGCCGATTTACAAGTGATTGCACCAGGTGCTAAAAAAGCAGTTGTAGAGGCACTCTTCCATATTTCAGATGCCTATCGTCCATTTTTTGATGAGCACGACCTCGATTATGAACCACAATCATTGATTCGTCGAGAAATAGCCGCCGAGGGAAAGAGTAGGGCCTTCATTAATGACCTTCCCGTTTCTTTGCAGGTACTCAAACAACTCACTACACAATTATTACAAATTCATTCTCAATACAACACGCTCGAACTCAAGTCTAAGAAATACCAACTCACCCTTACGGATTTACTTTTAGGTTTGGATCAACATAGAGCTAATTTCTCAGTTGAATTTTTAAACTTTCAACAATTGCAAAAAGAAGTAGAAATTTTGCAACACGCTCTAGAAAAGGATAGCGCTCAACAAGATTACCATCAATTCTTGCTCGAGGAGCTCGAAAGTCTTCAGCTAGACGATCCAAAAATTCAGCAGCTTGAACAAGAACTAGAACGTTATGCGCATTCGGCTCAATTAGAAGAAGCACAAGCAGCGCTATCAAGCCTACTCGATGACAGCGGGCCTTACGAACAGCTTTACGCAAGAAAGCTTTTGATCGATAAGGTAAAACGACTAGATCCAAACATGCAGTCTTATGCAGAACGCCTCGACCAAATCATTATTGAACTCAAAGAAATAGCGCGCGATTCGCAATCTTCATCTGGCCAAGAATTGGATGCCAGCCAGTTGGTTGTGCTAGAGGCATTACAGGATAAAATAAATAGTGCTATTTTGAAGCATCGTGTACGAGATATCCATGATTTAATCGAGCTCAGAACAGAACTGAGCAATAAGAATCAAAGTCTTGAAAAGCAAGAATTAGCACTTCAAGCCCGCAAAGAACTGCTTGAAAAAAAGCAGCAGCACCTATGGGCTCAGGCCAAGCAGCTTCATAAACTCAGACTTGAAGGTGTAAAGGAGTTGGCACTGCAATTAGAACGTATTTTGTACGACCTCAAATTACCACATACCAAGCTTTCTTTTGAATTGGTGCAAAGTGACCAACTGAACACGAGCGGCTGTACGCAAATAGACTTATTGTTTTCTGCCAATTTAGGTCACAATCCTGTTCCGGTAGAACGCGCGGCCAGCGGAGGTGAGCTCTCTAGACTCATGCTGGCACTTCAGAAAATGAGTTCAGAAAAGCGTGCTTTGCCCACCATTATTTTTGATGAAATTGACACAGGCGTTTCGGGAGATGTTGCGCTTAAAATTGGAAAGTTACTGCGTGAAATGTCTTTGCACGGGCAATGCATGGCTATATCGCATTTGCCACAAGTAGCGGCAAGTGCAGCCCATCATTTTTTGGTACAGAAATCTGTTGTAGCCGAGCGCATGCAAACCCGAGTTGCTCAGCTTTCTGCAGAAGCCCGAATTGAAGAAATTGCTCGCTTGTTGAGTGGTGAAGCCGTTACACCAGCAGCTATTGCAAATGCAAACGCTTTGTTAAAAGGCGCATGAGTATCGTTTCTCCTCTTCGTCATGGGCAAGCCATTACGCTCATCGGAAGTTGTTTTTCAGATGAAATAGGCCGCTTGCTACAAGCCAACGGTTTTCAAGTAGTGGTGAACCCCGGAGGTACAATTTTTCATCCTTTGGCGATAAGTAAACTCTTGCGTTGGGCCTTAAACGATCAATTTGTACCGCTTCGAATGTACCAGCGCAAAGACATCTTTTTATCTTGGGATTTATCGGGTTCTTTTTACGCCATGTCCGAAGAAGCATTCTTAGAAAAGTCAAAGTTGTTATACGAAAAGCTCCGGACATCCTTACAGAAAAGCTCACATCTGCTGCTTACTTTTGGCACAACATGGGCGTATACATTAGGTGCTGATCAAAAAATAGTGGCCAATTGCCACAAGGCTTCAAAATCCTATTTCGATAAATCACTTACCGATTTAGAGGAATTACAAACAATTTGGCTTAGTCTTATTGCACAACTTCAGCACTTTAATCCAAGCCTACAGGTTATACTCACAATTAGCCCAGTTAGGCACCTCAGTGATGGCTTAGTGGAGAACAACAGGAGTAAAGCGCGCTTGCACCTACTTGTTGAAGAGCTTGCTAAAACCAGCAAATGTTGCTATTTCGAAGCTTTCGAGATTGTAACAGATCAACTTAGAGACTATGCTTTTTTTAAAGAAGACGGAGCACATCCTAATCAGAAAGCCATTAGAGTTGTATGGGCACATTTTCAGCAAAGATTTTTTGAAGCAAAAACCATAACTATTTTAGAAGAGTGGGGGAGTCTACAAAAAAGTAAAGCCCATCAAATCTTGTATCCCGAAAGTATAGAAGCGAGGCAACTTCAAGTGACGCTGCAAAAACAAACAGCTGACTTCTTTATGAAACATCCAGATTTCCTGGATTCCACTCCTGCCTAAATTGAACAATAAATTGCTCCATTAAGGCATGTCTTTGGGCTGCTAGCTTTTTAGCGGTAGGGGTTTCCATGCGGTCTTTTAACAAAAGGAGCTTTTCGTAAAAATGATTGATCGTATGGCCCTTGTCTTGGGCATAGGCTTCTTTACTTTGGTGCAATGTTGGCGCAATATTAGGATCATAAAGTGCTCGACCTTTACTTCCTCCGTATGAGAAAGCACGGGCTATTCCAATGGCACCTATGGCGTCAAGGCGGTCTGCATCCCGGACAATTTGACCTTCTAAGCTGGTCATTGAATCGGGCACATGAGCACCTTTATAGGAAACGACACTAACGATCTGGGCAACCTGCTGTGCTAAATCAGCACTTGCACCTAGAGAGCGTAATAATTGTAGAACTTCTCTAGAGCCTGAATCAAAATCGCCACCATTGTATTTGTGATCAGAATAGTCGTGGAGTAGGGCAGCCAGTTCAATACATTCGGCTGAGCCACCTTCTATGCTTTGCAAATAAAGAGCGGTCCGCCGAACACGATCTATATGAAACCAATCGTGGCTACCTTCTTGCTTGCTGAATTTATCCCGAACTATGGTTTCAATCTGTTTGAGTAAGGGGCTCATTACAGTTTAACGAAACGTTGTGTATGGATACCTCTAGAGGTGTGACATTTTAATAGATAGGTGCCTGACAAAAGGCTTGAAACCTCAATGTTGGTTTGTAAAGAGGTGAGTAGGGTTTTTCCATGAACATCTAGAATCTCTACAAATAATACATCATTTAGATTCTGAATAGCAATATGATTAGAACACGGATTTGGATAAACCACTAATTCAAATGGATTGTTTTCATGGAGACCAACAGGGTCGTCTTTACGCACTTGAATATCATCGAGGTAGAGCTTAAAGCCATCATAAGTTCTCAATACGAACGCTACATAAATAGCGGAGTCGTTGTAGCCAGCTCCGCTCAGATTGAATTCTCGGAATGTCCATTCAAAATTCTCCTCTTGCACAAAACCAATGGTGTCTGTAAAAGCGGCTGGTTCATTGGTGGTAGTGGAGACCAACACGAGGTAGTCGTCGGGAAATGACGGGTCGTGAGATTTGGCTTCCCAAGAAATGAAATTTCCGAAGCTACCGAGTTGCAATTGCGGCGTAATGAGCCAACGATTGGCAGTATCTGCATCTTCAAAATAGGAACTAACAGCAGCAACTGTATCGGCGCTATTTTCGGGGTCTGGAGTGGTAATCCAGCCGCTTGCGTAGGCGAGCACTTGTGGGTGGGGTGCCGCGGCATCTAAATTCAAAAGCGTGTAGTTACTTGGAATACCCGTCTGAAAATCAGTCTGAAGGAGATTGGTTTGCGCCTGAAATTGGACAAAAAAGTAAAAAAATAAAACCGAGGTCAGTAATTTCATACCGTAAAGATAAGGATTCTTGTTAGTCAACGAGTGTGATGAGGATTTCATTGAACTCTTGGTAGAAGACGTCAAACTCTCGAAGATGTTTCTTGAAAAACATATAAATTTTTAGCCACTCTTCTTGGTCATAAAAATTAGTATCCTCAAGTGCCCAGTAAATCCGACCAATTGTTTGGCCTTCATTGTTTACAAACTGTCCTTCCCATGTTGTTGGAATAGACATATTACCTTCTAGTACTACTTTTAATTCGGTGAGTTGTTCCCAGAAAATGGCTTGTATACCGGCGTCTTTAAATTGGATGTCATAACAGATGGCTATCTTCTTGCCATCGCAAATCAAGCGCAAATAGGTGTTTTTTACTTGGGTAGGGTAATTTAACCAATTGACACGCTTGCCAGAAGAGGAGAGGCAGGCACGCATGTGGGCTTTGAAACCTGTCCAAAATGCCTCGTTCCATGCCTTGCGTTCTTCTTTAGGTAACATGAATTATTTGTTCCCTTTGGCGTGATCTGCTAAAAACTGTTGAAGACCAATATCTGTTAATGGGTGTTTCACTAATGCTTTAATTGCAGAAAGCGGGCCGGTCATGACGTCGGCACCAATACTTGCACAATTAATAATATGCATTGGATGACGCACTGACGCAGCTAAGATTTCAGTATCAAAAGCGTAGTTATCATAGATAATGCGGATTTGTTCGATGAGCTGTAAGCCATCTGTGGAAACGTCGTCAAGACGACCCAAAAACGGAGAGATAAACGTGGCACCTGCTTTGGCAGCTACAAGCGCTTGGCCGGCAGAAAAGATGAGCGTACAATTTGTTCGGATGCCTTTTTGTGAAAAATATTTGATGGCTTTGAGACCCTCGGCAATCATGGGTATTTTTACCACAATATTTTTGTGCAAAGCAGCAAGAACCTCGCCTTCTTTGACCATACCCTCAAAATCTGTAGCAATGACCTCAGCGCTTACTGGGCCGTCGACTATATTACAGATATTGATGTAGTGTTGTAATATGTTGTCTTGGCCTGTGATGCCTTCTTTGGCCATTAGAGAAGGGTTGGTGGTTACCCCATCTAGGATACCCATGTCGTGGGCTTCTTTGATTTCATTGAGATTGGCGGTATCGATAAAAAATTTCATGGATTTATTTTTTGCGGTTTTTGAGCATTTCTTGTTGTTGGCGCTGCATTTCTTCTAGGCGCTCTTGGAATTTAGATTTCTTTTTTACTTTTGGATTGGCAGCATTATTGGCCTTTCTTTCAGCCATTTTGACTTTTAATTTATCCTCATTGACAAAGAATTGCTTGATCAAGACCATCATAACGATTGAAAGAAGCGTAGAAATAAAATAATAATAACTCAAGCCCGCTGAATAATTATTGAAGAAGAAGATCATCATGAAAGGGAAGATGTACATAATGACGCGCATGTCGGGCATGCCAGGTTGTTGTGGTGTTTGCATATTGCCGCTGTTCATGTAGGTATATGCGAGGGTCGTGCCGGCCATTAAAAGCGTAAATAAGGAGATGTGGTCTCCGTAGATTGGAATATAGAAGCCGAAATCAAGAATGGAGTCAAAAGAGCTTAGGTCTTCTGCCCACAAGAAGCCTTTTTGACGCAATTCAAAGGCAGCAGGAAAGAAACGAAAGACCGCCAACAAGATGGGCATTTGAATAAGCATGGGTACACAACCAGATAACGGACTAGCTCCTGACTCGCGGTAGAGCGTCATCGTTTCCATTTGTTTTTTCATGGCGTCCTCTTTCTTCGGATATTTTGCATTGAGCTCGTCAATTTCAGGTTTGAGGATGCGCATTTTGACGGAAGACACGAACATCTTCCATTGAACAGGCATAAGGATAGTCTTGAGAATGAGCGTTAAGACGAGAATAGCCCATCCAATAGCCATTCCGTTGTCGATAAGCAGATTAAAAATAGGCTGAACGGCATAAATGTTGATCCAGCGGAACAGGCCCCAGCCAAAGTTGAGGATGTCGTCGTAGCCGCTGTTGTAGCTTTTTAAAACTTCATAGTCGTTAGGGCCAAAAAACCAATTAAAAGATGCTTGATTATTTTGAAATTCGAGGGCCATGGTGGCGTGATACCCCTTGAGGTGCGTCCAGGCTTGTGGATGTCCTTCTCCAAAATTTTGAATGTAAAATTTAGTTCCTTTTTTAGCAAAAGCTTGGGTAGGGTGGAGGATTGCCGAGAAATAACTTTGCTTGAAGGCCACCCATTCAATGTTTTCTTCTGTAACGCCAGACTCACTGGATGTTTCGGAAAGGTAATCTAGACCGCTTTCGGTTTGGTTATAGCAAATGGTAGAAACGCGGCGTTGCTCTGAAAACAAACGTTCTGTTTTTTTGAAATCTGCAGACCAGTTGAAGAGGGTATTGTCTAGGATGAATCCTTTGTTATCAAGCACTTCAATGTGGTAAGAGAGATCGTGTCCTTTTTTGAGTTCGTAAGTTTGACGAATGGTACCTTGATCAAAGTGCGCCTCATAAATGGCTTTACTTTTTGTGCTTTTTACCAAATCAAAAAGATAGCTTTTGGTGTAAATTTTACCTTTTACTGTGCTGAGCACCAGTTGGTTGTGCGCGTCGCCATCTTCAAAAAGGCATAAATCATTGTCTTTTTGAGCAACGAAATCTTTGTAGCTTTTGTAAGATTTGAGGTACACGCCAGCGAGCATGCCTCCTTTAGAATTCAGCTCGATGCGCAACTCATCGTTTCCGATGGTCGTAATTTCTCCTTTTTTTACAACTTGCGAAGCGTTGTTAGCATTGGATTGAGAAGGTGTTTTGGCTACTGTTTTTGCTTGCTTATCTTTTTTCTCAGCTTTTTGAGCAGCGGCAGCTTCTTTCTTTTGAGCTGCTTTAAGCTCTGCCTCTGAGGGCTGATTCATGACGGAGAAAACCGTAATGATAAGACCGATCAGGACGAGACCAATGGTGGAATTGCGATCCATAGGATTTAGTGTTTTTTGTTTTTAAGAGCTGCCTTTACAAAAGCAACAAAAAGTGGGTGAGGGGCATCGACAGTACTTTTATATTCAGGGTGGAATTGTACGCCTACAAACCAAGGGTGGGTTGGAATTTCGACAACCTCGACCAAGCCTGTTTCGGGGTTTCTACCTGTGGCGACCATACCGTTCGCTTCAAAATCAGCTAAATATTGATTATTGAATTCGTAGCGGTGGCGGTGACGCTCAGAGATGTTATTATTTTGGTAGGCCTTGGCCGTATTTGAATTGGGTTTTAGTTCACATTTATAAGCACCCAAACGCATGGTGCCGCCCATGTTGGAGATGCGTTTTTGTTCTTCCATCATGGAAATAACAGCAGTATTGGTGTTTTCAGACATTTCGGTCGAGTGCGCATTAGGGAGTCCGAGCACATTGCGTGCAAATTCGATAACTGCAATTTGCATACCTAAGCAAATGCCTAGAAATGGAATGTTGTTTTCTCTGGCATAGCGAACAGCTTCTATTTTGCCGTCAATGCCCCTTGATCCAAAACCTGGCGCAACTAAAATGCCGTCGAGTCCTATGAGTTCCGAAACAATACTGTCAGGATCAAGGGTTTCTGAGTGGATCCAGCTAAGCTCTACTTTGGTTTCGTTGGAAACACCGGCATGAATAAAAGCTTCGGATATCGATTTGTAGGCATCTTTGAGCTCTACATATTTACCAATCAGACCAATTTTAACGGTGTGTTTGGGATTTTTGAGACGGTCTAGGAAAGATTTCCAGTTGTCTAGTTTGGGGCTCTGTTTTTTTGATAAACCTAGTTTGTCCAAAACAACGGTGTCTAATTCTTCGGCTTGCATGAGTAGCGGAACGTCATAGATAGAAGCGGCATCTCGTGCCTCAATGACAGCATTAACCGACACATTACAGAATTTGGCAATTTTCTTTCTGAGGCCGAGGTCGAGTTCGTGTTCGGTGCGGCAGCAAAGAACGTCGGGCTGTACGCCGAGTTCAAGTAATTGTTTGACAGAATGCTGCGTAGGTTTGGTCTTGAGCTCACCAGCTGCAGAAAGATAGGGGACCAGCGTGAGGTGCACAACAATGCAGTCGTTTTCGTATTCCCAAAGCATTTGGCGAACGGCCTCTACGTAAGGTAAAGATTCGATGTCGCCAACCGTGCCGCCGATTTCGGTGATTACGATATCGAATTGACCATTTTTAGCAACGTCTTGGATGCGTTCTTTGATTTCGTCGGTAATGTGCGGAATGACTTGAACGGTTTTACCTAAGTAATCGCCGCGGCGTTCTTTCTCAATAACAGCTTGGTAAATTCGACCGGTGGTGACGTTGTTGGCTTGTGAGGTAGGTACATTTAAAAAACGCTCATAATGGCCGAGGTCGAGGTCGGTTTCGGCGCCGTCGTCGGTAACGTAGCATTCGCCGTGCTCGTAGGGGTTAAGGGTACCTGGATCAATATTGATATAGGGATCTAGTTTTTGAATGGTGGTGGTGTAACCACGAGCTTGTAAAAGTTTTGCTAACGACGCAGATATGATGCCTTTCCCTAAAGAAGAAGTCACACCCCCGGTTACAAAAACATACTTGGTTGAATTGGACATATAACGTTTGTAACTACGGGAATCAAAGGTAATACATTATTTCTTTTCTTGCCACTTAAAATAGGTCTTTTGTTGCGTAGGTCGATCGCTTTCTATCTCAGTTAAGGGTTGGCACGGAACAAGACCCGAATAACAATCGGAAGGTAATTGTTGATACAAGGCGGTTCCGTCGGTTTTCCAGGTGATCATGTCGTCGGAAACTTCTTTGATGATTTTAGCCGGATTTCCAACCACTAAACTACGTGGTGGAATTTTCATTTGAGCCTGAACAAAAGCGAGCGCACCAATAATGGATTCTTTTCCGACCACTACATCATCCATAATGACGGCGTTCATACCAATAAGGCAGTTTTCTTCTAGGATACCACCGTGAATAACAGCCCCGTGGCCAACGTGTGCACCAGCTTTGAGGTGTACGGTGGTTCCTGGGAACATATGAATAACACAATTTTCCTGAACATTACAGCCGTCTTCAATAATGATTTGACCCCAGTCGCCGCGCAAAACTGCACCTGGGCCAATGTAGACGTTTGCACCAATGATGACGTTCCCTGTGACATTCGCTTGTGGATGCACAAAGCTAGAAGGGTTGACAACCGGAATAAATCCGTTGAAAGAGTAAAAGGCCATGTCTTGAATTTATGCCTTAAAGATAAAGAATCAATTGAGAATAGGACGTACGTGCTTCTTAGCCTCGTTATTATCTAAGATATTCTATTTAACATAATATTAATTATATAACAAATTCTATCTTTAGAATTGCAGATGTCTTACGGTTAAGCCATCGTTGGCAAGCTGTTGTAAAGAGTCAATCCCTATTTGTAAATGGAGGTCGACAAATTTTTTGGTCACAGCTGCATCACTAATCTCCGTTTTTACGCCATCAGGAATCATCGGAGAGTCACTAACAAGTAAGAGTGCTCCTGTGGGTATTCGATTAAAGAAACCTACGATAAAAATTGTAGCCGTTTCCATGTCAATTGCATAAGCGCGCATTTCGCGAAGTTTTGCTTTAAATTGTTCATCGTGTTCCCATATTCTTCTGTTTGTTGTATAGACAGTCCCTGTCCAATAGTCCTGATTGGCTTCTCGAATGGTTGTGGAAATTGCCTTTTGTAATGCAAAAGCCGGCAATGCAGGTACTTCTTGTGGGAAATAATCATTTGATGTACCTTCTCCTCTAATTGCTGCTATTGGCAAAATGAGATCTCCGATTTGGTTCCGTTTTTTTAGCCCGCCGCATTTGCCTAAAAATAAGACGGCTTTTGGAGAAATCGCAGTTAATAAGTCCATGATTGTTGCTGCGCTAGGACTACCCATGCCAAAATTGATTATGGTGATGTCGTTATAAGTGGCGCATTGCATTGGCCTATCGGTCCCCTGAATTTCAACATCAAATTTCTTTGCAAAAAGCCGAACATAATTACTGAAATTTGTTAATAGTATGTAGTTACCGAATTGTTGAAGTTCTGCTCCAGTATATCTTGGGAGCCAATTTTGAACAATGTCTTCTTTTGTTTTCATATGAACTTGTATTTCATGTAAAATACGGAAATTTCTTTAATGTATCTTTGCACTGTGTTTAGCACCGACCAACAAACCCTCCACGACCTAGAATTTGAAGCCATCAAAAATTGGCTCGAGAAATTTTGCATTGGCCCAACAGCACTTAAACAAGTTCAAACTTTACAGCCGCGTACGCAGTTTCAAATGCTGCGCCAAGAGCTCAACCGCTTAGATGAACTCCGACGTGTGCGCGTACACGGCGAAAGATTTCCGCAATTGGAATTTGAAGAACTGCTGCAAGAAATCAAATTGTTAGGCATTCAAAAAGCAGTAATTTCTCTTGAAGGTTTTCGTCGAATTTATCAAGCCTCTGAATTAGTCAACGCCCTAGTGCTCTTTTTCGAGAATGCGCTATTCAAATATCCGCTGTTGGAAGAACTTACCAACGATGTATATTACACCAAAGAAATCACCAATGAAATCGATCAGGTATTTGACCGCAATGGTCAAATTAAAGACGATGCCTCGCCAGAACTGGCAGGAATTCGCGCCCGAATAAAGGTATTGCGCAATCAAATCAACAAGAATTTTGATAAAGAATTAAGGCGCTATAACAAGGATAAAGTATTAGCCGAAACGCTTGAAACGTATGTCAACGAGCGCCGCGTACTCACTGTTTTATCTACCTTTAAGCGTAAAGTACCAGGCAATATCCATGGATCGAGCAAAACGGGTAGCCTAACCTTCGTTGAACCGCAGGTAAACGTGCCGCTCAACAATGAACTTGAATATCTATTCGACGACGAACGCAAAGAAATTCACCGCATCCTTCAAGCCCTAACCGGGCTTATGGTACAGTATAAACCCCTTATTGAGGGGTATCAACTCCTGCTCACGCGCATTGATTTGCTCAACGCTAAATGTAAGTTAGCGCTTGAAATGGAAGCCGTTTTGCCTGCGATTGGTCAGCATCCGGGTGTACACCTCAAACAAGCGTATCATCCCATACTTAGGCGCGCCAACCAGCAAGCGGGTAAGCCTACTTTTGCCCAAGAAATTCAATTAAAGCAGAAATCAAGAATGCTCGTCATTTCCGGACCCAACGCCGGCGGAAAGAGCATTACTCTTAAAACCATTGGCCTTTTGCAGCTGATGCTGCAGGCTGGCTTATTGGTTCCTGTGGCACCCGATAGCCAAATGTGTTTTTTCAAGCAAATATATTCAGATATTGGAGATAATCAATCTATTGAAAATGAGTTAAGTACATACTCTTACCGCTTGCAAAGAATGAAGTTCTTTTTGGGTAGGTCAAATGCACAAACCTTACTACTTTTAGACGAATTTGGAACCGGATCAGACCCTGAACTGGGCGCTGCGTTGGCAGAGGTTTTCTTTGAACAAATGTACGCGCTGCAAACCTTTGCAGTGATCACAACGCATTACAGCAACATTAAGCTCAAGGCCGATGAACTCCCTGAGGCAAGCAACGGTTGCATGCTTTTTAATGAAAAAGACCTATCCCCGCTTTATCAATTCTCTTTGGGGCAGCCCGGAAGTTCTTTTACTTTTGAAGTTGCACAACTTAACGGAATTTCCAAGCAACTCATCTTAGATGCCAAGAAGCGGCTCAATCAGCAAAAGGTTCGGCTAGACACGCTCTTAAGTAGTTTGCAAAAAGAACGCAATCAACTCCTCGCCCAAAATAAACGCTTAGCAGAAGCCGCAAAGGCTGCCGAGCGCTCGAGTGTCCGGCACGAAGAAGAAATTCAAAAACTTCAGTACAAGCAAACACAAGTTACGCAGGTGCAAGAAACCAATCAAAGACAGCTTCAGGCAGGTAAAAAAATGCTTGCCTTTATCGAAAAATTCAACGCAACCTCTAGAAAAAAAGAGGTGAACACGGCGCTTTTTCAAGAACTTATACAGTACTTGAGAATGGAAAAATCCAAACAGCAGATCAAAAAAACGACCGTTCTCCCCACTGCCAGCCAAAAGCCCACCAAAAAAGAAGTGCAGCGCGCAGAAAAATATGAGCAAGAACGGATTAAATTGGGTTCTCAAGTCCAATTGATTCAAACCAACCGGATTGGAATAGTAGAAGAAATCAAGGGAAAGCAGCTCACCGTCATATTCGGGCAGGCGCGGATCAAATTGCAGCTCGAAAAGTTACGCTTTTTAGCCGATTGAAATTTAACATAAGTTACACGGACAATCCTTTAGAATTCCGTATCTTTGCGCTCAATTTTTTAATTTACAGCTGAATAATGAACAATATTGCACTCGGAAACCACATCTTGGTGGAGTTTATGAATTGTGATCCGCACGTCATGAACGACGTCGCGGCCATCGAACGAGACATGGTTGGCGCTGCCCGCAAAGCAGAAGCAACGGTGATCAACTCTACATTTCACCACTTTTCTCCATATGGTGTATCGGGAGTTGTCGTTATTCAAGAAAGCCATTTAGCTATTCATACATGGCCTGAATACGGTTATGCAGCCGTCGATGTCTTTACCTGTGGAGACATGAACGCCTGGATTGCCTTTGATCATTTAAAAGAATGCTTTGGCGCCAAGTCTTATTCTGCCATTGAAATGAAGCGCGGTTCGGTTAATTTACTTACCCGTAATGACTTCGATATCACCAGTGCCCGCGAAAAAGCAGCTGCTTGGCGCAACCCTGACTTTTACACCCGCAATGTCTGGTTTACCGATAAAGACGAAGATCAAGCACTTTCGCTGCGCTTTACTGGCGACGTTTTCTTTGACGTACAATCTCCGTTTCAGCGCGTCCGAATTTTAGAATCTACCAAGTACGGCAAAATGCTGGCCTTAGACGATATGGTCATGACCACCATTAAAGATGAGTTCCACTACCACGAAATGATCTCCCACCCTAGCCTTTTTAGCCTTCCAAACGCCAAGAATGTATTGGTAATTGGCGGTGGCGACGGCGGTACGGTACGCGAGGTTTTGTGCCATGCCAACATCGAAAAAGTCACTATGGTAGAAATCGATGGTGAAGTCATCAAGGCTTGTAAAGAACACTTACCCGAAATTGCAGCTTCTTTCAACGACCCACGCCTAGAGTTAATCGTAGACGACGGCATTGCTTTTGTTCAAAACGCCCCAGACGCTGTTTACGACCTCTTAATTGTAGACGGTTCAGACCCAGTTGGCCCAGCAGAAGGATTATTCAGTGTAGATTTCTACCAAAACTGCTACCGCACGCTCAAAGCCGACGGTATCCTAGTGGCGCAAGGCGAATCGCCAAAATTCAATGAAAAAGCTTTTGCGGAACTCAATCAAACCCTGCAAGGTATTTTTGGTGAACAAAACGCGCCAGTTGGTTTGTTCTTTGTTCCTACCTACCCTACCGGTATGTGGAGCTTCCAATACGGCCTCAAAGGCGCAGCAGACCCCCGAAAAGTAAGCAACACTGATGCTATAAAGGCATTTGTTGCCGAGAAAGGTCTTCGTTACTACAATGAAGACATACATTTCTCAACCTTTGCCCTACCTAATTTTGTAAAGCAATTAATTCAAAAATAACATGCAAATTTCCCACAACAAGGTCGTCACCTTGACTTACAAGCTCTCTGATCACACAACCGGAGAACAAATCGAAGAAACCACTCCGGATAATGCCTTGACATTCTTGTACGGTGTCGGTGGGATGATTCCCGAATTCGAAGAAAAACTTGCTGGCAAAACCAGCGGTGAGCATTTTGACTTCCATATTTTAGCCGCCAACGCTTATGGCGAGCAAGATCCGCAGCATATCGTAATGCTCCCTGCCAATATTTTCCACGACGAAAACGGAAGTTTTGATAGTGAAATGTTTCAAGTAGGCAGCATGGTGCCAATGTCTGACAGCGATGGCAACCAATTGCGCGGCAGAATTCTAGAAGTAAACGACGAAACCGTCCAAATGGATTTTAATCATCCATTAGCAGGTACGGACCTACATTTTGTGGGTACTATATTAGAAGTTCGTGACGCTGAGGCTGAGGAATTAGCACATGGTCATGCACACGGCCCACACGGGCACCAGCATTAAATACAACAATTTAGTAAGTTTATTGTTAAAAGGCGTATATCGGTATTTTTCGATATACGCTTTTTAATTTAAACCTATGGCTACAGTATTTGAAACCAGACTAATCGGCAATATTGGTAAAGACGCTAACGTTAAAACGATGGAGCGTGGCATCATTGCCATCAACTTCCCCGTAGCGCACAACAAAAACTGGAAAGACAAAAAAAGCGGCCAAATGCGCACTAAAACCACCTGGGTCAACTGCACCATCTGGAAACGCGAAGGTTCAAACATGCGCATTATTGATTTTCTAACGAGAGGGACACTCATAGAAGTTATCGGGACACCATTTGCCAAAACGGTTCAGCTAGAAGACGAGCAAATGCGCACTGAAATCCGTCTGAACGTATCCAAAACCAATATCCTACGCCCTACAAACAGAGATGAAGATAACCTTGGTTTTGTAGATCAGGACGACGAAGAAGATCAGTACGGGGCTAGCCTTGATGATTTCTCTGTGGATTCCGATGATTTTGAATAACTTAGCGAATCCCTCAAAAAAGTCCAGAAATTTTTCGTTTTTTCACTTTTGAAATCCTAAAAAATTATATATATTTGCAACCTCGCAAGAGAAAACTCCTCCTTAGCTCAGTTGGTTAGAGCATCTGACTGTTAATCAGAGGGTCGCTGGTTCAAGTCCAGCAGGGGGAGCAAAAGCCTTACGGAAACGTGAGGCTTTTTTATGCCGTGTTATTCAGGCATGTAATAAATACTCACAAAAATTCTATAGGCAAGGTAGACGCCCATTACGGCCCATATCCACCTTCTGTTTTTCATATACCAGTCCATGTACTTTATTTTGGGTTTCTTAAATTTAGGAATAAATTCGATTTACTCACTACCTCCTCTAACTTTGTAATATAGAACTTCGAAATAACTAGAATTCAAGCATTCTACAAAATTCTTTAATTTCCTCCCTCACCCTTCTGAACTCAGCCATGATCTCTACTTCTGTACCTGTTGCTTTAGCCGGGTCGGTAAAATTATGATGAATGCGCTGGGCTGAGCTTGGAAAAACCGGGCAGCGTTCACTCGCATGATCACAAACAGTGAAGATCAAGTCAAAAGGGATATCTAGGTATTCGTCTACATGGTTAGAGGTTTGGGCGCTGATGTCGATACCATCTTCTTTCATGGTTGCAATTGCGCGCGGATTCACTCCATGTGTTTCTACACCTGCGCTATACAAATTGGCTATTTCTCCGTAAAAATGACGCAAATATCCTTCGGCAAGTTGACTTCTGCAACTGTTCCCAGTGCAAAGGACTAAAATGTTTTTTTTCATCTAAAGTGTTTTTTAAAATACAAACTTGCTTTAACCAATAAAATAAGCGCCGGAACTTCCACAAGCGGACCAATCACACCTGCAAATGCTTGACCAGAGTTGAGTCCGAAAACGCCAATAGCCACCGCAATAGCCAACTCAAAGTTGTTGCCAGAGGCCGTAAAGGCAACGGTTGCAGTTTCTGGGTAAGTTGCCCCACTACACTTAGCGACAAAAAACATCAAAAAGAACATGACAAGAAAGAAAATAACCAGAGGTAGTGCTATTTTCAAGACATCAAAGGGCAATTCGGCAATTAATTGACCTTTTAAACTGAACATCACCACAATGGTAAAAAGCAAGGCGTATAGTGTGAATGGCGAAATACGCGGGATAAATTTGGTATTCAGATAGGTTTCGTCTTTATTGTTTGAAATCCAATAGCGCAAAAATACGGCAATACCAAAAGGCAAACCTAGATAAATACCCACGGTTTTGGCCACTTCCCAAAAACTTAAATCGATTTGTATGGAATCAAAACCAAAAAGCGGCAGCATGATTTCCAAATAAAAGTAAGCGTAAGCTGAAAAGAAAAAGACTTGTAAAAGGCTATTAATGCCTACCAGGCCTGCTGCTAATTCACGGTTGCCACCCGCGAGTTCATTCCAAACAATAACCATAGCAATACAGGGTGCCAGGCCTATAATAATGAGGCCTGTTAGGTATTCAGGGTCGTTTTTAAGAAAGGTGGTTGCCAATAAAAACATCAAAAAAGGCCCCACAATCCAAGTAATCAATAGTGAGATAATGAGTAGTTTTCTGTTTTGAAACACAATCGGAATTTTCTTGAAATCGACCTTGACGAGCGGGGGAATCATCATGATGATCAGACCAATTGCAAGGGGAATATTCGTTGTTCCGATAGAAAACTGATTGATCGAGCTACCTATGGATGGAAAAATATTACCGATGGCCACACCAATGCCCATGGCCAAGAAAATCCAAAGCGTAAGGTAGCGGTCTACGAAGTTGAGTTTTTTGTTTTTCATTTGTACGTTTTAATCATTAACAATAGCCTTATTTTCATTGTTTCGCCCTTGGCTAAGTGCAAAGCACTTTTAAACTGAGAGCGTTTCATGGGCAACAAGTTTGAGGAGTTGGTAAGTGGAGTTGATTGATAAATTGTATGATGAGCGGTAGTGTTTCTAAGTTTAGGCAATAGCATACAGAGGTACCGGTAATGGTTCCTTTGATGAGGCCAACTGCTTTAAGTTCACTTAAATGTCGAGAGATACTCGCTTGAGATAGCGGCAATTCTGCTACGATCTCACCACAGATACAAGTTGTCTGCTTGGAAATGTATTCCAAGATTGTAATTCTTGCTGGATGGCCGAGTGCCTTAAAGATAGCGGCCTTGTGCAGCGTTAGAGAAGAATAAGTATCTATTTTGGTTAAGCCCATGTTAAATCTTTATATCGCAATATTACGATTAATAAGGCAAAAGAATATTTGAAACAAAATCTTTAACAAAAAATTAATCAGCTCCTATCTTAAACTTCCTGCGTCGTTCAATCCTTTATTCCAAGCATGCGCATTGCGGATAGCCGGAAGCACCTCTTCAGGTGTATCGACTATAGTATACAAATACTTGAGTTCATCGGGCATAAATTGCTCATCGACTGCTTGTTGCATCATTTGATGAAAGGTATTAAAATAACCTCTTGTATTGAGAATAATAATGGGCTTTGTAAACTGTGCAAGCTTTTTAAGGGTAATGGATTCCAATAATTCTTCAAAGGTCCCAGGGCCACCCGGTAAGGTAATGAGTGCATCTGTCCCCTCTAGAAACTTAGCTTTGCGCTCGTGCATACTTTGGGTGTAAACGAAGTCTGAAACACCCTTATGCCCCCACTCTACCTCGTTCATAAATTCAGGCATAATGCCTTTGATTTGACCGCCTGCCGCTAAGACGCTGTCTGCAAGTTGCCCCATAAGCCCAGATGAACCACCACCAAAAACTACTTTAACATCTTGTTCAACTAATAGATGAGCTAGCCTGGAGGTCGCCTGAAAATATGCTGAATGGATACGCCCACTAGAGGCACAATAAACACAAACTTGCATTTTTAAAACTTAAAATTATTTTTCTAATTCGATTTTAGTTTGCCATAATGGCAATCCGCCTGCGTCGTTGATTACAATAGTTAGGACCCTCGTTTTCAGATCACCCTCAACGCTTAATAACCCATAATTTCTTACCGCTATATGACTTCCTTCTACCCTCAGCGTATTGGCTTCCATACTTGCGTCGTGTACGCCTGAGGTGAGTGGTGAAATAGTCAGGTCGTAAATGGTCGGCTTACCTTCTTCTTTGAGTATACTCATTTCACTATGATGGCGGTCGCCAGTTAGAAAAATTACATTTTTAATTTGATGGAGGTAAATAAAGTCAATTAATTCTTGTCTTTCTTTATCGAATCCGTTGGCACTGTAATTTTCAAAAACAGGTGCTGTATTCAAAAATTGGCCGCCGAGCGCAATAAATTTAAAACTGGCCTTACTCGAAACCAAGGCATCTTTTAACCAATCGAGCTGAGACTTGCCTAAAATGGTTCGATCGCCGTCTTTGCGTTGGTTTGGTGCACGTTCAAAGCGGTTGTCTAGTAAGAAAAAATGACAATCGGCCCACTCAAATTGGTTGGAGATTCCCTTTATATCAGGATGGTTTTGATCCGGATTAGCCCAGAATAAATCAAAAACCTCTTTACTCATGCCTTTATTGATAAAGCTTCCGTCTGAATCATTTGGTCCGAAATCGTGGTCGTCCCAGATGGCATATTGCGGTGTGTTGGCCAAGAGTTTTTGTAGTTCTGAAATATTTCTACTGTGCGTATATCGGTGCATCATGCCACTTTTTGAGGTCCAATCGGGCTCTCTATAATAAACGTTATCGCCAAGCCAAAGCATGAGGTTGGGTTGTTTTTGTGCGATGCTTTCAAAGATTTGATAGGCTTCCCCGTAGGGTTTGCCTTTGCGGTCGGAATCGGGCTCGTTTATATAGGTGCAAGAACCAATCGCAAAAGAAAAATTCGGAACAGGTGATCGATACGCCCAAAGTGTAGTTGTTGTGAATTGTTGCTTGCCAAGGGCCGCTTGGAGTTCATTGTTGAGCACTACCCTGTACGCATAGGTTTGCCCTGGGCTTAAGTTTTCGAGGGTAAGCTCACAAATAAAGGCCTCTTGTTGTTTGGTGACAAACGGTTGGGTGTAGCTCCATTGTTCCTCCGATGGAAACTTTCGGTAAGCAAAAGCTACTGTTTGGCTTTGCTTGGTTTGAACCCATAATTTGACTTCGCCATGCGTTACATGACCAATCATGGGTCCGTTTAAGATTTGTGCGAGCAAAGGGGTTGTAAAAATGTAAACTAGGATGGTGGTCAGCAGTGTTTTCATGTATCAAAATTCGTAATTCTTTGTGAATTCTATGTGAACTCAAATCTATTAATAAAAGAACAGCTATTTTTACCTCACGACAAGCCCCCAAGTTTTACCCAAATGGCACGGTTTATTTAAAATTTGGTTGAGTAAATAACATGAGATCATTAGTTCGAGTTAAAGATAACGGTGAACAACTAGACGGACATCCTGTTTTGGAAATTCTACTTTCCAATGACCACGCTGCCATCACCCTTTTTTCATTTGGTGCCACGCTGCAGAAATTTGAAATTGATGTACCAAAGTTTGACAAACGTGATGTAGTACTCGGTTATACCGATTGGGATACATATCAAAGAACCTTTGAAAAAAGACCAAACGCTTATTTCGGAGCAATTATTGGTCCAATCGCAGGAAGAATAGCCCACGCTAAGCTTCCTTTCAAGAATGATTTTTTTCAATTCGAGGCCAACGAAGGTCCGCATCTCTTACATGGCGGAAAGCGTAGTTTTTCAAATGTCAATTGGAAATTACTTTCTTTTAAAGAAAATCCTTACCCTCAAGTGACGTTATTCTTAGAAACAAAAGCACATAATATTGAACATCCAGGTCATTTGAGGTGCGAGGTCAGCTATACGCTCAAGGATTTCGCTTTAGAAATAAAAATTGAAAGCATTGCATTGGATGATACACTTGCCAACCCCACACAACATTCCTATTTCAATCCGAATGGGCATCAAGGTAGTGTTTTGGATACCGAAGCCTGGATTACTGCAGATTCATATGTAGAACTCAATAAAGAGAAATTGACTACTGGCCGTATTCTTCCATTAAAAGGTAATACATCATCTTCCTCTAATTTAGGCTATCCACTCCATTCGATATTTGAAGGGCTCGACCATTCTTTTATTTTGAATGCAAAACAGCTACAAGCTAAACTCATTGCAGCAGATGGGTTCGAACTCCGATTTGACACCAACCAACCTGTTATTCAAGTTTATGTAGGGGGAGCGGTTGCGTTTAAAGGGAAAGAAGGGCTAAATTATCACAAGTATGCCGGGATTTGTTTGGAGCAACAAGCAGAACCAGATGCGCCTAATCATGAAAATTTTACCGATATTTATCTCAAGAAGGGTTGTAATAAAACCAATCTAATGACCATTCATTTTGATCAAACCACATGAAACTAGCTCCATTATTGCTGCTTTTCTATTCCATCACACTATTTGCTTGTGAGGAAGAAATAAAGCCAAAACCTCCTGTCCCTCCAGCTGCAACTACCTTCTTTCGTGGTGCAGACATCAGTTGGTTGGCACAAATGGAAGCTACAGGCTATGTTTTTTACGACGAAAACGGCAATCCTTCCGATTGCCTAGATTTACTTATGGCAAGAGGTATCAATGCGGTCCGCTTGCGCGTTTTTGTACATCCAAGTTCTGATCCAATCAGCGGCCATTGCAGCCCAGAAGAAACTGCATTAATGGCTGCGCGTTGTCGGCAAAAAGGTTTGGATGTCATGATTGACTTTCACTACTCAGATACCTGGGCAGACCCTGGCCACCAGGCCAAGCCTGCCACTTGGGCTGCCGCGCCTTTTGCTGCACTCAAAGATTCAGTCTATGCACACACCAACTACACGCTACAACTTTTAAAACAAGCAGGTGTAACCCCAAAGTGGGTGCAAATTGGCAACGAAATTCCGAGTGGTATGCTTTGGCCAGATGGCCACGTCAATAATCCGTTGCAACTTGCACAACTCATTAACTCGGGTAACCAAGCAGTTAAAGATATTGATACCGCTATCCAAACGATTGTACACATCGATCAAGGCAATGATAACGGCCGATTCAGGTGGTTCTATGACCTCATGCAACAAAACGGCGCACAATTCGATATCATTGGCGCTTCTTATTATCCTCATTGGCTCGGCACAGACTACACGGTTACCATTTCTGACCTTGGTAACAACTTAAATGATATGGTTACGCGCTACAACAAGCCCGTCATGATTGTAGAGATTGGCGGTGATTACTGGCAAATTCAAAACTCAAAAGATTTGCTTTTAGCCACTATTGGTGCAGCCTTGGATGTCCCTAATAAGCAATGCCTAGGCGTATTTTATTGGGAGCCACAAGGCGCTAAACCTTGGAGTGGTTATCAGTTGAATTGTTGGCAAGACAACGGGCGCCCCTCACCTGCCCTCGATGCATTTTTGTATTAAATTCTTGGTCCATTTTTGATGAAATCCCTTACGCTACTGCTTTCTTTACTCTGTATTTCCACTTCTTTGGGTCAACTGCAGCGCACCCTATTCAATGACAACTGGGAGTTTCAAATCAAGCAAACGGACCCAGTTACTGTTGTTTCTTTGCCACATACCCCAAAATTAGAACCCCTCGTCATGACGAGTCAGTTTATTGGGTATGTAGTCTACCGCAAACGTTTTGATTACAAGTTGCAAAAGGGCCGTCAGCTACTGATTCATTTTGAAGGCGCTATGCATACGGCAAAAGTCGTTTTAAATGGTCAAGAGGTTGGTACTCATGTGGGAGGTTACTTACCTTTTCAATTTGATTTGACAAGCGCAATAAAAGATTCTTCCAATTTATTGGAGGTTTATCTCGCTAACACCGAAGACGTTAGTATTCCGCCCGGCAAACCCTTAAAAGAACTCGATTTTTACTACCACGCAGGTATTTATCGCAACGTTTGGCTCGAAGAAGTGAGTGGTGTTCAGATCCAAGACCCCTACTTCTATACAGAAAATGTGAGTACGGTGAACGCAACGACAACAGCAAAGGTTCGCCTCTCTTTTGAATTGAAATACCAACCCGATTGGGTCATACATCCTGTTTCAGTGATCGCAAAATTAGGGAACACCTCTTTTATCTTAAACAATGATGCGTTTATTGATTCCACGAATGTGATCACCTACTCAGGGACGCTTCAATTCAAAAATCCAGCGCTTTGGTCGCCATCAAATCCAAATTTGACTGATCTCAAGATTTATGTGATCAACGCTGGTGACACCATCGCCAGGCAAGAAATAAAGGTTGGTATTCGCAAAACAGAGCTTAAAACAGATGGATTTTATTTAAATGGAACCAAACTTTTTTTAAGAGGCACCAACCGTCATCAAGAATATCCTTATGTGGGTTATGCCATCCCAGACAACGCACAAAAACGAGACGCACAGCTCATCAAAGACGCAGGATTTAATTTTGTGCGCCTTTCTCATTATCCGCAGGCGCCTGCATTTTATGAGGCCTGTGATGCGCTTGGCATCATTGTCATGGATGCCATTGCGGGCTGGCAGCATTTTGGACCACCACCCTTTGAGCAGCGTTGTCAAGACGATCTTAAGGAATTAATATGCAGAGACCGCAACCACCCGAGTGTGGTTTTTTGGGAAAATTCCATCAATGAAACCCAAATGCTAGAAAGCTTTATGGTGGAAATGAATGAAATTGCTAAAAGTTTACTCAAAGGCCAAGGCTTTACTGCCGGCTGGACAGACCACCCAAGTTATGATTTATTTATTCCGGCAAGGCAACACGCACAAGCGCCTAACTACTGGAGCCAATACAAAAACAACTCCAGACCGCTTTTCATAGCTGAATACGGAGACTGGGAATATTACGCCCAAAATGCCGGCTTTAATCAAACGCAATTCTCAGATTTAAAAACTTCTGAACGCAATTCCAGACATTTGCGCGGGGCTTCAGAACAAGCACTCTTGCAACAAGCATACAATTTTCAAGAAGCCAGTAACTCCAACAGAAAGGGACCAAATACGATTGGTGAGGCCAACTGGGTGTGCTTCGATTACAACCGCGGCTACAGCCCAGATCTAGAAGCTTCAGGTATATACGACATTACCCGTTTGCCCAAATTCGCTGTTGATTTTTACAGGAGTCAGCAAAAGTTAGATACAAAGCACCCTGAACTTTCTATTGCTTCTCGCTGGAATACCTCCTCTTCATTAAACGTTACTGTTTATTCCAATTGCCCTCAGGTGGCACTGTACTTAAATGACAGCCTTATCGCCAAAAAAGTAGCTACTCCGAACACGGCTTCAGACCATCTTGCACACCCTCCTTACCTTTTTGAAATTAAAAAGTATCAACCCGGAAAATTAAAAGCAATAGCTTACGACAGCAAGCAAAAACCATTGACCACAACCATTGTTCAGACGCCCGGAAAACCTGTTCAAATCACTTTAGTATTGGATACCCTAAAATACGGAATCGACACTACCAAAGCAGACCTCATTTTTGTGCGCGCCAAACTCCTCGATGCCAACGGAACTGTTGTCCCGACCAGTGAATATAAAGTGATTTTTAGCGTGCTTGCGCAAGATGCTGGCCTCATGAGCCCTTCCATTCAGCCTCTGGAGGCTGGAATAGCCTCTGCCCTGCTCAGAACTGAAGCTCCAAAAAATGAAATAATCATCAAGGTTAACTTGCCATTACTAGGTTTGAGTGATCAATTGATTTGGAAACCGTAGCATGCAGCAACTCAAAGTCATCGCCCCAGGTCGCATTAATTTACTCGGAGAGCACCTCGATTACAATCAAGGGGTTGTTTTGCCTGCAGCTATTAATCGTTTCTTTGAGTTTGAATTCAAAGGAAATACAACAGATTGCATCCATATCGAAGCCCTGGATCTAAACGAAAGTTGGGAGTTTGATTTACACGAGCTAGAACAACTCAAAACTACGGGTTGGAAATCCTATGTGAAGGGTGTTTTCATCTTGATGGGATTGCGCAGTTTAAATGGCTTACATATTCGTTTCAAAAGCAACATTCCGATTGGCGCTGGCTTGTCTTCTTCTGCAGCGCTCTGTTGTGGGTTGGCCTTTGGCCTGAATGCGTTTTTTAAGTTAGGAAAAACGCGTTTTGAATTGGCACTCATCGCTCAACAAACCGAACATCAGTTTGCAGGTGTAAAATGCGGCCTCATGGATCAGGTAGCTTGCTTATTTGGAGAAGAAGCCCATTTACTTGCTTTTGATACGCTTGATCACTCAATTGAAACCTTTTCTTTACCGCTAGTTGGCGTTCAGCTCTTCTTGATTGATTCAAAGGTGAAGCACAATTTAGCTGTATCTGCCTACAATGAAAGACGATCTCAATTGGAAGAGGCCTGGAATCTTGCCCAACAAATTTTTGTTGGCATTGAAAGTTGGAGGTCCTTGAATCCTTTTCAATTCAAAGCATTACTTTCTCATCTGGATGCAGTATCCATCAAACGTTTGACATATGTGCTCGATGAAATGAGTAGGGTACAGAAAGTGCAGGCGCTAGCTAAACAAATTGCTGCTGATTTAAACGATTCAAGCGCATTGAACGATTCTTACCAAGAACTTGGACACCTCCTGAATCAAACGCATGATGGCCTCCGAGATTTATATGAAGTAAGCTGCGAAGAAATTGATTTTCTTCAATGCCACTTGCTACAAACCCCAGGTATTTTGGGTGCAAGAATGATGGGTGGAGGTTTTGGCGGTTGCCTGTTGGTCTTGGCCAAAGCCGATTTTAATTTTCATTCATTAGAAGCGGTTTTCACGGCATATCAACTTCGCTATCGTCAAAATCCAAGTATCGAACCAATTCAATTGATGGGCGGTGTTCGGGTACTATAATGCCAAACGCACATCTTCGGCAAAAGGCAATTTAACGAGTGTGCTAACTTCCAGGGTAAGGTAAGAAAACTCTTCGGTGATTTTTCCGGTAATGCGGTAAACACCTTTTCCGTAAAAGGGATAGCGTTCGTTGATCTGAGGAAAATGAACGGTGTCGAGGAAGTCTCCGGACGGATCTAAAAAAGTACCAAAACACATGGTGTCGCCTTTATTGGTTTTGGTTTGCTTGATGCTTACTAAATAGCCAAAGGTAAGGACTTCTTTTGCGATATGGTCCGAAAAATCTTGAACCAAGACAAATGAAGTTGGCAAGGGCTCAAGCAAGAGCGTAAAAGGGTCGCAAAGCGGAAAGCCCAAAAGTTCAAATTGTTCAAAAGTACTTTCTAGGGGGTGTTCTTCTAGCTCAGGTAATTGTTGTGTTTGTTGCTTTACTTCAAATAATTCTAACTTTTGATGTGGGCGTAATTGTTTGTTGTGGTAAAAATGTGCCTGCCACAAGAGGGCTTTTCTTGGTTGCTTGAAGCTTCTTAAAGCCCCTATTCGGATCAAAATACTGAGTTGCTCGAGTGGAATGTAAATTCTTTTCAAGAGGTTTTCAAGATTGGTAAATTCGCCATTTTGTGTGCGTTCAATAAGTATTTGCTCGGCGAGTATAACTTCTATGCCTGCTACCAAATTGAAGCCGAGAATCAGGCGCTTCTCTTGCAAGACGCAGCTGTAAGCGCCTTCGTTGATACAGGGTGCTTCGATTTGTGCACCAAAGCGCCGCGCTTCGTGGACGTAGATTTCAGTGCGGTAGTAGCCGCCAAAGTTGTTGATGCATGCAGTGAGGTAGGCCAACGGATAATGTGCTTTGAGATACAAGCTCTGGTAGCTCTCTACTGCATAAGAAGCAGAGTGGCCTTTAGAAAAAGCGTAACCTGCAAAGCTTTCGATTTGCTTCCAAATACTATTTGCAAAGGCAGCTTCGTGTCCTCTTTTGAGGCAAGACGTCAGGAAACTTTCTTGAACGCGCAAAAATTCGGACCTCGACCTGAATTTACCAGACATACCGCGGCGCAAGACATCGGCCTCAGCTAAACTCAGGCCTGCTAAATAATGTGCCACTTTAATGACGTCTTCTTGATAGACCATAACGCCGTAGGTATCGGGCATAATAGCGAGAAGTAACGGATGGATATCCTGGCGCCGCTCGGGATTGCGGTGCCGTAAAATGTATTCGCGCATCATGCCCGACTGCGATACGCCAGGTCTGATAATAGAGCTAGCCGCAACCAGTGCGAGGTAGTTGTCTACTTGGAGTTTGATCAGGAGCATGCGCATGGCTGGCGACTCCACATAAAAACAACCCAAGGCCCAGCCTTTCCTTAAAAATTGAGCAATCTTTGGATCTTGCTTTAGTAAATGGATATCGTGGATATCGTGAGGGTTTGCTGCTGGCTGCGTTTTTTTGATGATTTGAAGTGCTTCAGAAATTTTACCCAAACCGCGCTGGCTTAGGACATCAAATTTGTAAAGCCCTACGTCTTCGGCTTCTAGCATGGAGAATTGCGTACAAGGGTAGCCCTTAGGTGGTAAGAAGCAAGCGGCAAAAGTAGTTAAAGGCTCCTCGCTAATGACAATTCCGCCGGCGTGGACACTCAAATGAGAAGGTAAGCCTTCAATGTACTTGGCATAGCGTAAAATAAGCGCGCCGAGTTCAGCGAATTCAGCAAGGCTGCCCTTTCCCCTACTGAGCATTTTGCTTGTGCCTGCAGGTAAGCCAAATACTTTGCTGAGCTCGTGAATACAGGCTCGGTACTGAAAAGTACTGTAGGTACAAAGCCAGGCGGCATTTGGATAGCGTTCAAAAATATAGCGAATGACGTCGTCGCGGTCTTTCCAAGAGAAGTCGATATCGAAATCGGGTGGGTTTTTGCGGTATAGATTGATAAAGCGCTCAAAGTAGAGGTCTAGCTCTAGTGGGTCGACATCCGTGATGCGCAAGAGATAAGCCACAATACTATTGGCTCCACTGCCGCGCCCTACATAAAAATAACCTTTAGCACGCGCATAGGAGGTGAAGTCGTGGGTGATGAGAAAATAAGAGAGGTAGTTTTTTTGCGCAATTATGTCAATCTCCATCTCGATGCGGGCAATGATTTCGTCGGTGATGGTGCTGTAGCGATACGGAAGCCCTTCTGCACAAAGCTCTTGAAGGCGTTGTAAGTCTGCAGCTTTGGAGCCGTGAATACTATGGGGTTGTTGTGGGGCGGCGGCTTCTCCAAATTCAAATGTGATGGCACAGTTGCTTAGTTGTGCTTGCGTGCGTGTAAATAAAGTGGGTGCTGCCGCAAAGGCATTGCTGCACTGCGCTGCAGATAAAAGGCGCTCTGTGGGCGGCGCTTGTTCTTGCGCTGATAATTTGGAAAGCAGGCAATTGTTGGAGATAGCGCGCAGCAAGCGGTGGGTGTTGTGGTCTCGTTTGTGGCGAAAGCTCATGGGGATATCAGCGACATATTTGTGTGGATCAAAGGCCTGTTTTTGGCGCTGCCATTGAATAATTTGACTGGCTTGAATAGCAATAAATTCGTGTTCTTTGAGTAGCGCTGGGTGTTGCTGCAGCGGATACCAAACCCAGCAATTGGCAAAGGGAGGCAGTGGTAAGGTGAAGTTTTTTGCAGTGAGTAAGTGCTGGGTTAGAAAGGCGTTGAGCTCTTGAAAACCTTTGTTGTTGCGCGCTATAAGAGTGGCTACGTGTGTAAAGCCGTTGCGTAGCTCGAGCCCAAGCATAGGCTCGAGCCCCTGCTCTTGGGCAGCACGCACAAAAGCCAAGCCCGAACCGGTATGATTGATGTCAGTGAGCAGGAGTTGTTGGTGACCATGTTGCAAGGCCCAAGCAACGAGTTCTTCGGGCTTGAGTATACCATAGCCCAAACTGAAACAAGAGTGTACACGCATATTTTTACGACTTTAAGCCAATGGCGCGTAAGACCGCGCGGTCGCCGTAGCGCTCTCGGATTTTATCTAAGGCCTTATATAGCGACGGATAGGAAAGATTTTGGTGATCGAAGAGTTGCAGTTGGTGTGCGCCCCCTACTAGAGAGCTGAAGCGCAAGCCAATTAAGCGCACCAATACACGCCGCTGATAGAGCCGCTTGAAAAGCTCTTGAACCAACGGGAGCAGCTCGTGGTCGGCAGCGGTGTAGGCAATTTGTTGTTGGAGGGTTTGGGTCTGAAAATCGGCGTAGCGGATCTTGACGGTAACCGTGCCGGTGAGTTTACCTGCGCGGCGCAACTGAAAGGTGAGGTTCTCAGCCATAGCGGCTAAAATACCACTGAGTTTGCCGACGTCTATGGTGTCTTGGTGAAAGGTGCGTTCGTTGGAAATAGATTTGCGCTCATTGTAAGGCTCTACAGGGCTTTGGTCTATGCCTTGGGCTTTGGTCCAGATGCTGCGGCCGTTTGCCCCGAGGGCTTGTTCGACGAGTTCTAGGGGCAGTGTTTGAAGCGTGCCAATTCTTTTAACACCTAGACTACACAGCGTTTGGTAGGTTTTGGGGCCAACCATAGGTATTTTCTGAACAGAAAGTGGCGCTAAAAAGTCTTTTTCTGTACCGTAGTTGATATGGAGCTGATTATTGGGTTTAGCCTCTCCGGTTGCTACTTTAGAGACCGTTTTGTTTTCAGATAAGCCAAATGAGATTGGCAAGCCGGTTTCTTTGATAATGCGCGTGCGCAACTCAGAGGCGTAGGTCCAGATGCCAAAAAAGCGATCCATGCCGGTGAAGTCGATGTAGAATTCATCGATGGACATTTTCTCATAGACCGGAGATACTTCTTTGACGATTTCGGTTACCATTCGAGAAAATTTGGTGTAGGTTTGCGTATTCCCTTTGATACAGATGGCTTCTGGGCAGCGTTCTTTGGCCATTTTCATGGACATACCGGACCGCACACCAAAACGCCTAGCTTCATAGCTACAAGAGGCTACGACCCCTCTTTCACTGGTGCCGCCAATGAGAATGGGTTTTTGATTTAAGCGGCTATCTAGAAGGCGCTCACAGGAAACAAAAAAGGTATCGAGGTCCATATGAACAATCGAACGACGTGTAGCCATAGGTACGGTCATTTAAACGGTAAAACAATAAAAGTTCGATTGGTTGGTGCATCAAAATTAACATTTTTGATTAATATTACATCAATAAAATGACGAATATATAATCAAAAGTTATCAACAAATAAAAAAGAAAGAAAAAAGAACTGCCAATATGTCATTTTCGTAACTTGGAACACAATTTGATGGATAGTTCACACAAACTTAAATTAGTAAAAAATGAAACCACTTTATGTCGTATTAGCTGCCGTAGGTGCAATACTCCTCTTTAGCTTCTTAGGATACTACAACCTTTATAACAAAGCCGTTGGCTATCAAGAAGGGCTCGATGAAAAATTTGCAAATGTCCAATCTGCCTACCAACGCCGTGCCGACCTCATTCCAAATTTATTGGAAACCGTAAAAGGAGCTGCTCAAAACGAAAAAGATATCCTTACCCAAGTAACGCAAGCGCGTGCCGGAATTGTGGGTGCCAAAACACCCCAAGACCTCGAACTTATGGGTCGTAAAATCAATACCGCCATTAATTTAGCTTACGAAGCCTACCCACAGATTCGTTCTACAGAGAATTTTAGTCAGTTTCAAAGTCAACTAGAAGGTACTGAAAACCGCATCAAGACGGAGCGGGATAACTACAACAAAGCAGTCAAAGAATACAACACACACATCCGTGGTTTCTTTGCCCGCTTTTTCTTAAACGGAGAAGAATTCCCTAGAAAAGAAGGTTTTGTAGCCGCGAGTGGTTCAGAGAACGCTCCAAAGGTGAAGTTTTAATGCTAAGCAACCTTGAACAACAAAAGGTGCTCGACTGCATTGCAGCAGCAGAGGCTGCAACGAGCGGAGAATTGCGTGTACATCTAGAGGCCAAGTGCAAAATTGATGCAGTAGCGCGGGCTATCGATATTTTTGATCAACTCGAAATGCAAGCCACAGCAGCGCGCAATGGTGTACTCATCTATGTGGCCTTTGCAGACCGCAAGCTCGCTATCATCGGCGATGAAGGTATCAATACCCGTGTCCAACACAACTTCTGGGACAGCACCCGAGACCTCATGCTCGCGCATTTCAAAGAAGGGCGTTTGGCCGAAGGGCTTTGTGCCGGCATAAACGAAGCAGGGTCTCAACTTGCTCATTTTTTTCCTCCTCAAGAAAACGATCAAAATGAATTGCCCAATCAAATCAGTTTCGGATGAAAAAACGCTTTATTTTTCTATTCGTTCTTGTTTACTTCAGCTGCTCACTTTTCGGTCAATACCCCAAACCTACGTCAGCAGAACGGTTCCTTCATAACTTTTCAAAAGTTCAGGTATTAAGTGCCGCAGACCAAGCGCAAATCGAACAAAGGCTCGATGCTTTCGAGCAAGAAACCAGCAATGAAATTACTGTTGTCATCATAGACGACCTCAATGGCGATGAACCCTGGCATTATGCCACCGAACTCGGCGAAGAATGGGGAGTCGGTAAAGCAGATAAAAACAACGGCTTGGTATTTTTGATTAAGCCCACACAAGAAAATGGTGGACGTCAAGTTTATTTGGCTCCTGGCCGGGGCTTAGAGGCAGTTATCACCGATCTGAGCTGTCATGATATCGTCCAGCACGAAATACTTCCTGAATTCAAGAAAAATCAATACGCACAGGGTATTAATAAAGCGCTAGATATCTTATTTAAACTCGCTAAAGGTGAAATCAATGAAAAAAGCTACCGCGATGGCATTCGTAAAGACAAATGGGTTGGCGGTATATTCGCACTGTTATTCATACTAGGCGCCCTATTCTTACTCATTAAGCGCGGTGGGGGCGATAACGGAACTACTTTTGGTGGCAGACGCACCGGACCTGGCTTCTTTTACTTCGGAGGCGGCGGCTTCGGAGGTGGTTTTGGCGGAGGTTCTTCTGGTGGCGGAGGTTTTGGTGGTTTTGGCGGCGGTAGTTTTGGTGGAGGAGGCTCAGGTGGTAGTTGGTAATTAAACCCTCAAAGCATTAAATTAGTCTAGCAATAAAAATAAAGCGATATGAATAAATTATTATCTCTACTCCTACTTGTATTCGGATATCTATCGGTCATACAGGCTCAAGAAATACAAACAGTTGCATTTTACAATGTAGAAAACCTGTTTGATACCATTGACGGGCCAAATGACGACGCCGAGTTTCTACCCGCTGCCGCAAAACAATGGAATACCGAGAAATACAACGCCAAACTTCAACAAATCAGACAAGTCATGGAAGCGCTGCAAATGCCCATCATTATGGGAGTCTGTGAAATTGAAAACAAAGGTGTATTACTAGATATAATTGGCGAAGACAAACGCTACGGAGTTGTCCATTACGAGAGCCCCGATGCACGTGGTATTGATGTGGGTATGCTCTACAGAAAAGATATCTTAAAGCTCAAAACATCAGGTTATATACGTTTTACCTTGCCTGGCGATACCCTTCCTACTTCCAGAGATATCGTCTGGGCAAAATACGCTTACAAGAAAGAAAATATATTTGTTCTCGTCAATCATTGGCCAAGTCGTGTAGGTGGAGCCGAGCAAAGCGCTCCTCGTCGCTTCAAAGCGGCGCAAATGGCAGCACAGTTCATAGACTCCGTTCAACAAAACGACCCCAAAGCTAAAATCATCTTAATGGGAGATTTAAATGATCATCCACAAGATGTTGCTCCTCGGCATGTTTCAACAAAACTAACTCCCCTCATCTCCAAAGAAAGCAACAGCTTTGGAGGCTCGTATAATTACAAGAATGAATGGGATGTCTTAGACCACATTATGGTTTCTTTGAATGCAATGGAGGGTAATTTTCAAGTTCAAAAAGAAAGTGGTCAAATTCATAGTTTCACCTATCTACTTACGCAATACAAGG
Organism: Flavobacteriales bacterium UBA952; assembly: GCA_002293185.1. Lineage (GTDB taxonomy): Bacteria > Bacteroidota > Bacteroidia > Flavobacteriales_D > Crocinitomicaceae > UBA952. The sequence goes on along the minus strand of DBCS01000004.1, from coordinate 190,641 downwards.
GTCAAATTGTTCCGAATAGAACCTATGCGGGCAACACATATCTTGGGGGTTATTCAGACCATCTTCCGGTTTCCATACAAGTTATTTTACATCCTTAATTAGGATTATTGTAATGATACCTTTGTCGGGATTTTTTGCTTGTACAGAAATTTCTTTTGCGCAGACTCAAATGGCCTATAAATAAAATATACATGGTTGTTATCAACCCTCACCTTATCGACATACCGAAAAGAGAGTAGTACTTTTTGAACAACTGTACCTGTTGTTAAATCAATGAGGCCGATATAACAATTTCCGTCTTGCTCGAAAGTGGCATAAATTTTACCCGTTTTTCTGTCTTGTTGCAAGTTTTTTTGAAATCCACTTTGCTTGGCATGGTAATGATGAAAAATAGGAATAGATTTCAAGAGTTGACCCTGAATGGTATATACCCGCAGCATGTCCTTTGGGTAATCGAAGATGTAGAGCGTATCGTTTACTAAAAAGAGCGGCGCATACACAGGCTGGTAATACAATGATTTGGTAAATACATTGGCGCCTACGTATATTTCCGCATCGATTCCAGTTTGATTTTCTAGATTTTTTGCCCAAAGTTTGGTGCGAACATCTACCCATTTGTATTCCGATCGGTACAACTCCATCATGAGGTCGTCTTGAATATGCAAAATTGCTTTATACGTCGAATCGAGCTGATCCAATGCACCGTATTCGAAGGCCGGGTAAATATCGATATAACTAGAGTAAAACTGCTGCGTAAGGCTTGTGTCTACTATAGGGGCAATATATTTATAAAAGTAGTCTTTGGGGATGCTTCCCAATTGCAGCGCCGTATCTTTTCTTTGCAAACCGTACATATTGACTTGGGTTTCTACATGGATATTTCCTCGAAAATCTCGTTTCAGCCCCACTGCTCTTTCAGGTATATTGTGTAAAAATAGCGTGGCATTGTTGCAGATACATTGCAATTGCGCATCCTTGAGCAAGTTCTTTTCATACGTCAATAAGAAAAGCTCGCCATTTGCGCCCAATTCAAAATCAGCCACACTATAAATTTTTGATGCAAAAACGGTGTCGGGTTGATTAGGGCGCAAAACAATAGCGCGCACCTCTTGGACGCGTTCAGCTTTAAGGTAGACCACTAACTGGGTTGTATCTTGCTTTGGGTCAAAAAGTATAGTTCTATGCGCGCCCTGATAAATCGGGTGAGAAAAGTACAGATTAAGCTTGGTGAGGGACTTGCAATCCTTTAAATCAAATGAAATAACCCCATTAGGCAAAGAAATTCCCGCTCGATTGGTTCTGACATCCGCTTTTAAAAATTCTAGACTACATTGTACATTGGGAATGGCCTCGTTTGTTTTAACATCTTTAACAGAGACCACTAAAGTTTGAGCCTGAACAACAAGTGCAGCATTAAAAACAATCAAAAAACCAACTAAGCGCATATTGAACCGACGCTAAAATACTTGGAATTTCACAAGTTTAACAGACTTTTTGAATCCAGTGCTGGGTATCGGGAATTGCGCCAGACTTCAAGTTGTCTAGATGCGCCTTAATCCGTAAAGAGATTTCACGGCCTTCTAGCGGTGGTAAAGTGATTTTTTGATCGCGGTAACCGATCAATGCAATTGGCGCAATCGTTGCCGCGGTTCCGGCACCAAAAACGTCTTGTAAGGTGCCGTTTTGAGCAGCTCCAATAACTTCCGCTACAGTTACATGGCGTTCTTCAATGGCAATACCAAAAGAGGCTGCGATTTCAAGTACTGTTTTTTTGGTGGTGCCACGTAAGATGGTGTCTGCCTCTTCAGAGGGTGTAATTAAGGTGTTGTTGATGACAAACATGATATTCATGGTGCCAGACTCTTCAATAAATGTATGTGTTTTGGCATCGGTCCAGACTAACTGATGAAATCCTTCTTGTTGTGCAAGTTTAGCCGGATACAAAGATGCTGCATAGTTGCCGGCCGCTTTAGCGCGCCCAACGCCTCCAATGGCAGCACGAGTGTAGTGCTCTTCAATTTTGACGCGAACAGGCTCTGCGTAATAAGAGCCAACCGGAGAAGTGATAATGACAAATTTGTAGTTTTCTGAAGGTTTGATTCCGACGAATTCATCGGTTGCAAACATAAAAGGACGAATATATAAAGCGTAACCAGGTTTGTCAGTGACCCATCCGGCATCTTGGGCAACGAGTTGTTTTACGGCTGCTAAAAATAGATCTTCTGGAATTTCTGGCATGCACATGCGTGCAGCTGACTCAGCAAATCGACGTGCATTTAATTCCGGTCTGAACAAAACTACTTCGTTGTGTTGGTTTCGGTAGGCTTTCATTCCTTCAAAAATGGACTGCCCATAATGGATGGCTGACATGGCTGGATGCATGCTAATTGGACCAAAGGGTTTGATTTCTCCTTGCTGCCATTTGCCGTCCGTAAATTCCATAACGAACATGTGATCAGAGAAGATTCTGCCAAAGGGTAGGTTTTCCCAGTTGACAGAATACAAGTGGCTATCTGTATTGGGTGTGATAGGAAATTGTAAGGGAATTCCAGACATAAGCTTGTTAATTGATGCGCGAATATACGGCTAAATCGTCGAGCACACAACCTTTTGACCTTATTAAAAGCAATCCTTAACTTTGCGTTATGAACGCCTTCACACAAGCCTTGGAAATACTTCAAAAACATTGGGGTTTTAGTGCGTTTAGACCTGGTCAAGAGCCTATCGTTAAAGCGGCTTTGGCAGCCGAAGACACCCTTGCCCTACTGCCCACAGGCGGAGGCAAATCTATTTGCTTTCAGGTCCCCGGTATTCAGCGCGACGGTCTGTGCTTGGTGATTTCACCGCTCATTGCACTCATGCAAGACCAAGTAGAAAACCTGCAAAAAAGAGGTCTTCGTGCAAGAGCACTAACGAGCGGCCTGAGCTATCGAGAAATTGACCAAACATTGGACAACGCGCGTTTTGGTGGGCTTGATTTCCTTTATACATCACCAGAAAGAATACAATCCGCACTTTTTTTGGAGCGCTTTAAACGAATGAAAATTTCTCTACTAGTCATAGATGAAGCACATTGTATTTCAGAATGGGGTCATGACTTTAGACCGTCGTTTAGACAAATTGCCAAACTCCGGCAACTGCAACCAGAAGTCCCAATTTTAGCACTCACCGCTACGGCAACAAAAACCGTTCAGCAAGACATCTTGTATCAGCTCCAGATGCCTAAAGCACAAATTATTGAGTCGAGTTTTGCCCGGGCTAACCTCTCCTATTTGGTGCGGCCAACCACCCATAAAATGCAAGAAATCCTAAACATTTGTAAGCGGGAAAAAGGAACGGGAATCGTCTATTGTCAAACCAGAAAATCAGTTAAGGAAGTAGCTCGCATTCTTCTGGCAAATGGCTTGCGCTGTGGCATTTATCACGGAGGCTTGAATGCCGAACAGCGTAGTCAAATGCTCCAAGATTGGCTTTCCGATCAAAACCAAATTATGGTCGCCACCAATGCATTTGGTATGGGGATCGATAAGCCAGATGTTCGGTTTGTGCTCCATTATGAAATTCCCAATTCTCCTGAAGCTTATTTTCAAGAGGCAGGCCGCGGGGGTCGAGATGGTCAACCTGCTTATGCGCTTTTATTACACGAGGCGCAAGACTTCAATAAATTGAAGCAGCAACTGGAAAAAAGCTATCCTAGTGCCGAACGCGTCATTTTTGTGTATCGTGCCGTTTGTAACTATTTGAAAATTGCCATTGGATCTGGCAAGGAAGAGAGTTATGCTTTTGACATGAAAATATTTTGTCGAACTTTTGCTTTGCCAGACGACGAGGTGTATTTTGCGCTCAAGATTCTAGAGCAAAACGGAAATTTTAGCCTTTCTGATGGGTTCTATCAACCTACTCGCTTGCAGTTTATTGTCAATAATGAGGTGCTTTATAACTTTCAAATTCAGCACGAGGACTACTATCAGCTCTGCACCACCCTTGTGCGCAGTTATCCTGGCATTTTTGACCAAATGACCATTCTGCACGAAGACAAACTTTTAAAAAGACTAAAAACCTCCAATAAACGTTTTGAAGAACAATTAGACTTCATGCAAAAAAACGGCATCATCGAACTCACCAAAAAAAGTAACCTTCCCATACTGCATTTCAACATGGAAAGGTTGCCAGAATCTTACCTGAATCTCAAACCCAGTATCTATTTAGAGCGCAAAAAAGCTGCTCAGGACAAACTTGCGGCCATGCAGCGCTATTGCGAAGCCCCGCTGTGCCGCGCTCAACAACTCATTCATTATTTCGGGCAAGATATTGCAACATGCGGATCTTGCGATGTTTGTAAGCCAAGCATACTCAGCGAAGAGACCTTATTTGCTTTTTTACAAGAAGGCCAAAGTATCGAAGCGCTAGAAGCACAATTTCTTTGCTCAAGAGCTGAACTAGAGCTGCTTATTCGCCCCCATTTACTCACTGAAAAAATCAAATTCAAAGCGGGAAAATTCTACCTCTAATCCTCGCTTATGAACGCGTCTACAACCCAAGGACTGCCCAAACCAAATTGGCATTTCTTACTCGTTTTATTACCTTTCATCATTGGCATCTACTTCGCTGATTTCCGTATTTTAACGTACCAAACACTTCTTTTTGCAAAAATTTCTAGTGCACTTGGCTTGGGTTTAATCGTACGCAAATCAACCAGGCAACTTGGTGTTTTACTGCTCTTTTTCAACCTTGGCTTTTGGCATTTATTCTTTGCACAATCGCTGTATCGAGCCCAGCGAAATCTAGTCTTTGATCGCGAAGTCCGAGGTTTATTGAAAGTGAAATCGTTAGAAAAAAAAGGTGCTTATCAAAAAATCATTGGTGTTTTTGAGTTGAAGCAAAACAGACCTAATAGAGAGGTCCACCTGCTGATATACTGTAAAGGAGAAATACAAATTGACCAACGCAAATTATACGCGCTCAAATGCAAACCAGACCTCATTCAAAACGAAGCCTACCCGGGTGCTTTTGACCAAGAACGCTACTATGAGTTGCAACAAATTAGTCATCGGGTTTTCATTGAAGAAGATGCCCTGCATGTAAGTAAACGTTTTGGTCAGCATCAGTCCGATATCAAAGCCAGCTTAATGGCGATCAAAACAAACTTATCCCGATTATTTTCTGTTGCCTTAAGCCAACAATCATCTGCAATTGCAAGGGCGCTTATTTTAGGTGAAAGAGATGGAATAGATCAAGAGCTACGCGCTTACTTTTTAGCTACTGGAGCTATGCATATACTAGCTGTATCAGGCATGCACATTGGGCTGCTTATTTTAGCATTACTTAAAGTTTTGGGGTTGTTGTCGAGATGGATCAGCCGAAAACAAGCACTCTTTGTGATCGTTGTAATCGTTTGGAGTTATGCGATTTTAACCGGTTTGTCGGCTTCTGTGCTGCGCAGTGTTTTCATGTTCAGTGTGCTGATACTTAGTCAGCTTCTCGGAAAACAAATGAGCAATTTAAATGCGCTTTTCTTCTCGGCCTTTTGTTTGCTGCTCTACGACCCTCTTTATTTATTCGACCTTGGTTTTCAATTGTCTTATTTAGCCATGCTAGGCATTTATTTGTATTACGAGCGCATCAAAGAGGCTATAGCGTTTAGATGGCGCTGGATACAGCAACTTTGGGACGGTACAGCACTCGGTTTGGCGGCAACACTTACCACCTTACCGCTCAGTTTATATCATTTTCATTTGTATCCAAATTATGCGCAAATTGCCAACTTGTGCCTAATGAGCCTCTCGAGCTTTATACTCATCTTAGGGATGTTTTTTCCGTTGCTGCAAGCACTGCCTTACACAGATAAACTGAGCGCCTACATCTTAGAAACATGCATTCAATGGATGCTAGGTATCATGCGCTTTTTCAGTGAGGCGCCAGGGGCAATTGCGCAAGGTTTTGACCTGCCATTTTGGTGGGTATTGAGCTTTTGGTTGCTTACTTTTCTTTGGTATTATACATGGCCAAAACGCCATAATAACGCCTTAAAAAGTTTATGCTTGCTTTGCTTATTTATTATGGTTTTTCAAAAACAACAACTTTTATATACCAGAGAAATTTTCTTTTATCGCTCGGATAGCCTAATCATCATTAGAGAGGGAAAAGTTGCCATAGCATTTGGTGCCAAACCCGAGAAAAAATGCAACTTTCTGCTGCGCACCTTTGAAAACCTGAATAATTGCAATGTGGCTTATCAACAAGTGCACAAAGGCCTTACCAATCTAAGATTTCGGAACGTTCAATTGCGTATCGAACATAAACAATCATTTAAATTATGGGTGAAAGCACAAAAGCAAACACAAAAAATAAAGGTCTTTTGAGCAAGTATTTTATCTTTGCTTAAATTTTACACCATGCAAATGCTCAGCCCTAAAGAGGTTCTTCTCGCCTTAGCAGCCAAAGACAAGTGTTGCCTGATCGACATTCGCGAACCCTATGAGCTTCTTAACTACAGCATTGATAGCACGGCTATTCCTATGGGTGATTTTGCCCATGCTTATCCATCATTGATGCACTACGCACAAGTTGTTTTGATGTGTCAGTCGGGTAAGCGTGCAGAAGCCTTAGCTAATTTCATGGAAACCGAATTTCACGCCAAGAATATTTACATTTTAGAAGGCGGACTCAACGCTTGGATTGCACAAAACCCCACCCAAATCTCCGGTCATTAAATGAGCGCCCTCACCTCCCTACTCGACTTTATACTCCATATCGACAATTATTTATTTGTACTTATTCAAGACTACGGCACTTGGATTTACGGCATCTTGTTTTTGATCATTTTTGTAGAAACAGGCTTGGTCTTTATGCCTTTGTTGCCCGGCGATTCTCTTTTGTTTGCTGCTGGTTCTTTTTGCGCTGGAGTTCAAATTGATGGTGAATTAGCCCAGCTTAATCTAATTGTGGTCCTCTCCCTCTTGATCATCGCAGCAATTTTAGGAGATGCACTCAATTTTTGGATCGGTCAAAAATATGGTCAAAAATTAGCGCAAATTAAAATTGGTAAATACGCCTTGCTCAAAGAAAAACACCTCCAACAAACCCATGACTTTTTTGAGAAACACGGTTCCAAAACCATTATTATTGCTCGTTTTGTTCCGATAGTCAGGACTTTTGCGCCGTTCACCGCTGGTTTAGCCAATATGCGCTACCATGTATTTTTGAAGTACAATGTGGTTGGAGGAATCGGATGGGTACTAGGGCTCACCCTGCTGGGCTATTTTTTTGGCAATCTCACGATTGTTCGAGAAAATTTCGAAACAGTTATTTTTGGAATCATCGGGCTTTCCTTGCTTCCTATGTTTATTGCCATTCTCAAAGAGCGCTTTACTAAGCGCTAAAGCGCTGAAATTCTGTTTGTAAAAAAGAACGGCAAATTTCTGTCGGGAATTGTTCGAGTTGAGCTGCTATTTCTATAATTTTTGCGGCCAAGTCTGTTGCGCTTGCATTCGTATCTAGCGTGTTTGCCGCCATGTTGACCACGCGTAGCACCTCTTCCTTGGATTGCACGAGCATAGCCCATCCTTGGGGTGAGATAAAAAGTTGCTGGGCTATATTGTGTTCAAATTCTTCGCGCACGGTTTTAATAAGTATACTTTGTTGTGTTTTTGCATTCTGACTTACTTGCAGTGATCTGAGGGTCAGGTTGGCAGGTGAAATACGGTCTAACAATAAAATACAACGCTGGTAAGCCTCGAATTTACTGGGTAAGAAATAATTTTGGCGCTGCAGACTCAGTTCAGTTTGAAGTTGAAGAAGAGCGTGGTCTTGCTGTCGTTTGAGAAATAAATAAACAATAGCGACAATAGCTACCATTAAAACAGAAATCACAATAAAAAAGAAGGTCATACGTAAATTTTTGAGGCAAATATAGTGCTTTAGCTTATTTTTACCCCATGAATAACGTGCTACTTCCCCTCATTCTATTCCTCTATTTCGGACTTCTCTTTGCAATTGCCTATTTCACCTCTAAAAATGCGAGTAGCCATAGTTTTTTTACTGGAGACAAAAAAAGCCCCTGGTATTTAGTGGCTTTTGGCATGATCGGCACCTCGCTCTCTGGCGTAACCTTCGTATCAGTTCCCGGTGCAGTAAGTACAAGCGCCTGGCATTATTATCAGCTTGTTTTGGGCTTTTTTGCCGGTTATTTCGTGGTGGCCTATGTGCTGCTTCCACTCTATTACAAGCATCAGCTCAGCTCCATCTACCGGTATTTAGAGCTAAGGCTAGGTTTACGCGCTTACCAATGGGGAGCTGGTTATTTTATTTTATCGAGAACACTCGGCGCTACGGTGAGGCTTTACCTTGTTATTAATGTACTGCAACTCTTCGTTTTTGAACCAATTGGCTTACAATTCTGGCAAGCCACACTCTTGATTATCCTCATGATTCTCGCCTATACTTTAAAAGGTGGCGTCAAAACGATAGTCTGGACAGACACCCTACAAACCTTCTTCATGTTGTTAGCCTTGGTGGTATGTATCGTCACCTTACAACAACAAATGAATTTTTCTTGGTCATCGCTATGGAAAGAACTTCAAGATCAGCAACTTACTCAAGTATTTTCGTGGAATCCGTCTAAAGGAGATTACTTCTGGAAGCATTTTATTGGAGGGGCGTTCATTACGATAGCCATGACGGGCCTCGATCAAGAAATGATGCAAAAAAATATTAGTGTAAAAACCCTTAAAGACGCCCAAAAAAACATGGTTGTCTTTAGTTTTACCTTGCTTTTCGTCAATGCCCTATTTCTGCTTCTCGGAAGTATTTTAAGTTATTTTGCCTTTAAAAACGGACTCGACTTTACCCCTGACGACCTCTTTCCAAAAATTATCCAAACCTATTTACCCGGTGGTGTTTTTATCATATTTATCATCGGGCTTATATCCGCATTATTCCCTTCGGTAGATGGTGCCATTACCGCACTAACGGCTTCTTTTTGCATAGATATTATCGGTTTTGAGCGTCGAAATTTACCTGAGCAAGAGCGCATGCGCCTCAAAAAAATAGTGCACATCGGCTTTGCCATTTTGTTTATGCTATTGGTTTTCTTTTTCAAATGGTACGACGACAAAAGTATTGTCAAACTGATTTTCTTGATTGCTGGCTATACCTATGGCCCGCTCCTGGGGCTCTTTGCCTTTGGTATTCTCACCAAAAGAAAAGCACCCGCTTTATTCATTCCTTGGATTGTAATCCTTGCGCCCCTCAGTTGTTACGTACTCAGTGAAAACGCTGACTTGGTTTGGAAGGGTTATGAATTTGGTAATGAAATGTTGCTGATCAATGGTTTATTTACCTTTATACTCTTGTTTATCAGTAGTTTTGTAACTAATTCCAACGCATCCAATGAAACTTCTCCTATCTGACAACCAGTTGCATTTACGCTTTGCTCCACTCACGCTTACACGCCCTGTTGCTGAGTTGCGCTGCGGTCTTTTTACCAACGCAGAACGTTGGCAAATGCTTATACCCGCTGCACAAATTGGCTACGAAACAGAAAACTATTTAACAGGAAAATTTGTAGCAAATAATGGCATATGGATCAATGCACAGTGTATTGCCAATGCGCAATTTGCCCACATGACATGCAATTTACAAGATGGCCAAGCGCTATACCAAAACGATCTTCTTTTGGCAAAAAATGGCATGGAAAAGACGCGCGTCCAATGCAATATTTCAAATTTAATTATCTTAGAAAACCGTTGGGATCTCTACAAAAAAAATGACGCTATTCTGCGTCAAGATTTCCAAATCTACACCACAAACAAAACATCAACGGCGCTATCCTCTACCAATCTGCTCATTGGTTCAAAACAAGAACTATTTATAGAGGAAGGTACTCAAATCGAAGGCGCTACCCTCAATACCTCACAAGGACCAATTTACATCGGTAAAAATGTAGAAATCATGGAAGGTAGTATGCTACGCGGCCCATTAGCGATATTAGATGGCGCCGTAGTAAAAATGGGAGCCAAAATTTATGGGGCCACTACTATAGGCCCAGCATGCCGCATCGGAGGAGAAGTGAGCAACTCTATTTTTCAAGCCTTTTCCAATAAAGGTCACGACGGTTTTTTAGGCTCTGCACTCATCGGAGAGTGGTGTAATTTGGGCGCAGATACCAATTGCTCCAATCTCAAGAATAATTACAGCAAGGTCAGTACCTATTCTTATGAGCAGCAACAACAAATTTCAAGCTCCGAAATATTTATGGGGCTTACCATGGGAGACCACAGCAAGACAGCCATTAATGTTCAATTCAATACCGCGAGTGTTGTCGGTGTGAGCAGTAATATTTTCTGCAGTAAGTTTCCTCAAAAATTCATTCCCTCTTTTCAATGGGTGTCCGATGAGCAAACCAGCACCTTTCTTCTGGACAAAGCCATCGAAGCTGCTTCTGCCATGATGGCTCGTAGAGCGCAAGTATTTAGCCACCACGACACCACAATTTTTAATTTTTTAGCCAAGAACTGACTTTTTTGCAGTTTTTTAGGCTTTGGCATGTATCTTGACACATCGCCTGTCTGAAACATTTCTATTATGAGCATTCTTTTTGACCAAGATTTTTTTGGTTTATCTAACTTCGATGCCGATGCAGAGTTTATTCCACTCATTACAGCAGAGGAAGAAGCGCACATGAACAAGCAAGAGTTCCCCGAAGAACTTCCTATTTTGCCTTTGCGCAACAACGTGCTTTTTCCTGGGGTTGTTATTCCAATTACAGTAGGAAGAGATAAGAGCATTAAGCTCATTCAAGAAGCCAACAAAGGCAACAAAATTATTGGTGTTGTTTCACAAAAAAATCAAGATATAGAAGCCCCTCAATTTTCAGACCTTCACCGGGTTGGAACAGTGGCGCAAATTATACGTTTACTCAAAATGCCCGATGGAAGCTCAACGGTGATTATTCAAGGTAAACGCCGTTTTGAAATGGTTCAGGCCACCCAAACGGAGCCTTACATGAAAGCAAAAGTACGCGTACTTACCGAACAGCCTTTAGATGCTGCCAACAAAGAACTCGAGGTCATGTTCAGCACCATCAAAGACCTCGCGTTGCAAATTATCCGAGAAAGCCCCAACATTCCTTCCGAAGCACAGTTCGCTATCGGTAACATAGACAGCCCTAGCTTTTTAGTCAATTTCATTTCCTCGAACATGAATGCCGATGTTGCTAAAAAGCAATCGATGCTCGAAGAAATGGATATGAAAAAGCGCGTGATGCTCGTTCTAGAGCACCTTACTGCTGAAGTGCAAGTTTTAGAAATGCGCAACGAAATACAAAACAAAGTGCGCAAAGACCTGGACAAACAACAAAGAGAATACTTCTTGCACCAGCAAATGCGCACAATTCAAGACGAACTCGGAGACAACCCGCAAATACAAGATGTACGAGATCTTGAAAAAAAGGCACAATTGAAAAAATGGGATCAACGCATTGCCCAGCTTTTTGCCAAAGAACTGGAGAAATTACAGCGCATGAACCCGCAAGGTGCTGAATACACGGTTCAGCTCAATTACCTCGATCTTTTGCTAGAACTCCCTTGGAATGTTTACAGCAAAGACAAACTCGACTTAAATGCAGCTAAACGCGTTTTAGAGCGCGATCACTTCGGTTTGGAGAAAGTCAAAGAACGCATCCTAGAATATTTAGCCGTACTCAAGCTAAAGGGTAATATGAAAGCGCCTATTCTTTGTTTTTATGGCCCTCCGGGTGTTGGAAAAACATCTTTAGGAAAGTCAATTGCCGAAGCACTTGGGCGTAAATACGTACGCATGTCGTTAGGTGGTCTTCACGACGAAGCGGAGATCCGAGGGCACCGAAAAACGTATATTGGAGCCATGCCAGGGCGCATCATGCAGCAGCTAAAAAAGACCGAAACCGCTAATCCAGTTTTTGTCTTAGACGAAATCGATAAACTCGGTCGCAGTAACCACGGCGATCCCTCATCCGCCCTACTTGAAGTACTAGACCCCGAGCAGAACGGTGCATTCTATGACAACTACGTCGAAACAGAATTTGACCTCTCTAAAGTTTTATTTATTGCTACGGCCAATAACCTTCAAAGTATTCAAGGCCCCTTGCTAGACCGTATGGAAATCATTGAAGTCAATGGCTACACTTTAGAAGAAAAAATAGAAATTGCTAAACGCCACTTATTACCAAAGCAAATTAGTGCACACGGCATCCAGAAAAGCGATATTCAAATTGACAAAAAATTATGGCAAACCATTATCGAGTCCTATACTTTTGAATCTGGTGTCAGAGGTCTAGATAAAATAGTAGCCAAATTAGTCCGCAACCGAGCGCGCCAAATTGCAATGGAAGAAGCCTTTCAACCCAAGCTAAGCACCGAAGATTTATTCACTTTCTTAGGAGCAGGCCGCATGCGCACCAAATACGACAACAACGATGTGGCTGGTGTGGTAACAGGCCTGGCCTGGACTGCTGCAGGCGGCGACATCCTATTCATCGAGAGCCTAATCTCTAAAGGAAACGGCAAACTGAGCCTAACAGGTAATCTCGGAGAGGTCATGAAAGAATCGGCTGTCATTGCACTCGAATACCTAAAAAGTCACCATGACCAACTCGGCCTTAACCCCGATGTATTCGCGCATTACAACGTACATGTTCACGTTCCTGAAGGAGCAACCCCAAAAGACGGCCCAAGTGCTGGTGTCACTATGCTTACGGCCTTAGCATCCTTATTTACGCAGCGAAAAGTTCGTAAAAACTTGGCCATGACCGGAGAAATCACCTTGCGCGGCGATGTCTTACCAGTTGGCGGCATCAAAGAAAAGATACTCGCAGCCAAAAGAGCAGGTATTACCGATCTATTGCTATGCGGAAAAAACAAGCAAGATGTAGATGAAATTGCCCCAGTTTATCTCAAAGGATTAAATATTCAGTACGTGGACAAAATGGCCGACGTTTTAAAACTCGCTTTGCTCCAAGAACTGGTGAATGAGCCAAAAAAGCTCACTATCCCCGACAAAAAATCGGCGCATAATGCCTAGGCATTTGCTTGTTTTTGATGGTTATTGCATGTTGTGCAATCGTTTTGTTCATTGCATACTTCAAAAAGATAGAACCAAAATATTCACGTTCTCTACGCTACAGGGCCTTCCAGTTTCCATAGATCAAAGTGGCCTCCAGTCGAATATTAAAGACAGCATTTCTTACCTGCGAAATGACACTTGGTTTCAAAAAAGCACCGCTGTTTTATACATCTATCAAGACCTCTTTGGTCGCTTTCATTGGTCGCAAATTGCTTGGTTATGCCCAAAGTTTCTTCGAGATCCAATCTATGACCTGATTGCAAAGCATCGCTACAAGTGGTTTGGAAAAAACGAAAGTTGTTACTTGCCTCTACCCGAAGATAGCACGAGATTCATTGGATAAAATATCGTAAATTGGACCATCTAAACGAAGTTATGTCCAAATTTTACTGCACTTTTTTTACTGCACTTTTGTTGTTTTCAACTGCTGCTTTTGCACAGCAAATGCAAAAGCCTTCCACCACCGCAATTGCTGAGCTGCCGCAATGGGCACAACTCATGTATAGTGAAAACCCCAATGTTTATCAGGTCAGCCAAGCTTACCAAGATTACTACAGAACCCACACCTTTGAGAAAAATTACCACACGCAGTACTACAAGCGCTGGATGCGACAAAATCAGTATCTCATAGATGAATTGGGCTTTATATATACGCCAACTCAAGTACAACTTCAAAATGAGGACGCCCTCTATTTCAAAAAACAAAACACCCTCAAAACCAGCAATTGGAGTATTGTAGGACCTATCACCACATACCAAGAAGGCCTTGCGCAAGGTTCTGGTCAAACCAATGTTTACAGTTTTGATCAGTGTGCAGCGCAAACCAATGTGTGTTATTGCGGCACCGAACCTGGAGAGGTGTACAAAAGCACCAATGGTGGTCTGAATTGGACGCTCATATCAAAAACGATAGATTTCGGTTCTGGTGTAACTGCGCTTGAAGTGCATCCGCTTGACCCCAATATCGTCATTGCAGGTGGTGATAAAGGCTTGTTTTTAAGTGATGACGGTGGGCTCACCTGGACCAACACACTGCCAAGTACTGGTTTAAATGTCAATGAAATCTATATTTTACCGTCCAACCCGAACCTTATTTTAGCAGCTACTGATAAAGGCTTGTACAGAAGTACGGACGCTGCCCAAAACTGGACCCAATTATATACTCAGAAAAGCTACGATATCAAGCAAAAACCCGGGAGCAGCCAAACGCTGTATATGCTTAAAAACAACCCGAGCCTCATTAGGTGCGAGTTCTTTGTTTCTGCGGATGAAGGCCTGACATGGACGCTCCAAGATGCCGGATGGTACAACTCCACGGATCCTGCACGTATAGATGGCGGTGGCCGCTTGGCAGTGAGCCCCGCAGATCCCGAGATCGTTTACGCTTATCTGATTGGCAATTCCAAACCAAACGATTACGGTTATATCGGTGTATACCGAAGCAACAACAGCGGCCAAAGCTGGGGCTTACCCAACGGCCAGGTAGGTGGCCCCTACTCCACAGCACATCCTAATTTAGCCATGGGTACCCCAACATGGAACTACCACCAAGGCTTCTACAATTGCGCGCTTGTGGCCAACCCAAACAACGCCAATGAACTCCTTATTGGTGGTCTGAATTTATACCGTAGCTCAGATGGCGCTGGCTCTTTTGCTGCCGTTTCGGGTTATATCGGCGGACCCCTTAGTTTACACGTCGACAACCAAGATTTTAGAGTAATCGGAAACCACACCTGGGTCACCACAGACGGCGGCATCTATCATAGTACCGATTTTATGACCACGCAACCCGATTTTTATATGTCTGGTGTACATGGCTCAGATTATTGGGGTTTTGACAACGGTTGGAATGAGGATGTATTGGTTGGCGGGCTTTACCATAACGGCAACTTGGCTTACCATGAAAACTACGGGGCGGGTAATTTCTTGGAACTTGGTGGTGGCGAGGCGCCAACAGGCTACGTAAACCCCGGAGACAACAAGCTCACCTATTATTCAGATGTCGACGGCAAGCGCATTCCGGCTACCTTAGATGGCGCAATTCAAAATGCTTCATTTGGTATTAACCCCAATGAAAGTTATTGGGCAGCAGAATCGACAGAATTGGTCTTTCATCCGAATTGTTACAGCATTGCCTATACAGGAAAAGACCATCAGCTCTATCGCACGAGTGACAAGGGCGCCTCTTTTGAACTTGTTCAAACGTTTGGTTCGAACGCCAATGCACGCATTAATTACATTGAAATCGCCTCAGATAACCCACAAATTATTTATTTAAATCAAAAAGCAGCAAGTGGTGGAATAGGTAAACTCTGGAAAACGACCGATGGAGGTCTGACTTGGACCCAACTTACGATACCTTCTGGCAACTCAAGCCGCATGTTGTTGGCGCTCAACCCTGCAAACGCTCAAGAACTTTGGCTGGCCTACCCCAGCGGAGCCAATGGCTTTAAAGTCTACAAAACCATGAACGGTGGCGGATCCTGGACGAACCTTACGAATAGTTTACTCAATAATGAGTCTGTTCAAGCGCTGGGTCATATTGCTGGGACAGACGGCGGAATTTACGTTGCTACCAACAAAGCAGTATACTACCGCAATAACCAAACAGATTTTACATTAGAGAATAATGGCTTGCCTCTTTTCACCAACGGAAACATTCTTAAACCTTTTTATCGAGATCAAAAGATTCGCATGGCCACTTATGGCAAAGGCATTTATGAAAGTAATTTAGTCGAGAACCCAAGTGAGGTCATTGCACGAATTACCGCAGATAAACTGAGTCAGACCGCCGTTTGTGCCATTGACTCCTTTTATTTTGACGATTACTCATTTTTAAGCCATCAAGGTGCAAATTGGCAATGGACTTTTCCGACGGGAAGTCCGAGCAGCTCTACTTTACGCAATCCGGCAGTTTATTTTCAAAGCCCAGGGCAGCATCTCGCTATTTTACAAGTTACGGATGGAACTGGCCAAACCGATACCGATTCTTTATACGTAACGCTATCCATGTTTAACTTTCAGCCGGGTATTCAAGAAGATTTTCAGCAGGAATTTTTACCGCAAGGATGGAGTGTTGTTGACCATAATGGAAATGGTACGTGGGGCCTCTCTACTTCGGCAGGTGGTTTTGGAAATTCTAGCCAAGCAACATTCTTTAATAACTACGATATCGACGCTCAAGGAAGTTATGATGATTTAATCATGCCTATTGAAACGGGTTATTTGTCGCAACAACCCTATCTTTATTTTGATCTAGCTTATGCCCGTTGGGGTAGCGGCTATTCAGACTCTCTGCAAGTCGTGGTTTCGTCAGATTGTTTTGCCACCGAAGACGTTTTGTACTTTAAAGGAGGAGAAATATTAGCTACCTCTCCTGATAACCAGGCCTTTTTTATACCGACCAATGCGCAATGGCGCAAAGATTCCGTAGACTTAAGCGCATATGCCAACAGTGGTAATTTGCAAATTGCCTTTCGAAACATTGGTGACTGGGGCAACTGCCTGTATTTAGACAACATCAATTTAGGCTCTTTGGCTAACACAACTGAAATTCAAGCAGCCAAAAGAATGATCTATCCGAATCCGGCTTGCCCTGGCAGCAGTATTCATGTGTCAGGAGCCGAAGCTACTTTTGCACGCCTACTCGACATGAAAGGTAAGGAGGTTTTACAATTTGAAATGAATGCACCTATAGCACTACCGCAAGAAATCAGGTCTGGAACTTATCTTCTTCAAATTCATAGTGAGCAGCTCATTACCAATCATTCGTTAATCATCATTGATTAAAAGTGTTATTCAATAAAGATTTCGTGGATTTGGCATAATTTGTGATATTTGCAAACAAATTTTATACTATGCGTATTTTACTTGTTTTTATTTTAAGTCTGATCAGTATCAATGCCATGGGCCAAGATGCTAAAGCTCAGGGTATACTCGATAAATTATCGACCAAAATGAAGGGCATGAAGTCCTTCTACATTGAATTCAACGCAAGTATCAAAAACAGCACCAACGGAACCAATGAAAATGAGATTGGAAAAGGCTGGGTCAAAGGCAATAAATTTTATGCGTCTTATGGTGAAAACACCATGATTTGCAATGGCGTTAAAACCTGGACAATTGTCAAAGACGAACGTTCTGTTTATGAATCTGACGCCAGCACCGACGATGAAGAATCAATCAACCCTAAGCGCCTCATGACCATCTGGGAAACTGGTTTCAAGAATAAATACGACCACGAAGACAAATACAACGGCGAGGCTGTGCATGTCATTAACTTATATCCTAAGGTGCCTTCGAAGGCGGAGTATCATACCATTATCCTTTTCATTTCTAAAACAGAAAATGAACTTGTAAAGGCGAGTATGAAAGCCAAAGACGGAACAGTCATGACGTATGTTGTCACCAAGTTTTCAGCCAATCCAGAGATTGAAGACACTAAATTTGTGTTTGATAAAAAGAAATTTCCGGGTTACCCTGTTATTAAGGACTAACGTTTAAGTAAGCGGTCTATTTCTCGCTTGTCGTCTTTTTCTTTGAGGTCTTGACGTTTATCGTGGAGTTTTTTTCCGGTTGCACAGGCAATTTGAATTTTCACCCAACCTTTTTCTGATAGGAAAAGCTTTAGCGGCACTAGAGTGTGCCCTTTGATTTTTAAAAACTTTTCAATGCGCACTATTTCTTTGCGCTGTAACAATAATTTGCGGTCTGCCCTTGGCTTGTGGTTGTAAAAGGAGCCGTTCTCGTATGCCGTGATGTGCATGTTGCGCAGCCATACTTCCCCTTTTTCAAACAAACCGTAGGACTCAAGAATACTGGCTTTTCCGTTGCGTATACTTTTGATTTCGGTACCGGTCAATACAATTCCTGCCTCGAATACTTCGTCGAGATGGAATTCAAAACGCGCGCGTTTGTTTCGGATATTGAGCTCCTTCATAGCCATATTGCAAAGTTAGTGTTTTGAACAGCTGTGCGCATCAAAAGTTTCGTTAATTTTAGCCAATGCAAATTCCTTCGGTTTATTTAGAGCAGGCCGTAGATCAACTGGCAAGTTTACCTGGTGTAGGGCGCCGAACTGCACTCAGACTCGCTTTGGACCTACTCAAAAGAACAGATATTGAAATCGATGGTTTCGTTGGTGCGCTCGGTGCTTTAAAGGATAAAGTATTGCGTTGCGTGCATTGTGGAAACATCACTGACACGCCTGTTTGTGGCATTTGTAGCAATCCCAAAAGAGACGCCTCCATTATTTGTGTCGTAGAAGACATTCGAGATGTCATGGCCATTGAGTCTACTAGTACTTATAATGGCCTGTATCATGTGCTGGGTGGCCTGATTTCACCCATGGATGGCATTGGTCCGCAAGCCTTGAACATCTCGAGCCTACCTGCTCGCATCGAGAAAGATCTTCCCAAAGAAATTATTTTGGCGCTGAGTCCAACAATGGAGGGCGATACCACCAACTTCTACATCTATAAAAAAATCAAAGCGTACGAATTAATAGTGACGCGTATTTCCAGAGGAATAGCTGTGGGTTCTGAGTTGCAATATGCCGATGAACTTACTTTGGGCCGCAGCTTACAACAGCGACAAATTTTTGAGCTTCAACAGTAGTGCGCCAATTCAAAAAGATAATTTGAGGCGTTAGTCAACTTTAAACACACGTGTTTTTTTCTTGAGGTAGCGCATACCCAGCCCAAACACCACAATAAGCAAGCCCATAGCCAAATGTATGTTTAGCATGTCTTGAAGCACACCTAAGACATAGTTCTGAAACAAAACTAAAACAAATGCTGTTGTCATAGAAGCCGCCCATCCAGAGTATTCATTTTCGAGTACTACCTTCCATGAAAACGGCTGTACATTTGCTTTATATTTCCAAAATGCTGGCAAAAGAAGCGGTGTGTGCTTTCTCCAATCTAAGTAGGCCTGACCAAATTTACGAGTCAAGAATTGCTCTTCAGCATAGATGATCAGGCGGTAATAGGCCACAAATAAGACAAGAAATACCGGAACCAACCAATCAATCCCTGTAAAAACTGCCCAACCGATGTAGGTAGTGATATTGCCGAGATAAAGTGGATGGCGCACCATGGAATATATGCCGGTTGAATTCAGGGCATCAGCAACTTGTTCGTCACGGTTACGACCCGAGGTATGCGCGGCGCGTTTACCTACTGCAAGTGCACGAATGAAATGACCAAGAACAACCAAAGCAATTGCCAAACCTATGTAATTTGAATTGCGCCAATTGGCATATTCTGGATAATAATGCATCAGGCCAAAAGCAACGATAAAAAAGAGTACTGGAATCTGACCACGGTATTTAAAAAACTGATTTCCGAGCTTTTCCAATTGATTTTGTTCAGACATTGGCGAAATTTTTGTAAATTTAAAGAATGGCAAATGTAACGATTAATTTTGGGGGCAATGAAAGAAAAATACAAGCTTGAGTTCCTTCTCAAAACCAACCCAAGGGTCTTGGATAAACTCCTTAGCACCCCTGACGGCCTCGCCGATTGGTTTGCCGACGACGTCAGAGTTTCTGACGATATCTACACCTTTGAGTGGGATGGCAACTCAGAACCCGCCCGTTTGTTGCAACTTAAAATGAACGCAAAGATTCGTTTTCAATGGATAGAAGACGAAGAAGAAGGCCTCGATACCTACTTTGAGCTCGCCTATATCGTTGACCCAATGACCAGCTCAGTTATTTTACACATCACCGATTTTGCAACACCTGCCGACCTCGAAAGCAGTTCTGCACTCTGGCACCAAGCCGTTTCAGACCTCAAGCGCATCATTGGCGCCTAAAACCCTACAGCACCTCAAGTTTGGCTTTATTGCTTAAATTTGCCCTAAAATACGCGCTTGAAACGTATCGTTCTGTTTAGCCTGAAGTCTTTTACCGGACCATTTATCGTGACGCTCCTGATCTCGATATTCATGCTTATTTTACAATTTTTCTGGGTCTACATCGACGACTTAATGGGAAAAGGACTGAGCGTTTGGGTGATCCTAGAGCTACTGGTGTATGTTTCAGCCGGAATTATCCCGATGGCACTTCCCTTAGCCATATTACTCTCTTCGCTCATGACTTTTGGCAACTTAGCCGAACACAACGAGCTCACTGCCCTCAAAGCAAGTGGATTCTCTTTGCTCAGAATCATGCGTCCGCTTATTACGATTGTGCTGCTCATATCGATAGCTACTTTCTTTTTTGCCAATTATGTGATTCCGGCAGCAAACCTAAAGTGGCATACCCTTATTTACGATATCCAGAATAAAAAAATTGAAACGATGCTCACGCCTGGTGTCTATTCCAAACATTTCGAAGGTTATGCCATTAAAATCGACTCCTTAGATGGCAATCAATGTTTTGACATTACCATCCACGATTACACACAACCCTCACAATTGCGAACTGTTCGCGCCAAGGAAGCCAATATTTACAAGTCCGTCAACGGCCGATATGTTTTCTTGAATTTAAAAGATGGGCACATTTTAGAGGAACTCGATATTCAAAATCCGATGTACCTGCCCAATAATACCATTAGCAATCCATCTGAGCGTCCATCCAGAGTATCCAAATTTGACCAAGGGGTTTATAAGCTCGACCTCGAAGGGCTAGACCTCAACCGCTCCAAAGAAGATCTTTTCACCGACAAATACGAAATGCTCAACGTGTTTCAAATTGGCGACGCCATAGACTCCATTCAAGTCAAAAAAGAACGTCTTCTTGGAAATTTTGTGGGTCAAAGTACACTTGGTTTTTTGAGCCTCAGTCCCAATCTTGAAAAGCCCAACACCAATGATCCTCTTTTGAATTGCGATTCAACGCAAAAAATTCCGGTCATCTCGTTGCGCAAATTAAATACCACTGACAAACAGCTGGCTTATAATTTGGCCATTTCAAAGATCAGACGCAACCAACAGCAATTAGACAACCAACAACAATTCCTTAGTACCTTGGATCGAGAAACCGACTTGTATTGGATAGAATTCCACCGAAAGTTTGCTTTAACCTACGCCATTGTGGTGCTTTTTTTCGTTGGAGCTCCACTTGGCGCACTCATTAAAAAAGGTGGCTTTGGAGCACCCGTAGTAATTGCCGCACTTATATTCATGCTTTATTTTATCTTGAGTTCAATTGGCGACAACCTTGCTGACACCGGAACTGTTACACCCGCAATCGGGATGTGGCTAGCGGCGGTAGTCTTCACCCCTGTTGCCTTTTTCTTTACCAAGAAAGCATTAGCAGTTTAAATTTGACAATTTTGAATATCCTGATCCTCAGTCATAAACCACCATACCCTATCTTAGATGGGGGTTGTTTGGCGATGTCTAGACTCCTCGAAGACTTACGCTCTCTGGATAAGGTCAATAAAATCAGCTACCACACCATTGAAACAAGTAAACACCCTTTTGATAAAGCGGCGTTTTTTAAGCATGAACACTTAAAAGTAACACCCCACTTTGTCGATACCAGAGTTACTATACATGGCGCAATTTTAGCCTTACTCAAACAAGAATCTTACAACCTGAAGCGCTTTAAATGTAACGAAGTTCTTTTGAAACTTAAACAAGATCTTCAAAGTGAAAGTTATGATTTTGTCATCTTTGAAAGCTTATTTGCTGCTGTTTACGCACCAGAACTCCGTTCCTTCTCTAAAGCAAAATTCATTTATAGAGCCCACAACATCGAAAACCAAATTTGGAAGGACCTCGCTACGCATGCCAAAAACATCTTTAAAAAGTGGTACCTCAATCAGTTGGCATACTCCCTTAAGTGGGCCGAAAGAAGCGCTTGGAGCGAAGACCAAGGAGGCCTAGATTTGATCTTAACAATTTCCCAATCTGATTTACAACAAATAGAAGGGCAAACGCTCACCGCATGCAAGTATTTACCTGCCTCTATCGAACGTCCTCAGCAGCTCAGCTCAGCGGCTCCTGATAAGCTTTGTTTTATCGGGGCATTTGATTGGAAGCCAAACGTAGAGGCCGTAGATTGGTTTTTAAACCATGTGTTTTTATTCATTCAACAAAGGCATCCTGCAATCGAATTTCATATCGCAGGCAAAGGTTCCGAAAATAGGAAGCAATGGCAACTGCCCGGCGTTGTAGTACATGGATTTGTACCCGATGCCAAAGCGTTCATTGCTTCGAACGGTATTTTTGTAGGTTGTTTGCAATCTGGGTCTGGCGTTAAAATGAAAATCATTGAGGCCATGAGTGTTGGCGCACCGATAGTGCTGAGTAACAAATCTGCCGATGGCCTATCCGAGCTTCCTAAGCATCTTGTTCAACAAGATCAGGCTGCATTTCTTAGCGATATTTTAATACTGTTGGAACAACAAGAAAAACGAGAAGAACGCGGGCAATATTTTCTGCACTACTTTGAACGTCATTTTGAAGCCAAGCAAATCCAAAGACAACTCTTACATTTGCTCGAAGAACTTCAAAATAATGATTAATATTGCCTCATGCTTCAGTTTCTCTTTGTTGTCGGGCTCGTTTTTTTACTCTACAGCTACGTCTTTTATCCTTACCTCCTGAAGTTTTTACTTCAAAAAAATCAGACTGCTACACTTTATCCAATTACGGGCGTTGTACCGTCCTTGAGCATCATTATTGCTGCCCATAATGAAGAGAAAGTTTTGCGAGAAAAACTAGAGTCAATTCTAAACTGCGACTATCCTGTGGAACAAATTGAGCTACTCATTGGAATTGATAGCAGCTCAGATTTTAGCGCGCTTATTGCCGAAGCATACCAAACAAAATTTAAGGCTTGTCAAGTGTTCAACTTCGAGGAGCGCCAAGGAAAAATTAATATTGTTAATGCACTCGTGCCAAAAGCAAAGCACGACATCATTATCCTGACCGACGCTAATGTTTTATTTACCGCCCAAACGCTACAGCAACTACAGGCGCCTTTCTCCGATCCGCAAATAGGCTTGGTAGACTCTACCATGAAACACTATGGTATCAAAGATACCGGCATATCCAAACCCGAGTCTGCTTATATTGCTGGCGAGGTGCTCATTAAAGAGGCCGAAGGAAAATTATGGGGCGCAATGATGGGGCCTTTTGGGGGCTGTTTTGCTTTTCGTAAAAAATGTTTCGAACAGATACCCGCACATTTTTTGGTCGATGATTTCTTTATTAACATGACTTGTATTGAAAAAGGGTACAAGTGTGTAAACCAAAAAGAGGCCATCGTACTCGAAGACGTTTCCAACGACCTCTTGATTGAATTTCGACGAAAAATCCGGATTTCTTCTGGCAATTTTCAAAACCTGAAACGATTTTGGCGCTTGCTCTTGAAATTCAACTGGGTTTCATTTGCCTTTCTCTCTCACAAAGTGCTGCGCTGGGTTTTACCTATTTTCTTGCTGGCTATGATGCTTCACATCATTCAAAATCATGAAAATTCATGGTTTGGGTCGCTTTTGTACTTTGGCTTGTGGCTGATTCCAATCGCTTTCTTTGTCGACTATTTATCGCGCCAGCGAGGTGTCCAAATCATATGGCTGCGTTACCTCATTCATTTTGTCAGTATGAATGTAGCCTTACTTATAGGCATGTTTCGCTTTTTTGGCGGTATTCGTTCATCAGTTTGGCAACCTACGAAGCGTCATCAGTAAGTTTTTTGTATCTTTGCAGTCAAATTCCGCCTGCGTCTTGTAAGTTGCCCTCCTACCTACTCTGCTCACGGCACTTATCTTAACGCAATTAAATGGCCAAATCCAAAGAAACCTTCTCCAAGAAGGAAAAAGAAAAACTCAGAGCAAAAAAGAAAAAAGAAAAATTAATCCGTTCAGAGGAGCGAAAAGCTAATTCTGGCGGTGGTGGCCTCGATAGCATGATGGCCTATGTGGACGAATTCGGCCGTATCGTTGATGCTCCTGTAGACCCAAGCACACGCATCGAAATCGATGCAGAAAGTATTGAACTTGGCATTCCACGCCGAGAAGAATCCGACGAAGACGACGCTTCTGACTCAGGTACTGTCATCTTCTTTAATGACTCCAAAGGCTACGGCTTTATCAAAGACAAAGCCAGTGGTGAAAACATCTTTGTACACGCAGCCAATTTGTCTGCTCCAATTGCCGAACGCGATGAAGTTACTTTCGATAAAAGTCGCGGTCAAAAAGGTTGGGTAGCCATGAATGTCAAGATTGTTCCCAAAACACCCCCTGCACTTACTTAATTTTACCTAAATACATTTGTTGCATTCCGAAGCCAAATCTAGGTAGATTAGCTTCGGTTAGTAACAGTACCACCACATCAAACTTATTGACCTCTAAGACATAATTCTGCATGTCTGCAATAGAAGAAGTTGCTTGATCAGGCACCAACCTTTCTTGGTTGTAGTACCAAAATTCACCTCCTTTAAAGACCCCCTGCATCATTCCCCAATTGTACATCCCGTAGTAAAAACTATCGCCAATCACCAAAACGCGTGGCGGTTTTTGCCCTGCTCTTAAACGCTGCACTTTAAATTGCGGATAAGCCATTTTAAAGTCAGGCAGATTGCGCAGGAGGTTCATGCCATTCTCGATGTCGTCGTCGCGGTCGCGGGGTTGGGTATCTTCTTCAATGTGGCTTAATTTTAAATAAGGAAAAGGTTTTTGACTCAAATGAGCCAGCCGCTTGATCAGGGAATCGGCAACGAGGTATTCTCCATAACTACTCCAATGAATGCCTGTTTTTGGATAAAGCGGATGCGGCGTAGTTGCCTTCATTTGTAAGAACCAAGATTGAATGTCAAATACAGGAATTTGCGCGTCCTGAAGGGTCTTTGAAAAATACGGATGGTTGCGGAGCTGCTTTTCAAATTGATATCTTGAAGGCATTTTATCCGGGAAATACGATCCTTTTCCTGGCGCTAGACAAACCAATAGGTGCTTGCCATGTTTGGCTAAGTCTTGTTTGATCAAATTTAGTTCCGAAACAACTTTTGTAATCGAATCAATACCCAAATAATCTTGCCCACTTGCTGCCAATAAATAATTCTCCTCAAACAAATAGCCGTCTTTACCCATGACTACACCCTTTGCTTGATACTCGTCAAACAAGCGATCAAAAAGTTCATTGTAAAAACGAACCATAAATGGCCGCAAACCAAAATGATCTTTGATGTAGGCTTCTTGTCCTTCTTGAAATTTGACTGAACGCCATTTATCAAGAGAGAATTGGACATTCTCAGAAGAAGGAGGCACTCCTCCCAACGCCCTAGGTTGAAAAAAATGTTCGTTTTGCTCTAACCAAGGCAACAACAGCAGCACAAGTACCAATCCAAATAGCGCGTTCTTCAGTAGGGTATCTTTTGGAGGTACTTTCATCAGAAACGGTAATAAATAAATGGGTTGAGGTTCGATGCGGAAAGGAAAACAACACTCAAGAATAAGAGTACTATTGAAATTGCGGTTATTAACGTGGCTTTAGAAACAGACAAAATTGGATTTTCCGAAGTAATAAATAGGGTAATCTTCTCCATGAATTGAAATCTCCCAATGACGGAAAATAAAATAGCAAGCAGCAAAATAAAATAAAAGCTTTTATTTAATTCAATATATTTAATATCTTTAATATCAAATAATTGACTATAAAAAACTTGAGCGTTTTCCCAGCTTTCAATTCTGAAAAGCACCCAGGCCATCGCCACGATAAAAAAGGTGAAAAGCGCTGCAGGCACCTTTCCGATTTTTTCTAAAAACTTCAATAATAAAAGCCTGTCTAGAATCAGAAAAAACCCGTGGAAAGCCCCCCACATGACAAAATTCCAAGAAGCGCCATGCCAAAGGCCAGAAACTAAAAACACCAACCATAAATTGACATACAGACGCCATTTGTTGCCCACGCGGTTGCCGCCTAATGGAATGTAAAGGAAGTCGCGCATGAACGCCCCGAGTGTGATATGCCAGCGGCGCCAAAATTCAGTAATGCTTTGAGCACTATACGGAGCATCAAAATTTTCTGGAAAACGAAAGCCCATCATGCGCGCAAGGCCAATGGCCATATCGGAATAACCTGAAAAATCAAAGTAAATCTGAAAAGTATAAGCAATGATGCCTACCCAAGCTTCATCAAAACTCAATGTTTGGAGGTCACCGCCCATGTATAGATCAGCTTGCTTGGCCAGCACATTGGCAATGAGTACCTTTTTGGCCAGACCCAAACTGAAACGAAACATGCCAATGAGGCGGTCGTCTGGCGTTTCATTTCGATCTACTACCTGAGCGGCAACGCTTTTAAAGCGGATAATTGGACCTGCAATGGCATGCGGAAAAATCAGCTTGTATAACAAGTAATGATCAGGGCGCTCAAACGGCGCGTGTTCATTGCGGTAAACCTCAATAGCATAAGTAAGTGTCTGAAACGTAAAGAACGAGATGCCAATTGGCAAAGCCACTTGTGTCCAGGCCAGTTGCTCTATTCCAAGAGAGCCCAGCGCTGCATTGACATTTTCAATAAAGAAGTTAGCGTATTTAAAATATGCTAAAAGACCTAAGTTGAGTAGTACAGAGATAGTCAAAAATAGCTTTTTACGCTGTTGTTGCTCACTTTTATAGAGCGCCTGAACCAAGTAGAAATCAATGATACTCGTGCTGAGCACTACATACAAGAAGTTGGGTGCTCCCCACGCGTAAAAAAGAATACTAACCAACAGCGCCCAGTAATTCTTAGCCTTTTGTGGCAGCAGCACATACACCAGCATAAATACTGGTAAAAAGTATAATAAGAACAAGATACTGCTGAAAACCATAATCAGCCTCGAAAATACATCTTTTTGAGCTTACGCTCACCAATTCACAATAGGCAGCTTTCGCTTTTCATTGACATTCCAGAGGCCAATTTGCAAACCGTTGAGCTCCACACAACGATTGAATAAGCCAATTTGCAGGCCGTTTACTTTATGCTGACGATTTACAACTTTGACTCTGCGGAGAGTGAGGGATTACGCTACGCGTGCTCTCCTCCCAGCGGTCGTCGGGTCGAACCCTGGGGTTCTCATCCAATTTTCTCCTAACAAAAAAAGCAACCGTTTGGTTGCTTTTTTTGTTGGCGGAGAGTGAGGATAATGAACCTAGCTCTCCAAAGCTTGTATTTACTAAGTTTCCGTCTTTGTTTTGCTAATGTGGTCACCATTTTGCATCCCAGTTATAAAGCAGGGAGCTTTTCTCTATTCCAGTGATGACAAATCAGCTAGTCAAATATAGCAAAAATATGTACGGAGAATTAATCTTAAAATAAAGATGCGGATTCACCCAATTCTGAGTGAAAAATAGAAATGATTCTATTTTTTAAACACATAGTCCTAATTAGAATTAGAATTTATTCTAACCAAAATTCCAAAGTATTAGTTTTCTCAGCTTTTGATTTGAAAAAAAATCGGCGCTATAAAATCATATCAATTAAGGCAATTGGCAATGTGTATATATATATACCATTGCCATATTGCCATGAGTGATTTTATCATTTTGAATTCACTGAAAAAACTGTAAAAACGGAAAATTGAATCATATGAATAGAACACTTATTTCAACATTAGAGCAATTGCGCAATGCTAAAGTACAAGTGCTTTCTTTTTCAATAAGGAAGCAAGTCAATCTATTTGATTTTGAAACTGGACCTGAAATCAGTTTTAATGGCTTTAAATCCATTCACTCGTATCAGGAGCAGCTCGATAAGTATTATGATGAATGTAAGATGTCAATCGAATTAGAAATTAATCAAGCTACCCCCTATTCTCTTGAACTTAAAAAATCTTTAGATCTTTCCCGATTTGAAATCAAGGCCTTTAAAAACCGCTTTTTTCCAAAGGAAAACGAGCTCTTGCTCTTCAGTCGTGTGGAGCTTGTTAAAACACCCAGAACCGATATCTCAAAGGATCAAGCTTTGAAAAAAAAATACTAGACTTTTTCAATTTACAGTTCCACTTTGTTGATCTTTTAGATCAACTGTTTTTACATCGCATTCATTACATCGATAAATACATCCTACCAAAGGAATCCAATCGCTTTCAGAACCAAGAGCGTTTGCCTACTAAACAAGAAATGTCATCTTTTCTTAATGGGCAACTCAGCTTATTTCCACCTGATAGCGGATTCACCAATCTGAAATGGAACCGCGACAAAATAGAATTCATTGAGCTTTTTATAAGTGTCCATGAAAGCAATGCAATCATCGGGACCAATAACAAACCGGTTACCAAAAAAGATTACATGGCATTACTGATGTGGTTTTTCAATATCAAAATTGCCCACTGGCCAGGCTCATTGAGTTATGGAAAGGAGCGCAAAACAAAGCGTGAAAGTGAATATTTAAAGGAACTCGTTGGTGTTTACAATCTAATGGTGAGCAGGCGAAATTGAAAAAACTTCATTTAACTTAAATTTAAGTATGGTGAGCCTACAAAGCCATCTCTTTAATCTTGCTCTCTAATTAAAAACGAGCTTATGATGACAGAGAAAGATTTAAACCTGGAAATTTGGCAACAACTCAACAAAATAAAGAGTCAATTACTTGAAGTAGAAAATTCTATTTCGCAACTCAAAGAAATAAATCATTTGGTTCAAGAAAAAGACAAGTATTTGGATGTTTCCAATTCATGTCGCTTTCTAGGAGTTGGTAGAAATACCATTTACGCATTGATGCGGGAAGGGAAAATTGCCTACACAACACTTGGTCGCCAAAGACGCATCTTGATTTCTGATTTGAAGAAGTATGCTAACTCAAATTATATCCATTCTAAAAAATCGATATTATGAGTAATCAGGACAACTTCAAATTGAGCAAAGATCAAATACTGCTTTCCACCAACAGAGGTCTTGATGTGTTCAAGTATTTTCTTGGAAGTCGATTTTCAAGGGTTGGTAAATCATTTAAAAGCCCATTTTACAACGACAACAAGGCGTCCTGTTATGTTTACCTAGATAAGAAATCCAACATCTATAAATTCAAGGATTTTGGCGATGCAGAATACAGCGGTGATTGTTTCTTTTTTGTCGGTAAAATTTTTGGTTACAGCTGTGAAGACCGTTCAGATTTCTACAAAATATTAGAAGTGATTGACCTAGAATTAAGTTTAAATACATTTGTTCAAGAACTTAAAATACAGAACATTATAGAGAACAATAAAGGCACTGTTTTACTAGCTAATAAAATCAAATCGATTCACGATGGTTTTGAAACTGCTAAGAATAAATTACCTATTCAGTACAAAGATTTCACCATCAGAGAATTGGATTACTGGGGTAAGTATGGAATCAAATTAGATACACTCAAACGCTACAATGTGCAGTCCATTGAAAGCTATAATGGCATCAGTAAAGACGGACGAGAATTCTTATTGACGAGCAGCCCCGAACAACCCATTTATGGCTATCAAGGCCGGCGATATACCAAACTCTACAGGCCATTTTCTAAACTACGATTTCTTTACACTGGCGAAATCACTGAGAATTATATTTTCGGCTTTGAACAACTACCCGTGCGTGGAGATATCCTTTTTATTACAGGTGGTGAAAAAGATGTGCTTAGCTTGGCCTCTCATGGTTTAAATGCCATTTGTTTGAATAGTGAAACAGCTCATATTCCGAAAAACCTGCTACGGGGCCTCAATTACCGATTCAAACACATCACATTGCTATATGATGTAGACGATACAGGTAAAAATTCAATGGATAAGCTAACGAAAGAATACAAATCCTTTAAAATCAAATCACTACTACTCCCCCTTTCCGGAACCAAACAAGAAAAAGATGTCTCGGATTTTTTCAGATTGAAGCATACTTCTGAGGATTTGATGATGCTTTTCATGGAAATGTTGGATAGCATGTATGAAGACACCATTTCAGTTATGAGAAGTTGTGAAATTGACTTTAAAAATCCGCCTAAAGCACCCGAACCATTGATCACGATTAACGACGTAACAATCGGCACACCTGGTAATATCCTTTGCATCGCCGGTTCAGAAGGCAGTGGTAAGACAAACTTTCTTGGAGGCATGTTGTCTGGCGCTTTAAAACCGGATAACACAACAGTTGATACGCTAGGCACTTTCATCCAGTCCAATGAAGGCGAAAAAGCGATCTTACTTTATGATACAGAGCAATCCGAGTTTCAACTCTACAAGAATATTTCATACATCATTGACCGTTCACAACGAAGCGCCCCTCCCCGCTGGTTCAAAGCCTTTGGACTAGTTGGCATATCTAGAAACGAACGCATGAATCTTATCTTAGAATCCATGGATCGTTTGTATTACGAGCACGGAGGCATTCACATGGTGGTCATCGATGGAATAGCTGATTTACTCAATGGCGTGAATGACGAAGAAAGCTCGGTTAAATTGATCGAAGAACTCTTTCGAATGGCAGCAATATACAACACATGTATTCTTTGCGTTGTGCACATGGCGCCATCAGGAATGAAACTCAGAGGACACCTCGGATCAGAAGTGCAGCGAAAAGCAGCAGGAATTTTACTCGTTGAAAAAGAAACCAACACCAACTACAGCGTAGTGAAGGCCCTCAAAGTAAGAGATGGTTCACCATTAGACGTACCACTTATTCAATTTGGCTGGGATAAAGCACAAGGTAGACACGTGTATCTGGGAAACAAAAGCAAAGAAGAATCTGAATCCCGAAAAATCAATGAACTTTCAGAAGTGGCCCGAGAAATATTTGCCAAGAAATCAGTTTTAGGCTATTCCGAACTCTTAAACGCAGTCATGGAAGCACTTGACATCAAAGATCGCATGGCCAGAAACTATATCAGGTTTATGAAAGACAACGGAATCATCGAAAAATCCAACGGAATTACGGTGGAATACTCTCTTTCTTCAGGATTCTCCTAAGATTTTCCAAAATATTACCCCAAAATTACCAGTTCAACCCCCATTTTCTGGTAAGAGTCCCTCGGTTTTACTGGGGGATTTGGGGTTAAAATTATTTTCAAGTGTATAAAAATTGGTGTCCTGATTATTCAATTCATAAAAAATGAAAATCTAACATCTCGAAATTTATCATCACATGTTCTAATTTTTTATCTGTTAAATCGGGTTTAAAAATTGCAATATCAATTTCTATTGATGAAATTCCCACAAGATCTGGCTTGACTTATTTTATTAACGATTTAATACAGTCATAATTGAATCAATATTCTTTAAAATATTTGCTGTAGTGCATGAATCCAAGTTATTAATCCAATTCGATTTTATTTCGTCATTAGAATAAAATAACGCAGTAATAGATTTTTTTACTGACTGACAATTAACAGTAGATTTCAATTTTTCCTGGTCTTCTTTTGAAATTAATTTTTCCAATAGGACTTTGTTTTGATCAGTTACAGTTTGATATTTTAACCAATTATCACTTTGATTTTCTCCAAAAAAAGTTTGATATTGTATAAATGCTGTGTTGCCAGCATCATCCGAATCAAATATTACAACATATCTTTTTGACCATGAGATAGCAAAAGAAATGAGCTCTTTTAAGTTATTTGCAGATGCTCCTGGAATAATAACAAGATCCGAAATAAAATTAAATTTACTGCTATTTTGAAGCATTCTAAAGAAATAATAGTCCGTAATTCCTTCAGTAATTAAAATATTCTCATCGCGTGGGTAATGATGCTTTCCTAAAGATAAATGTAGAGCATCATATAAAGGACTTAAAGCACCAGCCTCGTTTTTTGAATCTGTATATTCTCCATAATTTTGGAGACTGATTTTGCCATTATTTCTTTTCGCAATTTTAATATTGCCAATATTGATGGTTTCCGGATTTAATAAATACTGAGAATGTGTACAGTAAATAATTTTATTGGTTTGTGAGATTTTCTCCAGTGATTCAAGTAATTCTTCTTGCGCAGAAGAATGAAGATAAGATCCAGGCTCATCAAGAAGATAAATCGCGCCTTCAAAATCGGAATAATATTTTGAATTATATTTTAATTTAATCGCATAGTTAAAAAACCATTGAAAACCTTTACTTCTTTCTTGAATTGTAAAGTATCTGCTTTTACCTTTAAAATTTTTATCAATTACGCTAAATTTAAAAACATGAAATCCAATTTCATTTTTCTCATAATCTAATTCTATTGATAAATCATTAATCTTATCATCAGCTAGCTGTCTTTGTAAGATTTTTAATTGTTTCCATTCTTTTATTATATCTTCATTGAGTTTATCTGTTACATCTGAAAGAATTCCTTTTCTAATTTTTTCATCAGTATTTAATAAATCAGATAAAGTTTTTTCTTTATTCGTTGCTCGGTAAATAATTTCTTCAATATATATGTGCCAATCTGAGCGATCGGTATCGCTACTCTCAATATAACTCAAATCAGAATAATTTGGCGGGAATTTTATCGATGTGGGGACTCTATCAGTAAAGTCATCAAAAAATAAAATAAAAGGCGTTCTTTTAAATATTTCAGTTATTAGTATCTTTTCTAATTCATTGTCAATAACCAAATTTGTAATTGAATATTCTCTTATGTCAAGATTTCTTTTGACAATAATTCTATTCCCATTTTGAAATAGTTCTAATAGGTCTCTATATAGTTTGTTTCTTTTAGTTATTTTCAAATCCTCGATAATTGATTCAATTTCTCCTTCGTTATTAAATTCTATTTCAGCAGAAATTTCATGATTTTTTGAATCCCACTCATATCGATTTTCAGCTACTAAATGGTTTCCGTTGAAATAATCATCGTTGTCTTGGTCAAAAGAAAGTATTGCATAGAGAATTGAGGTTTTCCCAGATTCATTTATTCCTATTATTGGAATTAAGTTATTTCTTAGAGAAATCTCGACATTTTCAATCGCCTTGTATTTATGTATTTTGAACTTTTTGTATTTCATGCATTGTAAATTTATCTCTCAAAATCATCTTTCATATTCAACATTATATGACTGTTCAAGCCTAGTCCGTTTTCGGCAAGTTCTTTTGCTAAGTCAACATTTTTAGCGCCGGCACTAGAATAACTGTAAACATAAATTTTATTAGTCCCGTAAAATTTAACAGCGATAAATTTATAGCCTATTTCATAAGATTGCACATTCGAGTTGCCCCCAAGGTTTGCATAATTATTCATTTGTTTCGGCATTAATTAAGATATAAACTGATTGAATATTATTAGCGAATGTAGAGCTAACAAACCAT
The DNA here is from genome assembly GCA_002293185.1 of Flavobacteriales bacterium UBA952. GTDB lineage: Bacteria > Bacteroidota > Bacteroidia > Flavobacteriales_D > Crocinitomicaceae > UBA952. The sequence goes on along the minus strand of DBCS01000004.1, from coordinate 157,363 downwards.
AACCCTTCTCAGAAAATACTCCTGAACCGAAAAACTAGAACCCTTTCTATTTTACTTAGAATCGATTCTATTTTTTCGAAAATGGATTTTAGCAGTCAATTATTCGCTATGCTAGAGCTGTTAAGACTTTGAGTTGATTCTCAAATAAATCTTCCATTTCATCGGTCAAAACCACCTATTTTTTTTGAATCTTTTTTACTCTAATTTGAAGCGGTTTTCAATTTTCATAATCTTAAAATATTGAATAACAAATAATTAAGTATATTATTTAAGATTTTCTTATTTATACAAGTGAAAAACCACAGGATTCTATTTGTGACGATTTTGATGTAGGTTCAACCACTTCAGGTTAAAAAATATTGACAGCAAATGAATCATTTTAGAACCAGGAGAAAAATTTGACTCGAACACTCCTCAACTCAAAGTAGAGCACTACCTAAATTTTCTATTATGAAAAAACACTTATTATTTTTTAGCCTTTTTGGCTGTAGTTTGGCCTTTGGTCAGAATTTATCACAAGGTGCCGTCGTGAATTTTGGATTACCTGGCGCTGGTCAACAAGTATTTCAATTTGCACCAGGATTTGTAGGGCAACTAATTCCACCCACAACAACTTTTACGACGAATCCAACTGATCGCTGGTTTAGTTTAGGGCAATTTGCAGCACCCTCACAAACATTATATGGACAGCGCTTTCAGTATGATGACAGAGCATTGGTAATGGGTTATACTTCGTTAAATCCTAATAATCCCAGAATAGAGTGGATACATAATGGAGGCTCTACAGCTGGAAATCTTGAATTTCGGGTAGCTAGTAGTTTTACAAGCACTGGTAGCAACATTGTCGCAGAAATGACCCCTCAAGGAAATACTTATTTTGGAAAATATGCACTTGGATTATTTTCCTCTTTGAACCCCAAGGTTGGTATAGGTTTTAATGAGAATGATTGTGGACTAGATGTTTACAATCCAATTCAAGTACCACCTAATTTTGACCCAAAAGCAGTAAATGTTCGTTTGGATTATGCAGGTAATTTCGGTTATGGTGTATATTCTAATGTTTTAGGAGGATTTAATTCGATTGGAGTTTATGGAAATGCGGAAGCTTTTGAAATGTCAATTGGTGTGTATGGTAGGGCTTCATTGACTAGCTTTTTTTCAGCGGCAGTTTTTGGTGAATGCTCGGCAATTGGCTCGGGAAATCTTTGGTCAGGATTCTTTGATGGAGATGTTTACATTGCGGGAGGTTATGGGCCATCTGATGCAAAATTAAAAAATAGCATTAACCAAGAAACTTCAGCTTTAACAAAAATATCACTTCTAAAACCAGTTACTTACAACTACAACAAAGTTGAAGGTTTGAATTTGCCACAAACGCTGCAACATGGATTTATTTCTCAAGAGATTGCTGAAGTTTTTCCTGAACTTACAAAAGATGTTGTTAAACCTGTTTTTGATGAAAATGGTAAAATCACATCTGAAGTTTCTTTTAAAGCTCTCAACTATGTTGGATTGATTTCAGTTCTTACAGCTGCAATCCAAGAATTAAATACTGAACTTATTCAAGTTCGTCAAGATCTTGATGAATACAAAGCGAATGATGCAGTAAGGGGGCAAATTATTCAAAATACGCCTGCAGTTAATGGTTATTCAATCGAGCAAAACGTTCCAAATCCGTTCTCTGATAGAACTTCAATAAAATTCCAATTGGCTCCAGGTGTAGAATCAGCAACATTATCAATTTTCAATTTGAATGGTGCTTTTGTTAGAGATTATCTGTTAAATGGTAATTCTGGAGAGGTAGAAATTCTTGCTTCTGAAATTGGCAAGGGCATGTATATCTATAGTCTAAATCAAAATGGACAAGAGATCATTTCAAAAAGAATGATTGTGAAATAAAAAGTAATTGATAGTCTACCAATCCTACTGAAGGGACAAAGGATTGGTAGACTTCCTAACAAAGACTTTTTGTGAACTTAATTTTTGTTAAGTTGTTTATCCAAAGTATATTAGCTTCAATGAGGTATCTGGTTTTGTTTTTTTTAACTTTCACAACTTATTGTGTGGCTCAGGGAAATTCTGTTCCTTTAACCTTATATCAACAATTTAACGGACCATATGATTATACGATAATCGGGAAGTCACACAATACTTCAGATAATATCGTCCTTGTTCCTCAGCCGAATTGTATGATGCAGACAAATTCTTCGGCATCACTTTCATTAGCAGCTAATCAAACTATCGTAGGTGCATATTTAGTTTGGTCAGGTATAGGTAATGGAGCCGGTACTACCCTTAACCTAAATGGCAATACAATTATTCCTGATGTGATCAATGTCGCAAATATTCATCCACCTACTTGGACCCCTTATCTCTATTTTTCTGCGGTTAAGGATATTACAGCATACGTACAGAATTTTGGTAATGGACTTTATCAGGTGAATAATTTCAATCTGAATCCACTAATCCCTCTTTACTGCAGTAATATGAATTATTATTCAGGGTGGAATATAGTAGTTGTGTATTCAAATCCTACACTCCCCAATAAGCAATTGAATATTTATGAAGGCTTTAAACATATGGTTGGCACAGTTGTAAATAATACAACTTTTTTTATTCCAATTTCTAATTTAAATGTGACAAGCACTGTTGGTGCAAAAATGACATATATCGCATACAATGGTAGTTCTGGTTTATTTTCAGGAGAATCCATAAAATTTAATAATAACATATTAAGTAATGCTCAGAACCCGGCAAACAACCCATTTAACAGTACAAATAGTTTTACGGGTAGTAATACCAATTGGAATATAGATGTAGATACCTATTTTGTCAATAATTACTTAAATATTGGTGATACTAGCGCATTAATCGCTTTAAATTCAAACCCTCCGAGATTCATCTCCACCATCATCACCTCCATCCAATCTGAACTTCCTGATGCCACCATTTCTCTCGATAGTATAACAGGTCAAGACATTTGCCAGAACCATGATTTGACCTTAGACTACACCGTTTACAACATCAATTCCAATGACACCTTACTAGCAGGCACGCCGGTTTCGGTATTTGTGAATGACAGTATCTTGATTTCTACGGTTTTGCTGCCTTCGAATATTCTCATGGGAGACAGTCTTAGTTTGAGCACACTGGTTACCATTCCTACGGGTATTTCAAGCCCGTTTTCTTTGAGTTTGGTGGTGAATCAAAATGCGACGCAATTAGGGGTTTACCCGGAGAGTAATTTTACGAACAATACTTCTAATGATTCTACGATAAGCCTTACTGAAATCGTGTATCCGTTCTTCGGGAATGTGGGGCCGTTTTGTCAGGGGACAAGTTATACATTGCCTACTACTTCTTTGAATAATATTGTGGGTGCCTGGTCTCCTGCTTTCAATAACCAAGCTACTACCACTTATACGTTTACGCCAAATGATACCACTTGCAATCAGGTCATTCAAGTCACGGTAACCATTGTGCCGAACTCCTCGCCTTCTTTCAATATTGCTTCAAATGTGTGTGTCAATGGCAATTTGGTATTCCCGGTTGCTACCCAAAATGGGGCTTTTGGTACTTGGGCGCCTGCTTTCAATAACCAAGCCACTACAACGTACACCTGGACACCTACCGCACCCACACCAGCGGTTGGTTGCCCTGTACCTGCACAACATACGGTAAATATCATACCGCAAACCCAACCTGTTTTCTCTTTACTTGATTCACTCTGCCCTGGTACCAGTTATGTGCTGCCTACACAGTCTACAAACGGCATTAGTGGCGCATGGTCTCCAGCTTTCAATAGCCAAGCTACCACCACCTATACTTTTACGCCAAACACTTACAACGTCATCAGCGGTTGCCCTGCAACGGCCACACATACCGTTTTTGTAGCGCCAAGCTTTACGCCTAGCTTTGGTTTGCCTACAGCTTTGTGTATTGGTAATACTTATACCTTACCTTCAGTATCCAATGAAGGGCTTTCGGGAGCGTGGTCACAGCCATTTAACAATCAGCAGACTTCAACTTATACTTTTACACCAAGTAGCACGGGCTTAACTTCAATTAGTCAGGGAGTTGTATGTCCTGTATCAGGGGCATATTCGATTGGGATCAATTTACCCGTAACGCCCACATTTACTTTACCAGATTCTATTTGTGAGGGCGCTACAGTAACGTTGCCTTTGGTTTCAAACAACGGCGTAAATGGAACTTGGGCGCCAGCGTTTGATAATCAAAATACCACCACTTATACTTTTACTCCTAGTGCAGGACTATGCCCAGTTATTGCGCAACAAACCATTGTGGTGTCTACTTTATATGATCCTACCTTTAGTTTACCAAGCACTATTTGCCAAAATGAAGCCCTGACTTTGCCACTCATTTCAGATAATGGTGTTGCAGGAACTTGGACACCAGCTTTCTCTAGCCAACAGAGCGGTAGCTTTTCTTACGTTTTTCAGCCTGCAGCTGCCGTTTGTGCATATGATTACCTTTTGAACTTGACGGTCAACCCAACGCATGTTTCATATGATACAGTAGTGCTTTGCCAAAACCAATTACCACTTGTTTGGAACGGGCAAACGTTAACAAGTGCTACCAGCACTTCAGTGACTTACCCTAACCAATATGGTTGTGATTCTATTTTGAACTTGCACCTGATTGTCAACCCGAACCCTTTATTGGACTTCAGCATTCCAGCGTGGTCGGGCTGTTTGCCTTTGAGTATTGCGTTTAACAATAACCAGGTTGAGGCCAATACCATTTACAATTGGAGTTTTGGCAACTCGGTAACGAGTAGCAATGCAAATACACTGTCTAACCTTTATACCCAACCAGGTTGTTATGATGTCAGCCTCACGGCTACCAATCAGTTTGGTTGTGCGGCCAACCTCACGCAAACGGATGCTATTTGCTTTGACCCTAACCCGGTGGCCGATTTTGAGATCCAAAACAACCCCTTGCCAATCATTAACCCAACAACCCTCCTGCAAAACACTTCGCAAAGCGCCACAAGTTCGGTTTGGGATTTCGGTGATGGTTCAGCATCAAGCACTGTGTTCTCGCCTATCCATACCTTCCCGGAAAAAGCAGGAGCCTACACCGTAACGCTACAAATTGCCAACAGCAACGGCTGTACGGACGCAACCACGCAAATACTGCAAATCGAGCAAGACCCAATATATTACGTACCCAACGCCTTTACACCTAACGGTAGCGAGCTGAACAACGTATTTTTACCCATCTTCTCTCCTAGCCTTGCACTTCAAAGCTACTCACTTCAAATCTTCAACCGCTGGGGAGAAATCATCTTCGAAAGCCAAGACCCGTTGAAAGGTTGGGATGGCACTGTTAACACCACAAATGGCGCCAGCATGTCGCCAGATGGCATGTATACTTACAAAATCAATTTCGTAGAAACTGGTTTTGAGAAAGAGTTTGAGGTTGTGGGGAGTGTGGTGTTGGTGAGGTAGAGATCGGATTGACAAATTGAATAAATCCTTGTTATAATTTAGCCTTTTTTAACACTTGCTAAATTTGGGTTATCCGTTGAGTCTATGCTCCATGCGATGTCTTTTATGCGTTCTGACACTAATTTTAGAGAATTCATTACATCCGTTCCTTCGGGAAGTGTTCCATGTACTAAATTCCCAAATTCGTTCGTATAAATATCTTCCAGTTCTTTCCATGTCTCTTCTGTTTGCCTAAAGATCAATGCTTCTTTTGGATGATGCGTTAGCCATTCATTGTTGCTTTTGAAGCTTTCCGTATCGTCTTTAGCAACTAGAAGTAACATACGCTCAAAATCGGAGGATTCGAAAAATCCTTTTATTTCTGGAACCTTGAGTAATTGATGAATATCGTAAGTATGTCGAATTTTCTTTTTAAGATCATCTAAAGGATCTTCACCATAGGAAAAACGCACCAGACTCATGATCTTTTCACAAATGGTTCTGTTTACGTGCAACACATTCACTTCGAAGGGCAACATACCATATTCCTTTGCTAAATCTAATTGGTCTGCTGCCCGCATCATTTCATAAATGTATGATGCTATTTCATGCTTATGATAAGGCTCGTATCTTCCCAACCAAGTTGATTCAACAATAAGCACATCGCGAACCTGACCGAAAACACCTTTAAATTCTTGCTTGTAATTAAAAGCAATTTTTCGAATCATTCCCAGTTTTTTGGTGATGCCGTCTATTTCAACGTCATCTAATTTCTCAGATACAGCCTCTGTTACTTTTTTCAATTTATTTTTCAGTTGATTTGCTGATTCTCCCTCCTTACGAAGCACAACCAGGTCAATATCTTCCGAAAATCGTTCGATTACCCCAAAGCACTTAGAGAGTGCTGTCCCGCCTTTAAAAACTGTTTCTTCCCCAATTTTGTTGTGAAAGATTAAATAGAGTGCATATGTTACCCAATAATCTTTTTCTACATAGATCACAGGGATATTCAATTTTTGAGAAGCAAACTGAACTGACTGCCTAAATAGCGTGGGATTTTCATGTAACCTCATACGATATTCCATTTTTCGGTTAAAGAAAGTACTTTATCTGCTCCTTTTAAATTGTATTTACTTATCGGATTCAAAGATTTCATCAAAGAATTCGTTAGTGGTTGTTTGCCGAGTTCGTCTAATATCGCACCGATCAATGCTCGTGTTGCCGGTGGATACTTTTGTGCCAATCGCATTAATGTAGAAACATCTTTATCAGAAAGTTCTTTCACAATATTTAATAAACGAATACAAGCCGCATCGATGGATGTATCCGGTATTTTTTTAATGTATCGAACGGCATCTAATACTTGGAGAAATGGAATGTTATCCTTTGTAATGGTATTCTTCTGTTTGATAAAAGAAATGGTGTAGCGCTCCCTTTTAAATTTGGATCGCACTTCGTTTTTACCAATTTGAATGGTGCTGCTTACTTGTGTTGTTAATCCCAATTGGTTGTAAATACTGTAACCAGTCAAATAACCGATTGTCTTACCATCTTCTTCCAGTAAGTCTTTCACTACCTGATACTGATTTGGTTGTAAAGCACCGAAAACAGTATTTTCTGGCTTATAAAACTTCCCCTTGCTCAATTTGCTTATTTTTCCGGAAGCAGCCATTCTGTTCAGAGACTTAATGACCGCCTCTTTATTATTCACCTCATTAAAAAAGTCGGAATAGGTGAAAACATATCCTTTAGGTAGCCTATCAATCTTATATATTATATAATCAGTTGTTTTCATATTTATTTATGAGAAACAAAGATAGTAAAATGTCCTGTTTATTCTGCAAAAAACTGGACAAATATTAAGGGTGATGTAGAAAATGTAGTTGTTGTATTGGTGATAGGCGTCTGAGCAGTACAGTGCTCAGACGCCTATCACCATAAGATGGTTGCTTAATTGTGTTGTTAAAATAAGGCGTACCTATTATATAAAAGTATGGAAGGTGATGTTGGTGAGATAACTCTGAATAACAAAATTTAGGGTAGTTATTGTTCAGTCTTTATTAAAAGAAACTGGATAAGTTAATCATTCAAAACTTTCATCGTAAGATCAATTTAAATAATATTTTTAGCGAGGAGCTTTATTAATTGATCTCAGCCTAAAAGAAAGTAATGAGTACCTCTAAGAAATTGACAATAAAATATCAGGTTCTCCCAAATTTAAAATAATTCATATTTTAATATCCAAACTTCCGGCTTACGACGATTGTTACCCTTATCATTGAAGATTGTTTTGTGAATTAATATTTTATAATTATTTGTAAAATTTAAACTCTCCAATCCTCCTAATATTGCATCAAAATAACCGGAAATCTCATCTGCATTGTCATCGCTTTTAAATGAAAAATGAGCTGTTCTGCAATTAATTGCGGTAAATTTTCCATTCAACAATATTTTTTCTTCTGTCTTACTTGAAGTACTCAATACACTATCAATTATTTTATTACCACTTACTTTGTTAATGTTAAACTGTTTTAAACCTATTTTTTCTTTTAGTTTGTAATTAATGTCAATGCTGATATCATGCTTTGTGACAGTTTGTGCAAAAGATTGTAGTTTTTGGAATACTGAGTTACTGTATTCATTACTAATGGTCGAAATTTTTTCTTCTGAATTACTATTTTCAATTAATTTACCAATTTTTTCAAATAATACGATTGCATCATCATTTTTAACTTCCTCACCTTTCAACTCTGTAAATCTAACTTTATTCTGTTTGGGTTTCAACAGAATAGAGAAAGATGCTGCCATTACCCTAGTTACCTCCGTATGAGAAAATCCCAAAAGGTATTGCTTTTCTGATTTACTTATTTCATTCTGCCTACTAACACCAAGAATATGATCTTTAGCAACTTCTTTATACAGCTCCTCGAAATTGGAAAGAACATTACCTAAAACATATGTATCAACTCGGCCATATCCAACAGAATCACCTTCTTTCAGATGAAGATTTAAAACGTCATCAGGAATATCTAATTGATTTTCAATTAAATCAACATCCTCTAATTTAAATTCCCTAGAGATAACTTCAATATCTTCTGTTTCATTTGGCATAAAGAAAGCGTCTTTAGAAGGTAAATAGGTTATGTCAATATCGAAAATATCACAAAGTGAAAAGTTATTTGATTTTGCAAAATGCCCTTCAAAAATTATTACTTTTCCATAAATTGCACTACGAATTAAATCTAGATGGGATATTTCTAAATTTATATATCTTTTAAGGTTAATAGGCGAAACATTATAGATGAAATTAATATCATCTCCATTCTCATTTAGATCAGCCCATTCATGTATAATTACTTCATTCTTAGAATTTGTGTAAACAGAAGTAGTCGGACACATTTTAAAAAGCAAATCCCCAACAAAGATGAGCTCTCCAAATGGATTAGTCTCTAGTGTAAATAGGTTGGATTTCATAACTTTGATATTATTTCAAATTTGGATGATAAATCACAATTTATTGACTCAAAAAATTCAAAGTGACCATCCCGATTAACTTTACCGCAATATCCATCAGATTCCTCTAAAATACCTTTTGCTAAGTGAGTACCGAGTTTTTTATCAATATTGGGTTTGTTTTTTCGGTAAGAATTGAATTTATTTAATGCATTTTCCTCTGTATCATAAAATGAGAGTGACCAGCCTTCGCATTTCATTTTGGATTTCTCAATTCTCGGATTATCATTAATTAAGGCTCGTGGTAAAAAATTTTGAGGATTTGAGATTTCAGAGAAAGTCCATCGATAAGCCTCTCGAATAGTACGCATATATTTATCAGATGGAACACACTCCACACCTTTTGCTTCTTCTACTTTTTCAATTTCAGAAAAATATTTGTTTGTCATCGTTTGTGGGTTCAATTTTGTTTAAAAATTGTTAGGATATTATTTGAACCCAAATATTGATTTATTAGAACAGATAAACCAAAATTAATTCATAAAAATAGTGCAATTGCCAGATATACTAGAATACTTTCTAATATTTTTAGAATAGCAATCAGTTTATTATTTAGTTCGACATAAAGATAAATTTATTTTACACCCCCACACTCCCACCAGCATTAAACCTTCCCGTTGAAGTCGCTTTGCCTTTTTCCACTTCGATAATCACATCTACTTCATGCGCATGTGCATTTACACCTCTAAATTTTCCTTCCTTGGTCGTATGGTAAATGAAAATGAATGAAGTATTCGGATTCATTTTGCGCATTTCGTCCATGTCGCTTACTTCAAGGCCTGCTTTGGAAACACTGTCAATGAATACAAATTGAAATTGATCCAGGTGTTCCGGAACGCGATCTGTGACATACAAGTTCGGGTGATTTGCTTTTAGGCGCTCAATTTTCTCTTTGAGCGTGTAGCCAAATCCTTCTTCTATGGCGCAGTATAACACCTTGCCATGATTAGCTGCTAAGTGATTGGCAAAATCCAGACACATGGTTGATTTTCCTGATTTTGGAAGCCCAAACACCATAGCAAAGAATCCAACACTCGGATCACCTATGAGTTCTCGGTATTTCCCTTGAAGACCAATGGTTTGAAAATCCATTTTTAAGAGCTCTCCAGAGTTTACAATCATGCCATTGTCATCCATTCCAGAAACACCTTTGTTCTTTGGAAACAATTCACCACCGACTATTCCCATGAGGCCATTGAGCTGCGCTTTATTGATGTTAAGAATTTTTGAATCCCCATCCATGTAGGTTTTGAGTGTTTGAAATGCTGCATCGAGCTTGGTGGCATACTTATCCGTTTTAGTGATCTTCCCCTGCTGTACTGCCTTTTTAATGCGATTAAACAAGCGTTCGGCTTTGTCTTTGATGTCGCGTTTTCCATTCAAAGAAACGTAGGCTTTCAATAGTGCAATGGAAAGCATCCCAGCCTGACTATGCGCAATCTCCAAATAGCGTTTGAGGTTCTTGCTATCGATTTTAATTTCAGCCATTTCCCCCATTTGCTCGTAACATGAAATCAACTGCCCTTGCATGAGCTCGATTTCTTTGGCGTAAGGTGAAGTTTTGCGGATGCGTCTTTCAAGCATGGCTTTTTGAAGACTATGAATGAGTGTTAAGATTTGAGCCTGGCTTTTGACTTTGCCATGCATGGCAGCATAGCGTTTGATAAATTGCACGTCGGTATCAATGTGTTCAATTGCGTCTGTTTTGTAGCTAACTGTGGGTGCAACTTTTTTGACGGTTCTTGCTGTTTTCTTTGCAGGTTTTGGCGCAGGGGTACTTTTTACGGGTTTTGGTTTTTCAGTTGTTGATTTTGCAACCGGTTTTACAGGTTTTTGCGCCAAGTATTCATCGAGCTTAAGCATGTAGGCATCCACTACGCGTTTGATGTTTTCGTTGCTTCGGTATGGTCCCCAATTATTCTGAGAGGCGCCTTCTGCAAGCCGGTGTCCTTTAGCTAGTGCTTCTGGTACAGTATTCCAATCAATGTTTGATACTTTTTGAAAGTAGTTTGTCGTGTTTAACATGCTTTAAAAATTTAGTAGTTCTAATTCAATTTCAAATGCGAGGGCTTCAAGCTCGAGCTCATCTATGGAGTTGGGAGTAGCTGCTTTTGCGGGTGCTAAATTGGTGCGGTACTCCAATAAGTAATTCAGGCGATTGAATTCTTCAGCGCGCGCCTGAGCACTCCTACCTTCTACTTGCAAGGCTGATTTCTTTGTCTGGATCTCGATTTTGAGTTCTGCCCATTTGGGTGAGTTTTGTTCTCCTCGGTAGAGTTCAGATTGCGCTAAAATGGCCTGTTTATCTGCTTCGTATTGAGCTAGTACTGGGCTCAAGTCACTTGACAAAGAATAGCCTTTTGGTTTTAACAGTGTGCGCTCTGTTTTTCGAACCTTGCTGACGTATTCCTTGAAATACGACAAGTAGTAACCCTGAGAAAAGTAAATCCCTAGTAGCGCATAGGAACTGTCAATTTTACGCCCAATAGAGATAATGTCCTTGTCTTGTTGATCCGTAGCGTTCAGCAGTAATTCAATTTCTTCTTTGAGCTCCTTTGCGCGCTTCACGGATTTATTCACCACTTCGCCATCATTGGCCACTTTGGGTGTTTCTTGCAAGTAAGTAGAATTTAGTAAGGTGGTCAAAAATGCTTGAATGCACGTTAATGACTTCTCGCGGTAATTGTTGTAGTAGTTGATGTCACTTTGTACTTCCTTCAAGGTGTCAATGGCCAAGGTGACGCGCTTGTAATCACGGCTGAGATTCTCCTTGGCTTGATCAAAGAACATGGCAACCAAACGATCCACGTCGGTGATTAAAGCGAGTTTGATTTCCTCTGGATCCATACTTTCCAGGTCTAGGACGTTTCCCCTATCTCCCCTGAACCAAATGTCATTGATGCGCGAAGTCTTCTCTTCGAGTTTCTGGAATACAAATACATCCATGGAATCCTGTACCAAAGGCATCACGATACGCACATACTGAAACTGATTTCCTTGTCTCCAGATACGTCCTTCGAGTTGTCGGATGTCTGTTGGGTTCCACTCCGGATAGCAGTTGTAAATAACCGTTCCTCGTTTTTGCAAATCAATCCCTTCGCGAATGGTGGCCGTTCCGATGATGATTTTCACAACGCCATCCAAGAACGCTTCCTTGATGAGTTCTTTTCGTGTGTCGTTGATTTCAGAGCTGATAATCTCTACTTCATCTACTCTGGCACGGTCATACATCACACCTTTCTTGTAGCCGATTTCTTTCTCCAGGTATTCTTTCACCAAGGGAAAAAACTGCTTTCCTCGGTTCATGTAAATGACCTGTCCGCTGGCTGCTTCTTGGTGGTCTTCGTGCCATTTCTTAACCGTTGCAATACAGTCCATGACATAAGCAATCTTTGGACTTTCCTCAACAAACTCCTTGTAGTCTTCCGGTGTTCCGTTGAGTAGATACGGTGACAGCGCATTATCCAAACTATACGCCAAGGCACGGAACAAATTACCCATATCCAACTTTCCTTGGGTTGAATTTTTAGCCATCGCCACGATTCCGTCTTGGTTTGTGCGTTGCTTGGGTGTCATGTTTATGTAGGTCAAAACCTGCTTGTCCTTGGGTAGTCTTTGCTTTGAGTTTTCAAAGTCATAGAGCAATGGCAAATTGATTTTCTTTGGACGAACCACTCCGGCTTCTTCACCTGTTTTATAGAGGATGTGGTTATAGATGAGTTTTTGAAGTACGCGTCGATTGGTGAAGCTTTTAATGACTTCCTTTTCTACGATTTCTTCTTTGTAGTTGGCTGTCCATTCAACGGTTGGCAACACAAACAAATCAAAGAAGGTATCGAGGTTTAAAATTCCGTTATCCCTCAATGAATCATAAGCCACAAGCGACAACATCGAATAGATTTCCAAGGGTGAGTTTGAAAACGGCGTTGCGGTCAAAAGCATGGTATTTCTACCATATTTGCGCTGTATAAAACTCAGAATCAAAAAGGCCTTTTGACCGGTTTCAGAAGTTGCTGATTGAATATTGTAGCGTTTGTTTCCGTCTTCATCGCTTTTGACTTGACTAAATACATTCTTACAGCGGTGCGCTTCGTCAATGACCGCATAGTCAAAGCCCAAGATGTCAATGTCTGCAATGGTATTCTTTAAACCAACTCCGATCATTTCACGAAACTTCTGGTATTCGATCTCCTTGTCACGGTTGGACTTCTCTTTGGATTGACCAAGGATGTTGACTAGTTCAGTAAAGAGTTCATCTGATACGGACTTTCCAAACCCTAGTCGCTTGAATCCTTCGTAAGTGACCATCGTTATGGATTTCTCTGGCACTGCCTTATTGAGATTGATTTTCTCTACGATGTCCGTTCCTAGGTTGAACCAGTCATTGACGGTGATTCCAGTATGGGAAAGTACACCAGGCACGAACTCACCGTTCTTGCGATCCGTAAAGCCAATGATTTCATTCATCCACTTCTTGTAAGTGGGTTTTGGAACAACAACAAGGGGGCGTTTGCATTTACCTGAATACAAGTTGTGCGCGAGGTTTACAATGGCGGTCATCGTTTTACCAACTCCTACATCAAAAGCATTGATTCCAGAACCCATGGCTTCCATGAAGGCTACGCCTTGGCGCTGAATGTCGGTGATTTGAAGTATTCCGGACTTAAAACGCGCTGAACATTCAAAACCAATGGGCACTTTTGAATAATTGATATCTGATTGCCCGTTGTAAACACGATTCCAGGCATAATTGAGTTTATGTTGATCATCAAACGTGAGAACTTCATGTAGGAATCTTGAAAAAAGCTTTTCTCCTTCAATTCTGGCATTGGCTCTAAGCTCCGCCTTTTCTTCTTTGGTGAGGCGATCATCTCTGAGGGCTTTGTTGGCTATGTAGTAATCAGCAATGTCGATTGGTGAACTCTTTTCAAAGTCCGTATCGGCGTTGAGGGTAAAAAGCCATTTGACAAATACGTTTTGTAACGTGAATTTCGTTTCGCCATCAAAGCGTATCCGGATTTTTTCGCTGTCTTTTTTGCGCTCTACTTTGCCATTGACTTTTCTGAGCTCTTCGGAGTTCTCCAAGTCCATGAACTCTTCACGAACACCCGTTATGCTAAATAAATCAGGATCAACGGCAAAATCAGAAATAGCAGTAATAATAGGCCGTTCCTTTTCATCTGGATTTTCAACGGTGAGTAGTTCAGGTTTGGCCTTTTCAAGTGCCTGTTTGTGCTGTTCATAGACTTCTTCACCAAAGTATTCCAGGATCTCTTTTTTGTCTGTTTCAAGCTGAGCCAAACGATCATACATATTGCCATAGGTATAAATCGGAAAAGGCATCATTTCACCGGCGTGGTAAAACAAAGCACCTTGTCTAACGAGTGTATGCAGTTGAGAAATCAAGACCCTACCAGTACCCTCCAGATGATAGGCTTCCCAACCAGTCATTGGAATTCCCTGATGCTGTTTATACCATACCCAGGCTTTGATTTCAGGTTCTGTGATGCCGGCATTGTACTTTGCCATGACCTCTTCAAAAGAAAGCTTTTTGTTTTCTGTAGCACCCAAACCTTTGAGCTCATCAATTTGCTTCAACACGTTGTCAAGAGCCTGTGATCTACTTCTTAATTTAATTGAAGTGTATGGGTTTAAAGCGCCTAAATTCTGAATGTTAGTTATTCCTTTTAAATAACTCATAATTGATTGATTTGAAGTTCGTATTCTAGTGCCAAGGCCTCCATTTCCAAGATGGAATAGCTTTGTTGTTTTTGGATGGTGGACAGTATTTGCGCTTTGTCTCCTTGAATCGTGACCGGAAATTCTTTACTGGTAGTAATCACTTCCTGCCCACAAACTTTTTCAGGATGCAGCACAAACCAGGTGTTGAAAGTGCAGAGCTCCGTGAAGCTCAAAGGCGTTTGTGGATATGGCTTTGACTTTGCTTTGTCTTTAATAGCCTTTTGCTCATAAAATACCCCGTTGCGAAGCAAAGCTGCTTGCATTTCATTTGCACTGGAGAGTTTCTGACGAATGAGATCCAAGCGTGCACGCAGGTATGTCGTTGATTTTTGCATTAGATCATCGAAAATTCTGATTCTAATAAGGGAATGACTGCTGCTGGAACCATTTGATTGTGTAAGACTTTGTCAATAACCAGCTGCTCGACCTGCTCATAGCCTTGTGGGGATTGCATCATTTCAAAAAGGTTTGGTGCATTGGCTTCTGTAACTCTTTTGAGTTGTCGAAGGATTTCTTCGCGAAGTTTTTTCTCTTTTGGACTAAGTTTTGGCACATATCCAACGATGCTACTTTCAGCTTTCTCGTTAAAGGAGTAATAGCCATTTTTGGTCACGATGATGTGATCTAAAAGTGTGATATCAAAGAATTTCAATGCTTTGACAACATTGCGAGTAAGGGAACGGTCTGCTTCCGATGGTGTAAGGTTTCCACTTGGGTGGTTGTGAGCAATGATCACGGCCTTTGCCAAGGTCTTTACGGCTACTGCTGTTAGAAGCTCAATGTCTACCATCGTAGCGTTAATCGTACCTGTTGAATGGTGATAATAACCAATGATCTTATTGGCCTGACTTAGGAAAATAGCAATGAAATGTTCCTGGATTTCAATGCCTTTGAGAATTCTGTTTTTTAGAAAGGAATAAACATCCACAGATGCTTTGATATCCCCAAAGAACAAGGCCTCTTTATTGAAGGTGATTTCAATCTCACGCACCTTGAACTGTGCTTCAATGGCATCGAGTTCTTTTTCAAGTTCTGAGTAATTCTCTGAATCAAAAACCATTTGTGGCTTTGTAATCGTTGCTTTATATACCATGTTATTTTCGTTTTAATACTAGAATATCCGTAGGTACTTTAGTGCTGCTAAACACCGGCGGTAAACGGTATGCATCCACCAAGTCGCAGAGCTTTTCAAGTTCCATTTTCTCACCTTGATAGCTGATGCCGTTTCTTAAAAAATTACTTCCCGTAATAAACACCAATAGCCCACCGGGCTTTAAGAGTCTAAGGGAGTAATACATAAAGAAAAGCTCAATTTGATGCATCTTGGGCTTTGGAAAATAAGAACTATACATGTTCTTGTATTTCCCATAAGGTGGATTTCCAATCACCAGTGAAAAGGGATAGCCACCAAGCCAGGTGAGTTTGTCTTTTAAGCGCTCGGTAAACCGCGGCGCTTTTAAAAAGGCTGTTTCAAAATAGCCTTCATAGATTTTGGCTTCTGGGTAAAGAATCTCACAAATGCGTTTTGAAACCGGGTTGATTTCAAAGCCATAGCACTTTGACGGATCCTTTGCCCATTTTAGAAAGTTGCCGGTTCCAAGACTTGGTTCAAGTACTGTCCCCGTTGGATCATATCCATATCGATAGGCTAAATCCCACATCAACTCACAAATGTAGTCTGGAGTAAAAAACTCATACAACAAACCTTCACCCGAAGCACCGTTGCTGCCTTGACCTCCAGCTCCGCCAAATTTTGCAATGTATGTCTTATCAGTCGCGCTGTACGCTTCTTTGGCTTTGTCTTTTCTATGGATAAAAGCCTCAATTTCAGTATTCTGCGCATGTTGATCCACTACTTACCTTGAGTTTCCAAAAGTCCATTTTTACCCACCACTTTTAAGATGTAGGAATACGCTTCCTTGCTTTTGCCTTTCACCAGATCCAATGTTTGCTCCACACTTCCCGTTCCTGGCTTAAAGAAATAGCCTTGGTTGTAGCGAACAAGTACTTTATCTAGTCTCAATACTTCTCCTTCTTGGTGTTGATCCATCAGGATTCCGAGATACATCGAACCTAACAAGACGTTGAGCTCTGGCTTCATCAAATCAGCCTTTGTAATGACATTTCCAGTATAATTGTTCTCTTTGATTTTGTGCGACAAATACTTTTGTTTCAAGGGCCCGTTGACACGCTCCCCCAAATGCTTTTTAAGAATAGCGAGTTCTTCAGCGCTTAGTCTTCCTGCTTTGTTTTCCCAGTAAATGATGTCATTAGCCGTTTGGGTTTTCATTTGCATTAAGCCCACGGCATTGGCTGAACTAACGATCGCAGGGCGACCGCCACTCTCGGTAAAAATCAAAGACAAGATCAATGAGCCGGGTACTTTTGTCAAAGTTTCGGCCTGCTTGATTTCCTTGTAGAAAGTCTTGCCAATAGCATCCATCTTGGCCTTATTTTGAGACAATGCTGTATCGGAATAAAACACGCGGGGTGTCATTGGAATGGGTACTGCTAACTCTGCCATGTTTATGCTTTGTAAAAGGTTACTGATCGGGTTGCTTTCTGAGTAGCGGTCACAGCAGGATCGCTCGAGTTGGAAGTGTCGGTTCCAGTAGTAGAACCTTTCTTCTTTGTGAAGGCATACAGGGCTATTGCTGCCGCAGCTCCAAGGATGAGTTTCTTCATGGTTTTTGAATTTGAATGGTTTGACTATACTTGATGGTTGCATTGGGATTGGAAACACTAACCCGTTGCTGAATTTTCCTTGGTGAAAAGACCCAAAGCCAGGGTTTGAGGCGCTCACCTTGATATAGCACTTGGGTAAGTGTGTCGGTGGATGTGATCCAAAGGCGTTGTGTATTATTTTCTTGAACACCTTTGATCGTATACCACTGATCCTGGTAATCAAAAAGACTTACCTTGATGGTATCACGAATAAGGCTATCTCTTAGCGTGGTGATTACATTGGTTTTGGTTTCCATAACCGTGGTACTCACTTGGGTAGCTTTTGAGACGCCTACTTCGAGCGCTTCTATTTGCTTTACTTCCCTTGGAAAGAGCTTTTTTAGCTCACTAGTTTGAAGCACCAACAAATCTGTTTGAGCAGCGAGTTTTCCGCTCTTGGTTTTGACCAAAACAAGTTCTGCTCCCAATGCTTTGACATTGGCACTCAAACGCTTGTTATCGGCATGAAGGTGCTCATTACTCTTGTAAAGCAGCATTATCGCGGCGAGCAGCACCCCGAGCCCGATGAGCCTTTGAAGCAACGGACTTTTGAGTATGTTTACGAGTGTATTCATTGTGTGAAGGTCTTTGAGTTTGGGACCAGATATAAGCTGAAAGGATAGTCATGATACCTGCAATGGCGGCCGTTGCTACGGTTTCCATTTTTGAGGCAATGGCCAAAAGGGTTACTACAGCCAAAAATGCTGCAGCATATAGGGTGAGTTTGAATCTGGTTTGATTGTTCATGGCTTAAAGTGCGAAGTTCTCCCATTGTTTAGTAAACTGCTGTAAAGCAAAGCTGCCGGTCCTTGGATCAAAGCCCAGGCGGATGTTTCCAACATCGTCTAGCTGTTGAAAGTCGTGCAACCAATAAATGAACAGCCCATCGATGTGCATACCTGCAAAATTGCGATCCTGCATATTGAGTACATGCAGTGGGTCACTGAAGGATTTCACTCCTTCAATGACCTGTGCACTTGTGGTATCAACCACCCCTTCAATTTGCTTGGCTAAAATCTTGTCCATTCTTAGTAACTGTAAGCCACGATGATGTCATCGGATGCCTCTGTGATGTATGGAACTGTGAATGTGATGACCTTCGACCCGTTGGTTCTCGTTTGAGACTTCACACGAAGTCCGTTGAAGAAAATACCAATATTGAATCCAGCTTTTGGTACTTGACCTAAAGTGATGGAAATCGTTGCATTTGCAGCACCAGTTAACCCTGTGAATGTTTCTGTGGTTGCAGTAAAAGCATCTTCTTTTGAATCTGCTGTTGTTTGCGCTGCTGCCGCTGCTGCAATTCCCTGATCTGCCTTGGTGCCTGCTGAAGCTGCGGAACTCACGGCGCTATTTGCAGTGTTTTGAGCTGCGGTTGCCGCCGTATTGGCACTATTGGCCGTCGTTTGTGCCGTTGCGGCATTTGCCAGAGCACTGTCTGCGGTGGTTTTGAGTGTGTCAAGGTTGATGTTGGCACTCACTGTGATTTTATCCACCTTGCCTTTAGCTGTACCGTTGTAAGCATAGGTGTCGGCATTGCTTTCGTAGGCTGCTTTTACCGCGGCGGCAGTCAAGGCATTGCTAAAAAGGTCTTCGTCGGCGATTTTCTTAAACGTCGAAGTTGACCCCGTTCCGGTAGTAACCGCCGTAACGATATACAATGCCCATTTTGCATCTCCATCGTCATTGACAAACACGCGGTCTGTGACTTTCAAGCCCGTCAAGGCATTACGTGCCGTGGTGTCCGCAACGTTGAATGCGTTCTTTGCACCAACAACCAAAGCATCTACCTCAGACTTGGAGTAAAGTGATAGGTTTGTTCTGGCGTTTGTAGCATTGACATCCGAGAGGTTGTTGGCAATTTTCAGTACCTGGGCATCCAGGGCTCTTGTGGCGAGGTCTGCTGCTAGACCTTCAATCTGTTTGATTTTTAGTTGTTCGCTCATGGTTATTAATTAAGGGTTAAGAATTTAATGTAAACTTGATCCGATGGTGAAAGATTGAATCTTCCATGCCAGTAAAGCGTTGTACCTGCGATGTGAAAAGCACCGTTTAGACCGTAGTCAAACAAAGCACCGTTGACTACCAAAAACAATCCCTCTGGATCTGAAGTATTGATATCGACTTCAAACTCCGTTTGGTCGCTTTGGGTAACTTCAATGCTTTGTCGTACCCAATTGCTTGAAACCGTTCCGCCCCCCGTTGAATCATCTTCTTGAACAGAAGCAATGCGGTAAGCTTCACTTTTGATGATAATTTCATCATTGATAGGGTCTCCTAGTTTTTCTAGAAGTACCTGAATGGTGAAAGTCTGTTGTTCACCGGTTCTGATGTGTGTAAGTGTAAATGCCATTATTTCTGAATGTATTTTTTGTAAATAAATCTGCCTGTCAAAAAGACTAAGGCTGCTGCTCCGAGGGTGAATCCTCCTTTTTCAAGAAGATTTTTTTTTTAGCGATGTCCAATATCTTTTCATAGTTGGCAATGAGCCCACGCATGTATGCTGTGCGGTTATCACCGTTGCTTTCTGAGATATAAGGGCTGTGCGCAATTTTATCCGCATACTTCTTGTAGTCCATCGCGGCAGCATGCGCCGTCTTGTAGCTACTGGAAATCAGGCGTGCAAAGTCATAGAAGCTATCCTGAGGAGTGGCATAGGTCCTGAACTTCAATTTGTACTTGTTCTGAGCTTGGTAGATTCCACCTTTCCAAAATTCATTTTTTGAACCTCCAGCGGTAATACCAAAGAAGTTGTTGTGCTTCGTTGACAAATTGGATGTTCCCCAAGCGCTCTCAAAGGAACCTTGCGCTAAGATCACTAATGGATCCATCTTGAAACGATCCCCTGCTTTCTTGGCATAGGGGTAGTTATTGACTACATAATTTTCTGTTTTTGTGCTCATATGCTTTCTTGTAAATGAATGTATCGTTGGTCTACCCAGCGGATGTTGTTGTCAATGGTTCGAAACTGCAAAAGCACACCGCCATTGGTTTGCATGCTCATCACCAGTTGCCCCAATATGGTGTTTGATCCTGCCTGATTGATCGGTACAAACTTTTCGTTTAAGATCACCGCATTTGCCCGCGTTAACAAGCGCGGCATGGGAATTCCTTTGAGATCGAAATAATCCAAGGGCTTCTTCCAAGCTGCAGTGGAGCTTGTTTTTGGATAGGCCGCTATCATGGCCTTGGTGTTCGGGAATTGATCGGTGTAGTTTTTTGAAGCACTGATCCAAAAGGACATTTTCACCTTGTTCTTTTTCTTGTAGGCAGCCGGTGCGTATTTGCCATTGATGACATACGCCACCTGAATGAACTTCACGTTATTGACTTCGTCATAGTGCTGCTGCCCTGTGGCGTAACCCAAGAACTCGCCAGCTTTGGCCACACGGTAAATGTTGTCTTCGGAAAGCACCTCATAAAATGCCCCATGATTGGAGGCATCCGGTGATTTACGAATCGTGACATCTTTCTTTGCGACAATGAGTTGGTTCTTTTTGGTGTATTGCACTGGTGGTGCACCACCACCACTTGTGTCCTTGTTGGCGTTTGAAGCAATGATGTTTAAAAAGGCTTCGTATTCACTAGTTGAAAGATCACTTTGAAGGTCATCAAGTAAGTTATCCTGGTAGAGGTCCTTGTAGGCTTTTTGGACTTTATCAAGGTTGGCAATGGTTTTGGCTATCTCCATTACGGTACTGACATTGGTGGTATCAAAGCTTTTCATCCAGCTGTAGCCCGAGGGGTTTACGGCTGATCGCAAGGACATCGCTTGGCGAATTTCAGGTTTGTCATCCGCATTTTTTTGGGCGTTGTTTTTATTGACTTTCGCCAGTAGATTCTTGCCTACGCGATAAGTCAAATAAATGCCACCGGCAATCAGTGCACCTTTGATCAGTATACTTTGATTGTCTTGGACAGCTTGTGTGATTTTTTCTTTTGCGGATGCCATTTTGAAATGCGTTAGATCATGCTTTTAATTTTCAACTTCACAAGTGGCATTTCAATCTTTTTAGAAATGCTCACAAGCTCATTTGGCTTGAAGTTGTTTGCAATGGTTTGCAAAGCTTTTTGAACGTGGCGCGCCTCTAAATCTGTGGCTACGCTTACCGCAACTTTTAACTCATGTTTTGCCATTTTTCTATCTCTTTAATTGGTTTGAATGGGTGTTTCTACTGTTGTTGATCCAGTGATAAATTGCAGGATCTTTTGAATATTTGTGCGGTCTTTTTCGATTTCAGATAACATTAAGTAAATAGTTCCTAATTCTTGATTGTCAAGTGTTTGAACAAACGAAATAATCATCTCTAAAATCGTTTCGCGCTGTGTATCTTTGGTGCCATCCGAATGCTGCTCCAAGGACTTTTCCCCATCGGTTCCAGCCAAAAAATTAAAGGCTGTTCCTACGGGTGAATTGGTAAAGAACTTAGCAAGACCCGGAAGTGCCATTCCAATGATGTTGGAATAATACTCCACCTGCTTCTTGGCTTCAAGGGAGTGTTGCATGTCTTGAACCTGAAACTCCAGCTCTTCATTTATGGCATTGATGCGCTGTAATTCCGTGGTCAATCTTTCTAACTCTCGGCTTCTTTCCATTTCTGAGAACTTGCGCTGAACAAGGTCGTTTACCTCGGCTTCTCCCAAACCTGCATAACCGGCCAAGGATTTTGGCAGCTCTTCATCGACATCCGTCCATTCAAAAGTCTTTGCCCATATGAGCGTTCCAGATTCCACATCCTTGAATTCAACTTTAACTTTGTCAGGATTTTCAGATTTATCATAGCTTCGTACGAGTGGAGAGAAATTCTCAATCACCGCCTGATCAATGCTGTTTAAGCGCTTTCCGTTGCGATAAAACATGGCATTGAACGTTACCTTGTTATGTCCCTGTTTCGGGAAGGTTTTGATCATTTTCTGACAAACCTCGATTAAGTGATAAATCTTTCTTTTTTTCATTCCTTGACGATTTGAATAAATTCGATGATGGGAAAGTAATTTGTTCCCTGCGGTAGCTCAATAGACACTAGACCGCTGAATTCCTCGAGCCCCTCTGTTCTACGCTGCCCGCTACTGATCTCCACACTATTGGTATCAGACAAAATGCGCGTACCGATCGGAAGAACGCGGCTGTTTGTCAAAAGCAAGTACTCATTGTAAGCCTCAATGTGGTATTGCAATACACCCGGCTGTGTAGTCACCGTTTTGAAGCCTTGCAATTCAATATTGATTTCTCGCTGCTTGAACTGCTGTTGCACATGGTTCAGGTGGTCGTACATCAGCCTTTTTCATTTTGAGTTTGACCTTCTTTGTCAGTGCAGCGCAAATACAATTGAACCTTGTAGGGGGTAAAATCTTCACCTAGCATAGTGTCCACATACACACCGCTTACAATTTGACCGGGATGTAACTGAACTTCTAATTCTTGAAAGTCTTGTGATCCGAGCTCTTCCTGTTTCAGTGAAGCGGTAATTGCCTCCTCTTTCAAACTGTTAAACGAAACGCTTAATCTACCTAGTTCCGTGTTTAGATGCTTAGAATCCAATGCGCCAACAAGCGATAGTTTAAAACCCGTGCAGCGTTTTAAGTATGCTGGAATCTTGTGCTGAAATGAGATAATCTCTCCAGGTTTTTGAACCCTTAGACTAACAATCGAATAGCGTGTGACTAACATCCGTGCTATTCGTTAGTTAACCACAAATAGATCTTCGCTTCATACAAATAACCACTCTCTGCTTTTCTTGCGCGCAGCAATTCAAGCTTTGAAGGACTTTCTGACAAGGCCTCAAGGCCTCCATCTGTAAACTTGCCCTCGATGGCTGAGCCACCAGCTTCCAAGTGCTCCTCGAAGAAGAAAAACTTCTTGTTTGGAGCAACTTGGTGACCGCTAGTGATTAACTTGACTTCATGTGCATCCTCAAAGACCTCTTGATTATTCACCCTAAGTCCTAGCAAAGCCCCTGATAGCAACAACTCATCGGGAAGCGAGACATAGATCCCACGAATTTTGGCGTATTGCTTATCGGTTTGTGCATTGATGCGCACGGATTCCCCAAAATCACTAACGCGCACTCGGATTTGCTGAAACTTATGGTTTTTCATCTAGGTTCAGAATTAGGCTTTAATAACAGCTGTTCCGCGAAGGATTACTTTCAAGAATGTATTCTCAGGCGCATTAGCACCCCATTCCAAATTCAATTCAATGGATTGTTGGTCGCGAATGATCTTTGGGTTATCCAAGATCCAAAGTCCACGGAAGGTGTCTTTTCCTGTTGTTTGAAACACCTCGCAAGAAGTATTCGGCACAAGGATAGTTCCGTTTGCTTTGAATTCGAATTCACCATCACGGATGTAATCCGGAACAACGTCGAAATTCACACGGCTGGCATCATCCTTCGTTTCGCTTACACCACCCAACAACTGAATGCCGTATAGCAAGAAGTGATTTCCTTTTTCCAATTTTCCACTGGAAATGTTGCTTGTTCCCACGACTTTCGTGTCGTCATCCTTGAACATCTTTACCACCTTTGATCCAGCGATGGTTTTTACCACGTAGTAAGCTGTATCGACGGCTTGCAAGGATTGTGTTGCCAATCCTTGTTGGATTTCTTTTGGCAACATGGTGATGCGCTTTTCAAATTCTGCGCGTGAGCGAGAACCTGTGGCAGTAGCCATGGCGCGTGACTGATTTTGCATTTTGCGAAACAGCTTGCGTTTATCGCTCGTTGCTCCTAATTCAAGTGCTTGTAAGAAGTCGTCTTCTGACATGGCACCTAGCAAGTTGTACTCGCTGCTTTCGATTTGTCCAAGAGTTAACATGATACTTGTTGTTTATTTGATTTGTAATTGATTAAATGATTTCGATGTAATAAAGGTCTTCACTCACCATTTCCGAACTATGCGCCATTGCTGCATGCGACATGTCAAAGTCCTCGACATTGAAGGCTGTTGGTGATGAAAGAGCCGGAAGATCCGGATTGTAGCGCTCCACAGACAGATTCAGTGGTTCGCGGTAAATGCTTGGTTCTCCAAGATCGTTTGAGCCAGCCAAATTGAAATCTGCTAGACCTGCTAACAAGTCTTTTTTGAGTAAGATTTTTACTCCAGAGAGTAAGCCTGATGCACCAACTCCCGTTGCCAACATTTTCATGTTAGGGTCTTTGAGCATGATGTTTCCTGCTGTTCCCACTCCAAGCATCAATACTGGTCTTGCCAGTGCTTTGACATTGAAGGTCGTAGCAGCCGGATCAACGGCCAATGCCTTATCAAGCATTTTTCCACCCAGCGAGCCGATGACAACACCGCCTGTGAGCATAGCCAAGGTTTTAAGTTCACCCATCACAGCTTGGCTACTGATTTTGGTTTTTGCTTTGGTTCTTCTTTTTGTTGCCATGGTTTGCGTATTTATTTGATTAAAAAAGTTTGACAGTTTTCAAGGGTGTTTTCTTCCTTGTGGTTGTTTTGCGAGTACTAGTACTTTTAGCCGGTCTTTTAGTCGTTCTTCTAATTGGAGTTTTGGTTGGTCTTTTTGATGGTGATTTACGTTTTGCAGTGCTTCGAAAACCGGACAAACCGCTTGTTTTTGCTTTTGGCTTCATCATTTGATAAATCCCTAAGGCCAACAAACCTCCACCAACGGCAACAGGAACAGGATTCTTTTTAATGAAATCCATGATGCCTCCACCTGCTGAAGTGGACTTGGTAACTGTTTTTATTGTTGGTGGTGCTGTTTGATCTGTTTCTCCTGATGAAGAAGCCTCATCTTCTTGTTGAATTTCTGAAAAAGCACTTGCTGCGTTTGGATCAGCATCCATTTCTTTCGTCAAGGAGTCAATATCCAGTTTCTCATCACCTCCTACTAATCCGGCATCCTTCAAAATATTGATGGTGGCAATAATCACAGGTGTTGCAGCGGCTATCGCTGAAGCCGTAACAGGATCACCCAAGTATCCAAGTAGTTGTTCAATCACAACACCACTTAAATTCCCTGCTCTTCCTTTGAGAATGGTGTTTTTGAGCACCTCGCGGCTTCCCTGCAGCTTATCAGCAAAGAGGTTTTCTACTTTGGCTAAAGCCGTTTTGCTCTTCTGGTATTGCGCTGGCGTAATGCCTTTTGCTCGGGCTTGTTCTTGTGTTCCATATCCCCATTTGAGTTTATGGGCCATTTTTCCCAAGTTGAGTTTCATGGCTAAAAGAAATCCACCACGTGCAGCCAAAGTCAGAGGGTTGTATTTCACGACGGCCTTCACCGCTTTTTTAGCAACTTCTCCAACCTTTTGCCCGGGTGTTGCAACGGTCTTCTTCACATTGGTAAAAAAGCCTTTTGGGCTAACACCACCCATGGAAAGTTCATCCGGGTCGTAATCAAGGCCTGCCATGGTATTGATGCCGTTGCGTAAATTGAGTTGCCTTTCATTTTGGGCTAAAATATCCAAGGCTTGATTTCTTTTATCGGTGTGCCAATACTGAATGGCGTAGTCGAGCATTTTCAAAAGTGCTTGTGGGTCATCCGTTGAGGAAACGAGCGTTGGGTCTTGCGCAATGGCATTTCTTGTAGCTACGATATTCTCATAGATTTTATCGAGCTCTGCACTGGAGCTTGCACCAAGTCCTGTAAGTGAATTTGCCATAACGGCGTTGTAATGGTCGTTTGAAGAAACGCCACTTAATACTGCTACATTGATCCCGTTTAAGCTCATAGTAAAGTCCATTTTTTTAGTGAATTTTTTCTCGTAGTTGAAGGCCGAAACCACCCCATCTATTACACAGTAGTTGTTCTCATCTCCTAGGGGCACAATCACATAGACATGCTGCCAGGAATCACCACTGTACATCGTAATGCGAAACTTGTGAGGGATCTGAAGGTTGGTGAGGATGCTTGAAACAAAAATGCTCATGCAATCACAGTCAACACCGGTATTTCTTTCCGCCCAGCTGCGGGCAGGTCGTCTGAGTTGTTCTAGTCCGCGCTTGTCGAGTTTATATTGGATATAACCATACACAAACTCCCAGATTGCTTGGCATGTAGCCTCGGTTGTTGACCGTCGGAGCAATGGAGCGATTCGCTTGGTGTCGTCAAGGTATTTCCAAACGACTTTCTCCATTAACTCCACAGTATCTGTTACCTCGCCGTCTTCAACAATGACGCGGTCACGTTCTTCGGGCTTTGGGAAATACTGATTGTAACGGCTCCCATCTTTGATAGCTCGATAACCACTCGTTACGGTTTTGGCTGGTATTTGTGCGAGCGCATTCATCAGATGAGTTTTTCTGAAGGGGATTGATAAAACAGACCGTTCACATAGGTGGTGAAATTCATTTCCAAAGGCACACCCAAAATGGTCATCAAGTTCTTTTTATCACCTGCTTTCCAGGCTGCTATTGCTTTGGGTATGTTTTTGACGATATTCGTCACAAGTCCTTTCAAGGTGAACCAATCGAGTTCCAATTCAATGGTGTCGATTTTGGTAAGCCCCAATGGTTTGATAGCAATGATGGTGTCCTCGGCATCGGATTGCGCGAGCATTTTGCCTTTGCTAGTTAGTGTCACCACAGGTTTTGTCAACTTCACAGAATCTCGTGAAGGATTATTAATCTCCACTTCTGTTCTAAAAGAAATGCCATTAAGAGTAACCGAATGGATGCGCGGATTGACTAGCCTGGCATTTGCCATCTCAGAGACATTCTGCATTCTGAGTAATCTGACAATGCCATAAACCACTCCAGCACCAAGCGCTATTCCAACGACCTTATTCATTACTTCTTCTCAGTTTTATTGAAGTAATTATTAAAGCGTCTGGCAACGCTATCCATGAACTGCTTGACAAAATACCCAGCTGCAGCTGATGCCGCAGCGTAGATCACCACATTGGCCAATCCTGGCAACGTAATCTCAGAAAGTAAAGGTTTTGCGGTAACCGCTTTAGCTACTCCTCCGAGAACTCCGGAGGCTGTTGTGAAAATAGAAGTATGCGAATGTTGAGACATGAAGTTTTGCTTCGATTAGGAAACAAACTTCGGGAATGGGAAAGTGTGGAAAGGATGATGAAGGATTAATTAAGTCATTTTCTGATTTACAACGTATTGAAATGATAAAGATTTTTGAATAGAATCAAATTAGAAATATTTCTATTTTCTTGCCCTAACATCAAAAGTCATTCAATAAAAAAATCCTCCATGAATGGATGATAATTCAATTTTAGAAACATTTCTATACTAATCGAGATAGTTCACAGGCCTTGTTTATCTGTAAATACTTCATTTGTTTTGTTCGAGTAATCCTCAATTAAAATTTAATTTCTTGATATGTCGCACAAAAACGTAATTCTTCTTGTACTTTATTTATTCCTTGGGTTTAAGGTCTTAGCACAAAATCCCAACTTAATTATTAATAATTACAAATTAAACGGGAATTTTGCCACACCACTTCCTATTCCAGCTTATGATTACGGCAATACTAGCATGCCAAATTCAAATGACCCTTATTTAAGTTATCAAGGCCAGTCTCCAACAAATGCTTCGAATTTGGTAACAACACCAAATAACCAAATACTCTTTTTTATAATTGATCAACATATCTATAATAAAGATGGGTACTGTTTAGGAAACCTTAACACAACCTCAGACGACTTTAATTCAGTTGAAAGTAATCAGGTCAAAGGCGCCTCTGAGATTCTAATTGTCCCAAATCCAGCAAATTGTCAACAATACTATATTGTAAGTACAAAAATAGACGTGGGAATCTCTAACAAAAAGCCTTATTTGTTTCTATTGGACATGGGAATAGCCAACATTAATGCAACTGCTTATAACCCCAATGCATGTATTCTTGGGCAACTAGTCCCAATTGGATTTTCAAATGGGAATTTTCAAAATTTTGGCACAAGTATTGCCTCTTTAATTAATAGTGAAAATTCATCAGATCCAATTCCTCCTTTCGTAACTGAAAATGACCCCTCTCCAGGTAAGGAATCTAACATATTTCTCGGAGCAACTCCTAAGGATTCTCAAAACTCACATTTTGTTTTTATTTCTAACGCCAATTTTATCTATAGATTCAAAGTCTCAAATTTTGGTTTTCAGTTTGATAATTATGTCATTCCATTTCTAAATAATGGCACCACTGAATTCAATGGATATCATGTACGATCAGAACTTGAAGTCGTGAGAATTCCAAATGGTAATATACGAATTGCGTGTCCTTATTACAAAAATGTTACACAGGGAAATAATATAATTTGGGAATGGTTATTTATTGCTGAATTGAATTCAGCTGGTTATTTAAATTCATCTTATCACATTCCTTTTTATAAATCACCTAATCCTCAAACATCTGAAGACGCTGCATTAAAAGGTCTCGAATTCTCATCAAATGGTAATATACTATATGTTTCTCACTCAACTAACACCCTACAACCAAACCAGCTTGAATACTTTGATTTTAATTCACCAAGTAATATTCTTACACCCATCAATATAGGTAATTTGGATTGCAAATACTCTATGTTAGAACGAGGAATCGATAATGGTATTTATTTTTCAGGTCTTTTTGGATTACATAAATTAAATAACTCCAATGATCCAAACAGTTCTGTTACCACATTAAATACTCAATCTGGTTTTTACAATTTTGAATCAAATGGATCGCCTGTGAGTTTATTTTCAAACCTTTTTAAGTTGTATTTATTTCCTGACCAAATTGACGGTTTTGATTATTATAATAACTTAAACGGTAATTTGACTTGTTGTATCGAGAATATTTCCTTCCACAGTAATGATGTTATAAATGTAAATTCTAATGCTACTTGGGAAGATTGGGCACAAGGAGGAACAAACCCATTTACAAATATAGCAGGTAATGTTTTTCAAATTAAAAAATCTATTTATATAAAACCCGGGGTTACCTTAACAATCAAAAACTTAACATTAGAATTTGCACCTGATGCTAGAATAGTGGTCGAAAATGGAACATCTAATTCTCTAGGCGGAAAATTAATTTTAGATGGCACAACCTTAAAAGTTGTTGAAACCTGTGGAATCAATTCAAATTGGTTGGGTTGCGAGGTTTGGGGGAATAAAAATTTAAATCAATTAAACATAAACTCCACCACTCAAGGACTATTAATCATGAAAAATAGCTCGACTATTAAAGATGCAGTAATTGGTGTTTTGGTCGGTAAAAGACAATTAAACAATTTAAATTCTTGTCCTTCTCAAGAGATTGTCTCTGGAAATGTATTTGTACCTACAAATAGCGGTGGTATTATAAAAATAAGTAATTCAAATTTTGAAAATAATATTACCGGAATTCGGTTTGAAAAATACTTTTCACCTAATGGTATCAATAATATTTCCACAATTTCCACCTCTACGCTCAAATGGGACGACAATATCAATTCAAGTTACCTCAATTATCACATTCACCTAAAAGGAGTAAAAGGATTAAGAATAATTGCGTCAAATTTCAAGAATGACATTTCTAATAATTCCAATTTAGTACAATCGGGTATTGGAATTTATTCGGAAAATTCGAATTTTAGTGTTGAATCGAAATGTAATTATATCACCGTTGTTGGAGGAAACTGTAACGATTACATTCCATCAAAGTTTAGTAAATTAAAATTTGGCATTAATACCTATTCAACTGATAATTTGAATTTTACTGTAAATCGTAGTGAATTTGAAGATAATGAATTCGGAGTATTTGTTGCAGGTACCAAATATTATAGTATTACTGAATCAAATTTTCAGATTCCAGAGCTCTCAAATACTTTTTCCGCAGGTATTTATAATTATGGTGGAAAAGGATTTAAAATTGAAGAAAACAATTTCTTTGAAGAAGACGGTTCTACGATTGGTATGACTTACGGTACCGTTATCAGAAATTCTGGAACAGAATACAATGAAGTATACAATAATTTTTATCAAAACCTAAACGTTGGTTGCTTAGCAATGTATAAGAATGGTACCAGCATCAACATAGTAACCAATCCAGTATCGAAAGTCACTAATGGTTTACATTGGATTTGTAATCGATTTAGATCTGAAATCACTACAGCGGATATCGGAGTTGTTGGGTCGTCCTTAAACCCGGGTATAATCGATTATCATCAAGGATATTATGGCGGTAATACGCTACAGAATTCAATAAAGTCTGCTGCAAGAAACACATTTTCTTTAACTAATGAATCATCTCCTCTTGAACATGATATCAAACTCGATCAGTACTCACAACAATTTAGCTATGTTTATCTAGTTAATCCTACTCAAGACCCAAACAATGTTAGCCCCGGAATTTTTACAATTCCTCAGATATATAACAATAATTTAGTCAATGGTTATGGTTATAACGTTTGTCCTTCAAAATTGAAACTCAAACCGTTAAAAAGCGACATTAATCAGCTAAAATTAACATTAGATTCTTTACAATCTCAAATTGATGGAGGAAGTACAGAAAGTTTATTACTATTATTAGCTAATTCTTTGAACCCATACTTACTACTTAATGAAGTAAGCCCGTATTTATCAGACTCAACCTTGAAAGAGTTTTTAAATGGATGCGCCTCCAATATTGAAAAGAAAGAGCTTTTGGAATTACAAAAACCTCTTTCTCCGGATATGTGCCAGGAAGTGATGAATTCTTATTTGCCGGAATTGGTGAAGTTAGAATTAATCTTAAATCAAGGGGATGCACCAATGCAGAAATTGTTTAATGAAATTAGCGAAGTAAAATCTACACTAGATGCAGAATATTCCGGTTATATTCGTAATTTACTGTCTGATTCCTCATTGACTTATTTAGATATTAAGGATTCCCTACTAGGAATTAATATTGAAGCAGCCAAAAAAGACCTAATTTTCCTTATGATTAGTCAAAATGAAATTGATTCAATAAATAATATTATGAGCCTAGTTTGTGAATGCGAATCAGATTTTGAAATTTTAACTGAAATTAATAAACGTCTATACGGCACGAATAGCATCGATCAACTAATGGAAGAATCTTCATCTTTTGTTGATAGTGTCAATCTGCTTCATTGCCTGACAAATGACCCTGCATTGAAAGAGGTATTAAATATATTATTGACCTACCATGGCAACATGACAAGCTCTCCAGATATTTTAGATTTTTACGGCACACGATCCTCTCAAATTAACAACGTATTAAATAATCCAGAGACAAAAAATATAATTAAAGTTTTCCCAATACCTTCTAACGGCGAAATCAATTTCATTTCTGAAGAATTGATTTCTGATCTAAAAATAGCCGTATACGATATCAAAGGAAACCTTGTATTATCTACAAATTTCAAAGAAACTGCACAATCGAAAATTGATATTTCAAATCTTAGTAATGGCGAATATGTTATTGAGTTTATTTTAAATGATCTAAAGCATGAGCGAAATAAAGTTGTGTTAGAAAAATAAAGTTTAGCAAGCAAAATGAGGATTCTTCAATTACTTATATTTTGTGTCCCACTGACAATTTATTCTCAGATATTATACTATCAGGATAATTGTCACTGTGGTGTTACTGGCGCCGGATTTTCTACTCTGATGGCTGGAGGAAGTGACACGTTGAAAGTCCATATTGCTCCAGGAAGTACCATAAGAAAAGCATTCTTATTTGGCACAGAATATTGGAATAATTCCTTGCCTTTTATCGATTTCAATATTACTCTTGGTGATACAAATTTTACTTTTAATTCTCAATCAAGAATAAGTGCGTTTAATGCAAGCAACCTTTCCACTGCCCCTAATATTTACATTCACTCATTGGACGTTACTCAAAGTATTGAATCCATTGATAGTACATTTTTAATCGGAATTCCAAATGTTAGCGAATGTTTTGGTTGTATTTTTAGTACGGTTTATGTATATATTTTGTACGAAAATCCTAATCTAGATCTCACTAGTTCATACATTCTTATTAATAATCAAGATGAACAATATTCATCAGATTTTCTACTAACTTACATGAATGAAATAACCAGCTCGTCTGACGTGGGTTGGGCTATTTGTGCTTCTAGAATATCTGAATGGACCCCTGGCGATGGGAGTTTTTTAAGTTTTAACAATGGAATTTATAACGCTGGTCTTTTAGAAGGCGAAGGGAATTTAACGAGTGATGGCCCTCAAGGCTGCTTCTATTTTGAAAACAATGAATTATTTGGACTTTCTAATGATACCCCCGATTATTACGTGAATGGGTACGATGCTTTAATTAATTGTGAAAACTTGGTAAATCCGAATCACAGCTTAAATTGGAAACTTTCTTGGGAAATGAACGCCCCATCCCCACCGTATAACATTTACAATGAATTTTTTATTGAGCACGGAACAACCTGTGAAACTAGTCATGTAACAACAATAAATGACACTACGATTTGTGCCAATTCACCTTTGCAACTTTATGCTACCGGCGGAATTGCCTATGAATGGAGCCCATCAGAAAACTTAAGTTGTTCAAATTGTGCAAACCCAATTTTTGTATCCGATTCTTCTCAATTAATTACTGTTAGAATTTGGACAAGTGACTCTTGTTCAGTAGTCAGACCCATTAGTGTTCAAGTAAGAAACAATCCTACAATTTTAGAAATTCAAACTAGTCCAAGTATTTGCGCAACTAATACTGGTTCGTTGGAAATTCAAACTAACACTAACTGTACTCTTCCTTTAACCTATCAAATTAATCAGGGCCCTAATCAAAACACTGCAACTTTTACAAATCTTCCTGCTGGAATACAACAAATTCGAATTATGGATGGGAACGGTTGTTACCTTGATACATTAGTTGAAATTGAACAAGTTATAAATACGATTTCAGATTTTAGCTTTTCCTCTGAATATGGTTTTGTAAATGAATACATTCAAATTAATAATAACTCAATAAATGCTGAAAACTATATTTGGAGCGTAGATGATACAAATTATGTTATAACAGACAATAAAATAAAATTCCTTAACCCTGGCGAATATCAAATTCAGCTTGTTTCTTTTGATTTTGACAGTACTTGTACAGATACAACAAAACAGCAAATCTCCATATATCCTTACTTATATTGTTCGGTTCCAAATATAATTACGCCAAACAATGATGGAATAAATGACTTTTTTACTTTAGATTTTACTTTAGATGTGGAGTGTAGTATCAGTGTACATAATAGATATGGAAATCTAATTTTCTATTTTGAAGGTAACTTAGAGACAGGAAAACACGATATATGGGATGGGAAAGTGAATAATCAATTAGTGAAAGAGGGTACCTATTTTTACACAATAGAACTCAAAAACACTAATAAATTACTTCTTGAAGTTCCACAAAAGTCAATGGCTGGTTTCTTTAATGTCTCCTATTAGTCATCATATTTGCCAAAATTTTTAATGTGATTTTCTTTTAATTTGGAAATTCTTCTTTTGGTCATTGCATTTGAATCATCTTCTATTTCTAATAAAATTTCTCGGTTAGTACGTGGCTTGTATAAATTATTTAAAATTGCAACACGTATGAGTTCGTTTCCTGATGAAACTGAAAACTTTTTCATCAATTTTGTTCGTAATAAATCCACATTTTTCCTGGAAGCCGGCAATAAATCTGCAATTTCTTTAGTTGAGAAACCATCACAAATCAGCTTAACTAGTCTTAAATCCCTCTGATCCAATTTTAGATGCTCGGCTCTAGTTTTTGCTTTTCTACTCTCAGCAAGATTATTAATTACAGCTTTATTCATGAAAGAGTTTGTATAATCATTCCCTAAGAAAACTTGCTCAATTGCACAAGTTAATTCACGTGTAGAAGATTCTTTTAATAAGAATGCATGAGCACCCAAAGACAAAACATCAAAAGCCATGTCTAAATCAGCATACATTGTTAGTACAATAACTTTAATCTTAGATTTTATATTCTTTAATTCTTCAATGACCTCTATCCCATTCATAATCGGCATTTCGAGATCTAAAAGTACTACATCAATAGTATTATCTTTAAGTTTATCGAAAAACTCTCGACCATTTGCGGCGTTAAAAACAAAGCTGAATGTAGGTAATTCTGCTAGCATTTTTGACAAGGCATTTCTAATTAGCTCGTGGTCTTCTACAAGAGCAATTCTAATGTTTGGCTGATTCTCCATCTTACATCTCTGTTATATCCAATTTAGTGATAAGCTCAATAGTTCCATAATCACGGAGTCTTTTAAAGTATACTTCACCATTTATAACATTCAGTCTATATTTAATATTTTCGAGACCGAGACTATCTGATTCTGATATTAAGCGATCGAAATCACGTTGTGTCAATGCAATTCCATTGTGTTTGATTTTCAGTTTTAGAAATTCCCTTTCGTAGGTCAACCTCATGTTTATTTCTGTAGGATAACTATGTTTAAATAAATTGGTAATTAGTTCTCCAGCTATGTAATAATAATGCGTTGAAACCTGTTCAGAAATTATCAACTCCTCAGGAACAACAGACGTAAAATCAAATGTTTCTATAAGAGTTCCTGATTTTTGTTTGGTCATATTATCAAGCGCCTTCACTAATCCGAATTTCATCAAATATTGTGGTGTTAATCCCTTGGCAATATTTCGAATCAATTGAATACTCTCGGCCAAATACACTTTTGCCATCTCAATTGACTTAAAATCAACTTCTCCATCTTCAGAATTGTCCTCAAAATTGACCAAATTTTTCTGCGCAAACGATAAAAGCGCGCCAATATCGTCATGAAGCTGGCGCGCTATTTCAACACGTTCTTTTTCTTGTGCTGATATTGCAACTTTCAGTTTTTCTAGTTCCTTTTTATCCTCCGTTTCTTTAATGAGTTTATCGGAGAGTTCTTGTATGCGTTGGTTTTTTTTCACAAGAAGAACAATACCCATACTCAGTAAAAAAGTAAAGAATAAACAAATTAAAACTAAGATGACTATTTCTTTCTCCTGGACCATACGAAATAGAGAAAATGAAGGTTTAAAATAACAACGAATACAATATAGACAGGATAAATATTCTCACTTATATAATCATTATATCTACGGATATGATCGAAAAGAAAATAAACAAATGAGATAGAATGAAAAACAAATAAGTTTAGAATTAATAAAAATTCTCTTTTTTCAATTTTTAATTGATTCAGTAATAAAATCAATAATAAAATTGAAACGATAGCATTATTGCTAATTAAACCAATTTTATTCAAGTCGAAAAAGGAACCATAAAAAAACACCTCTAATCCAAAAATAAATACTGGAAGAGTAAAAAGGACTTTCTTAAAGATACTCTGAATTTTAAGAAAATCACTTATATAAACAACCATTAAAATATTCTCAATAATTACAGAAATGTGAAAAACTGGAAAAAAATTACATTTAAAAACTTTATAAGCAATTAAACAACTAAGGTCTGCAATTGACTTGGTTAAAAACCACATCAAAATGATATTATCTCGGGTCTTTTTAAAGTTTTTTCCTAGACATATGAATAGAATTAATGGAATCCATTCACTCAATAATGCGATATAAAATAAATTTAACGTCAAGAATTTAAATCGTTTGAATTACCACATCCACCAGGACAAGGGAATAGCCCATCCGCAATAAGACCATCGGTTAAATCATTTTGATCCGAATCCGCACTCACTACAACCAACGTTAATTTATCCAATTCATTTTTGGCAAAATAAAATCTTAATCCTTCGCTTCCATTTTGATTCAACATCTGTTTAATCTTTTCTTTACCCATGAAAACACCAATTACCTCTCCGGGTTGAATTGTGTTTCTGTAGCGCTTTGTCATCTCTGACCCTTCTCTTAGTGTGATAAAATCACCCTCATTTCCATTAAAAGACATAATTAAAAATTTTAAAGTTAGGCGTCAAAATTAAAATTCAATGACGCCGCAAAGTTGATAATCTAAAATCAATTTTCGTCCAAAATAGAAAAAATTAGAATGATTTCTAGTTTTTATAGAATTATCCCCATTGGATAAAAAAAAGAAGTCTACTAATATTGTAAGCATTCATAAATTTAATCAACTACCCATGAAGTCAAAAGTTACTAGCACCTTAATGTTTTTCCTTGTATTAACCTCACAATTCGAAGCTCAAACGCCTGAGATTAATCAATGGAATACTGATGGAAACATTACAACTGAAGATCATTTCATTGGCACTCAAAATAACAATCCCCTAAAATTTAAAAGTAACAACATTGAAAGATTAAGAATTTCGCCTGACGGAAAGGTTGGAATAGGTATATGTACCCCTACCGCAAAGCTTGATGTATCAGGGGACGTATTATTTAGAAACAATATCAATTTTACTGGATTATCGACAACCAACAATTCAAACAACGAAATATTAATAATTGATAGCCTAGGTGTGGTATCTAAAAGCAGTATATCTGAGATTTCTAACGCCATTTACTCAACTAAATACTGTGACGAAGGCCCAATTTTTAGCCCAACTTGGTCAAATGGTGAAAATAAAATATTCGTTGCCTGTCCCCAAGTAAATGTTGGAATAAACACCAGTCAACCTCGAGTAAATCTTGATGTTTTAGGAACAACATATACAAATTCACTCAAACTAGGTGCGGTTGATCCATTAAATTCAATTGTGAAATTTCACATGAAAACAATTGCCCCATCAAACAGTATAGCGGTTCAATTATTAATTGAATCTGAGCAACAAGAATTACTAAAATTAAATTATCAAGGTCTTTTAACATCTAAATGTCAAATCATTCATACCGGGAATGCAAACGTCACCCCATTAATCATATCTAATTCATCTCAAAAATTACTACAGGTTGACAACGATGGTCTATTACATGCGCGAAGAATCAAAGTTGATGCTGATTCATGGGCAGACTTTGTATTTGATGAGAATTACAAACTTATGCCAATTTCTGAATTGAAAAAGTTTATCGAAAACCATGACCATTTACCAAATATTCCTTCTGAAAAGGAAGTATTAGAAACGGGAATAGACTTGCTTGAGATGAATAAACTGCTTTTACAAAAAATAGAAGAATTAACACAATATATTATTAATCAACATGAAGAAATTGAAACATTAAAAAAAGTAGTCAATGAATAAACTAAAATACATTTGTTTAACTCTGAAAATAACTTTTTTTCATTTCGCAGCAAATTGTCAATTTATGCAAAATGGGGGGTTTGAATTAACGAATAATCAATTTATTGGGATTTCAATTGATCGCGCTAATGCATGGCATACCATATACAATAGTCCAGATTTATTTCATAACCAAATTACAAATACCAATAATAACCAACATACCGGTCAGGGTTGCGCGGGCTTTGGTTCAGAGTTTGTCTCACTTTCTGAATATTTTTATGGTACTACAGAAAGCCTAGTAGCAAATACAAAATATATATTGACGTGTTTTGTTAAAAATGCAAATCCGTCAAATTCACTCTCTATCGGAATAAAAATATCCAATATTGTACCTTCTCCAACGTTTCTTCAAAATTCATCAACTCCTGTAAATGCAGTATCCGATTATCTAATTAATCCTATAAATCAACCTGATTTCATTTACAAACCTATTGGCGATCAATATAATCAGGTTACATTCTGTTTCACACCAGAACAATCTGGTTTACACTATGTAATATTTGGAAATTACAATAATCAAAATCCCAATTTTTCTAATTTCTTCTATTTAGATGATGTAGATATCAGTTTTGCTAATATTGAGCAACAAAATTTAAATTCTCTGATTAATCCCGTAAGCAATAGTTTTTGTATTAATTCACCAATAACTTTTGACGGTTCATTAAGTCAAAATGAAACAAGCTATAATTGGGAGATTTATCCATCCAACAATCCAACCCCAATCTATACAGGTTCAATACAAAATGGTTCGGCTGGCTTGATTGACATAAATTCAATTTTCAATTCAATTAATTTTTTACCAAATCCTGGGGACTGTTTCATAATTAAATTAAACACTTTTAACGGTTGCAAAGAAACGGCAGAATACGAATTTTGTTATGATAACATCGATATTAATTTTGAAAATCTTCCTGACGTTCTATGCGAGGGAATTCCATATACAATTGTTGCGAATGGATCCTCTAATTGGTTTTATTCTTGGAGTACCGGAGAGACAGGATTAGGATTAAATTCAGTTCAATTTAATCCTGTTTATCCGTCAACTGAGTGCGTTTTAACAGTAACATCACAAAATGGATGTATTGCAACAGAAAGCATCAATATACCTGTTCAATCAGGCTTTAATTTTCCACCGTATCTTTCTGGTATAAATAATACCAATGAATATATCGCATACGTACATACCAACGATGAAATTTGTTTTAATATTAGTTCATTTGATAGCCCGAATGAAACCGTCAGTATGACTTGGGATAACGGTATTCCCGATGCTTTTTTTTCAACACAAGGATCGCCCCTTATGAATGGAATTTTCTGTTGGAATACGGATAATGTAAATGAAGGATCATACTTTTTTGATGTTACTGTAAATGATAATAGTCAATGTGGCCAATCGTTGAGTAGTACTTACACTTTTCAAATTAATGTTGTTTGTGAAAATTGTCATATTTGTATATCTCTCGATGGAAATTCAAATTCAACTACAGCACCTCCTAATTTCATTGAAGCAGCTAGTTGCATACTTGCTGGGATTGACGGAAATTATTTTATTGGAATAAATAATTCAGTATTGTTTCAAGCAGGAAATTATATTGAAATTGGTCCTGCATTTGATACACAGGATGGTTTATTTGAAGCAGTAGTCGACCCGGTAACTTGTTTGACAGGTTGTAGTAACTGTTGTGAAAATTTCAATGGATTTACAATTGATTACCCGTTGCCTAATGTTTTTACCCCAAATAATGACGGAATTAATGATATTTTTTTCTTTCGAGACAATGACAATCAAACTTGTGCATTCAATGCTACAAAATTTGATTTTTATGTCATCAATAGTTTAGGTGCAATAGTTTATCATTTAGAGGAGGAAAATTTCAATTCACAAATTTGCTGTCCATTTATTGCTCCTGATAATAACACCCCATCTTCAATTTTTTGGAATGGAATTATTAATGTAGGTTTGGGTACAGGGCAGATGGTACTCGAAGATACTTATTTCTGGACACTAGAATTATTTAATTGCAATAATAGTTTAATGTTAAATGGATTTTTAAATGTAGTAGATCCTTCTAACTCTGATATCCAAAATGAAGAAATTGAAGAACAAAATTATATTTTAGATAATAGTTTTTCAGACAATCCATCACAAGTGTCAATTAATACAAAAATCAATCTCATTGTATACCCTAATCCTGCTACTGACAAATTATTCGTTTATTCAGAGAAAAAAATCAAAAATATAACGATTTTTGATTCAAATAATCACTTAGTATTGAATAAGATGAATTATTTAGACAAGGCCTTAAACGTTTCTCTATTGTCTTCTGGAGAATATCGAATTGAAATTGAATTCACTGATAATTCCCATCAAAATAAAGGTTTCATTAAAATATAAGTTAATTATAATCAAAACTACAAAATGAAAAATGGCATTATATGTTTGATTTTTATCTTGAATTTAAAAGCGTTCTCCCAATGTAATGTCAATTTAGGATTGAGCGTATCAAATTTTGGACAAATTGAAGATCCGATATCAAATTTTTACAACCTAGAAATTCCAAATGGATTCAATTTAGAAAAATTTATAAACAACAATAACTCAACACAGTTAAAATACAATTTAAATCTTACAAGTAAATTGAAAGATAGTTTGAGTTTAAGATTTCGTTTGGGTCTTGGAATTCACAAAGCATATAGAGAGATTGATTACCCTAATTTTTTTACAAAAATAAATGAACACCAGACGTATTTAGAACTCTGTCCTTCAATTGGCAAATCCCAAGAAATTGGAGATTTTACTTTAATAGCAGGTCTTGAAATACCACTATACTTAGCTTCATCCTATAGTTACTTAAATGTTACGGACATAAGAGATTCCACACTTCAAACAATAAGCAGACAAGAATCCTTGCAAAAGATTGACGGTGGATTTCTAATTGGCTTCAACAATTTTATTCAATTAGAGATGAATATTTCAAAAGAATTGAAAATATTTTCAGAATTAAATTTTGGATTATTTTATGCACAACTCGGGGGATATTATTCCGAGTATATAACACTAACTTCTTTTGAACCATCTTTTAATAGTTTCAAAAAAAGTTATTCGAGATTATTTTTTACGGCACCTCAAATTCAGTTTGGGATATCTTTAAACTTAAATTGATTTAATCGTTACTAGCTAAAATCATACCTTATAGTAATCTGAATTTATTAATGCGTTAGTCGAGAAATTAGTTCTAAATAAGTTTTTGATTTTACAGTATTAAATCATAAGACTTGAAGAATTAAAAAACATAAGATATGTGAAGCTGGTAACACATCATTATTATTAATATCTACTCTTCATGCTATAAGTATTGAACTCATTTTTTTTTGATTTTGAAAAACAACCTATAAAGGTCAAAGAAATTAGTATATAGTAAGATAAATTTTTTATTTAAAAATTGTAAGATGAAAATTAACTCTTTTGAAGCAAAAAATGTTCATGGATATCTGAACTACAACATTGATTTTTTTAGTGAACTTACTTTTCTAATTGGAATAAATGGTTCTGGGAAGACTAGTGCATTGAAATTGATACTTGGTTTAATAACACCATCTTTTCAATATTTAAATCAGATCGATTACGAATTTGCGGAGCTAAAATGTTCAACAACAGAATTAGAGCAAGATATAATTATTACCGCTACTCAAAACAAAGAAAAAAATACTTTCTCTTTGTCTATTAGGTCAAGTGAATATTACAAAGAACCTCAAATTTTTCAAAGGTATTTTAGGCCAGAAAATGAAACTTTTGATTTAGAGGAAATATCGGTAACCGAGCAAAGTTTTAAAGAACAATTTGAAATAAACGAAATAACAAGGAAAATTCGTGAGTTAGCGACACCAAAATTCCTTGGTTTGGATAGAAAAATATACGAAGGGAAATACATAGATATGCGTTTCAGAAATAGAAGGGTATACGGCCATCAAAAAACAAAACGCAGGTTCTTTGAAGGGTATTCGGGCGCATCAGCAATTGATAGTAGTTTAGAAGATGTTCAATATTTAATTTTTGATTACTTCCGAAAAATTGCATATGAACAGCCAAAAATTAGTGAAGAATTTAAGCGGAAAATTTTTCAACTTTCATTTAAATTTAACGATGATCATAATTTAGAAACAATACCAAAAGAAAACAGTTTTTTAATTGAGAAAAGAGATAAGGTTTTAACAGCTTTAAAAGATTTAGACATAAATTTCTTAAATAACTCTGCGAAATCTTTTTTTGATAACATGTCCGTTTTAATATCTCAAAATATAGAAATTGAAGAGTTGAAAAACAAACAAAATAATTATAAATCAGTAAAAGATGAAAATGTTAACCCACTGAACCAGGAGAGTTTTAAAATGCTCATGAAGTGGATAAACAATAACTCACAAATTAAAAAGATTGATGAAATAATAAATTACAGCCAAACCTATCAAGAAAAAATTTCAGAGCTGAGATCACCAATCAAAAGGCTTGAGAGTATAACTTCAAAATTCCTAGAAGAAGGTGGAAAGCAAATTAAAATCGCAGATGATGGTGAAATAAAAGTAAAATTAAAGAATGGAAATGAAGCGAATGTTTTCGAGCTTTCATCTGGTGAAAAGCAAATTATAATTATGATTGCGCACCTGATTTTTGAAGAAGACCAAAAACCTAATGGCGTTTTCATTATTGATGAACCTGAACTATCCTTACACATTGCGTGGCAAGAAATATTTGTTGATTCGATTATGGAGGCAAGTCCTAAGACTCAATTTATTCTAGCCACACATTCTCCATCAATAATTTCTAAGGTTAAGAGAGAAATATTTTGTCAAGACCTTAATAAATTAAATTCATAATATATGCTAGTATATACAGACGAATCTAAACGCCTATTATCAACCTTTTTAGCATTTAGAAATGATATTGATATCTATACTGAGGATGAGGAAAAGGATAAGGAATTTTACAAAGTTTTATTTTCTAGACTAATTAAACCAGGAATTAAAATAAATGATATTACACCCTTAGGATGTAAAAACAAAGTTATAGAACGTTGTAAAAAAGAACCTAAATCAGATCGAAAAAAACTATTTATCATTGATGGTGACATAGCTTTGGTAAACGGTGAAAAAATTGAAGTTGAAAATCTATTCGTGCTAGACAGATATTGTATAGAAAATTTTTTATTTGACAGAGAATCAACTTGCAACTTTGTTTATTTAAATTGTGGCACCAGGTCCAAAGAAGAAATAGCAGTAGAAATTGAGTATGAAAAATGGCTTCACCAATATTCTGGGTCACTTATACAATTATTCGTTCACTTTGCGATATTAAACTTCTATGGGGGTTATTTCACATTAAATAACGTTAACAAATACCATAAAAAAATTGGTGCAAAGTATACATTTGATTTCAATCTAGTAGATCAGGATATAGAAAAACTTAAAAATGAAATAATTACAAATTATGGGGAAGAAAATTATAATATTAAGTTTAATGAACTTAATACAAAATGGTCTAACAATATTGAGAATTTACTAACGATTGTCTCTGGAAAAGACTATCTTATTCCAATTTTACTGATTAAAACACAGCAGTTTAAAAATTCAAAATCATTACCAACCTTAGAGGAAATAAAAATCAATTTAGTTCATCATTTTGATATTAATAATTTAAAACATTTAAAAGAAGCAATAGAATCATAAAAATAAGCTTGATTTCAAAAAATTAATAAACCGAATGGTTGGTTTCTTGTAAAACAACCGTTTAGTTATAAAAAATTTTATTGAAGCAATGTTAAATGATGATCAAAAACAAAAAAAAGTGAGCCATCAATAATTTTAAGAGTCAATGACCGAATTAGAATTTTTCCCCTTTCATAATCGCCATATTAGATTCAGGCTATCTAATAATACGGAATTATCAGGTCTTTTAATTGACCCTATGAATATTCAAAAAGCTGGCAATTCTAGAGCTAAATACATGTTTATCCAATCTAAAGATCTGATTGAATGGAAGCAGTCATGTAAACGTGGTGACATTGCACGTGCACTTCAATTACAGAGCGTTGTAAATATTTCAGAAATTGTTAGTGCGGAAGAAATAAAAAGAATTTAAAGGATAAAACTAATTTTCACGGCTCCCCAAACTCACCCACAATCAACCCCACCTGCATCGGAGTCAACAATCTTCTCCCTTTGACATAGCCTGTTTCGCCTAGTTTTTCGGTTAACCCTTTTGAAGCATTGATCCACAGCCGGAGTTGCCAGGAGGCGCTTTTCTTCGTTATGTTTGGGAAGTAAAGTTGTGCGAGCTCACCGAAGCCGTAAGCCCGCACTTTGAAAGGTTCATTGATCATATTATCGGTATTTGTTCAACATTTGTTTTATTGAATTGAATGGTGCTGGCGCCGTTTAATTTGGCTGCAAGGAGTTTCATGTCGTCGCCTACCTTTTTGTCTACAATGCGGGCGTAATGCTGGGTGCTATGAATATTTTTATGGCCTAGCATTTTTGAAACAGTTTCAATCGGAAC
Source organism: Flavobacteriales bacterium UBA952 (assembly GCA_002293185.1). Lineage (GTDB taxonomy): Bacteria > Bacteroidota > Bacteroidia > Flavobacteriales_D > Crocinitomicaceae > UBA952. The sequence continues at coordinate 113,249 of DBCS01000004.1, read as the reverse complement.
GCCATTCATCATAGTAACAGTTGTGGCGAAGGTGTGGCGCGCAACGTGATAAGATAGTTGCTTTTGAATGCGACATAAATCTGCGAGCTCTTTGAGGTAGGCATTCATTTTTTGGTTACTCATGATGGGGAGAATGGGATCTTCTGCATCTAGGAGTTCTAATTGACAGTAATTTCTAATGATGCTCATTGGAATTTCCAATAATGGAATATTGGCCCGACCACCGGTTTTCTTTCTTCGGGTTCTGATCCAATAGCCAGATTGTTCGTTGCCTTCAATTTCAGCTCTCTTTAACTTTTTCACATCGATATATGCTAAGCCAGTGTAACAAGAGAAAACAAAAAAGTCACGCACTCGATTTAAGCGATCGAAAACAGAATTAAATTCAATTAGGCGCTGTAACTCCTCAAAAGACAAGTAAGGCCTGTCCACCTCCTTTAAAGTCAAGCTAATGCCATTAAAAGGGTCTTTAGCGAGCCAGCCACTGCGAATGCTAATACTAGTGATCGTTTTTAAGTTTTGTAAGAACTTCGTCGCGGTATTGAAGCTACAACCTTTTTCGGTTTTCAGGTAAATATTATAACGCTGAATCATTTGATAATCCACCGCTTTAATGGATACGTCGTCCAATTGATATTTCGCCTTTAAAAACGATTGAAAGTGGTTCTTTGCCGTATTGTACTTTTGGTATGTGGCATAAGAATTTTCCTTTCCTATTAATTTTTTCAGGTCGGATACATGTCCTTCCCAAATATCGATGATCTGTCTTGTTTTGGCAGTGTTTACTCCTAGGATTGCATCCCTGAGCATCTGCGGAGTCACATCATCTGTGTAGGTTAAAAGCTCATTGTATTTGGTGTGCGCTTTTAATCGGACCGCTTCCAGGTAATTATTGAAAACACGTGCCTCTTCGGTGCGTCCTTTCATTACATAGCGGGCCGGGTCCCAGTTTTCAGGTTTGACGAACCTGTGTACTTGGAGAGCTATTCGATCTCCGTTGATATTGATGCGCAGCATCACGGGACATTCCCCGTTTTTTCTTTCTCTTGTTCGGTTGATGTAAAATGTCAACCCAAACGATGTTCTTGACGACATGGCGTAAGTATTAATTGCGCCCCCATTTTGATGACAAAACTACAATAACTACACCTTATAAAACAAATATAAACAGCTGTTTTTCAGTACTATTACGTACCAAAATGTACTCACACCCGTTACCACTTTTTGATTTTTGAAAAGTGGTCACCAGATTGCAACCCAGTTGGGGTATAAAACGGTACATTTCGGTAAAAAAAAGAACAAAAAAAAAGCGTGAAACTCAGTGTTTACACGCTTTTGTACATTTCAGTACTTTGACTTGGCGGAGAGTGAGGGATTCGAACCCCCGGAACCTCTCGGTTCAACAGTTTTCAAGACTGCCGCAATCGACCACTCTGCCAACTCTCCGGGGCAAAAGTAGTAAAACTTAGGGTTTTGACAAGGGGTTTAGGTACTTTAGGTAAAGATTTTTTTCAAATTCATTTTAGCTTCCAGGCCTCATCTATGCCAATTCCTTTGAAAATGAAGGGTTTGTATTTTTCGATGCGGACTGTGCGGGTGCCGCTTTGCTTGGCGTCATTGAAATGACGGAGGTAGTTTTTTTGGCGACCTGGTGTGAGGGCGTAAAAAGCGGCTTCAAATTCCGGATAGGATTGGAACTGTGCTTGTAATTCTTCGGGTACTGGAAATTCGGTTACCGGAGTTGGTTTGAGCTTGAGGCCTGCTTTCTCGACTTCGAGCGCTTCGAATAAATAAGAACGGATTGCATCTTGCTTTTCGATAATTTGAGCGAGCTTGGTGAAGCGCAATAAACGAAAGGTTTGAGCATTTTCGGAAGGCGCAACAAGCATTTGGTGGGCATCGGCCAAGAGCGGGCCTTTGAAGAAGGAAAAGCCACAGTTGTCTTTGAAACTAAAAAGCATAACCACATTTTTGCCGTTGTGACTGTAGCAAGGCGCTCCCCATTTCATCGTTTCTTCCTGAAATACAGATAAAGCGATGCTGCGTAGCGCTTCAATTTCAGGTGCGTAAATCCTTACGGTACAGGCGTCGGTAGCAAATTTTGAGCAGCGGCCGCAACCATCTGTTAAAAAAACATCGATAGATTTGGTCATTTTCATCAGTCAAAATTAGAAATTCTAAGCACGCATCCAAATGCTCTTGCGTATATTTGCAACATGAAATTAAAGCAGGTACCGCTCGATCAACTCCACGCACTCAACCCCGGCACGCTCATGGAAGCGCTAGAGATTCGCTACCTTGAAATTGGCGACGACTTTGTAAAGGCGAGTATGCCCGTCAATGAGAAAACAAGGCAACCTATGGGTTTACTGCATGGCGGTGCAAGTGCTGCACTCATGGAAACAGTTGGTTCTTTGGGCTCAGTTTTACTCATAGACCCCCTCACCCATTATGCTGTGGGTCTAGACATAGCCGCTAATCATGTGGGCGCTGTTCGAGAAGGAATGGTTATTGCAACTGCCAAATTAGTGCATGCAGGTCGCAAAACACACCTCTGGACTATCGAAGTGAGAGAAGCGCTAAGCGAGCGCCTCATTTGCCATGGTAAGCACACCGTTATGGTTTTGCCAAAAGAAGATTAATATGCTTTATTACCGCTTTCCCGGTGAAGAACCTCAGTGCTTAGAAGGTGATTTCTTTCAAACAGAAAGTATTGAAAATCATAATTTTATTGTAACTGATTTCGATCAAAAATATAAATACTTTTGGGCTGCAGATACCAAACCAACAATTATAGCACAAAACGCGCCTTTTTGCATCGATAAAGAGGCCTATTTGAGGCAAGCTCAACAACTCATCAAAGACCTCAATCGCGGCATAGCCGATAAAATTGTGCTCTCTAGAATTAAAAGATCAGAACGGCTAGTTACGGACCCCAAGCTATTATATGACAAGCTGCTCTTGAACTATCCAAATGCCCTTGTTTACTATTTCCACGATACTACATTAGGATCTTGGATTGGAGCAAGCCCAGAAATCTTAATTGAACGTACGCAAAGTAATTGGAGAACCATGGCGCTTGCCGGTACGAAACCAACGGCTAGCGCTCGAGATTTTACCCACAAAGAATACAACGAACACGCCATGGTTACTGAGTTTATTGAAGGTCAACTTCGTCAAATTCCAGGTGCAAATGTTCAGGTTGCTGCTATTCAGACATACAGCCCAGGGCCAGTGACCCACCTATTACAAGAACTTACTTGGCAAATGCCAAATCGTATTTTACCACTTCTACTCAAGCACCTCCACCCCACACCAGCCGTTGCAGGACTTCCAAAAAAAGTAGCACTACAATATTTAGCGGCAACCGAGCATCATGAACGCGGCTTGTATGCAGGAATCATCGGAAGAGCAAGTCAAGGCGCGCAAAAACTTTATGTCAACTTGCGTTGTGGTAGCCTGATTGATCAACAGCTTTTTTGTTATGTGGGCGGTGGTTTCACGCCTGATTCTACTGCAGATCAAGAATGGGAAGAAACTGAAAATAAAAGCCAAACCTTGTTGGGCTTGCTTTGATTTGCCGTAAATTTGCGCCATGCAAAGCTCAGACAAAGAACTGGTCCAGATGGTGGTTTCGGCGCTTGCCCATCATGGGGTTCGTCGGGTTATTCACTCACCGGGTTCTAGAAATTCCTCCTTTGCAATTGCTTTTGAAGCGCATCCAGCCATCGAAACAATAGTCGTTCACGACGAGCGTGCTGCTGCATTTATTGCGCTTGGTTGGGCCCAACAAACCCAAACACCCGTGGCTATTTGCTGCACCTCAGGCTCAGCATGCCTCAATTATTACCCTGCCATAGCAGAGGCCTATTACCGCAATATCCCTCTTCTGGTGCTTACCGCCGATCGGCCGGCCAAATGGATCAACCAAGGCGATGGCCAAACCATTGTTCAGGCCAAGGTGTTCAAAAACCATACGCATGCTTACCTCGGATTTGATGAAGATAATTTTGCTGTGAACCCAACACCTATTCAGCAAATTCACAATTTTCTACAACATCTTCAACAGCCATGGAAGGGGCCCATTCATTTAAATATCGGTATAAATGAACCGCTCTACGGCTACACTGAAATGCAGCATTTTGACTTCCCGAAAGTATTAAATGCAGCGCATTCAGATGCGCTTCCCGATTTCTCAGTTTTAAAAGACAAGAAAATCATGGTGTTGGTGGGTCAAATGGATCCAAACCCCGCATTAGAAATACAACTGTCTTTATTCGCAAAATTTAGCAATATAGTCGTCTTAGTAGAAAATACTTCTAACTTACAAAACGAACGCTTCAATGCTTGTATTGACAGAAGCTTAAACAGTATAGACAACTCAGACGCCGCTTATCAGCCAGAAGTACTGATCAGTCTCGGTGGAGCCATTGTGTCTAAGCGCATTAAAGCCTACCTCAGACAAACGCCCCTGCACTTACATTGGCGCTTGGCTTCAGATTTCCCGGACATGAACACCTTTGGATTACTGACTGCCTGTTTGCCTATCAATCCTGTCTTATTTTTTAAGGGATTGTTGTCGGCAGGCCTTGAATTGAATTCCTTAAACTTTCAGGGTAAATGGAAGGCGATTGACTACATTGCAAAAGACCGGCAAGCCGAATTTCAAACCAATGAAGGTCAAATTTATGACTACCATGTTTTTGCAGCCTTGCAAGAAGCATTGAGCGCGCCATGCATTCTTCATTTGGCGAACAGTTCGGTGGTGCGCTATGCGCAACTTTTTGATCCTATTGAAGGTTTACTCTATTTCAGTAACCGTGGTACAAGCGGCATAGACGGCTCCGTTTCTACGGCTGTAGGCGCAGCACTGGCTAGCCCAAATCAACAACACTTACTCATTTGCGGCGACACCTCATTTATTTATGACAGCAACGCACTCTGGACCGATCCTTTTCCGAAGAACCTAAAAATAATCATCATTCAAAACCATGGCGGTGGCATTTTTCAGATCATTCAAGGACCTGCAAATTCTCCCTTAAGAGCACAATATTTTGAGGCCACACATCAAAAATCTCCGGGTAAAATAGCCGAGGGTTATGGTTTTGAAGTTCAATACTGTGTCGAACAACAAGAACTCATACCGACGCTTGTTAGGTTCTTAGAGAACGGCCAACAATTTTTGGAAATACAAACCCATCAAGATGGCAATGCTCAGGTATTGCAAGACTTTTTTAATTTCGTAAAAAAATAAAATGGATAGTTTTATCGGTTATTTTGCCATTCTAGGTACTTCAGTTGGCCTAACTTACCTACTTATTCTTACCCTTCTAGAAGTGGTTCTAGGCATCGATAACATTATCTTTATTTCGATTATCACTGATAACCTTCCCAAAAATAAACAACGCAGTGCACGCTTAATTGGCCTAAGTTTGGCTTTGATCATCAGGATTATCATGCTCAGTTTGGTTTCCTGGATTATGACCCTCGACCGAGAAGCCCTTTTTAGTATCGCGGGTCAATCATTTACTGCGCATAGTTTAGTATTACTGATCGGTGGCTTATTTTTGATTTATAAGTCAGTTGGCGAAATGCACGCAAGTGTCAAAGGCAGCGTACATGATGCCAGTGCAAAACAAGCCACCACTTTTACCGCTGCCGTAACGCAAATTGTGATCATCGACTTTATTTTTAGTTTTGATTCTGTTATTTCTGCGATCGGCATGACCAACGATATTCAGCACGAAACACACGGCAATCCGCTGGTAATTATTATTTTATCCGTGCTGATCTCTATGTTTGTCATGATGGTTTTTTCAGGACCCATCAGTAAGTTTATTAATGAGCGGCCAACCATTAAAATGATTGCGCTTTCTTTCTTGGTCGCCATCGGTGTTTTATTGATTGCGGAAGGTTTTGGCGAGCACATGCAAAAGGGTTATATCTATTTTGCATTGGTTTACGCATTAATTGTTGAATTACTGAATTTGCGCATGCGTAAAAACCAGCAAAAATGAGTCCTGAGCAAGCACTTGCTTTACTTAATCTCAACCATCAAGACCCCTACGAAGAACAAATCGAGGTAATACTCTTCGAACTCAAGCAGAAAATCTATCGTCAACTAGATCAGCTCTTGCTCTATCCAAAATGGATCAAAGAACTCTCGCGTCTAGACACAGCTGCACGTACACTCGGCGTTGGTTTTCCCGATGAAAAACTAGCATTATTCAAGGAACACAAAGAGGTTTCCGATTCAAAGAAACTTTCCATGCGCGCACAATTTAATGCGCAGTATCAAATAAAGGTGAAGATTTCTTTGTTGGTTTACAACGGAAAATCTCCCCTCTTGTTAAAAGAATTACTCGAGTTTTGGCTAGAGCAACAAAAAGACTTCTTTCAATATTGGGCAGGTGCAGGCATCAAAGACCAAGAAATATTGTTATCCAAACAATTTGACCCCCAACAAATACTTGGCTTACTAAGCGAATTACAAAAAGTAGAAATTACATCAATAGAGGACTTGACTAACGAAAATACACCATTGCTGCTTCAGCAGTATATTGCTTGGAACAAAGCGGTTTGGTCTAAATTACAGGATGCTTAAAGGTCTCCGCCGGAATCCAACCCGCCTTGTTTAATTTTATTAGAAATCTCTAGCTTTCCGAACTTGTAGCTTGCAGAGACATAAACCCGACGCGTGAGCCACTTGAATTCGCCGACCTGATAAACTCCCGGACGGTCTACTTCAAAATAGAAGCCCTGACGGTCAAAAATATCAGTGACACGCGTTCCAAGTGTCCAATTGCCATTGGCTAATTTCTTTTCAAAAGCAAGGTCAATGGGCCCTCTTCTTTGTGCAATACCCTGCACCGTCACCCTCGGGCCATTGTAGTTGACGCTGAGTTGTAAGGTGGCTGTCTTTTTCCAGAATTCATATGAGGTGTTCCACTTGACATTATGACTGAATCCTTGCCTATTCGGCAATTCGGCCTGATTGGTAATAAACCAGGTGTAATTGCTATTGTATGATAAAGTACTGCGCAATGATGGAGAGGGCTTAAAGATCAAAATAAGCTCACTGCCTAGCGCTTTGGTTTGTGCAATATTCATGTAACTCACCGCACTGGTGTTGTCTGGATAAAATTCTTTAAAGCGTGAAATCACACCATTTGATTGACGATAAAACAAAGCACTAGATAATGTCCATTTTTTCTTTTCAAGCGAATAGGCTAAGTCATAGGAATGAATGTATTCTGGACTTAAGTAAGGATTACCGCGTTGTAAATTAAACGGGTCTGAATAGTTGGTGAATGGATTGAGTTCATTGGCAGAAGCACGTCTGATGCGACGCGAATAACTCAAACTTAATTCTGACTTAGGCTTTAGCTCATAGCGAAGGTAGGCTGAAGGAAAGAAATTAAAGTAGTCATTGACGATGCGAATGCTATCTGAAATAAGATTCGGGATTTGATAGGCTTTCTCGGCACGTAAACCCGCTTGCATTTTAAAGCGCTTAATTTGCTTTCCAACCACTCCATATAGGCTATAAATTTGTTCTTTATAACCGTATAAAAAATTGGCAAGTGTGTCTTCATGATATGTATTTAAAGCGTTGTCTAGGGTCTCTGAATAGGTATCCACGAGTTGGTCTCTTAAAATCGCTTTGAGGCCCGCTTCGGTGCGTAAACCTAATTTTGCAAACAAATAAGTGAGATCGGCCTGTGCTGTTGTGATGTTATTTTTGTCGGTATTAAAAAGACGTTGATCTAGAATAGGCAGTGATGAAAGCGAGGTGTCGGGGTTGTAGTAGGTATTGACGTAATAACCTTCTATATCCTCAGAACCGAGCGACTGATTGACATCAAAAATAAGGTTGCCGCGCTCTTCTTTGAAGTCGTGCTTGTAATTAAAGTTCAAGTCAAGATTTTGGCGATCAGTGGGGTCGTAGGAACTGCGCAGCCATAGATTGGTGACTTGTGCATTGGTGTCTAATTGGGCATTCCAGAGATCACCTGTTCGATCTCTTTGTGTAATAGAACCCGTTGCAACAAAACCTATCGTATTGCGCGGATTTAAATTGATATCTGCCCCTACTCTAAATGTTTGGCCTGCATCTAAATCTGTACCCGTTCGGTTTTGATCCAGCGTAAAAACGCCCGTGCTCAGTTCTTGACGGATGTCATTGTAATTATTGCGGTAACCCTCTAGGTAACGGGCATTGTAGGTTCCAAAAACATTGATATTGCCATTTCGGTAGCTCAAAGAAACACTTCCGTCGCCAACATTGCCGCCATTCAGGTTTCCACTTGCCAAATTGGCAGCCACCATACCGTTAAAACCCAATAGTTTATTTTTTTTAAGTACGATGTTGATGATACCCGATGTGCCATCTGGGTCGTATTTGGCAGAAGGGTTGGTGACGATTTCTACGCGTTCAATTGAATTGGCAGGCAAGGCATCTAGTAGGGTTTTACCGTTGCCACCACTCATGGAACTTGGCCGCCCATCGATTAATATTGTTACACTCCCTTGTCCGCGCAATAAAACACCCCCATCTTGATCCACTTCAACAGATGGCAAGCGATTGAGAATGTCATTGGCTGTACCTCCACTGACATTTAAATCTTCTGCGACGTTATAAACTTTCTTATCAAAACCGGCTTCCATGACTTCTTTTTGGCCTTGTACAACGATGTCTTTCACTTGTTGTGTTTTGGGAAGTTGCATGCGGATTGTACCCAAATGAAAATTAGCTTGACTTGGTTTAAGTTCAAAGGCTTCAATGAATTCGTTTTCATATCCAGCTAAACTGAGTTGCAAATAATAGCTACCGGGGTTTAAACTGATAGAAAAACGACCATCAGCGCCGCTAAACACGCCCTTTTGAAAAGAAGAATCTGCCGCTTGAAAGAGCTTAACAGACACATATTCTAATGCTTTACCTTGTTCGATAGAAAGCACCTTACCGGTGACACTAATGGTGTTTTGCGCCTGACAAAGTGCACCTGAAACCCAAAAAATAAGGAGTAGGAATGAAAAAGGAGTGTTTTTGAGTAGAAACATAGCGCAAAAATAAGCAATTCATTTGCTAAAATGATTTATATTTGCGTTTCAAAAAATTCGATTATGATAGAGCAATTGAGCTTCGAAGACCTTAAAAACAAATTCAATACCAACAAAAGTTTCAAACTTGGCACATATATCATTGGTGGTTTAATTGCTGCAGTGGTGGTTTATTTCTCTTACCGCCAATTCATTTGGGGGCCAGCTAATGAAAAATCCAATGACGGCTGGTGGGTTGCGCTCAACTACATCACTAAAGACTCTACAGATCAAGCAATTCGTGTTTTAGAACCTTTTGTGAAGAGCAACGACGGCAAAACAGGTGGTGAAATAGCACAATACCTCCTTGCAACGCAATACATGGAAAAAGGTAAATTTTCAGCTGCACTCAATATGTTAGATGGTGTAAACTTAAAAGACACTTATGTTTCTACCATGAGCATTGGCCTACAAGGAGACTGCTACAGCCAACTTAAAAAATACAACGATGCGCTCTCTTCATACACGCAAGCTGCAGATAAAGAAGACAACGAATTCACAACCCCAATGTATTTGTTTAAAGCAGGTTTGGTTTGTGAGCAGCTCAATAAAAAAGCAGATGCAGCAGTTCACTATCAACGCATCAAAGACGACTATCCAAATTACGCAAGCACCAAAACCATCGATCGTTACATCGCTCGATGCGCAACTAAATAAATGAGCTTATGGCCACAGCAGGTAAAGACCTCTCTGCCTTTGATCCATCAACATTAATAAACTGTGCCGATTTTCGAATCGGCATTGTTGTTTCTGCATGGAACGGGCACATTACCGAACGCCTATTAAAAGGCGCAATTGATGTACTTGATACTATTGGCCAAAAAGCCAGTCTACGCACCATTCTGAATGTTCCAGGTGCTTTTGAGTTGCCCTTAGGCGCTCAACAGCTTTGCCAGCAGCAGCATATTGATGGTGTACTAGCCATTGGCGTGGTTATTCAAGGCGAAACCCGTCATTTTGATTTTGTGTGCAGTGGTACTACTCACGGCCTCATGGATGTCATGCTTAAATACGACAAGCCCGTTGGGTTTTGCTTACTCACCGACAACACTGAACAACAATCGCTAGACCGATCGGGTGGCCAACATGGCAATAAAGGCACCGAAGCCATGGTTGCTGTACTTCAAATGCTTCAAAACAAACTTTCATGACACTCATCAAATCCATCTCTGGCATTCGCGGCACCATCGGCGGCGCTGTTGACAACGGCCTCACGCCTATCGATGCCGTCAAATTTGCAGCAGCTTACGGAACATGGCTGCAACAACAATACCCGGGTAAAAGACTCAAAGTAGTGATTGGAAGAGATGCCCGCATTTCAGGCCCCATGATTGCCAGCTTGGTCCAACAAACACTTGTCGGACTCGGCATCGATATTATTGACCTTGGGCTATCTACCACCCCTACAGTAGAAATAGCGGTACCAATGGAAGGTGCGCAAGGTGGCATTATTTTGACAGCAAGCCACAATCCCAAACAATGGAACGCGCTTAAACTCCTCAACTCAAAAGGTGAATTTATCTCCGGTGCGGAGGGCGAGGCTTTGCTACAAATTGCCGCAGACGAAGCCTTTAATTTTGCCGAAGTTGACGACCTAGGAAAAATCACGCCAAACAAAACCTACTTAGATCAACACATCAATGCCATCTTGAATTTACCTTTGGTAGATGCCAAAGCCATTGCTGCTGCTCAATTTAAAGTGGTGGTAGACGCCGTTAATTCTACTGGTGGTACTTTTGTTCCTGCGCTTTTGCGCGCGCTTGGCGTTCTTGAAATTGAAGAACTCTATTGCGAACCCACTGGGCATTTTCCGCACAACCCTGAGCCTCTACCAGAGCACCTTACCGAACTTTCTAGCCTCGTCCAAACAAAAGGTGCACATTTGGGCATCACCGTAGACCCCGACGTTGATCGCTTGGCTTTGGTCTGTGAAGACGGCAGCATGTTCGGCGAAGAATACACCTTAGTTGCCGTTGCCGACTACGTACTCGCGCATACACCCGGACCAACCGTTTCTAACTTATCCTCTACACGGGCACTCAGAGACATTACAGAAATGCGTGGATTGCGCTATGAAGCAGCAGCGGTAGGCGAAGTAAATGTGGTGGTTAAAATGAAAGAAATTGGCGCAGTAATCGGTGGCGAAGGAAACGGTGGAATCATATATCCCGAACTTCATTACGGCCGTGACTCCCTTGTTGGAATAGCTTTATTTTTAAGTCATTTAGCACACAAAAAATTAAGCATGACCGTATTAAGAGCCAGCTATCCAAACTATGTCATTTCCAAAAACAAAATAGACTTAGCTCCTACTACCAACGTAGACGAGCTCTTGGTTCTGATGGCTAAGAAATATGAAGCGTTTGAGGTAGACACCACCGACGGCGTGAAAATCTATATTGACAAAGAATGGGTGCATTTAAGAAAGAGCAACACCGAGCCAATTATTCGTATTTATGCAGAATCGGCATCAGAAGAAAAAGCCAGCGCTTTGGCCCTTCGTATTATGGAAGAAATAAATTCTTTTGTATAGTAAAGAAATAAACTTTCTTTACCGGTAGCTCCACCTACAATCTTCTAAAATGATCGTATTTATCCTTGATAAATAGGATAAGTTCCATTTCAGTTGCCGTTTTGATGAACTGCTCATCGATATTCAGGAACGTAATGAACGCATCGAATTCGGTTTCTGTGAGGTCGATGATGTCAAAAGCAACATACAACCTCAGTAATTCTTGTACAATTCGGCGCTGATCATCTTTGTATTGCTGCTCGGCAATCCAGCGTTTGTTTTGCTCTTTCTTAGAAAAGGCTTGGTACAAGGCTGTAATTGGGCTCTCCAAAGCGTTGACACCCGTTACCATTCGTGTTTCGCGAAGTGCCAGGTTTTCGCGCTCCTCTTTTATTTGCTCGAGGGTTTTTAGTGGTCTTACGATGATGTCTGGGACCTCTTGCGGCAAGCGCTCGACGTAGGCTAAAATTTTGGATTGGCAGTTTTCGTCTGGCTTCACTACAAATTGATACACCGGATACCCTTTGGTAGATAACGCAACTAAATCTCCTGTGCTGGCATACACACTAAAATGGCCATTGGGCTGCCCAAACACCCCTCTTCCGGTTGTTTTATTGACCACCATTAGATTGTAGAAATTTTGCAAGCGCAGGGTATCCAGAATTTTACCACTCACCAATACTTGCTCACACTGCGCAAAACTATTACTGGTCAGTGCCGCAAAAAAGAAAGAAAGAAGAGTGACTTTAAAGCGTTTCAAAATACCAAGTGAAATCCAAAAATGGGCCAATTAACAAAAAGACGGGCAAACTAATAAGAAGTAACCAACTGCAAACAAGTAAGATTCGAAATAATAGGCTTGCGTCTCTGGTAATTGGAACGGATAATACAGCGTTGACATGACTGGCTACTACTTCTTGGACGGCAGCTCCGTGTGCATCATGCATGCTTTTGAGTTTTGGGTTCTCCTCTAAAATAACAGTTTTTAACCGATGGTAATCTTGATCTGAAAGATCTTCGTAATTGAGTTCGTAGTCAATGCCTTGTTGATCTAAAATTTGTCTGAGTTGATAATTGCGCTGAAAACTCCGCACTTTAAAGGACATCAATAATCCGAACGCGAGAAGAATCCAACTATCGATTAAATAGCCAACACTGATCATGAGTAAGGAGGATAATAAAGCAAAAAGCAGCAAAAAAAGGTCGCGTTTTTGACGCACAAATAATTTAAATAATTGCCCGCCATCCAAAGGATCGATAGGTAAAAGGTTGATGACGTTTAAAAATAAAAACAAAAAGCTCAATTCGAGGAGCCATGTTTGCTGGTATTGGTTAGCCAAGAACAAAAGAATTAAACCAAAAACGACACCAGGAAAAGGACCCGCTACAATCACTAAAAAACTTTCCTTTTGCGAATAATGTTTTTTGCTTCCCTGAACAAAAGCACCCATCAGCGGAATAAAAAGCATGCGCAAATCTTGGTAATTAAATAGTTTCATGAGAAGGTAGTGCCCAGATTCATGGAGGAAAAGAACCAAAACCAGATAAAAGATAAAGTCGAGCTCATCGGCAAACAGATATAAAAAACTCAGTGCAAATAACAAGACCGAAAAAAGCGTTAGCCCCCAATTACTGCGGACTTTTACTTTTTCAAGTACCGGCTTAGATTCATACCAATCTGCTGGATTTTGACTTGCCATTTGTATTACATTCCTGGCATTCCGCCCATTCCTTTGAGCTTACTCATCATGCCCATCATGTTGCGCGGATTACTCATGAGCTTCATCATTTTGCGCATATCTTCGAATTGCTTGAGCAGTTTGTTAATATCCTGAATATTGGTGCCGCTACCCTGAGCAATGCGATTTTTGCGCGATGGATTAAGTAAACCTGGATTCGCGCGTTCTTTTGGCGTCATGGAGAGAATGATGGCTTCTATTCCTTTAAAAGCATCGTCTGGAATGTCGACGTCTTTCATAGCCTTACCCATTCCCGGGATCATGCCCATGAGGTCTTTGACGTTGCCCATTTTTTTGATTTGTTGGAGCTGTGCTAAGAAGTCATTGAGATCGAACTGATCTTTCATGATTTTCTTTTGCAAACGACGCGCTTCCTCTTCGCTGAATTGTTCTTGAGCGCGTTCTACCAAGGATACGACGTCGCCCATACCGAGGATGCGGTCTGCCATTCTTTTTGGATAGAAGACATCTAGGGCGTCCATCTTTTCTCCAGTACCGACAAACTTAATCGGTTTGTTGACGATTGCCTTGATGGAAAGCGCAGCACCACCGCGGGTATCGCCATCGAGTTTGGTGAGCACTACGCCATCAAAATTGATGCGCTCATTAAAGGCTTTGGCTGTATTAACGGCGTCTTGGCCGGTCATGGAGTCAACTACAAATAGTGTTTCTGAAGGTTGTAAGGCTTCTTTGAGCCCCGCAATTTCATCCATCATTTGTGTATCGACCGCCAAACGACCTGCGGTATCGACCAATACAACATTATATGCATTGCTTTTGGCATGGGCAATAGCAGCTTGCGCAATCGCAATTGGATTTTTTTCTTCTTTGTTGGAAAAAACTTCAATGGACAGTTGCTCGCCGAGTACATGAAGTTGATCGATAGCAGCCGGACGATATACATCGCAAGCGACAAGCAATACTTTTTTACCTTTTTTATTTTTGAGATAAGCCCCTAGTTTACCCGTAAAAGTTGTTTTACCTGAACCTTGCAAGCCTGACATCAGGATAATAGCAGGCGCGCCTTTTAGGTTGATTTCCACCTCGTTGCCCCCCATGAGTTCAATGAGCTCTTCATGGCAAATTTTGATCATGAGCTGCCCAGGAGAAACCGCGTTCAAAACGTCTCTACCTAGTGCCTTTTCTTTAACAATATTGGTAAAATGCTTCGCGGTATTGAAACTGACATCAGCATCTAAGAGTGCACGGCGTACTTCTTTGAGCGTTTCGGCAACATTAATTTCGGTGATTTGACCTTGCCCTTTGAGGACTTTAAAGGCTCTTTCAAACTTATCGGTAAGATTCTCAAACATAATTCAAACGTGTATGACAAAGATACACAGCAAATTTGAATTGGACTAAGAAAGCTCCATTGTAAGCGCGTGTTCATCGATCATTTTACGCAAATTGAGCAAAGCATAACGCATTCTTCCAAGTGCTGTATTGATACTCACACCTTCAGATTCAGAGATTTCTTTAAATGAACGCTCTTCGAATAAGCGCATGTAAATCATTTCTCTTTGACTTTCAGGAAGATGCGCCATTAAAACATGGAGTTGTTCGGCAATTTCTTCGGCAGTCGTTGCTTGCACAAAATTGGGATCATCGCTAGAAATTTTGTGGAATATATTGTAGTCCTCAGACCAAGAATGACGCTCGGAGATCATTCGGTGCTTGGTCTGTCTTCTGAAATGATCAATAACCAAATTGTGCGCAATGCGCAAAACCCAAGGTAAAAACTTTCCTTCCTCTTGATAAGCGCCTAGCTTGAGCTTTTGTATCACTTTAACGAAAGTCTCTTGAAAGAGGTCGTTGGCAAGATCTGTATCTTTTAGTTTATTGTAGATAAACTTAAAAATAGCCTCTTGATGGCGATGCAATAATTGAGCAAAGGCATCTTCATTACCGGCAACATAAAATTTAATGAGCTGAGAGTCGCTTGATTGAGCTAAAATCATAATTTACGCTTTTGTGCTGAAATGTATTTCGGCGGTTAAAGGTAAAATTGATCTATAGGCGACTTTTTAAATTTATACAGCGAATATATATATTATTTGTCAACAAATAAAAAATTCAGCAAAAAAGATTGATTAATTTTGAGCACTAAATTAGAATAAATGCCTTCACTAGCTCACAAAGCCATCGAAATGCCCGCCTCTCCAATTCGCAAATTGGTTCCTTACGCGGAAGCCGCTAAAAAAGCGGGCAAAACTGTATACCACTTAAACATTGGGCAACCCGATATCGAAACCCCAGCAACTGCCCTTGACGCCATTCATAACCTCGATCAAAAAGTACTTGAATACAGCCATTCAGCTGGGTTTGAGTCCTATCGAAAAAAATTAGCCTTAAGCTATCAAAAACAAGGTATTCCGGTAAAAACCGAAGATATCATGATTACTACAGGAGGTTCCGAAGCACTCGTCTTTGGACTCATGACGGCATGTAATCCAGGCGATGAAATCATTATTCCCGAACCGTTTTATGCCAACTACAATGGTTTTGCCGTCATGGCTGGCCTGAAGGTGGTGCCGGTAACTGCGCACATTGCCAACGGTTTTGCCTTGCCACCGGTGGCACAAATCGAAGCAAAAATTACAGCTAAAACCAAAGCTATTATGATTTGTAATCCAGGAAACCCTACTGGATACCTCTATACCAAAGAAGAACTCGAGCAACTCCGCGACATCGTTCAAAAACACGACCTCTATTTGTTTGCAGATGAAGTCTATCGAGAATTTTGCTACGATGGTGCCCAACCTCTTTCCACGATGAATTTAGAAGGAATCGATCAAAATGTCGTCATGATCGACTCTGTCTCTAAAAGATATTCCATGTGTGGTGCCCGAATTGGCGCCCTCATTTCTAAAAACCAAGAATTTATGCTTGCTGCGCTTAAATTTGGTCAAGCGCGCCTATCTCCTCCAACGGTAGATCAAATTGCAGCAGAAGCAGCCCTAGACACCCCACAAAGCTATTTTGAGGAGGTCGTTGCCGAATATGTTGCGCGCCGAAACATCATGGTAGATGGACTCAATAGTATTCCTGGTGTATTTTGCCCAAAGCCAAGTGGCGCATTTTACTGCCTTGCTCAATTTCCGGTAGCTAATGCGGAACATTTTTGCCAGTGGTTGCTCGAGGAATTTGAATTTGAAGGTCAAACCGTCATGATGGCACCAGCCAACGGATTCTATGCAACCCCAGGAGCTGGGCTTCAAGAAGCGCGCATCGCCTATGTTCTCAACCAAGAACATCTCAAAGCAGCGGTAGCTTGTTTGCGCGTTGCACTCGAGCAATATCCAGGCAAGCTCAGCAACTGAACCGAACCAAAGACTCACCATAAGTGTTAAAGCCGTATGAAGCAATTTGAAGTACCTACGTTTTACCGCTCGCCAATTTTGAGTAAAATCAAAGCGCAGCGCAAGGTTGAAGATCCACGCAAAAAAGATTTTACGCCGTCCGTACTTCAAATTGGTGAGCTCACCTTTCTTATTGCCCGTCATTTTGGATTTTGTTACGGCGTAGAAAACGCCATCGAGCGCAGCTACAAGGCCCTGCAAGAAAACCCTGGTAAACGCATTTTTCTACTGAGTCAAATGATTCACAATCCAGCAGTAAACGAAGACCTCATTGCAAATGGCATCCAATTTTTGCAAGATACGCAAGGTAATCAGCTCATTCCCTTTTCCACGCTACGCAGCGACGACATCGTTCTCATTCCTGCCTTTGGCACGACCCTAGCCATCGAACAACAACTCAAAGACCTAGGGCTCGATATTCATACCTACAACACCACGTGTCCATTTGTAGAAAAGGTATGGAACCGCTCCGAAAAACTTGGCGAAACTGCCCATACAATTATTATACATGGCAAGCACGACCACGAAGAAACACGCGCTACTTTTTCACATGCTACTGCAAATGGTCCGGCCTTGATCATCAAAAATATGCAAGAAGCGCAGTTTTTAGCTCAAGTGATCAAAGGTGCGCAAACACACGACGCCTTTTTTGACTTTTTTGAAGGAAAAATGAGCAAGGGTTTTGACCCTCAAAAAGACCTTCAAAAAATAGGTGTTGTCAACCAGACAACCATGCTGGCCTCTGAAACACAAGAAATTACCGACTATCTTAGGTCTTGTTATATAGCGCTATACGGGGACAGCAACATCAAAAATCATATGGCTGATACCCGAGACACTCTTTGTTATGCCACCAATGACAACCAATCAGCTACGCTAGGTTTATTGGCGCAAAATGCAGATTTTGCATTAGTGGTCGGTGGTTATAATAGTTCCAACACCAGTCATTTGGTCGAATTGCTCGAGCAGAAATTTACAACCTACTATATCAAAGACACCACAGAAATTACACCTGACCATATTCAGCATTTCAATTTCCACACCAAACAATTGCAGCAAACCGCTCACTTTTTTCCATCCAAAAAGAACGTTAGAATTGTACTAACTTCTGGAGCTTCTTGTCCGGATAGCATTGTTGAAAATGTCATGAACAAACTGCTGCAAATGCGTTATTCTGAGCAAGAGTTAAGCACACTTCTTTCCAATTTTGCCTAAATCATTACCATGAAAATTTATACCAAAAAAGGAGACCAAGGCAGTACAGGCCTTATCGGAGGTACACGGGTTTCCAAAGGAGATGTGCGCATAGAAGCCTACGGAACTGTAGACGAACTCAATTCTTACATTGGCCTTGTCAGTACCATGCCTATTGACAACCTTTATATTCTTCAATTACAAGAAATTCAAGACCGTCTATTTACCATTGGCTCACATTTGGCAGCTGACCCTGAAAAATCCAAGATGCAATTACCAGACCTACTAGAGGCCGATATTGAAAAACTCGAAAACTGGATGGATGCAATGGATGAAGCGCTGGCGCCGCTTACAGCATTTATTCTACCAGGCGGACACGCCATAAGTGCCCACACACATGTGGCGCGGTGCATATGCAGAAGAGCAGAACGAATGGCCGTGATCTTAGATGAATTAGAAGGTGTTGAAGCATTGGTGCTCACCTACCTGAATCGTTTGAGTGACTACCTATTCATGTTATCGAGAAAAATCAGCTTAGATCTTGGTGTCAGCGAACATACCTGGACTCCCCGACATTAATTTTATCTTGTTTTTTTATTAGGTACTTGGAATTTTGGAAATAAAAATTACTTTTGCCAAAAAATAAACTAAATTATTGACTTATGTACTGGACACTGGAACTTGCCTCCTACCTTGAAGACGCACCGTGGCCTGCCACCAAAGAAGAACTTATCGATTTTGCAATTCGCACGGGCGCACCGCTTGAGGTTGTAGAAAACCTTCAAGACCTCGAAGACGAAGGCGATATGTATGAAAGCATCGAAGAAATATGGCCTGACTATCCTTCAAGAGAAGACTTTCTCTTTAATGAAGATGAATATTGATTATATCAATGGAACCAATTGTTGAAAGCCCTGGGAAATCCAGGGCTTTTTTTTATCGTATCAAATGAACAAAACCTAAAATACGCTTGGGCTCACCTTTTTCGATTTCTTGGTATTCAATCATGTAATTATATACGCCATCTGGGCAATCGGTTCCGTCGGCCATAGCACCATCCCAAAACGCACCAGGATCTTGACTAAAGAAAATTTCCTCGCCCCAACGGTTATAAATCGTAAAAGTATAGCCCTTTGGTGTGAATCCCGTTGAAAAAACAGGGAAAAAGACCGTATTGAACTCGTTCTGATCTGGCGTAAAGGTATTGGGTATATATACAGCAATATTGTTCATTACCGTTGCTGTGAGTAAAAGCGAATCTGTGCAACCTAAGTCTGTAGAACTTACTAATAGAATATTGTATGTTCCTTCTTGAAAAGGAAGTTGAGCATTAAAACTACTATTTGAATTTTCAAATGTACTTCCGTTTATGCTCCATTGATGGTTTAAATTACCAACAGTTACATTATAAATTGTAATCGTTGGGTTATCGATTTCGACTTGGTCAGGGTCAATGTAAAAGTTGGGTACTGGAATAGGATCTATCTGAACGGTAGCTTGTTCGGGCAAAGATGTACAACCATTTACATCTGTTCCGGTAAGCGAATAAGTAGTTGTTTCACTTGGGCAAACTGTAATACTCCCATTTGTATTTTGTGGAATATTCCAATTATAAAACAGTGCCCCGGTAGGAATAAGATCTACACAGGTATTGGCGCAAACAAAAGTATCGGCAACAGTCACAACGGGTAAGGCCCATTCTTGAAGCGTCAAAACCACCATAGAGTCACATCCATTTTGATTGTTCAAATGTACGGTGTATACTCCAGGGATTGTGATGGACAATCCATTGAAATTCAATGTTGAATCGGCACAAATTGTCATGGAAAGCAAGGTGGTATCGGCCTCCATTGCCACATTTAAATAGACCAACGAATCACAGCCGAAGTTGTTACTCAAAGTAGCTTGATAAATACCAGCTGAGGTGATATTTTGTCCGTAAAAAGAAAAACTTGTGCCTATGCAGAGACTCAGATTAGAAGCGCTTGTATCCGGTTGTAAAACTGAAATATTGATTTGATCCTGAGCCACACATCCCAAGCTATCCGTAATGTTTAAGGTGTAAATACCTGCATTCTGCACAAAAATAGTGGCAGTACTGGCACCAGTGGACCACAAATAAGAAGCGTATGAACCTGTGGTTTGTAATAGACTAGAATCACCTAAGCAATGATAAGTATCAGGACCTAAATCTACAACAGGTGTTTGAACCGAAACCACAATTGAATCTCTTGCCAAACCGCAACCGCTCGGCACATCTAGCCAATACACACCCGGAGTATTCACTGTTATACTCGATGTTGTTGCACCAGAACTCCATGAATAGGAGGAATACAATGTATCGGGTTGTAGCGTTAGCGCTGTTCCAGCGCAAATGAGGGTATCTGGCCCTAGATTGGGCGGGTTACCTGGCGAAGGTGTTGTGTAATTGTATACAAGTGTGCCTGGTGCGCCAGCCTGAGCACCAAAGCTCGAACCTGCACAAGCTGGTCCTGTGTGCAATACCGACCCAGGGGTTCCGGCAGTTACAATTGGTGAAACATTTGGGGGTAGTGCTGCCTGCTGAAAAACAATTGCACCACCACCGCCACCCCCACCTGGACCATGGCAAGCTGAGGACCAAAGGGTACTTAAGATGTTACCGCCATTACCGCCTTTTACGTCAATCGTTAAATTGGTATTGATCGTTTGGGTCAAAAGATAAACACAACCCCCGGCACCACCCCCACCGGCTCCTTCTGAGTTGGTATTGCCAATAACGTTGAGTCCGCTTGCGTTAATTTGTTGGTTGTTGCCTATAATTGTCGGCGTAATAATAAAAACAATACCTCCACCATTGGAACCTTCGGTAGCATTCAGCCCATTGTCTTTATACCCGCCGCCGCCGCCGCCGCCAAGATATGCTCTGTACGTAGCATAAGGCAAGGCATAAGCTCCCATGCCAAATGACGTATTGACCGGGCAAGATCCTGAGAATTGATTGCCGCCTCGGCCGCCTGCGCCGCCATTAGAACCACCGCCCGCTCCTGGGTTGCCTGAATTCGAGCCACCGCCGCCATTGGCAAGTGGCGCCCTATTACCGTCTAAATTAAGGGGTGCTGCGGCAATTCCTTCCCCTTTTTTACCTGCGGAAGTGCCGGGGCTTGAAAAATTGGGGTCATTGCATGCAAACCAACCTGTAGTAACGCCTCCGCCAACAAATCCTTTGCCACTGACATCGATCATGTTATTAAAAGTAATGCTTGTTGTGGCTTCTATGGCAACTACTCCTCCTGTTGTTCCATTCCAAGGGCTCGAGGTAACGACCGCGTTTATAGTTGCTTGATTGTAGACGGGAACGCGTATAAGCTGTACTTTTCCAGTTACTGAAAACGGCTTACATAGATTGGAAACAAAAGTAATGATGTTGCCATTGATAGCTGCAATATTGGTGAATTCAAAATTGCCTGCCGAACCAAGCGCCACAATTTGCCCAAAACTAGCTGTATTCGTTTGATTGATGGTGGCGCCTTTCATTTGAATCAGCAACACTCGATCCGAGACTGAAAAACCTGCAGTACTGTTAACCGTTACACTGTTTGCAGTCATGTTGGTTACAGCTGCATAGGTATTAACGATTCCTCCGATAGATTGCGCATGACTATTTTGAATGCAGATCAGAAAAATGAGAAGTGAACTTAGTATACTTTTTACCATAAGCTTAACGCAAAAGAGTTACATGCCCCGATACATTGATTATTTCATCGGTATTGAGTGTTTTAAAATCAATACTGTAAGTGTAGGTTCCTTCAGGAGCGTCATAAATATCTATTTTACCATCCCAACCGCCTTTTGGATCATAGGATTCAAACACGACTTGCCCCCATCTATTAAAGATGGTCAGGTGGTAATTTTGTGGGTCAAAACCTGACGTAAAAATAGGGTGAAAAACATTATTTAATGCATCTCCATCGGGAGTAAATGTATTCGGAATATAATAAATGATGCCTCCTTTGATTTGAATTTGCACCTGACTCTCTGCCGTACAGCCTTCTGCACTTTCCACATTGAGCGTTACAGTATATGTTTGATCTTCTACAAAAGGATACGTGTAATCAAATTGGTTTTGACTGCTTTCAAGGATGGTTCCATCCCCAAAATCCCAAATACTAGAACTTGCATTTACTGCATTAGATGAAAAAGATACAGTAGGATCATCATTGGTGAGGATCAGCGGGCTTGCTGTAAAATTAGCGCTGGGCTGCGGGTAAACAGTGACTGTTGTATTTGCAGAATCAATACAACCAAAAATATTGGCTCCAACAACAGTATAAAGCGTGGTTTGGGAAGGGCTTACCTGTATTGTAGTTCCACTTAATAATGGTTCATTCCAAGTATATGTTGTTGCGCCACTTACCTCTAAAGTTGCAGAAAAACTTGGGCAAATTCCTTGATCTGGCGTTAATTCTACAAGCGGAGCCGGATGAACAATAATTGATAAATTGACGCTGTCTTGGCAACCCTCCACACTGGTTCCAACCACTTGGTACACTCCTGTAAGCGCTGAAATGACTTCTTGCTGAGCTGATCCAGCGCTTAAAGCTACCGGACCACTCCATGCATAACTTGGAGCACCTGTTGCATTGAGTAACAAGGTATCATAGGCACACAAAGTTGTGGCGTTGGCATTGAGATTCATAAGGGGCAACGGTGCTACAACGATCGTAAAATTATCAGTGTAATTGCACAATAGTGTGTCAATTGCAGTTACTTGGTAAGTAGTTGTTTGGGAAGGGCTCACAACGAGTTGCGGACTAACAATTGGCAGCGCTGCGTTTTGAGCCAGCCAGGCATAGGTAATGTTACTGAAGTTGCTTACGGGTACAATATCGACCTGTGCGCCTAAACAAATGAGTGTATCATTGATGTCAAAGACAGGTATTTGCGAAATGGCGATTTGAATAGTGGTTATAGAATCGCAGCCCCCCGTCGTCAAGGATGAATCTATGTACACTCCAGTCTGGGCGTAGGTATTCCCGTTGTAGACAAACGGACCGCCATTACAAAGGGTATCTTGAATCAGTGTTTGATAAGCAGGTAAAATAGTAACATCTATTTGGTCGGTGGCAGTGCAAGCCATAGTATTGGAGGTATCTGTAACGGTGAGCGTGTAGGTTTGAACAATTGGCCAACCCGTATTGATGTTGCTTAATTGTGCCGTTGGATTGGCCATATTTACGGCACTTAAGCCGCTTGCGGGAGACCAACTATACGAGAGTCCAGCCTGCTGAAAAGAACCGATAAGTGCAGGCTCTCCTGAACAAACGGTGAGGTCTTGCCCAGCACTGATAACCGGAGTAGACCCTAGCGTAAGATTGAGTGTTACAATAGAATCACAACCATGAATAGTAGTTAGCGTATCGTTATATAGACCAGGCTGGGTTAGCACTTGTCCGTTAAACGTATACTGCCCCGAACATGAACTTTGATTACTCGTCAAGGAATATTCAGGTTGAATGGTTACTACAATTTGATCGGTTGTGGGGCACAAACCTGGGGCACTTGCCAAAGAGGATGTGACGGTATAGGTTTGGGTAATTGGCGCTCCGGTTGTGTTTGGCATTGATACCACCGGATTGGCTGCGGTGGCAGACGACAAGCCGGTTGCGGGGGTCCAAGAATAAACCTGGCCTGCAACGGCTGCAGCACCAATAGTAACGGCTTCATTAGAACAAGTAGTAACATCAACACCGGCGTTCGACTGTGCCTGGTCGGTGTAAATGATGACGTTTCGAATCGAGTGTTGGTCGTTTGCACCACCTGTACTCGCTGTAAAACCCATGTAGCCTGTGAAGCCCACTGGAAAATTGGCCGTTAGGTATTGTATATTATTGATAAATAGGGTGATTAAGCCGTTGTCATAGGTGATTTTGGCTGGCTGATACGAATTGCTTCTGACGAAGTTCAAGTTGCCAGTATTGTTTTCGAGTTTAACGATACCAGCTGCACATTCGTCGTAACCAATTCCGCTGTAGATCTGTAATTCAGGGTTCGGGCCACCGCAGTTGTTCCAGGTGTCTAACACCACCTTTAAACCATTTGCTGTTCCAGGAATCCCAACACCTCCTCCGCTCACAAATCCGGTAGGTGGTACACTTAAAAAGCAAAAAGCCAAGCCATCGGCAGCGCTCCCGCCCCAAATTCTGTAGTCGAATTCGACGGTCCATTTCTGACATACAGAAAGGTTGATTGGCGTATTGTAAAATATACCCCCTGATTGGTTACCAAATGTGTTGGTCAAAACAAGCTCATTGAGAAAATTATCGACGTCACCAGGGGTGTCTCCGATGGTGGCGTTGCCATTGAGATTCCAACCTGTAGTGCTCATCAAAGGCGAGCCCGAAAGCTGGCCAAAGACATAGGTTTGTGCCTGCAAATAATTGATAAATAGCGCACTAGCAGTAAAAATTAAAAAGAAAAAAACTCTCATTGGTTTTCAAACGTTATAAACAAAGATAGGTTGCTAAATTTAATTTTTTTAATTGCTTTTTATTATTACTTAGTGTAAATTTGACACATACTAAACCCAAATGGCATGAAAGCCCACACTAATCACAACCCCCATCAAGAACGTTTCGAGCCTTTTAATATTGTTGTTTTTGGCGGTGACGGAGACCTTTCCATACGCAAAATATTACCTGCTATTTTTCATCGAGATTTAGATGGGCAGCTCAATACGCCTTACAACGTTATTGCCATTACCAGAAGAGACCCTAATATCAAAGCGTTTCACGATCGGCTCATTCCTTTCTTAGAAGTGAGTGACCACCACAAATATAGCCGAGAAGAGATCGAAAAATTCCTCAAAAAATTAGTCATCATTAAGGCAGAAGCCCCACTTCCGGAGGCCTATACCGAACTGAAAAATTATATTGAGCAATTTCCGGAAAGACAAAATATCTATTATTATTCAACGCCCTCCTCCGCTTTTGGTCCCATTACCCAAACATTAAAAGCTTGTGGTTTAGTCAACGAGCGAAGCAAGGTTGTTTTAGAGAAGCCTCTTGGGCACTCTTTGGCTTCGTCAAATGCCATCAATGCAGAAATTACCCAAGCCTTTGAGGAGCACCAAATTTACCGAATTGACCACTATTTGGGTAAAGAAACCGTTCAAAACCTCATGGTATTGCGCTTTGCAAACAACCTTTTTGAACGCGCCTGGAATGCAGAAAATATTGAGAGTGTACAAATAACAGTCGCCGAAAGCTTAGGTGTGGAAAAAAGAGCTTCCTATTATGATCAATCGGGAGCACTACTCGACATGGTGCAAAATCACTTGCTCCAACTTTTGTGTTTGGTTGCAATGGAACCCCCTGTTGCCCTCGAGGCCGATGAAGTGCGCAACGAAAAACTTAAAGTACTGAAAGCACTTCGCCCGCTCAACAAAAAAACCGTGGAGCGCGATACCGTTAAAGGACAATACACCCGCGGCAAATCCAACGGTATTCAGGTGAATAGCTACCTAGAAGACATCGAAAAGTACGATTCCAAAACAGAGACCTTTGTTGCCATCAAAACCTATGTAGACAACTGGCGTTGGAAAGGCGTTCCATTTTTGTTGCGCTCAGGAAAGCGCATGATCAAACGGTATTCAGAAATTGTCATCAATTTTAAAGAGGTAAAGCATAATATTTTCCCATCAAAAGAAAAACTCAACAACAACAAACTGATCATACGCCTACAACCAGAGGAACGCATCGAGCTCATTCAAATGACCAAAATCCCTGGCCCAGGTGGTTATCGCTACAAGCCTATTGCACTTAAACTCGATTTTACAGACTCCTTTAAAGAACGATTCCCGGAGGCCTACGAGCGTTTAATTGTGGATGTGATTCGCGGTAACCAAACGCTTTTTATGCGTCAAGACGAACTACAAGCCGCCTGGACTTGGATCGAATCTGTTACAAGCAGCTGGAAGAGCTCAAACATGCCAAACGTACTTTACGAGGCGGGTACCTGGGGCCCTGGCGACGACATCCTAGAAGACCACGAATCATGGATCACCAAAACCTGGAGAGAATGATCACTTTTGATTCGAAAGCACAGTTAGAAAAAGCCTTGGCTACCCAAATTGCCTCAGATTTATCGAGTGCTATTCAACAAAAAGGAAGCGCCACACTCCTGCTTTCAGGCGGAAACACCCCGAGTGGTGTTTATCGTTTGTTGTCGATATTTGACATCGACTGGAGTAAGGTCTTTATTGGTCTTGTCGATGAAAGATTTGTTGCAGCAGATAGCCCCTTCTCGAACTATAAATTGCTAAACGAAACAATTGCTGCCAATTCAGCAAAAAATGTAGTCATCCATCCAATGGTTGTCGATGCTGACAACTATGAAGAAAATCTGAAAAAAAGTGAAGCAGTATACCGTATTTTTACGGAACCAGATGTTTGTCTCTTGGGTATGGGCCCCGACGGCCATACAGCCTCTATTTTTCCAAATGACTTCGCTTCTGAACAGGCAAACTTTGATGAAAGGAGCTTGCTATCCAATACGAATGCTCCTTCAGAACCCGCGCAGCGCATTACATTCAATGGGCCCGTGCTAAGAAGAACCAAATCGTTATATTTAATGTTTACAGGTGCTCAGAAAAAAGATATTTTTAACAATAGCACTGACCTTAACCTACCCATTGGTCAATTCAAAGAAGCCCTCAAAGCAACTTATTATACCTCCGCAACATGATTCATCCCAAAATTGCCGAAATCACCGCTCGTATTATTGAAAGAAGTGCGCCAACACGCCAAGAATATTTGGAACAAATTGACGCTGCCTTTCAAGAAGGCGTACACAGAAGTACCCTCAACTGCGGTAATTTAGCACACGGATTTGCAGCTTGTAACCAGCACGATAAAAGCGCATTAGCTGCCGATATCATTCCGAATCTAGGAATTATCACCGCTTATAACGATATGCTCTCTGCCCATCAGGTCTTTGAAGATTATCCAAAAGCCATTAAACAGTATGCCAATGAATTTGGTGTTGTTGCGCAAGTTGCCGGTGGTGTACCCGCCATGTGCGACGGTGTTACCCAAGGGCAACCCGGTATGGAACTCTCGCTATATAGCAGAGACGTAATTGCACTCTCCTCCGCTATAGGACTCTCGCACAACATGTTTGATGCAGCACTTTATTTAGGTATCTGTGACAAAATTGTTCCGGGCCTACTGATGAGTGCCCTGCGTTTTGGTCACTTACCTGCTGTCTTTATGCCGGGTGGGCCAATGCCAAGCGGTATCAGCAATGAGGAAAAGTCTCAGATAAGACAAGCTTATGCCGAAGGTAAAATTGGACGTGAGGAATTACTAAAGGGTGAATCCGACTCCTACCATTCTCCAGGTACTTGTACTTTCTACGGAACGGCAAATAGCAACCAAATGCTCATGGAAATCATGGGTCTGCACTTACCGGGTGCTAGTTTTGTCAATCCAAATACGCCGCTACGCGATCTTTTAAACAAAGAAGCGGTAAAAGTAGCCGTAGCAAATGTAAAAATTGGAAAAGAGCGCAGCTTAGCAAAGTTATTTGATGAAAAGACGGTGGTCAATGGCATCATTGGTCTACTTGCCACCGGCGGCTCTACCAATCATACCATACACCTCATTGCTATAGCCAGAGCAGCGGGCATCCTTATCAATTGGGACGACATGTCCGATTTATCTGCAATTGTGCCGCTCATTACGCGCATGTATCCAAATGGTGCAGCTGACGTCAATCATTTCCATGCAGCTGGCGGAATGGGCTTTGTGATCAGAACACTATTAGAACATCAACTTTTACATGAAGACGTTCAAACCATCATTGGAAAAGGTTTGCGCGCTTATACCAAAGAGCCTAAAATCAAGGACAGCGCACTCGTTTGGGAAGAAGGTGCCGCACAATCTTTGAATTTATCGATAATTAGGCCCGCCAACGAGCCATTTACTGCAGATGGCGGCATCAAATTACTCAAGGGTAATTTAGGTAGAGCTGTGATCAAAACAGCGGCTGTTGCGCCAGAACACCGTCTAGTTGAAGCACCAGCCATTGTATTTCATGAACAAGCTGATCTTCTTGCTGCATTTAAAAGAGGTGAACTAGACAAAGACTTCATTGCTGTTGTGCCTTTTCAAGGTCCAAAATTCAACGGTATGCCTGAACTACACAGCCTCACTCCTGCACTCACCATTCTTCAAAAGAAAGGATACAAAGTGGGCTTGGTAACCGACGGGCGTATGTCGGGGGCTTCAGGAAAAGTACCTGCTGCCATTCACCTCACTCCAGAAGCATATGATGGCGGATTAATCGGTAAAATACAAACCGGAGACCAATTGCGCTTAGATAGCGAAAATGGTATATTGGAGGTGCTTCAGGGAGAAACTGTTGCCGCTCGTCCAGCTGTACAAAAAGCAAGCCAACAGTTTGGTTTTGGAAGAGAACTTTTTGCAAAACTCAGATTGGGTGTCAGTTTAAGCGAAGAAGGCGCGTCTTTTATCGTTTAAAGATTTCTTTTGGCTATTAACTATTGAACGGTCGTGTTTTCTTTCCAAATCAGCGAAGCAAGTACGGAGATAACCAAAGCACCTAAAACGATAAGCAGGGAAATACTTGCTTCTATATGATAAAATGGAGCAATCAACATTTTAAGCCCAATAAAACTCAATATAAAAGCCAAACCATATTTGAGTTTGGAGAACATATGAATAGAGTTTGCCAACAGAAAATACATTGATCTTAAACCCAGTACAGCAAAAATATTCGAGGTATAAAGAATCAATGGGTCATTCGGCGCAATCGCAAATATGGCCGGAATGGAGTCAATAGCAAATATAAGATCGGTGGTTTCAATGACCATCAAGACTAAAAACAATTTCGTTGCAAAGCGTTTTGTTCCCCTTTTGATAAAAAAGTGCGCGTCATGGTAGTTTTTGGTAACCGGAAAGACCTTTCTCAATAATCGAGCACCCAAACTATTATTGAAATCTTTTTGTGTGTCGTCAGCTCCTTCGCTTAGCGATTTAATACCAGCATACACCAAGAAAGCCCCAAAAATAGTCAGTATAAGGTTAGGCCGGAAGAAAAAACCTGGCTGCGCATGCGCACCTTGATCGAGGCTAAACTGATAACCAAATAATTCAAATGAGGGTAAATACGTGAGTTTGATCAGGCCAATTCCTGAGAAGATAAAAATTGCTCTAAAAATCAAAGCGCCAATAATACCCCAAAATAAAACGCGGTGTTGAAGTTTACCCTCCAATTTAAAGAACTTAAAGACCAGGATAAACACGAACATGTTGTCCACAGAGAGTGCTTCTTCAATCCAATAGGCAGACTGATACTCAGCAAACTTTGAAAAACCCATTTGCAGCCAAATAAGCGCGCTAAAACCCATCGATAAACCAATCCAGATGAGCGTCCAGCGAAGCGCTTCTTTATTGGAGATTTGGTGTGTTTTTTTATTCGCGAGGCCCAAATCGATAACGAGCATCGTTAAAATAACCACCACAAAAATAGCGAGCAACCAAGGGTTGAAATTCATTTAAAAACGTTTGTGCAAAGTTAAAAAGAAAGCCACATGAAATTCATGCGGCTTTCGACAATAAGAAAAAGAAAAGGTTATTTCTTATCGAGTAAATAGGAAACCGCATTGGCAGCATTTACAAAACCACCCGTTATACATAGGTCTTTCATTTTGGCTTTTTCACCGTTAGGGGCTACTACCGTTTTGCTGTATTTTGCCGTTGTTTTCATCAGTACCTCTCGAACTTCGGCAGCGCTAAGTTCAGGAAAATAACTTCTAATCATGGCAGCTACGCCAGCAGTGGCCGGGCAAGCCATAGATGTTCCGCTCGCGTTTTCATAGTTGTAGTCTGGTACTGTAGAATAAATCTCTACACCAGGAGCAAAGAAATCAACGGTGCTCAAACCGAAGTTGGAAAAGTTTGCGATTATTTTTTTGCCGCTTTTAGCACTGCTGCTCGCACCTACTTCGATCCAGTTTGGTGCATTCGTTTGATTATCCAAACGACGCGTCGGGTAGGAATCTTCAATATCTTTGTCTTTGGCATCATTGCCAGCGGCGTGTACTAATAATACATCTTTGCTTAACGCATATTGAATGGCTGCATCCACATAAAATTTGTGAGGAGTCCAGTATTTTCCAAAAGACATGTTAATAACCTTTGCACCGTTATCAACTGCGTAAATGATGGCATTTGCAACGTCTTTGTCTCGCTCGTCTCCATCCGGAACTGCGCGTAGAACCATAATGCGTGCGTTGTCTGCAATACCATCGATGCCTATCCCGTTAACTCTTGATGCAGCAATTATTCCAGAAACATGCGTTCCGTGCATGGCGTCAGGACCTTCATAGCGGTTGCAACCATAAATTTTGTTGCTGAGGTCATTCGGGTCGTCGCCAACAATGGCAGTTCTCATGGAATCGGCATTGCGCTTGGACATATCTAGTGCGCCTTGCATTGACTTTAGCGCGCCTTCGACCTCCGTGCTGAGCTGTTCAGCAGGAATCCTGAGTAAAATGGACTTCATGCGATTTTGGATACGCTTGTCAATTTCATCGGTAGGTGTAAAAGCTGCATTTGTTTCTTTAGAAAAGGCCGTACCTGATTGCTGTTCAACGCGCTGCATGTAGTCTGCAAGCATCCTAACATTTTGAACGGAACTTTCTTTTTCAAAAATTTCTTTTTCAAAAGCAATTTTAATTTTTTCATAGGTAGCAAAACGCACGCGTTCAGCACTTGGAATGTCTTCCGCTTTTTTATCTTTGAAATATTCGGTTTCTGTACGGTACATGCGCGCAAGTTCCAGTGCTTCTTGATCGATATCTTCAGTTGGGCCGCCTAAAAAAGACCAACCATGAACGTCGTCGATGTACCCGTTGTTGTCATCGTCGATACCGTTGTTAGGAATTTCATCTTCATTGACCCAAATTACATTTTTTAAGTCGGGGTGGTCTGTCTCTACACCAGAGTCAATAACAGCGACAATGACTGTAGTTGAAGTTCTGCCTGCAGCATTGAGCATTTCATAGGCTTTGGTTGCGCCGGTTCCATAGACACCGTCGGCTTTTGGATCTTTGAGGTACCAATTGAGGTTTTCAGGGCCTTCCGTCTCGCTCTTTTGAGCATAAGACACCATAGAAAGACCAATAAAGGCACACAGAATAAAGTTCTTTGTCATGAGTTATTTAGTTTGAGTAAGCGAAAATACATTTTATTTTCTGCCAACGAAAAACTTGTTGAAAAGTTACTTTGTGGAGAAAACGTTCAAAACAATGTACGCTATGTTACAAATTAAGAACGCGCAAAGCATTATTTTTGCCAAAAACAAACATTATGAGTCAAATCGAACACCTTTCTTGTCTGATTATTGGTTCTGGCCCTGCAGGCTACACCGCTGCCATTTATGCCGCAAGAGCCGATATGAAACCCGTAATGTATCAGGGCATGCAACCCGGAGGGCAACTCACGACCACCAATGAAGTAGAGAATTTCCCGGGCTACCCAGACGGCGTAACTGGTCCTGAAATGATGCTGCAGCTCGAAGCGCAAGCAAAAAGATTTGAAACAGATGTTAGAAATGGTTTTATTACCAAAGTTGATTTTTCGGGCAGCGTCCATAAATGCTGGACCGAAGACGGACACGAAATCCATGCCGATACAGTAATTATCTCCACAGGAGCTAGTGCTAAATATTTAGGTCTTGAAAGCGAGCAAAAATACCTCAAATTAGGTGGAGGCGTTTCTGCCTGCGCAGTTTGCGACGGTTTCTTTTATAGAAACCAGGAAGTAGTCATTGTAGGTGCCGGAGACTCGGCCTGCGAAGAAGCTCACTACCTCTCCAAACTTTGCAAGAAAGTAACCATGTTGGTGCGTCGTGATGCATTTCGCGCATCAAAAATCATGGCTGAGCGCGTCAAAAACACACCAAACATAGACATCCGCTTCAATACAGAGACACTAGAGGTTTTGGGCGATGGTCAGCTCGTTACGGGTGTCCGCGTCATTGACCGAAGTAGCGACCAAGAAAGCGAAATTACCTGCACGGGTTTCTTTGTAGCAATTGGTCACCAACCCAATACAGCCATTTTTCAAGACTACATTGACCTCGACGAAACAGGATACATCAAATATGCGCAACCAGGCACGAGTAAAACGAATGTTGCTGGCGTATTTGTAGCCGGAGACGCCGCCGATAAAACCTATCGTCAAGCCATTACCGCTGCGGGCACAGGCTGTATAGCCGCCCTAGATGCAGAGCGCTATTTGGCTGCAAAAGGTCACTAATTCAACGAACGGCTTCTCGGTTCAATAACTTAATGAAATGAAACCCCTTGGGACCAAATCCTTGGTTGTAAAAGAATTTATGCGCCTTGAAATTACTGGTGTAAGAATCCAACGCGAGCATGTTGCAGTTTTCCTCTTTTGCCTTTTGCTCAAGAGTCTTAAAAATTAAATCCCCTACGCCTTGGCTGCGGTGACTGGTGCATACCACAATATTATCAAGCTCTAAATACTTGCCGATCCAGAGCTTGTTACCGATCCAAATACCGCATATGGCAATACACTTATCGTTGGCATAAACCGCTAACTGACTATAATTATGCGGTAGCATTAAGTCAAGTTCTCGGTCATATTGCTCGGCAGTCAGGCTCGGATACAATTCTTGAAGCACGTCAAGATGCGCTAAAATCTGTGTTTTATCGTAGAGAAATTCGGTTCGTAGCGCCATACGTTTATTTTAAATAGGTTTCAAAAAATTCATAAATCCGTCTGTATTCGTCTATCCATGAGCTTGTGTACTCAAATCCATGACGTTCTACAGGGTACAATGCCATCCACCAATCTTTTTTTCCGAGTTCGATAAGGCGCTGATTAAGCCGAACAACATCTTGGAACTGGACGTTATCGTCGATCATACCATGTAAAATCAAAAGTGGATCTTGAAGGCCCTCCGCAAAGTAAATTGGGGAGCTTCGTTGATAAGCCCCTGTGTCCGCAGCGGGTGTATTTAAGATATTTGAGGTGTATTCGTGGTTGTAGTGTGCCCAATCTGTTACCGAACGCAAGGCCGCTCCGCAGGCAAACGTTCCGGGTGCTGTAAAGAGCGCCATTAAAGTGATAAATCCGCCATAAGAACCACCATATATACCTACCCTATTTGGGTCTATCTCGAAATTAGCAACCAAAAACTGTTTGGCATCTACAAAATCTTGGAGGTCTCGGCCGCCCATATGTCTGTAAATAGCTGTTCTGTAATTTCGGCCATAGCCTTCGCTGGCGCGGTAATCGACATCGAGTACCGTATAACCTTTTTGAATAAGCATTTGATGAAACAGAAACTCACGCTGATAATAACTCCAATAATGATGCGCATTTTGTAAATAGCCGGCACCATGAACAAACAAGACCGCTGCACCATTTTTTAACTCAGGTTTGGGCGCGTACATCCTTGCATATACTTCAATACCGTCTGAGCCTTTAAAACTCAAAATTTCGGGCTTTTGCCACGCATTGCTTTGAAACGCTTCGCTTGTTGAAGAAGTAATTTGAAGTTGATCCTTCGGATTTTTGACACTACACGTAAAAATTTCCCATGGTTGGGTGCTGGTACTAAAACGATAAGCCAGTTGCTTTTCGTCGGGTGAAAGTTGCAATTCATATGCCCCGGTTTGATTGAGTATTGGAATGAGCCCACCTGATTGGAGATCCAGACGCCAGAAATCCCGAACTCCGGGATGATTTTTATTGCAGGTCAAATAAAAGCTTTTGAGGTCGTATGATAAAATCGCTTGATGTACTTCGTAGTTACCACTTGTCAAGGCCTGCTTTTTTCCCGAACTTAAATCAAGGGTATACAAATGGGAATAACCCGTTTCTTCTGATTGAAAATATATGGTTTGGGCATCTTGAAGCCAACCAAGTGTGCCCGTTTCAAAATTCCAAGAAGAAATGCCCGGCCCACCAATCCAGGCACTATCGTGTTGGTGCTCGAGTTCTTTTATTCGGCTTGTTTCTAGTTCTAGGCAAACGATCCAGCGGTCTTTGTTGTCGGCGCTGCGAATATCAAAAAAGGCCAAAGGCTTTGTTTGAGAAAAAATAACCGGATGAATAATGAGCGCGCGGTCTTTGTTATTCATTTGGGTGAGTTTAGAAAAATCGAGCTCCACTAAAGTGTCGGAAAGTAAGTCATGAAGAAATAAGCGCTGAGTGGGTTCTTCATTCATTACTTTTGAGCGCGCTTTTTCATTGTATACATGGGCATCAGCGGAAATATAATGCGGTACCTCTGTTGCTTTTTCTTTGGGCTCTTGTTCATCCTTGAGCAAAACAAAACGAGCTGAGGGGTCGACTTGCAAGGCGCCTTGGTGTTCGAAGGATATGAATTTGAGGGTTGGTAAATCGAATTTGGTACTTTGCAATTCTTGTTTTCGAATACTTTCAAAAAATGCGTGTTCTGTTTGAGACAAACCGTCGGACAATGGGGTCTCTGCTTTTGACTTTCGATACGTAACTAAATTTTTTGCCAGACCATTTTGGAGGTCGAAAATAAATAAGCTTTGACCCTGCTGAAAAACAACGGTCTGCGCATTGTTTTGAACTTGTAAATTCCAAATCGCATTGGTAAATAATGGATAGGTCTTTACTTGCTGTGTTTTCGAATCGAGGTATTGTAGATTTTCATCATGTACCCTTAGGTAATTTAATCGGCCTGCACCAGTCGTCCAAACCCAGCGGTCTTGCCATTCCTTTTTTGTTAAAACCACAGTTTGTTTTTTACTCATGTGGTAACTGTAAAAAGTTTTCTGTAAGGAATCTGGGTGCTTCTTCCAATAATAAATTAGTTTACCGTCAACGGACCATTCCGGAGCCTCGGGCAAGGCACCCACAAAACCTGGGCCCTTCATAATTTGATCGAGTTGGAGCTGTGCAAGGCCCTTTGTGCAAAGACAAAGAACAAAAGCAAGGAACATACTTATTTTCATTCGCTAAAAATAGAAATAATTGTACTTTTGAGTCAAAGAATCGGCATGAAGAAATTGCTTTACGTATTATTACCCCAACGCGCTTACTTAATGACCCTTCACCGCTTCTTCTACCTTCTCTATGATTTGAGAGTGCTCAAGAACAAAGAAGCTTTTAAATTCCATTATTTTGTCCAGCGCATTATTGAGCCAGATTTTGTCGTCATAGATATTGGTGCCAATTTAGGCTACTTTGCCAAAAACTTTACCAGACTTGCTAAAAATGGAAAAGTGGTTGCCATAGAACCCCTCCCTCAATTTCATGCGGTCCTGAACCATTTTATTGGGCATCTAGAAAACATGGAGCTCCACAATGTTGCACTCGGTATAGAAGCTGGCAGCATTACAATGGTGCTACCACAAACCAATGGCATGATACGCACCGGACTTCCACACATTATGCGACCAGACGAGCAAAACACGAAAGAACGCACACAAGAAGTGCAAATGGTCAATACTGCTGATTTCTTTCGTACGTTTGAACGCATCGACTATATTAAATGTGACATTGAGGGGCACGAATGGGAGGTTTTTCAATTACTCGGAAATGTTTTACAAGAAAAAAGACCTATTGTCCAATTAGAAATTGACCCAAAAAACGAGCACTACTTATTTAACTTTTTTAGAGAATTAAACTATGTTCGTTGTGGCCTTGACGGCTTGGTATGCAAATTGGAAACCGATAAACACTTTGGTGGCGATTACCTTTTTGTTCCGGCAGAAAAACAAAACTTAATGACCAAATGGAACGCTTAAGCACGCTTTTTTCCTTTCTTTTGACGATCTTTTGCCTTTGTTATCTGCTGCTCGGTTGCGAAAAAGGAACAGGTGAATTCCTGATCAAAGGAACCATTACAGACAATACTTTTAATCAAGGGCTACAAGGTGCTACTGCTGCGCTTTATAAGGTTCCAATTGGAACCTCAGACGAAATTTTTGTAAAAAGCATGGTGCTTCCCGCCAATGGTAATTATGAATTTATTGTGCCGAGAGAAAAAATGGAGCGCTATATTTTACATGTAAGTAAGGATTTATATTTTCCTTTAGAAGAAGACATCTATTACTCCTCATTAAGTATCAAAGACCCCAATATTGTCAATTTATCGACAAATGCTATGGCCTGGGCTAAACTTCATTTCAAGAACAATAATTCAGCTGCCCTAGATCATTTTCGCTACATTAAACAAGAGGGTTTGGCAGGCTGCCTAAGTTGTTGTCCAATTACCGCTCAAGACTTTTATGGGGCCTTGGACACCACCTTTTATTGCCTCAATAATGGCAACGCCAACTACTCCATTTTCTATTGGGAACTTAATACGGCCAACAATGGCCAGAAAACCACGAATACCACTGCATTCGACACCACCCTCATTGAGGTGATTTATTAAGATAAGGATTCCATTAATTGTTGAATTGAGCGTCTGAAATACCTTGATTTATTTTGTAATTGCTCATTTGTAAGATAATTGTGCCATTCTGCGGGCCATCTGTTGGTTTGGGCTTTTTTTTATTTTGGTGCAAGTCCGCAGCAACACTTTTTGGCAATTTAAATTTCTTCACATCGATGGTAAAAATCATTTTGTAGGGCAAGCCATATTTCGCCTGAGCACCATAAAAATAGGAGATATCTAGGGTTCCGTTGCTTTTACTCGTAATTTGTGATTTTAAGATTAAGTCTCTTGATGGATCTATCCACAATTTGACCAAAATAACATCCGTGTTATCGGTAAGAGGCAACACAGAAACTACAGCAGTTTTGACTTCACCGAGCATTTTAGTGCCATTTAAAGCGCAGGTGTAGGCCTTTTCGTTGGTTAAGAAATTATTGAGGTCTCCTAAACCTTGTTTAGGTAAAATAGCAATGCCCTTTGATTCTACCTTCATTTGATCGGGTACTTTATAAAACACCTTTGCATCTACTTCATCAATTTTGATCATGGGGACCTGTGCTTTGATATGTACATCGGCAGAATAATCCTTCACCTTTGCTATTTTTAATCGGACGGCTTTAACAAGTTCATTTGGATCTTGTGCTAAACTGAGCGCTGCACTGAAAAGTGCGAATACGAATAAAATGTACTTCATGAGGTAATGTCTTTTCTTTTGAATTTAAATACAGCGACGGCTACAAACAAGATGTTATGGGCCAATAAAATGCAAATTGAATCCCAAATGGCCGACCAAGGAACAGGATCACTGAAAAATGAGCGCCAAGAAGCCATGTGTGTGGTAAATAACCAAGGTTTGACGTGATCGAATACACTAACGTCTAGTGTACCAATTATGGTAAAAAGGATAATAACTGCCATGGTTGACACAATGGGGCCAATCGAATTGTCCGCAAAAGCAGAAAATGCAATGGACAGCGTGGCAATGGTCATAAGTGCGAGATAAGCCACCAAGAAAGCCAAGCCGTAGCGCCATAAGATATCCTCGTAGTTCAAAATAACCAAGCCGTCCGAATTGAGCACAATTAAATCTCCGGTACCAAAAACCCAACGACCAACAACCAAGGCTAAAAAACCCATCCAAATCACTAAAATGAAAGTATATACAGCAGCAGCAATTAACTTAGAAAATACAACTTGACTGCGGCTGATTGGTTTGGTGAGCAACATGCGCAGGGTTCCCATAGCTGCCTCACCGGAAAGCAGGTCGCCGGTCACGAGCGCTACAAGCAATGGAATGTGGACGATCAGCATTTGCAAAATAATGAACGCAATAAGATTACCATTTAAGATATTGCCATTAAAAGAGAGCGTTTGCTCAAAAGAGGCGGTCACAAAAGAAATGTACATGCGGCCATCTGCCTTCATGGCAAAAAGAATAATCAAGATGAGCAAGGTGAGTGCGGCCAAACCAATGTAGCTTCGAGGCTTGGCAAGAATCTTTATAAATTCGTTGTACGTGTTTTTCCAGAGCATTAGGCTTGTGTCATTTGAATGAAAAAATCTTCTAGTTTGCGTTTTGGTTCGAGGGCAACGATCTCAAAGCCTGCCTGAACTAATTTGTTGTTGAGGTTTGAAATGTGTTTCTTTTCTATACTTAATTCTAAAGTTTTGGGTGAACTTACCTGAACTTTTACTTGAGGTAAAATTTCTTGAATAAGCGCAGCTGCACCCTGGCTATTTTGGACAAGTTCGATGTGTAAAAGTGTTTCTTGTGCGTTCATAAGTTCGGCAACCGATCCTTCAATGATGGTTTGCCCTTTATTAATGATGACCATGCGGTTGGCAACTAGTTCGATTTCGGCTAATTGATGCGAAGAAAGAATGACCGTTTTGTTTTGCTCATTTTTAAGACGCAAAATAAGGTCTCTAACCTCAATAATACCTTGTGGATCCAAACCCGTTGTTGGCTCGTCAAGAATAATGAGCTCTGGTTGATGCAATAAGGTTTGGGCAATACCCAGTCTTTGGCGCATTCCGTGCGAAAAACCTCCTACTTTATCCTTTTCTCTACCCAATAAACCTACAAAATCAAGTGTTTCGTAGATTTCTTTCTGACTTACTTGGGCACCGGAAACACGTGCAAAAATTTCTAAGTTCTTTAAGGCAGATAAATACTTATAAAAATCGGGCTTTTCCACGATACTGCCCACCTTGGCTAAAATCGCATTGCGCTCTTCAAATAAGTTCTTTCCAAAAATGCGAATATCTCCAGCATTCGGCTTGATTAAAGAGAGCATGCAGCGCATGGTGGTGCTCTTACCAGCGCCATTGGGCCCTAAAAACCCAAATACATCGCCCTTATTGACCGTAAAACTGACGTTTTTTACTGCCTCAAACGAACCAAAAGATTTTTGCAAACCTTTGACTTCAATGATTGCTTGCTGTTCCATATTTGCAAATTAAGGAGAATTCTAAAATGATAGCGCAACCTAGGTTACTTAAAAAGCAGGTCTACTTTCTGAAAACGGTAGGCAAAAATTTGTTCGAGTTTTGGACGCACCAACCAGGGGTGTAGCAAGCGCCCTAAAATACCAAAAGGCAAAACATAGGTCACGATATCGGTCATTTCGACACCGCCTGCAACAGCTTTAAAGTGATGTTCATGATGCCATATTTTATAAGGTCCAACGCGTTGTTCATCTACGAAAAATGCTAAATCTTTCACGGTTTTGATTTCAGTTACCCAATTCATTGGAATTCCGGCCAATGGTTTAACCGTGTAGGCAATCATGAGGCCTTCGTACATTTTTTGAGGCACCTCAGATTTGACAATAAAGCCCATGCTCGGCGGCGTGATTTCTTTGAGGTTTAGAGGTGAGGAGAAGTAGTCCCAACATGTTTGCAAATCTGTTGGAATAAATTGAGTTCGATTGAGTTGATACATGCTTTTTAAACAGGATAGCGCCAAAAATGTTTAAGTTTTTAAAAGGCTTTTTTGGCAGGTTTTGGCCCAAGTTCAAAGAGGAGTTCTCCGCCTTTCAGTAATTCTTGGTGTGAAAGGAACGGCTTTAGTAATTGCTGACCGTTGAAGCTTACTTTTTGAATGTAGACATTCTTTTCTGAATTGTTGAGCGTCTTGATGCGCAGTATTTGGCCGTTGTCGAGTCGCAAGGTTGCGTCTTTGACTAACGGAGCCGTGAGTTGGTAGTCAGGAGAACCCGGTGCAAAAGGATACAAACCGAGGGCAGTAAACAAATACCAAGCAC
This sequence comes from Flavobacteriales bacterium UBA952, assembly GCA_002293185.1. GTDB lineage: Bacteria > Bacteroidota > Bacteroidia > Flavobacteriales_D > Crocinitomicaceae > UBA952. Next base: position 73,624 of record DBCS01000004.1, on the reverse strand, counting down.
TCATTTGGCCGCAGTCGTCATTACCTCCCATTCCGGCGGCCTTTAGACTATACTGTTTGGCTAAAATCATACGTGTCGTCGCTTGAGTTTTCCAAGGCTGAGCGGTAAAGTTGTAAAAGTATGCAATGTGATGTGAGGGTTCATTGCCGTGCACATAATTACCAATAATACCTTCGCGCATGATATCTTCGGTTTCCGCAAAATAAGCGTCTGGTAGTTCCATTTCAAAGAGTGAGTCTAGGTGTGCCACAAAACGCTCTTCGCCCCCCATTAACGCAATAAGGCTTAGAGGTTGCTGTGGTACATAAAAGCTGTAATTCCAGGCGTTTCCTTCAATAAAGCCTTGCCCATGCGTAGACATTGGGTCAAATGGAGACTTAAAGTTACCGTTGGTCAGTCGAGGGCGCATAAAGCCTGATTGCACATCGAATACGTTTTGATAATTGAGTGCGCGCTTTTGATACACAGCAGCTATGCTATCGGCATGAAATAATTTAGCCATTTGAGCAATGCACCAGTCGTCATAGGCGTATTCTAATGTTTTGGAAACAGAACTGCCGCTTTGATCCTCTGGGACATAACCTAAATCAATGTAAGCGCCCAAACCCTCATAAAAACGTTGATTAGACGTGTGCTGAGCTGCCAATAAGAAGCGTTCAGGCTCGTGTAAATAAGGGTTTTGTTTTACGACCGCATCGGCCATTACAGAAACGGCATGGTAACCGATCATGCACCAGTTTTCATTCGCATAATGCGACCAAATAGGCAACATATGGTGCACACTTTGAGAATAGTGCTGTTGCATGGACTCAATCATATCTGCGTTTTGTTTAGGATAAAATAAATTCAAAAACGGATGCGCCGCACGATAAGTGTCCCATAAAGAAAACGTTGTGTAGTTGGTAAATCCATCGGCCTGATGAATTCTTTGGTCAAGCCCACGGTAACGACCATCTACATCCATGTAAATGGTCGAACCTAACAAACTATGATACCATGCGGTATAAAAATTTATTTGGTCATCGAGATGAAGAAAATTGGCATTTTGTACAACCGAAAAAGCTCGATTCCATTGATCTTGAGCAGCAATCTGATAAGCGGAAAAATCCGACATTGGTGCTTCGGTTTGAAGATTCAGTAAGGCACCATCAATGGAAACACCGGAGAGCGCTACTCTAAATTCTACTTCTTTAGCCGCGCCAAAAAACAAAGCCGCTTTCAAACCCTCACCTGCCCCTTCGGCAAACTGATTTTCGGTATCAAATTTGCGCCAAAAACCTTTGTACATACTCGGTTTGAAATCTTTAATTTGAAAGGAGCTTAGCGGCACAGAAGTAGCAATGGCAAAGTAAACGGTTCGGGTTCTTCCCCAGCCATTGGTTTGCTTGTAGCCCGTTAATAAGGTGTCGTTTTCTACGCGCAAAAAACACCAAACATTCTTGCCATCGTAGTTGTAAATGCCATGTGTGAGGTCGAGGATGAAGTGGCCCGGAGCGCCGTCGTCAAAATGGTAACGGTGCACACCTACGCGTTGTGTTGTGGTGAGTTCGGCCTGAACCCCAATTTCATCGAGGTAAACACCATAATAGCCAGGTTGCGCTTCTTCGTCGTGGTGATAAACCGATCTGTAACCTTTTTCTGGTGCTGCCGCCGTACCTGGATTCCATTGAATGGAGCCACGGTTTGGCATAAGAAGTATATCACCAAGATCGGAATGGCCGGTTCCTGAAAAATGCGTGTGTGAAAAGCCGACAATTGTAGAGTCGGCATATTGGTAACCAGCGCAATATCGATAAACATTAGGTTGATACGCACCATTAACTGCAAAAGGAATGGTGTCGGTGTCCGGGCTGAGTTGTATGGAACCAAAGGGCAGCGTAGCACCAGGATAAGTATGCCCAGCGTCTTGTGTGCCAATGAAAGGTCTAACAAAATCTAGTGGCTTATGCTGTGCAAAAGCCGCCGAACTCAATAGGATGAAAAATAGATTGCGCATTAAACGAGCTCAACTACCATAGCTGAAGCACCGCCTCCGCCATTGCAGATTCCAGCTCCACCTCGCTTGGCGCCATTTTGCTTCAATACATTCAATAGCGTAACGATGATGCGCGAGCCCGAATTCCCGAGCGGATGCCCTAGTGCAACTGCTCCGCCGTTTACATCTACTTTTGCAGGATCTAAACCTAAAATTTGAATATTGGCCAAGCCCACAACTGCAAAAGCCTGATTGAGCTCCCAATAATCAATATCGGAGGTAGTTAAACCCGCTTTTGCAAGGGCCTTTGGAATCGCAAGTGAAGGAGCTGTGGTGAACCATTCTGGTGCTTGAGCTGCATCGGCATAAGAAACAATTTTGGCGATTGGCTTCAGACCGTATTTTTCAACTGCTTCTTCTGACACTAAGATAAGTGCTGAAGCGCCATCGTTGAGCGTTGAAGCATTAGCTGCTGTTATGGTACCTTCTTTTTCAAAAGCAGGCCGCAACGCAGGAATTTTATCTAAAAACACATTTTTATATTCTTCGTCCTCCATTACCGTAATTGGATCGCCTTTGCGTTGTGGAACCGAAACGCCTACTACTTCGTCGGTGAAGCGACCCGCTTGCCAGGCGGCAGCAGCGCGCTGATAAGACGCAACGGCAAATTCGTCTTGCGCTTCTCTTGAAATCTGATATTTTGTAGCACAAAGCTCAGCGCAATTGCCCATAGAGACTTTGTTGTCTACATCAAGTAAGCCATCTTTGGTAATGCCATCTAGCATACCGATATTGCCAAACTTGGTGCCGTTGCGGGCATCTAAATAATGTGGCGTTTGGGACATGTTTTCCATCCCGCCAACCACAACCACATGATTATCGCCAGCCAAAATACTTTGCGCACCAAGCATGATGGATTTCATGCCTGAGGCACATACCTTATTGATGGTGGTGCAGGGCACGTTTTTTCCCAGACCAGCAGCCATTGCTGCCTGGCGCGCTGGTGCTTGGCCAACCCCTGCTTGCAAGACATTGCCCATAAATACTTCGTCAACCAATGCAGGATCGAGTTGCGCTTTTTGAAGTGCTCCGCGAATTGCTGTTGCACCTAGTTGAGTTGCTGATACACCTGAAAAAACACCCATAAATGAACCAATCGGCGTGCGTACTGCGGATAGAATATAAACTGTTTTTGACATGTTGATTGTTTTGGAGCCACGAATTTAAGTAAAAATGTATGTATTTTTGACATATGCATTTGCTGTCTTCTTATTCTTTTTGGTGGATACCTCCAATTCTTGCCCTGGCCGTCCTTATTAGCATTTATTTTTACCGCAAGCAAACCTGGCTGGTTTCCAAATCAAAACAGCTTCGGGTTTCATTGGTCATTTTGCGCGCGTTAAGTTTGGGTTTAATTGGCCTGCTCCTTCTTGGCCTTCTGCTAGAGCAAACAAACTTTGAAACGGAGCGGCCTGTTGTACTCACGCTCATAGATCGTTCGTCTTCTATGATGAATTACAAAGACCGTGAAAAACTAGCGCCACACATCAAGGCCTATCAAACTGTGCTTCAAGAAAAATTAGCAAATCGATTCGAGTTACTTACTTGGAATTTTGGCACTAACCTCGAAGTTTCAGATCGAGGATTTACAGCAGCACAAACGAATATGGAGATGGCTTTTAACCAAGCTGCCAACCAATTTATGAACAGAAACCTTGGAGCAGTAGTCTTGATTTCTGACGGTAATTATAATGCTGGCGCACACCCGATGTACAGCGCAGACAACCTGCCCCTAACCGCTGTGTACAGTTTGGCCGTTGGGGATACGGCTGTCAAGAAAGACTTGATCCTGACAAATGTAGTACATAATGAACTCGCCTTTCTAAACAATAATTTTAAATTGGAGGTCGATATAGAAGCGCAGCGTTACGCAGGTAAAAACGTACGTGTTCACTTATTTGAAGATGGAAAAAAACTCGGTTCGCAATCCATACAACTACCACCGAGCCGAACAAGCAAAGCCACCATTCAATTTGAAACCAAAGCCGTAAAACCGGGAATTCACGAATACAAAATCGTTATTGAAAAAGTAAAAGGTGAATTTTCTTATCAAAATAATAACAAAACAGTTTACATAGAGGTTTTAGATAGCCGCAGTAAAATTTTACTCTATAGCTATGCCCCGCATCCAGATATTTCTGCGCTGCAACAAGCTTTGTCAGGAAACCTGAATTACGAGGTAGAGGTGCGTCATACCGATCAAATCAAAGATGTAAAAATAAATACAATTGATCTGGTCATTTGGCACGACCCCGGAAAGGGCTTTCAGCAAACGCTCCTCGACGCCTTTGAATTGAAAAACATTCCAATTTGGTACATTTTAGGAACGCAAACCGAAGCACAAATAGCTGCCAAATTAAAAACGGGTCTTCAACTCGAGCTAAGGCAGCAACTAGAAGAAGTTCAAGCGCAGCTAAACAATGGTTTTGCATTGTATCAACCCAATTCTGAATGGTTAAACCTAACTGAGACCTTACCGCCACTGACCAAAAAATTTGGAGAGGTTAAGGCCAATGCGGGCACTCAAGTACTTTTTACGCAGCGCATCGGAAATATTCAGAAAGGAACTCCTTTATTGGTATTTAATGACCGCAACAGCAAACGTAGCGCTTGTTTATTGGGTGAAGGCCTTTGGCGCTGGCGAATGGTCAATTACATTAAAAAACAGAACCATGAGGCGTTCGACGCTTTTGCAGCAGAAATTTGCGCCTACCTTTTGGTCAAAAAGGAAGGGAGCGGCCTCAGGGTTCAGGCACCAAAAAAACGCACAACGTCAGAAAACTGCGACCTAAATGCAACCTTTTATAACGAAGCGCTTCAAGCCATTATTACGCCAAAAATATTTTGGGAACTCGATTATGAACATCAGAAAGTTCGGAAGGGAACCTTTAGCACAAGGGGTGATTTTTACCAACAGCAATTTGGAAAACTAAAGCCCGGTCGTTATTATTGGAAAGCCTATACTACCCATGACCAAAAAAAATACACAAAAACGGGTGCATTCATCATCGAAGATATTGATCTAGAACAACTCGAATCTGCTGCCCGTCACTCCACGCTTTATCAATTGGCCAACCAAACCGATGCCAAAGTTGTTGCGCTCAAAGATTATAAGCAGCTCATAGCAATGCTCGATAAAAAAGAAGACCTCGTGGCCTTAAGATCAGAAACACACCAGTTTGATCCACTTTTAGACTACCTGCTCTTATTCTTAATATTAAGTGGCTTACTCGTTGCAGAGTGGTTTCTAAGAAGATATCATGGCGCTTATTAATCCTATAAATTTAAAATGTCACTTCATTTTTCCATCACTTCTTTTACCGAATTAAACCCCCACGAACTATATGCGTACTTACAGTTGCGCAGCGAAGTCTTTGTGGTAGAACAAAACTGCGTTTACCAAGACCTCGACGACAAAGACCAAGTGTCGCTGCACGTTTTTGTTCGACAAGAGAACAAATTAGTCGCTTGCGCTCGAATCGTGCCCGCAAATATTTCGTATCCTGAAATTTCTATTGGACGAGTTATTGTTGCCGAAGCCTGCCGCAAACAACATCTTGGTCATGAGCTTATGCGCTTTTGTATCGAGCAAATACATACAAGGTTTGGTCCTCAATCGATTGTGCTGTCGGCCCAAGCCCATTTGCAAAACTTTTATAAAAAACACAACTTTGTACCAACGGGAGCAATCTACTTAGAGGATGGTATCCCACATATTCACATGATCAAACAACAATAAAGACATGAAGCACCAATTGATTTACGCTTTGGCCATTGGAGGCATTTTAGCAAGTTGCAAGCAAACAAAAATAAATAAAGGCCAGAGCCTAGTGCTGCAAAGCATCGATCTTTCAGCACTCGACACTACCATCCAACCTGCCGATGACTTCTTTTTGTTCGCGAATGGCGCCTGGATTGCCAAAACAGAAATTCCTGCAAGTGAATCCCGTTGGGGAAGTTTTAACGAACTAGAACAAGCCAATAATAAAAAGTTAGTGAAGCTTCTAAACGAAGCTGCAGAAAACCCGGGCGCTATTGGATCTCAAAACCAATTATTGGGTGCTTATTTTCGATCTTACACCGATATGTCGCGTCGAAATCAATTAGGCATTATTGCGATTCAAGAAGATCTTCAAAATATTGTAGCCATACAAAAAACAGCCGATTTACAGGCCGTTGTTTCCAAACTTCACAAAGATGGTGTGGGTGCATTTTTTGGTTTTGGCGTGGGGCAAGACCTCAAAAATGTTTCAAATAATGTTGCCTATTTAGGACAGGGGGGTATTGGCTTACCAAATAGAGACTACTATTACGATGCTAAATATGCAGCAATAAGAAGCGCCTACACCCAGCATATTGAAAAATCATTTGCACTTGCCCAAACGGCAAACGCAGCCCAAGCGGCGCAACAGGTCTTTGATTTTGAGACTAAGTTAGCCCAACCCATGCTGCGTCCGTCTGAGCTACGGGAGCCAGAAAGAACCTACAACAAACAAGCATTGACAGAAGTACAACTCAGCTTTGGGCCGCATTTTAATTTCAATAAATACCTCGCTGATATTTCCTGTAGCATACCAGATACCATTATTGTAAGCAACCCAGCCTTCAATTTAGCCTTAGCAGAACTCTGGCACAATACCCCAATTGACCAAATTAAAAGCTATCTACAATGGTGCGTCATCAACCATTATGCAGGTCATCTCAATGAGGCATTTGTTCAACTTAATTTTGATTTCTACGAAGGCGTTTTGTCAGGTAAACGCGCGCAACAACCCATTGAAGAATTGGCAATTGAAGAAATGACCAACTTAGAAGTGGGCGAACTCTTAGGGAAGGCTTTTGTCGATAAGCATTTCTCAAAAGCCGCACAAGACCGCGTCAATGAAATGGTAGACAACCTGCTATATGTTTACAAAGAGCGCATTGAGCAATTGGACTGGATGTCTGATGCGACCAAAACAGAAGCCATTATTAAGCTCAATGCAATTGGCCGTAAACTCGGATTCCCGAGCAAATGGGAAGATTACTCCAGCTTGCGCTTCTTTTCAGACAAATATGCAGCTAACTATAGAGAAATGAGTCGTTTCAGCGTAGCAAAAAACTATGCTGAGTTAGGCAAGCCTGTAGATAAAGACAAATGGGGGATGCCAGCTCACATGGTAAATGCTTACTACCACCCGCTACTCAATGAGATTGCTTTTCCGGCGGGTATCATGCAAGCTCCTTTCTTTGATGAAACCTACGAAGACGCGGTCAACTACGGACGTATCGGAATGGTCATTGGACATGAGTTTACCCACGGCTTCGACGATATGGGAAGTAAATTTGCTGCAGATGGCTCCTTTACCAACTGGTGGACCGATGAAGACCGTCAACTTTTTGAAGAAAAAACAAAATTACTCGGCGCTACTTTCTCAGGCTTTTGCCCTATCGAAGATCACTGTGTCAATGCCGATTTAACAATGGGTGAAAACATTGCAGATTTAGGCGGCCTTACAATGGCCTATTATGCCTATAAACGCACAGAAGAATTCTCAGCAAATCAGAAAGTCAATGGATTCACCCCCGCACAGCGCTTTTTTATTGCCTACGCACAACTCTGGAAAATAAAATACACCGAGGCTGAAATGAAAAAACGCTTGGCAACAGACCCCCACTCACCTGGTATGTACCGAGTAAATGGCCCACTCAAAAACTGCCCAGAATTTTTTGAAGCATTTCAGATTCAGGAAGGACGCGAAATGCGCAACGACCTCAAAAAAGTTGCGCGCATTTGGTAAGAAAATCGGCGCTTGAGAGCTGCTCTTGAGCGCCTGTTTCCATGTTTTTTATACTGAGCATGCCTGCAGCTGCCTCTTCAGCACCTATAATGACTACATAGGGTACCTTTCTATCGTTGGCGTATTTGAGTTGTTTTTGCAATTTTGCAGTGCTTGGGTATAACTCAGCGGCTAGGCCTAAGTTGCGCACTTGCTGTACTAATTTTAAACCATGCTTGGCTTCGTCCATACCAAAATTTACAAACAAAAGATCGAGCGTGCGGTCGAGTTCTTTCGGAAATAAATCGAGCTCAGACATGACGTCGTAAATGCGGTCAGCACCAAACGAAATACCGACACCAGACAAGCCTTTCAGACCAAACAAGGCTGTAAGGTCGTCATAACGGCCACCGCCACAAATGCTGCCCATTTTAACGCCATGAGCCTTCACTTCAAAAATAGCACCCGTATAATAATTGAGCCCGCGGGCTAAGGTCAAGTCAAAAACAAGCTGGCCTTTCTGCAAACCGAGCTCATTGATATGTTCGAGCACTTCTGTCAGTTCGTCCAAACCTATTTGGCCAATTTCACTTTCAGCTAAATACGTACGCATCAGCTTTAATTTGGCATCGTTACTTCCTTCAAAGGCAAATAAGGGCTTGATTTTTTCTATGGAGGCGGCAGAAAATCCTTTTTGCTCGAGTTCTGTAATGACGCCGTCTTCACCGATTTTATCGAGTTTATCGATGGCAACTGTCATGTCGACGATGCGTTGCGCTTCACCACAAATTTCTGCAATTCCACTGAGAATTTTTCGGTTGTTGAATTGAATGCTAAAACCTGGCAAGCCTAATTTAGACAAAACTTCATCAAAAATTTGAATGAGCTCCACCTCGTACAACAGCGCATCAGAACCCACTACATCGACATCACATTGCGTGAATTCTTGATAGCGTCCGTGTTGGGGTCGGTCTGCACGCCAAACGGGCTGTATTTGATAGCGCTTAAAAGGAAAAGTAAGCTCGTTTTGGTGTTGAACTACAAAACGCGCAAACGGCACGGTAAGGTCATAACGCAGCGCTTTCTCAGCCAAAGAATTGGCAAATCTTGGTAAATTGTCTTCCGATAAAGCATCGAGGTCTGCTTTTCGCATTTTTTCACCAGAATTTAGAATTCTAAAAATAAGCCGATCGCCTTCGTCTCCGTATTTGCCCAAGAGTGTGGTCGAGAGCTCAAAACTAGGTGTTTCGATAGGCGCATAACCATAGCGCCTAAAAACTTCTTTGATGATGGCTAACATATGATTGCGCTTGGCGACTTCCGTCGGGAGGAAATCTCTCGTGCCTTTGGGGATTGCGGGTTTTTGAGCCATTTTTACAATTGCGTATTTTGAAGAAATAATTGGTATATAACCCCATCTGACAAGCCGATTCTTGGAACGACTAATGAGGTTTGCTTGAGCGCAGTTAGTGCGGCAATGTAAATAGTAAGGGCCGGCACGAGCACATCTGCTCTGTCTAGCTTGAGCTGAAACTTAGCACAACGCTCCTCTAGACTTAAGTTCGATAAAGCGGTATTTAATTCTTGAAGTTGGTTGATATTCAGGGTGTCTTTTTTTTGAGGCGCAATCATTTTAAGCGCTCTGTTAATGTTTCCACCCGTTGCATAAATCGTATGCTCCTCGTCGAGCTGCACATGGCTAGCAATCCATTCAGAGAGTTCAGTCCAAGAATCTTGATGCGTTTTTCCTTTTAATATTCGCAACGTACCTAGATCAAAAGAACGTGCCGCCACTTTCTGACCGTGCTCAAAAACACTGATTTCAGTGCTGCCGCCTCCTACATCTACCACTACAAATTGCTGAAGGCGCTGCAGATTTAAGAGTTCAAAAGAATTAAAAATCAATTGAGCTTCTTCATCGCCGGAGATGATATCGATTTCAACCCCTGTTTGTTGTTGGATTTGTTTGCTGATTTTCTTGGCGTTTACAGCTTCTCTCATTGCGGAGGTTGCAACTGTCCTTAAAAATTGAACATTGTGCGTTTGGCAAAGTAATTTAAACGCATGAATACAGTGCTGAAATTGAAGGGCTTTCTTTGCACTGATTTTACCTTTATCAAATACCTCGTCACCAAGGCGCAACGGAACGCGATAATAGGCTATTTTTTGAAACTGAATACGTCCAGATATTTGGCTTAAATTAGCTATAAGTAGCCTCGCGGCATTGGTTCCGATATCGATAGCAGCAAAAGTCATGGACACAAAATTAAACAATGCCTATTGCAAACAACAAAAAAATTCGTTTATTTGTTGGTAAGTCTATGAAGATACGAACGCAACACGTTTTTAAAACCAAAGAAACACCCAAACAAGGTGCACTCCTTTTATCTGAACCACACCTCACAGAAGCCTTCTTTCAGCGCGCTGCCATTCTTTTAGTTAAATACGAAACAGAGGACAGTTTTGGCCTAGTGCTCAACCACCCTTCCGACCTTCTTTTAAGCGATCTTTTTGAACACATCGAATTAGATCTTCCTATTTTTAATGGCGGGCCGGTTGCTCAAGAACAACTTTTCTATCTGCATCGTTTCTCGTCCATTCCAGGTGCTATACAAGTAACCGACCATCTTTTTTTTGGCGGTGACTGGAAAGAAGTTCTTTTACAAGCGCACGATGTGCCAAAGCCTCAAGAGCATCTTCGCTTGTTTGCTGGTTATTCCGGATGGGGTGCAACACAACTATCATCCGAAATTGCCGATCACGCATGGATATGCACTGCTCAGTTCAAAGACACTCAACTCTTCAAAGAAAACCCTACAGAGCTCTGGAGAAAATGTCTACTCCAACAAGGGCCAGAGCTTGCATTGTTTGCGCATTTCCCGTTAAATGTCTCCGACAATTAAGTGTTCAAAGCACTTGTTTTTCAAGTAATTATTACTACCTTTGCACCTCATTTTGAGTGCGTTCCCTGAAGACGCCAACTATTTATGTTTAACAACTTTCTAATATTCAGGGTGTTAGAAATACAAATTTGACGCCAAATGGCAAAACACATTGAACCGCAGGGATCTGCAGATTTTGATTGGGAAGCACTCCAATTGGATGGCTACAATCAGGTAGAACGCTCCGAACTCGGAGATCGCTACGAAAACACCCTTACTTCTATCACGGAAAAAGAAGTTATTCAAGGGACAGTTGTCATGCTCAACAAAAAAGAAGTAATCATCAATATTGGTTACAAATCTGAAGGTGTTGTTGCAGCAAACGAATTTCGCTACAATCCAGACCTCAAAGCTGGCGACGTTGTAGATATCTACGTCGATTGCCTCGAAGACAAGACAGGTCAGCTGATTGTCTCTCACCGCACCGCGCGCATGCACAGTGCTTGGATCCGTGTGAACGACGTACTTCGCACAGGTGAAATCATTACAGGCTTTGTTAAATGTCGTACCAAAGGTGGTTTAATTGTCGATGTTTTCGGCATTGAAGCATTCTTGCCAGGCTCACAAATTGACGTCAAGCCTATCCGTGACTACGATATCTATGTTGGTAAAAACATGGAATTCAAAGTTGTTAAAATCAACGAAGAATTTAGAAATGTTGTCGTTTCTCACAAAGCGTTGATTGAAGCGGAGCTCGAAGAACAGAAAAAACAAATCATTTCTGGCCTTGAAAAAGGTCAAGTTTTGGAAGGTGTGGTTAAAAACATCACTTCTTACGGTGTCTTCATTGACCTCGGTGGAGTTGACGGTCTTATTCACATTACCGACCTTTCTTGGGGTCGCGTAACGCATCCAGAAGAAATGTTAGAATTAGATCAGAAAATCAATGTAGTTATCCTCGATTTCGATGACGACAAAAAACGCATTGCTCTCGGTCTCAAACAATTACAACCACATCCTTGGGATTCATTAGATACCACCTTAAACGTAGGTGATAAAGTAACCGGTAAAGTTGTGGTGATGGCTGATTACGGCGCATTCATTGAAATTGCAGCTGGTGTTGAAGGCTTGATCCACGTTTCTGAAATGAGCTGGTCGCAGCATCTACGTTCTGCCCAAGATTTCCTTAAAATCGGAGACAACGTAGAAGCAGTTGTACTTACCCTTGACCGCGAAGAACGCAAAATGTCTTTGGGTATCAAACAACTCATGCCAGACCCATGGAACGATATCGAAATCAAATATGCAGTTGGTACACGCCATAGTGCAAAAGTGCGCAACTTTACCAACTTCGGTGTTTTTGTTGAATTAGAAGAAGGTGTAGATGGTCTTATCCACATCTCCGATCTCTCTTGGCAGAAAAAAATCAAGCATCCGTCAGAATTCTGTAAAGTAGGAGACGCAATGGATGTTCTTGTTCTTGAAATCGATCGCGACAACCGTCGTATTTCTTTAGGTCACAAACAACTTGAAGAAAACCCATGGGATGTTTTTGAAAGTACTTTCTCTGAAGGTAGCGTTCATAGCGGCACCATTATCGACATGAAAGATAAGTCTGGTATTGTAGCCTTGCCTTATGGTGTAGAAGGAATTTGCCCAGCTAAACACCTTCGCAAAGCAGATGGTTCTAACGCTAAAGTAGAAGAAACCCTTGACTTCAAAGTCATTGAATTCAATAAAGATGCTAAGAAAATTGTTTTATCCCACACGCGTTTATTCGAAGAAGGAGAAGACAAACCATCCACGCCGAGCAAGGGCGGCAAGAAGCCAAGCGGCAATTCTACCGACCAAGCAGTGAAAGCGATCAACCAAAGTGCAGAGAAATCTACACTTGGTGACCTCAATGCACTCTCGGAATTAAAAGAAAAAATGGAACGTGGCGAATAAGCACAATCCAAATCATATTAAGGGGGTTTCGGCCCCCTTTTTTTATGTCATCTTTCGCAAATTTATACTTAACTTTAGGACCTGAAAGATGGGTACAAATCAAATTTCAACAACTGTAAAAGACATTTTTGCCGCTTATTTAGAGCAAAATGGCCACCGAAAAACACCGGAGCGCTTTGCCATACTCGCAGAAATCTATGCTTACGAAGGTCACTTTGATATTGAATCCCTTTACATCAAAATGAAGAACCACAATTACCGTGTTTCTAGAGCAACGCTTTACAATACCATTGAACTTTTACTCGCCTGCAATTTGGTGCGCAAACACCAATTTGGTAAAAATATAGCCCAATTTGAGCGCTCACATGCATCCAAGCAACACGACCACCTTATTATTACAGATACCGGTGAAGTCATTGAATTTTGCGACCCAAGAATACAACAAATTAAAGCGACAATAGAAGAACTCTTTGGTGTCTCCGTTCAGCACCATTCTTTATATTTTTACGGCGTTAAAAAAAATCCGACCGACTAATGGAAGTACAACTATCACAAAATGGTCCTTTGAGCATTATCAAACTCCAAGGAAGATTCTTTACGGAAAGTGACCGAGAAAATGCCATTGAGCACCTCGATCAAATCGAAAACTGGAATCTAGTCATTGATTTATCAGAGCTAGAATACATCAATTCTACAGGAATCGCTTTTTTAGTTAAAACCCTCACCCGCTCTAGGCTCAATTTAGGAGATACGGTCTTGTTCCGGCCAAATGCACAACTGAACAAAATATTTGAACTAACCAGAATGGAACACATCTTTGGTATTTTTCAAGAATTCGAACAAATTAAAAAGTTTTTTGAACAACAATCATGAAGGTAGACGTACTATTAGGCTTACAATGGGGAGATGAAGGTAAAGGAAAAATTGTCGATGTGCTCACACCTTCCTACGATATTATCGCGAGATTTCAAGGTGGCCCCAACGCTGGTCATACCCTAGAGTTTGAAGGAATCAAACACGTTTTACACACCATCCCCTCCGGAATTTTTCACCCAAAGGTCATCAATCTTGTAGGCAACGGTGTTGTGATTGACCCGGTGGTCTTTAGAGCCGAACTAGACAAACTCAAGCCCTTTAACATCGACTTCAGTACTAGACTCCTTCTTTCCAGAAAAGCGCATTTAATTTTACCGACGCACAAATTGCTCGATGCCGCATCAGAGCATGCAAAAGGAAAAGATAAGATTGGTTCAACACTCAAAGGAATAGGACCAACTTACATGGACAAAACTGGTCGAAACGGCTTGCGCGTTGGAGATATTTTTTCGCCCAATTTTTTAGAAAAATACCGTGCACTCGTCGAAAAACACGAAGGTATTCTTATGCACCATAAAGATTTTACTTACGATCTTGCTGCACTCGAACAACCTTGGTTTGATGCCATTGAAGTACTCAAAACGCTTCCTACTGTAGATTCCGAACACTACCTCAATGATGCGCTCCAAAATGGCAAAAAAGTACTTGCCGAAGGCGCCCAAGGCACCATGCTTGATATCGACTTTGGAACCTACCCTTTTGTTACTTCATCCAATACTGTAACTGCCGGAACCTGCACTGGTTTAGGAATTGCACCTACAAAAATTGGTGCTGTTATCGGTATTTTTAAGGCTTACTGTACACGTGTGGGTAGTGGCCCCTTCCCTACTGAACTCACCGATGCCGTTGGCGAACTCATCCGCAAAGAAGGAAACGAGTTTGGCGCCACCACAGGAAGACCACGCCGCTGTGGTTGGTTAGACCTCGTTCAATTGCGTTATGCCATTATGGTCAATGGTGTTACTGAACTTGCCATGATGAAAAGCGATGTGTTGGGCATATTTGAGCGCATAAATGTCTGCACGCACTATCTCATTAATGGTGAAAAAATAACGAACTTCCCTTACGATGTCACAGACCTCGACATTGAGCCGATTTATGAACAACTTGAAGGTTGGCACTGCGACCTCACCGACCTAGATACCTACGCCTCAGCACCTGCTCCACTGAAAAGTTACGTCGACTACTTAGAAGCACAATTAAATATTCCAATTCGCGTTATATCTGTAGGGCCCGATCGTAAACAGACCCTTCATAACTAACATGATAAAAACACCTCAAATGCGTTTTGCTCTCTTTTGGATGGCATTTGTGTGTTGGGGCTCATTGGTTGGTCAGGGTAAACTCCAATTATTACCCGGTACCCAGAAAATATACGCTATAAAAAATGGTGTCCACCGTTTAGTAGGCACGGTAAGCTTTGTTTATCAAGGCAATACCATGTATTGTGACTCGGCTCATTACAACGATAAAGCAAAACAGGTTCGAGCCTACGGCAATGTCCATATTCAAAAGAATGGGATCAATCTCTATGCCGATTCTATATTTTATGCCGAACAACAAAAATATGCCAAACTATGGGGTCATGTAAAAGCCCGTGATGACGCCTATAAAATGAGTGCAGACTCCATGGATTACGATACCAAACGTGGTCGGGCTATATTTAAGAGTTCTGGAACAATAGAATCTATTCTATCCGACGAGCGCATCACATGTGAACGGGGATATTTCTACCCAGCCAATGGCTCCTTCTTTTTTAGTGGAAAGGTCCATTATTCCAAAGCTGATCTCGATGTAAAAACAGACACCTTACAATTCGCATACGAACAACAGAAACTGTATTTTCTTGGGCAAACGCAGATGCGCAATGACAGCACTCAAATTTATTGTCAAAAAGGCTGGTACGATGTCGAGCACAAAAATGGAGCACTCTATAAGCGCGCAGAAATCTACCAAAAAGACAACATTATCAAAGGAGATACCTTATTCATCAATCTTCAACTCAATGATTACGAAGGTCGTGGGGCAGTATATTTCAAAGACGTTTCTCGACACATAGCCCTTCTTGGCAACCAAGCTAAGTTTAGCGACTCAAAACATCTCGCGTATGTGACCGGATCAAGCTTAGGTTTCATGAAATATAAGTCGGATACACTCTATATTCATGCTGACACTCTTTTTTTAGAGCGCGATAGCCTCAACCATTCAAAAAATTTAATAGCCAATAACAACTTCCGTTTTTTACACCCAAATCTTCAAGGTATAGGCGATAGTGCAATGTATTCCTTCGAAGATAAAATCTTAACTATTAGCAAGCGACCAATCATGTGGTCTGATAACGGAGAATTGAAGAGTAAAAGCGCTCAAGTATATTTCAAAGATTCGCTTTTAGAACACCTCGAACTCTATGAAAAAGCGAGCATTTTATTTGAACTTACAACGGATAGTCTTTATAATCAAATGGCTGCTGAAAAAATATATGCACTTTTCGATTCTAGTGGATCTTTACAAAATGTGGATGCAACCGGGCAGGCTTGGACCATTTTTTATCCAGAATCAGAGAAAAAAATCAATGATAGCATCATTGAGGTACAACGCGAAGGGCTCAATCGCTTATTTGCAGAAAGACTATTTGTTGAACTTGAAAAAGGTGAAGTGAAGCAAATTACCTATTTTAATCAGCCTGATGGTATTTTTTACCCTATGGATCGAATAGAGTCCAAAGAAAAACGAATCAAAGGGTTTGAGTGGAATCCTAGATTAAGACCTAAAAATGCGCTTGATCTTCGAAAAGATTAACTTAACTCAGATGAATCTACAGCTGCATCCCAACGAGTTACACTCTTGACTCCTTCCACTTGTTCAAATTTCCTGGTGAGCTGCTCGAGTTGTTCGGTGTCGTAAACCAGTACTTTTATTCTGCCTTCGAAAACACCATCATTGGTCTCAAATGAGATACTCTTCATATTGATATTGTTCT
This sequence comes from Flavobacteriales bacterium UBA952, assembly GCA_002293185.1. Classification (GTDB taxonomy): domain Bacteria; phylum Bacteroidota; class Bacteroidia; order Flavobacteriales_D; family Crocinitomicaceae; genus UBA952. The sequence goes on along the minus strand of DBCS01000004.1, from coordinate 57,145 downwards.
GTTTAGAGATGATTTCAGTCAGCCTATTTACCAAACCAAGTTGATCAATTCCAATGATTCGAATGGCTGCAACACGTTCTACCAGCGCACTGTTTTGCCATTTCGCTTTAAGGCAGCGATAAGCAAGCTTCGAGAGTAAATGTACTGCATTCGGGCAATTGAAACGATGGATTTTGATACCCGACGAGATGGTAACAAATCCAAAAATGGAATCGCCTGGAATAGGACTGCAACATCTGGCAAGTGTATACTCAAAACCTTTAAAATCTTCACCAATGATAACCGTATCGGTGTCAGTATTGATACCTTCGTTGAGGAGGTCTTCGTCTGAACCCTTTATTTTTTTAGAGCGGATTTTTCTCTCTATAATGATGTTGCCTCCAACTATATTGAGTTCACGTAACAGGGAAAGATCAATTTTACCTTTGGCTACTTTAAAATAAAGATTGGTGCTGCTATCCACATGAAAATACTTTTCAAGTACTTTGATATTTTCAGGGGTATGGCGGATATTGTATTGCTTTAACTTACGTGCCAAAATCTCCTTACCATCGGTAGCCACTAGTTTGTGCGCTTCATTGAGTGCAGACTTAATGCGTTGTTTGGCTTTGGCTGAAACCACAAAGCGCAACCACTCGTCATTTGGCTTTTGCTTGTTGGATGTTAGAATTTCTAATTGATCCCCATTTTGTAATTGATAGCTCAGGGGGACCAAACGGTTGTTGACTTTGGCGCCAATACATTTGTTGCCAATTTGCGTATGGATATCGTAGGCAAAATCTAGGATTGTTGAGCCAGTGGGCAACACGCGGAGCTCACCTTTTGGTGTAAAAACATAAATTTCGTCGTTAAATAAATTCAGCTTAAAGTCATTGACAAAATCTAAAGCACTGGAGTCTGGGTTGTCTAATAATTCTCTTATTTCTGCAATCCAGCGGTCAAATTTATTGGAATCGTTGTTGACTTCTTTGTATTTGTAGTGGGCCGCCAAGCCGTGTTCGGCGATGTCGTCCATTCGCTTGCTTCGGATTTGAACTTCTACCCAGCGGCCTTGTGGCGACATCACGGTGGTGTGCAAAGACTCATAGCCATTTGCTCTTGGAGTAGAAACCCAATCGCGTAGGCGCTCCGGACTCGGTTGGTAAAAATCTGTCACGACCGAATAAACGCGCCAGCAGTCTGATTTCTCGCGTTCGTGGGGAGTGTCGAGTATGATACGCAGCGCAAAGACATCAAAAACCTCTTCAAAAGGTACGTCTTTGGTCTGCATTTTTCTCCAAATAGAGGAAATAGATTTGGGCCTGGCTTTGATATCAAAGGAATAACCTTGTGTTTGTAGTTCTGCCCGAATAGGTGCAACAAATCTTCTGATGAATCGATTGCGAACATCAGCCGTAGACTTTAATTTGGCTTCAATTTGCTCGTAAATTTCGGACTCGCAGTATTTCATGGAGAGGTCTTCGAGCTCAGATTTAATAGGATACAAGCCCAAACGATGTGCAAGTGGTGCGTATAAAAACTTAGTTTCAGAGGCTATTTTAAGCTGTTTTTCAGGCTTCATGCTCGTAAGTGTGCGCATGTTGTGCAAGCGATCGGCAAGCTTGACCAACACCACTCGAAAATCGTCGGAGATGGTGAGGATCATTTTGCGGAAGTTTTCTGCCTGAATAGACGTGTTTTCGTCAAATACTTCTGGGATTTTAGTCAGGCCATCGATGATTTTACGCACAGTAGCGCCGAACAGATCTTCAATATCTTGTAGCGTGATGTGTGTGTCTTCGACGGTGTCGTGGAGCAATGCACAAACAATTGCAGTTGGTTCTAAACCCATTTCTTCAGCACAAATACGCGCTACAGAAATGGGATGGTAAATATATGGTTCACCCGATTTTCTACGCATGTCTTTGTGCGCCTCTAAAGCGATATCAAATGCCTTTCGAATAAGCTTGGTTTCTTCGCGGCTGCGGTCTTTGGTGGCACGCAATAATCCTTTGAAGGCATTGAGAATTTCAATGCGCTCTTGCTCAAGATCTATGGGTGTCTGACCGTCGTATTGCATTAATTGGCAGGTAAGAGTTGACTTTTAACTTCTCCAAAACCAATTTTTATGCCATTCTGCTCGCAGTAGCCGCGCATGATGACGGTGTCGCGGTCTTGTATAAAGCGACGCTCTGATCCGTCTGGCATTTGAACCGGCTTGGTGCCTTTCCAAGCAATTTCTAACATAGAGCCGAAGGAGTCTGGGGTTGGGCCTGAGATGGTACCTGAGCCCATGAGGTCTCCGCAGCGAATATTGCATCCGTTTACTGTATGGTGCGCAAGTTGCTGAGACATATTCCAATACATATACTTAAAGTTGGAACGGCTGACCACTTGCGCTGGGCAATTGGGGGCTTCAATAGCCACCTCTAATTGAATATCATATGATTTATTACCCTCAAACTGCAAATACGAGAGTACAGCCGGGTCTTGAGTTGGTGTTGAACAAGCAAAAGGCTGCAAGGCATCTAGAGTGACTATCCAGCAGGACATAGAGGAGGCAAAATTCTTCCCTAAAAATGGGCCTAGCGGAACGTATTCCCATTTTTGAATATCGCGGGCAGACCAATCGTTGAAGAGACACATACCAAAAATATAGTCTTCAGCCTCAGCCGTTGAAATACTGTGTCCGAGTGCCTTACCGTCAAAAGTAATGAAACCCATTTCGAGTTCGAAATCGATTTGCCTCGAGGGGGCGTAAATTGGGTCTGCGTTGTCGTCTGGCTTGATTTGACCTTTTGGTCTGATGACTTCATGGCCCGAAGGGATAATAGAGGATGCCCTACCGTGGTAACCCACTGGTATCCAGAGCCAATTGGGCAAAAGTGCATTTGCTGGATCTCGAAACATAACGCCAACGTTGGTGGCGTGTTCTTTAGAAGAGTAAAAGTCGGTGTAATCTCCTATTTGAACCGGTAAAGCCATTTGAGCCTCGGTAATTGGAATGAGTGCCTGATGCTGCGCGGTATTATTTTGAAAACTCGTATTATCAGTTGCTAACAATTCTGCTATTCGGTTGCGCAGGGCTCGAACTGCCATTTTGCCTTTTCGCATCATGGGATTGAGAAATTCTTGACTGAAGTCTGCAACCGTAAAGTTCAAATCGTCAAAATAGCCAAAAGACGCCATAAGGGAGAGGTCCAGAACGTGGTTGCCGATTCGTACACCCACGCGCTTGGTACTTGACGCCGTTTCAAAAATTCCGAATGGAAGGTTCTGAATAGGAAATTCAGAGGATGCAGTTACTTCGATCCAAGAACGAAGTTCGGGGTTGTTGGCAGTAATTTGCATAGCGACTTAAATTATACATTAAAACGAAAGTGCATGACATCGCCATCTTCAACGATGTATTCTTTGCCCTCCACTTTAAATTTACCAGCCTCTTTTACGGCATTCTCTGAACCGTACTGAACATAATCATTGTATTTGATCACCTCGGCACGGATAAATCCTTTTTCAAAATCAGAGTGAATGACACCAGCAGCTTGGGGTGCAGTCATGCCTTTGCGGATGGTCCAGGCGCGCACTTCTTTGACACCAGCTGTAAAGTAAGTCTGTAAATTCAACAAATGGTAGGCTTGGCGTATGAGTCTGTTGACGCCAGGTTCTTCTAAGCCCAATTCTTCTAGGAACATTTGACGTTCGTCATAGGTTTCGAGTTCTGTGATATCTGCTTCAATTTTAGCACCAATAACCAATACTTCTGCATTTTCTGAAGCAACGGAAGCTTTTACTTGGTCTACGTATTTATTTCCGGTTTTAACCGAGGATTCATCGACATTACAAACATACATGACAGGCTTTGAAGTAATAAGATTGAAATTTTTGATGGTGTCCATTTCTTCTTGAGAAAATCCTAAACCTCGAACAGATAAGCCCTGCTCTAGGCCCGTTTTGATACGCAGTGCAAGTTCGTTTTCTTTGAGTGCGTCTTTGTCTCCAGATTTGATGACGCGCGCTAAACTTTGGATTTTTTTCTCGATGGTATCAAAATCTTTAAGTTGCAATTCGATGTCGATAATTTCTTTGTCGCGGATGGGGTCTACACTGCCGTCGACATGGATGATATTGCCGTCGTCAAAACAACGCAAAACATGCAAAATAGCGTCTGTTTCACGGATGTTTGCCAAAAATTGGTTGCCTAAACCCTCCCCTTTTGATGCACCTTTGACTAAACCTGCAATATCTACAATTTCCATCGTTGTAGGTACAATGCGCTCGGGATTGACTAATGCTTCTAGTTTCTCAAGTCGAGGATCGGGAACGGAAGTGGTCCCGAGATTTGGTTCAATAGTACAAAAAGGAAAGTTGGCAGACTGCGCTTTGGCATTTGACAAACAGTTGAATAAAGTTGATTTTCCGACGTTAGGCAAGCCAACGATTCCGCATTTTAAAGCCATTTGATATGTTTGTTAGATCAGAGCGTAAAGATAGCCAAAAGCGGCGTGCTTCGGTCTATTTTTGGTATTTTTACGCAAATTCAATGCATGAAAAACGCAATCATTCTTCTTCTTATTTTTGGGCCGCAGCTGTTGAGCATAGCCCAGGATAGTATTTTTATCAGACGTATTTATGACGAGGCGCTCTTGCGCGGGCAAGCCCATGAAAATCTTCGCCAACTATGTAAAGACATAGGCCCACGCCTATCAGGTTCGGCTCAAGCACAAATGGCCGTGGACTGGAGCTACGAAAAAATGCTTTCCTATGGTTTTGATCACACAGACCGCCAACCCGTATTAGTTCCGCATTGGGAGCGCGGCACAACAGAAGCGGCTTGGTTCAAGACCCATCAAGGAAAAATCATTAGGGTTCATTTACTGGCTTTAGGTGGGTCCGTAGGTACGAACGGCTTACTCGAAGGTGAGGTCATTGAATTCAAACAACTCTCCGATTTACAAAAAGCAAGCCCTAAAGAGGTCAAAGGAAAAATCGTATTTCTCAACCAGCCAATGGACGCAAGTCAGATTCAAACTTTTAAGGCCTATGGCGCATGTTATGCAATTCGTGGCAATGGCGCTGTTGAGGCAGGTAAACTCGGTGCAAAAGCAGTTTTGATCCGTTCTCTGGGGCTTCCTGAAGATGAACACCCACACACAGGTTCTATGCACTATGAGGCAGGTATTGAAAAAATACCTGCTGCAGCTTTAGCCACAACCGATGCCAGTGCTTTAGCTGCTGCGCTTCAAAAAGGCAAAGTGCAATTTTATTTAGAAATGGATTGTCGAGACTACCCCGATGTGCTATCTGCCAACGTATTTGCAGAGCTCAAAGGTAGTGCGTACCCGAACCAAATAATCACAATCGGAGGGCATCTAGACTCCTGGGACACCGGCGAGGGCGCCCATGACGATGGCGCAGGCGTCATACATTGTTTAGAAGCACTCCGAATTCTCAAAATTCTAGGATATCAACCAACTCATACCATTCGAGTGGTTTTCTTTATGAACGAAGAAAACGGAAACAAGGGCGGCCAGGGCTATGCCAAATACGTCAAACAAAATGGCGAACAACAAATTGCAGCGCTAGAAAGTGACCGTGGTGGCTTTGCGCCCCGCGGCTTCGGTCTAGATGGGCCTGATTCCTATCTCCAACTCCTCACTTCTTTTGAACCGCTATTTAAACCCTACGACCTCCATATTTTTGAAAAAGGATATGGCGGAGTAGATATCGGGCCACTCAAAGAACAATACCCCGGTATTCCACTTTTTGGTTTTATCCCTGACTCTCAGCGTTATTTTGACTACCACCATGCGCCATCAGATGTTTTCGAAGCGGTCAATAAACGCGAACTTGAATTGGGCGCTGCTGCCATTGCAAGCTTTGTCTATTTACTCGATAAAAACCTATAGTACAGGCTCAAATGTGCGGTATATCAGGCTTATTTTGTAAAAGCACAACAGCCTCCATCGAAGGAGCGGCTGTTCTCTCTAGCATGAACGATCGGCTCCAACATCGTGGGCCTGATGGCGCTGGCCTCAAGTGGTTCGACAACACTGCATTTGGTTTAGCACACAGACGTCTCTCGATCATTGACCTCAGTGAAAAAGCAGCACAACCAATGTACCTGAATGAACGCTACTGGCTGAGTTTCAACGGTGAAATCTACAATTATCTTGAACTCCGAACTGAACTTTGTGCACTTGGTGCGGTCTTTCAAAGCAATTCCGACGCAGAAGTACTGCTGCAGGCCTACATCTTTTGGGGAGCAGACTGTCTAAAACGTTTCAACGGAATGTGGTCTTTTGCTATTTATGATCAAGAACAAAACACGCTTTTCTGTGCACGCGACCCGCATGGCGTAAAACCCTTTTATTACCTTGAAAATCAAACCCATTTTGGTTTCGCTTCGGAAATTAAAGCCTTATTAGCCATTCCGAGCCACAAAGCAATAGCCAACACAAAAGCACTACTTGCCTATTTTGGACGCAGTAAAATTGAAACGGAAACCGAAGGTTTTTTTAAAAATATATTCGAGCTTAGGCCCGGCCATACGCTAAGCTATGATTTAACAAGCCAGCAAAAGTCAATTGCTAAATACTACCTTCCAACGCACATTGAGCCCAAACAAGCCAAAGATCAATTCAAAGCAACACTTGAAAACGCTGTTACCTTGCGCTTAAGAGCCGACGTTCCGCTTGGCTTTTGTTTGTCTGGCGGTCTGGACTCGAGCAGTTTATTACACCTTGCTGCAAAAATCAATGAAAGCAAAAATGTTGCTTCATTGGCCAATGGGCTTCATGCCTTTACGGCCGCAAACGACTCTCCGCTCGATGAGCGCCAATGGGCCAAGCAAATGATTACGCACACCGATGCTACCTGGCATGTTTCTGAACTAAACAGTCAGCAATTGATAGACGCATTGCCTCAGCTCATTTATTATCAAGATATTCCGCTGCTCAGCACCAGTACTTTTGCGCAAAGCAGTGTTATGAAAAGTGCCGCCCAACAAAATATCAAAATTCTCATCGATGGACAAGGTGGTGACGAATTATTTGCAGGTTACCAAGTATTTTACCCCACCTTTTTCAAAGAACTATTCTGGACAGGGCGTTGGGCATTGTTTTTACGCGAATGGAGCCAACTTGGCAATTCGCCAAGTTCTAAAAACTACATTCTTAAAGAATGGCTCAAAGACCTAATCACTTATCTTCCAAATAAGGTGCAATTATTTATAGCGAAAAGAGCAAACCCTTCGCTCACTTATTTACAACAGCTTCCAGATAGGAGCAGGCAGCGTTTTTCTAGCCTACAAGCACACTTGGCCTCTTATTGCCATGAACACGAATTAAAAAGTCTTTTGCGTTGGGAAGACCGCTGCTCCATGCAATTTGGCATAGAATCCAGAACGCCTTTTGCCGACGACACCGAGCTCTTGCAAACAGCTAGATCGCTTCAATTGACAGACCTTATTCACAATGGTTGGTCAAAGTATATACTGAGAAAGGCGCTGGATAAAGAATTGCCAAGTACCATTTCATGGCGACGAGATAAAAAAGGATTTTCGGTGCCGGAAAGCGCCTGGCTAATGGAAACAGCCCATTTCTGGAGCACACAAATTGAAACCCATTGCGCCCTTGATAAAAGTGAACTCGTTGATCACGTGCAACTCCACAAAGATTTAGCGCGTATTTTCTCTCATAGCAAATACGCCGACTTACAAAATTTTGTGTTTCGCTACGTATGCTACTTAATTTGGCTCAATGAATTTAACATCAAGCAGTTCGCTTAAACTTCTTTTTGTGTTAGCCGGAGTTCAAAGGCTCTTTTCGGCAAGGCATTAAGGTCTATGGCTTGCCCAATTAAAGCATCAGGAAGGTAAACAGCACATAGCGCATGTTTGACCAAATAAATATTTGAATGCATGTGTGCAGGCAAAGCCTTGAAAATACCCAGTAAGACTTCATAACGTGGATATTCTGCATCTTGCTTTGCATCGTGCCAAACCAAAATTGAATCCGAAGATTTTCTCAAACCCAATGCGGTTTGTGTATCGCGTAAAACGGCTTCCGTAGCATGATCGCCATCAATAAAGACGAGGTCACATTTATGAGCGTAGGGCTGCCAATCAAAAGTTGCGGAGTCTCCAAATAAGTGCGTAATATTCTTGATGTCTTTTGAAAAAAACCGATGGGAGTCTATGTAATTAGGCGATTGCCCCATGCTACGCAAAGTGCTATCTGGCAAATTGAGCGAAAAAACTTCCTTGACGAACGGCGCCACATTAGCTGCACTTTCACCTCTCCATGTTCCGATCTCTAAATAAGTTTCTACTTTATACTTTCGACAAAGCATTTGTAAAAAAGCAAAATCTGTTACCATGGAAGATCCGGAAAGAAACGCATAGGGTGCAATGTTCAACTCCTGAGCCTCTGTCCAAGCAAACGGATCAAGTTCTTGTAATTTAAGCGCTGGAAACACTTTTTCAAATTCATTCCTCAATACCTCTTCATCTTTGAGAATTAAATTAAACAAGGCTGGTCTTTTTAAGAGCAACCAAATTGCTTTAAAGAGTTTGATAATTTTCTGCATAATTAAGACTTACGCCACAAAACGCGTATTTGAGTAAATAATTGTTCGAGCTCGGCTTTAGACGGGAAGATAGAAAAAAGTGCGCCATCTTTTAAAAAGCAATACACAATTACTGCGCTTGTTGCCGTATAAGAAATACTTGCCGCAATGGCCCCACCAAAAGCTCCATAACTCGGAATCAAGGCAAAGGATGCAAGAATGCTAAATACAAGACCCACACCCGAAGCAAAGGCATTGACCCTATAACGACCATGACCAGAAAAATAATGACCCACCACTAATGCATATGTAAACACCCAAACACCTGGCGCCAAAACCCACATAAGCTGTTGAATTTCGCCAAAATCTGGTCCAAAAACATAGCGGTAAAAATCTGCGGGTAATAACAAGAAAAATACGACCCCAATTAAAGCAGCCAATAAGCCAAAACGCGCTAATTTCTCCGTAATTTGAATGGTATATTGCTGATCTTGGGTGTTGGCAATTGTTGCGTATTGCCATAGAGAAATACTTGTCGCAATGAGCCAAATAGATTCTGTAATGGAGCTCGCATTCGAATACACCCCTACTTCATACGTGCCATGATATTGTTCTAAGATGTAATAACTGGCTCTAAAACTCAAGAGTTGTAAAACGTGCGCCAACTGATTGAAAAAACCCAGCGCAAACATGCTGCGCCAAACTGTTTGCCAACTTTGCTGAACATCTTTAGTACTCGGGAAAAAACGCCATAAATAAAAAACGCTCAGTGCAAAAGAAAATCCAAAAGCAATGTAAAGTGCCAGCACATAATCTAGTTCATTTTGAGTGGTCCATTGAAATAAACAGGTTAGAAACGTGAATAATGGAACCGTAATTTGAATGAGGTTGTATGCGCCTATTTTTTGTTGTCCGAGTAGTAAGGAAGCATGAGCGGACGTTAAAGCACTTATTGCACTTAGTACAATTACATTGATCAAGTAGCCATTAGGAAAGACCTTAAAAAGATACAAACCAACAGACGCAATTAGACTTACCAAAAAGATCCAAAGGTAAGAAGCACCCACTAAGCGAAGCCAAGTAAACCTCGAAGATAAATAGACCAGCGCAGCGCCACCAATCAAGGAATCAAAAATGGTGATGATCGCAACGGAGGTGAGTAGTAAACTTTGTTCGCCTTTACCAACTGCTCCGGTGAGCTGTGAAAACAAAATGACCAATCCAAAATTGAGCAGCGCTGAAAGCACCCTTACCCCAAAATTTCCGAAAATACTACGCCACATCTTTTTTGAGCACCATTTGATAAGCCTCAAGAAACAGGCCTGAAATTGTCAAAGGACTGTATTTTAACATCGCTTCCTCGTGCATATCTTGGGTTGAATATTGGCGCTTTTGTATATCCAACATGGCGGTCAAGAGTGCTTTTTCATTTTCTGAAGCAACGAGAATTCCATTGCTTTCTGAAATAATTTCTCCAACACCACCTACATCTGTCGAGATCATAGGAGTGCCACAAGAGAGTGCCTCGAGGAGCACACAAGGTAAATTTTCATAGCGGCTGCTCAGAACTAAGGCATCGGCAAATTGCAGAACTGCTGCAACTCCTGCGCTATCTTGTCTGCCGTGAAAATGAATTGACTGTGCAAATTCAAATCCTTTGATCAGGTCTCCATATTTGTTAAAATCACCATCGGAGACAACATGCAGTTCTACTTTTTCTTGTTGCTTTTTGAGCTGATAAAAAGCCCGAACCAATAAATGAAAGTTTTTTTGTTCGGGGTCCAAGGAGGAAACATGTACAAAACGAAAAACACCATGCGGTTTTTTATCCAGGGCACTAAATAGCTTAGTATCTACAACATTTGGAACCACTTTCATTGGGGTACTTATTCCAAAATGCTGCATGGCCGCTGCAAGGTCTAGAGAAACCGGCATGATCAAGTTGGCACGCTTGCCAATCCATTTCATAAAAAATTGTTGAATTCGGGAAGGCTGCGGCTGGGCGTAGTCGTGGTAGCAGGTCCAGTGTTCAGTAAGCACAAGCGGAACCCTCCACCTCCATTTGAGTAATATACCTACCAAACCAACTGGATACAACACATTACCATGAATGAGTTTAGGTTTGCCCAAATTCGTTTGTGCAGCAAATTTTAAATAGGCCGCAAAGACACGAAAATAATTGACCAAAACGCCTAAAATAGGCAAACTACTTTTGGGGACATAAATGAGGTGTTCTTCAAAAGGGTCCGTTTTAAATTCATGCGTAAGCTCCGGATGCTCCGAACTTAATACCACATGAATCAAGGCAACATCTGCAACTAATTGGGCCGCCTTGATATGTTGCTGCACAAAATTACCTTCGGTTGGCCGCAGCACCGTTGGGTACCAACTAGAAATAAACAAAACTTTTGGCCGCGCTTGCATAGACTGAATTTACAGATTCTTTTGATACACTTCTTGGAGTTGTTGCAGGGCGTAATCAATTTCTTCTTTGGTGGTAAATCTTGAAAAAGAAAATCGGGCATTTGGTCTTGAAGTATCTGCACCAATGCCTTCTAATACATGAGAACCTTTAGCAGCTCCCGAAGTACAGGCAGAGCCACCACTAACAGCCACTCCTTTCAAATCGAGGGTAAATAACAACAAGCCAGCCTTTGGCGTGGCTGGTAAGCAAACATTAAGAACGGTGTAGAGTGCCGTCTCAAAACTGGTTTCACCATGAAAAAGCACATCGGGGAAAAGTTCTTGCAAGCGTTCAATCATGTAGCTTTTTAGGCCCCAAACATGCGCTTGGTGTTCAGCTAAATCGGCATAAGCTAATTCAACTGCTTTTGCCAAGCCAACCACTCCGGCAATATTTTCGGTACCACCACGCAAGCCTCTTTCTTGTGAACCTCCATGAATGAGGGGATTCGCGCGTGTTTTTTTATTCACATACAAAAATCCAACTCCCTTCGGACCATGAAACTTATGAGCTGCGCAAGTTATAAAATCGATATCTAATTGGCTCAAATCGAAATGATAATGCCCCATGGTTTGGACGGTATCAGAATGAAAATAAGCGCCATTTTGACGGCATAGTTGTGCGATTTCTTGGATTGGAATTAAGGTGGCGATTTCGTTATTGGCATGCATCAAAGACACAATGGATGGGATGCCCTGCTCTAATACCGACTGGAGTTCTTTTAAATCTATATTGCCTTTGGCATCCAAAGTCAAGTAAATAAGTTCAATTTGAAGCTCGTTTTTGAGCGCTTCGACCGTATGGCCTACGGCGTGATGTTCAATGGCTGTTGTAATAATTCGTTTGACGCCAAGTTGGGTAACCGCAGCACGGAGCGCCATGTTGTCTGCTTCGGTTCCGCCCGAGGTGAAGATCAATTCTGAAGGCGAACAATTGAGCACTTGGGCAATACTGCGTCTAGAATTTTCTAATAAAGCCTTGGCCTGACGGCCAAATGCGTGTGTAGAGGACGCGTTTCCGAAGTTATTGTACAACACCGGAACCATAGCTTCGATCACCTCTGGTGCAATTGGGGTGGTAGCCGCGTTGTCAAGATAGACGTTCATTCAAACTGTTTTGCCACGAAGATACTAAAATTAGTTTGCTTATCTTTGGGTAATGAATGCTCCGCTCGCAGAACGCATGCGCCCCACCACACTAGATCAGTATATTGGTCAGCAGCATCTTTTAGCGCCAACTGCAGCATTGAGGCGGGCCCTAGATGTCGGCGTTATCCCATCCATGATCTTTTGGGGCCCTCCAGGCGTTGGTAAAACCACCCTTGCTCAGCTCATTGCCCAGCATTTGCAGCGCCCAATTTATACCCTTTCTGCTATTTCGAGTGGTGTTAAAGACGTTCGAGAGGTCATTACAAAAGTGCAAAATGGCGACATGTTCAGTCCAAAAGGAAGCATTCTTTTCATCGATGAAATTCATCGTTTTTCCAAAGCGCAGCAAGATTCCCTCCTAGGAGCAGTAGAAAAAGGCATCATCACACTCATTGGTGCCACCACCGAAAATCCTTCCTTTGAAGTCATTTCCGCTTTGCTTTCACGCTGTCAGGTCTATACGCTAAACAACCACAGTAAAGAAGACCTTTTGGCTTTGATCGATAGGGCAATTATCGAAGACCCGATTTTACGACGCAAAAACATTATCCTGAGCGAAACGAACGCACTACTCAGAATTTCTGGAGGAGACGCCCGAAAACTATTGAACGTTTTTGAGATCATGGTTGGTACTTTTCAAGAACAAATTGAAATAGAAATTACAGATGAAGTGGTTTTGCAAAACGCCCAACAAAGTTTAGCACGCTACGATAAAGACGGCGAACAACACTACGATATCATTTCTGCGTTCATTAAGTCAGTAAGAGGCTCTGACCCAAATGCAGCAGTTTATTGGCTGGCCAGAATGGTAGAAGGCGGTGAAGATCCCAAATTTATTGCGCGGCGTTTAATTATTTTAGCTGCAGAAGATATCGGATTGGCCAATCCGAACGCGCTTTTACTCGCCAACGCTTGTTTTCAGGCGGTCGAAAATGTAGGCTGGCCAGAATCTCGGATCATTCTTTCTGAGTGCACACTTTATTTAGCGAGTTCACCAAAAGGCAACGCGGCTTATATAGCCATCAACAAAGCGCAACAACTCGTGCAGCAAACTGGTAATCTTAGCATACCGCTCCCCTTGCGCAACGCACCGAGCGCACTCATGAAAGAACTTGGTTACGGAGTCGGATACCATTACAGCCATGATCATCCAGGCAATTTCATTAACCAAGAATTTTTACCTTCAGCAATCATCGGCACCAATTTCATAGCACCTGGTAGTAGCCAAAAAGAACAAGAAATAGCTGATCAAATCAAAAAGTGGTGGCAAGACAAATACAAATTTTAAGCGGAGCACTGCTCTATTACGGTCTTGTACTGCCGTTGTCCTATTTGCCGTTAAGCATACTCTATGTTATTTCAAATCTGCTCTTTCTGTTGTTTTGCACGCTGGTTCCTTACCGCAAAAAGGTAATTGACAACAACCTAGCACAAGCCTTTCCGAATAAATCAAGCAAAGAAAAAATACAAATCAGAAAAGATTTTTACCGCTATTTTTCTGATCTCTTGGTTGAATCAATCAAAAATCTGAGCATTTCCAAAAAACAATTGCTTGGACGCATGCAACTCGAAAATCCGGAAATGCTCCATCAACTGCAAATGCTCGATAAACCCGTTCTACTTGTTGCAGGGCATTACAATAATTGGGAATGGCTCATTACCGCTCAAGCGCTTTGGTTCAGCAAACCAAATTTTGGAATTGGCATGCCGCTTAGCCATCCATTTTGGAATTGGAAATTGACGGCCAGACGCGAACGGTTTGGTTTGAAGGTTGTTCATGCACAAAACTACCCAACAGCATTCGATGCGCGTAATCCAGTCGTTTTAGTTTTGGCAGACCAAGCACCTAAATCAGCAAATCAATGTTTATGGCTACCCTTTCTCGGTAGAGATACCGCTGTCATTTTTGGACCTGAATACATGGCCAATCAATTCAATTGCGCAGTTGCCTATGTAAGTATATCAAATTCAAAAAGAGGTTTTTACAATATTCAACTTGAAGTTTTAGCTCAAGACTCAAAAATGCTTTCCTACCAAGAACTCACCAAATTACATGTCCAAAAACTCGAACAACAAATTCTAGACAACCCTGCGCGCTGGCTGTGGTCACACAAGCGCTGGAAACACCAAAAACCCAGCAATTGGAACCTAACCAGTCGAGAACTAGAAAAAAAGTTTGAGTCCAAATTTCGAAGTCATGATGAAGATTGAAGAAAATCTCTGGTCAAAATGGTTGCTGATTAAAATCTAAAACACAAACACTTCACCTGGGGTCAGGCTCATTGCACCGACATCATAGCTAAATTTTCTTTTGGCAAAAAGCGACACCAATCCCTCTCCTTTTTTATCCTCGTTGTGCGTATCAATCAAAAGTTCGGCCTTAAGCTGTTTTTGTAATTGCAGCGCCTTATCCCAGCCCAAATTAATGGTGCCTCCTAAAAAGAAAGGCAATTGATACTGAAGCGTGGTGGTGATAACGGCATTTATTGAAAGATCTAAATTTTCCTTCAACACTGCCCCGTGCGGCGCATAAACAAGCTTCTTTGCTGTGCTTTCAATCAAATAGGCTTTGTGCACTAGTGCATTTCTGGTTTTTAAAACGCTAATTGGAATAGGCGTTGCAGCCAAAGGTATAAGCGTTTTGAAATGACCCCATTTTTTAATCTTTTTGAGAATGGATGGCAAAGCAATAAGCGGAATCTCACTTGAGAACTGCAAGAGGGTTTCTTTATTGCAATGATCCGTAAAAGGATGTGAAATAAAGATGTAATCTGGCCTGACCAATTCTCGAACCAAAGGCTGGGGGCTTTGGTGAAACTGCCGACTGAAGAGCGGATGAAAATCTACTTGTGACTCAGTAAACCATGGGTCGACAAGCACTTTGACCCCATCTAGGCTCAAAAGCCAAGAGCTATCTGCATTGAGTTTGGTGAGTTGCATGGTGCTAAAATAAAAAAAGCCTTGCGTTTGCAAGGCTTTTTTGTGGAGAAGATGGGATTCGAACCCACGACCTCTTGACTGCCAGTCAAGCGCTCTAGCCAACTGAGCTACATCCCCGGGTGCTTATTTTGGTTGTAGGGTGTCTTCCATCGCAGAAGAAACCGCAGATTTTTCTAAGCGTAATTTGGTGCCTTCAGACTGAATAAGGACCGTAGCATCAGAAATTTCGAGAATTTTACCGTGGATTCCGCCGATAGTCACAATTTTATCACCTGCCTTAAGCCCATCTCTAAACTTTTTGAGCTCCTTTTGCTTTTTCATTTGCGGACGAATCATGAAAAAGTAAAATACACCGATCATCAAAACGATCATTATCAACTGATTTGCTCCTCCTGCCATGTTTTTTGATTTTATTTAGGTGACAAATGTACTTATTTTATTCTACCCTTGATTTCTAAGAGGGTAATATTTGGTGAAGTATTGGTCATTACCGTTACTACCTTATGGATGCGTTTGGTGTGCAAATCATCTGTATTCACTTCAGCGACAATTTTTGCTTTTTGACCTGGTTGCAACGGTTCTTTTGGAGCGGACGCCACTGTACAAGAACAAGACGGCCGAACTTCACCAAATACCAATGGATGACTCCCGGTGTTTTCTACCTCAAAAACAGCTTTCACCACCTCTCCTTTATAGACAGTTCCGGCATTATATATTGTGCTCTTGAAGATCATCTCTGTTTCAGCGCCAACTTCAACTTCTGTTTCCGTATAGAATGTCCGATTGAAGGTAGTTATTATAACTCGATAAAATTTTGCAGTTATCAAAACTATAACGGCAACAATTAAGAATCTAAATAACTTCATAACGATTAATTTAAAAGTCCGCGACCAATTTTTTGAATGCGTTTTTCTTGGGTGAGCTTGGCAATTGCTTTGTCTAGTATACCGTTGATAAACACATTACTTTTAGGTGTGCTGTAAAATTTTGAAATTTCGATGTATTCGTTTAGTGTAACCTTTGTTGGTATACTTTGGTAAAACTGCAGTTCAGTTAAGCCCATTTTTAGGAGCAGCATATCCATTTTAGCGATGCGGTCTAACTCCCAGTTGTCGGCAAGTGCAAGGATGTCGGTCTCGTGTTGGGCGTCGTTTTTGATGGTCTGGTGCAAGAGCGTAAGTATAAATTCTTTTTCGTCGTCGTCTGCCTTGTAGAGCGGCATTACCTCAATTTGCTGACCTGGCTTCCAGAATTTTAGGGTTTTAAGGGCCATAGATGCACAAAGGTCGAGGTCGTCGGACCAATAGATCGATTTTTCATCAAAAAAATGTTGCAACCATGAAGCATTGGCCACCTCATGCTTAAATACCTGAAGGGCAAACGCCATATCTTCCTCTAGGCCCACAACGCCATTATTCATGTGCTCAAAATACATTTCTGTTTCAAGTAAATGCAAATACATCTTTTTGAACATTTCTTGATTTTCAGCACCCAACCAATTGACCTTGCGTTGCTCAGCGAGTTTGTAGAGCCCTTGATGCGTGGCCAATGCTGAAATGAGTTGGTTGTTGACAAACTTCATATTTGGATGAAGGTCTTCCTCACATGGTCGCATTTTTTTTTTGAGTTCGGCCTGACGGTTTTGTGCAGCGCGCTGAAGTTCAGGCAGTGCAAGCAAGAGATAAAGGTACATATCGTACATGCGCTCGATGGAAAGCAGCAGTTCTTTCTCCACTTTTTGTGCGTCATTTTCATGTCCTTGAAAAAAGGCGTAAAGCACTTGAAGTACTTTAATGCGAAGGTGTCTTCTATTGAGCATATTAAATATTAAGGCTTCCTTTGGTACGAATGCGCTCTTCTGCCATTTGGTTAGCGACTTGGTAACTTGGCACGCCCTCTTTTTGAGAACGGATAAGGATATGATCTATAGTAGTATAAATTTCTTGAGCTTTTTGCTTGGCCCATTCCAAAGACAAGCCTTCTACCTCTGAGAAACAATTGATAACGCCACCTGCATTCAAAGCAAAGTCTGGTGCATAAATAATGCCTCTGTCCATTAAAATTTGACCGTGTTTGGCTTCTTCTTTTAATTGATTATTGGCTGCACCTGCAATAATACTGCAATTAAGGCGCGCTAAAGTAGCATCGTTAACCGTGGCACCCAAAGCACATGGCGCATAGATGTCCATGTCTACATCGTAGATATTATCAGCTACAACTACCGAAACACCGTATTTGGCACTTAATTGCTGAAGTGCGGCTTCGTTGATATCGGTAATGGTTACGCGTGCTCCTTCTGCTACAAGATGCTCCACCAAATAAGCACCCACATGTCCAATTCCTTGAACAGCTACTTTTTTACCTGCAAGTGAGTCAGAACCAAACTGATGCTTTGCAGCGGCTTTCATGCCCATGTAAACACCAAATGCAGTTACCGGAGATGGATCTCCGCTTTTTCCTGGCAAACCGACAACGTGTTTCGTTTCTTTGCTCACATGCACCATGTCTGCCGGAGAGATTCCTACATCTTCGGCAGTAATATAAGAACCTGCCAACGTATTTACAAACTGACCAAAACGTCTAAATAGCGCCTCGGATTTCATCGTTTTGGCGTCGCCAATAATGACGGCTTTTCCGCCACCTAAATTCAATTGAGAAATCGCATTCTTATAGGTCATGCCGCGCGAGAGGCGCAAAACATCGGTTAAGGCTTCTTGCTCGTTTTGATACATCCACATACGGGTTCCGCCTAATGCCGGGCCAAGTACGGTATTGTGAACAGCGATAATTGCTTTAAGCCCAGTTGCGTGATCGTTACAAAATAGGATGTGTTCGTGTCCCATGGCGTGCATGGGTTCAAGAATGGGATTCAAAGTTGAATCTACCAATGATGATACTGTCAGATCAGACATGTTTTTGAAATGAGTTCGTTCACTAATTCTTATTTGACTTAACTTTGCAAGCTCAAACAACTCGGCAAAAGTAGAAAAAAACAATGAAGTCCCTCCGATACATCAACAAATACTTTATCAAGTACAAATGGCGTTTCCTACTCGGAATTCTTTTTACCATTGTAAGTAACTACTTCGGCGTACAACTACCCGCTTTTTTTAGCTCGGCCATAGATCAATTTCAACAGCAAATAAAAAGCAACCAACCTACTGATTATCTCTGGTTGGCTTTTGAACTTGGCGCCATTTACATGGGCTTTTCTCTTTTAAAGGGGTTCTTCTTGTTCCTAATGCGTCAAACAATTATTGTGATGTCTCGGTACATAGAATTTGACCTCAAAAAAGAAATCTATGGGCAGTACCAGGCCTTAGATCAGAGTTTTTACAAGCAAAATGCTACTGGCGATCTCATGAATCGCATTTCGGAAGACGTCGGACTCGTGCGCATGTACACTGGCCCCGGCATTATGTATACGATCAATTTAGTAGTGAGTTTTGTTTTGATTGTTGGCAAAATGATCACGATATCGCCAAGCCTTACTGTTTTTGTACTGCTCCCTTTACCCATCATGAGTATTCTCATCTATAAAGTATCCTCCACGATGAATAAAATGAGCCTAGAGGTTCAGAAAGAACAATCTTTTCTCAGTACACTTGCCCAAGAATCTTTTGCAGGAATTCGCATTATCAAAGCCTACCAACGCGAAGAACAAATCACCGATAAAGTAAGTGCATCAGCCGAGCGCTACAAAAAACAAAGCATGCGCTTGGTATTGGTCAATGCCTTTTTTAGTCCTACCATCATCTTTTTAATCGGCCTGAGCTCTATGATAGCTATCTATTACGGAGGCCTTCTCACTTTTGAAAAGAAAATGACTGTGGGTGGAATCGTTGCGTTTATTATGTATGTCACCAACTTAACGTGGCCTTTTGCGAGCCTTGGCTGGATCTCATCGATAATTCAGCGTGCAGCAGCCTCACAACAACGCATCAATGAATTTTTAAAGCGCAAATCTAAAATTGAAGATCTTTCTTCCGTACCCTGCCCTCTTGAAATGGGTCTTCAATTCGATCAAGTAAGTTTTACATACCCTAATAGTGATACCGTTGTACTTCAAAACATTACTTTTGATATCCAACAGGGGCAAACACTGGCCATCATTGGCGCCACTGGCTCTGGCAAGTCCACCATTTGCAGTTTGCTAGCCCGTCATTTTGACCCAACGCAAGGGCAAGTGACAATACAAAACCAACCTCTTCCCTCCTATTCACTTCAGCATTATCGGCATCAAATCGCTATTGTACCTCAAGACGTATTTCTTTTCTCTGACACCATAGCTGACAACCTGAAGTTTGGCGTCGAACAAAATGACCTGAGTACAGAAGAACTGGAAATAGCCTGTAAACAAGCGCATGTCCTGCACAATATTCAAGATTTTCAAGAGGGTTTCCAGACCATACTTGGCGAACGCGGAGTCAATCTGAGTGGCGGCCAAAAACAACGCATCTCTATTGCGCGTGCTTTGTTGCGCAAGCCAAAACTGCTCATTTTAGACGACTGCCTCAGCGCAGTAGACACAGAAACCGAGGAGATTATTCTTGAGGAACTTCAAAAAGAAGCTGCTACTAGGGCAACGATCATTGTATCGCACCGTATTTCCTCGATCAGGAATGCCACCAAAATTATAGTTTTAGAGCAGGGTCAAATCATTGAATCTGGCACACACGAGTCTTTACTTACACAAAAAGGTGCTTATTTTGATATGTATCAATTCCAATTAGAGCAGAAAAAAACAACTTTGAGTCGAGCTGAAAGTTAATAATTTATTGACTTTCAATTCATAATCGATTTTAAAATCATTTTTTCAACCGTCAATTGTTTATCTTTTTTTGAAACATCTATGCAATCGATTGCGTATATTCGACCAAACCAATAAAACAAACAACTATGAAAAAATTAATGATTTTTGTTGGAGCATTAACATTGACTGGGTCTTTGTTTGCTCAAAAGCCTGCATCTGATGATGCACGTTATTCATTAGAAGGTCTTGCTAACCTCAACACCACAGACGGTATGAGTTTTGCAGCTCCTTCATTGCGTTTGCGTTATTTTGCTACAGACAACATTGCAGCACGCTTACAATTCGGCTTCGGTGGCGACGGTTCGTCTGTAGTGAATGTTCCTAGCTCAGAGTCTTATACCTATTATGAGAACGCAGACGGCACTGGTGCAACTGGTACGGTTGATATCGCTCGTAGCCAATGGAATCTTGGTTTAGGTGCTGAATACCATTTAACTGGAACCGACAAAATGTCTCCTTATTTTTCTGCTGGTATTAGTATCGGTGCAGGTTCATATGAAGAATCATGGGCCAATTCTGACGGCGAAGCGTATAGCGCAGCCATTACCGACGCAAGTATCACAGGTGGTTTCAGCTCGTTTGGCTGGGGCTTAGGCGCAGGTTTTGACTACTACGTAGCTGATAACCTTTATATGGGTCTTGAATTAAATCTTACAAGTACCGGCATCAATAATGATGCTACACATGTAATGGTTATGGGTAATACAGCTGCTCATGTTCCAGAAAACTCAATGACTTACACCAACATCGGTGCAGCACACGGTTCTGTTCGTATCGGTTGGAGATTCTAAACTGATTGAACCAAATTAATTTTTGAAAGGGGGCTTCGGTCCCCTTTTTTATTGCTTTATTTTTAACTTTGCAGCATGGATTTAAGAAAACATGTGGAGGTTTGCTTCACACCAGGAGAATACCCTTACTATAAAGACGAATTTGAAATAGTTGTAGTGATTGACGTTCTGCGTGCAACATCTGCCATCTGCGCCGCTTTTGACAACGGTATCAATTCGATTATTCCAGTCCCAACTGTAGAAGAAGCCTGGGCTTATAAGCAAAAAGGATACCTAGCCGGCGCTGAACGCAAAGGACAAATCGTTGAAGGCTTTGATTTCGGGAACTCTCCTTTTTCTTACATGCGTGAAGATTTCAAAGGGAAAGATGTGGTGCTCACCACTACCAACGGAACCAAATCTTTAGACGTAGCCAAAGATGCGGAAACAGTTGTTGTTGGCTCTTTTCTCAATCTAGATGCCCTCTGCAAATGGTTAGCTACACAAGATAAAAATGTACTCTGTCTGTGTTCTGGATGGCAAGACAAATTCAACCTTGAAGACACCATCTGTGCTGGGGCAATTTGTCAGTATTTAATCGGAACAGGAACTTTTATTTCAGAAGAAGACTCTTCTATTGCTGCCAAGTATTTATACCTTTCGGCCAAGGACAATTACCTTGGTTTCCTCAAGTCGAGTTCGCATCGCCGCAGGCTCAAAAACCTAAACCTCAACGAAGACATCAAGTATTGCCTTACTCCAAATCAAACGGAGGTCATTCCAATACTTAAAGATGGCAAACTTATTCAACTACAAGAGGCTTAGCCTATTTTTTACCCTACTCTTCCTAGGACTACTTTTTACGCGCAGCCAGACCAAACAAGCCGCTTCATGGGGCTTTGCCGGACACCAGCGCATCAACGAATTCGCTATTTATTTATTACCTGCAGAGCTTCAAGCTGTTTTTATACAGCATCTGCCCTATCTCGTTAGTCAGTCCGTAGCGCCAGACCAGCGCCGTTATGCAGTAGAGCAAGAAGCAGCGCGGCATTACATAGACCTCGATCATTATTACTCAAAGGGGCAAGACCCCTTTTGGAATCTCCCGCAAAATTGGCAAGAAGCCATTGACTGCCACACCGAAGACACCCTGCAAGCATACGGAATTGTACCTTGGCATGTAGTGCGCATGAAATACCGTTTGCAAAAAGCTTTTGAAGAGCTTAACCTTTCACTCGTCTTGAAATATGCTGCTGAAATTGGCCACTATATTGCCGATGCGCATGTACCGCTGCACACCACCGAGAACTACAACGGGCAACTCACCAATCAGTATGGCATCCATGGCCTTTGGGAGAGCCGTTTAATAGAGCTTCAAGCCGAAAATTACAATTACTGGATTGGAAAAGCTAAGTACCTACCTTCGGTCCCAAAAGAAATTTGGGCCGCTGTAAGGTCCTCACATGCCGCCCTAGACTCTGTTTTGAAGTTTGAAAGACAAGCGAGTATTCTAGTTGGCCCTGCTGAAAAATACAGCTACGAACAACGTGGCAGCACGCTTACTAAAGTTTATGCCAGAAAATTCTGCGAGGTATATCACAAAAGCCTCAATGGAATGGTAGAACGCCGGCTGCGCGCCGCCATACTAATGGTAAGTAGTGTGTGGTACACGGCATGGGTAGACGCCGGACAGCCCAATTTAAGTCAATTGAAATTGGAAGCCAATTCAAAAACCAAAAACTCGGATGAAGACACCATTCAAAAAACGAGCTCCCGTTGGAAACAAAGGAGTTGTCATTAACTCAAACTTCTGTATCTAATGCGTTTTGGGCCGGAGTCGCCAAGGCGTTTTTTGCGGTTTTCTTCGTACTCTGAATAAGAACCTTCAAACCAATAGACTTGAGAATCGCCTTCGAAGGCTAAGATGTGCGTACAGATGCGGTCCAAAAACCAGCGGTCGTGGGAGATGACTACCGCGCAACCCGCAAAGTTTTCAATGCCTTCTTCTAGGGCACGAAGCGTATTGATATCGATATCGTTGGTAGGCTCATCGAGTAAAAGCACGTTGGCTTCCGTCTTGAGGGTCATGGCGAGGTGCAAGCGATTGCGCTCTCCACCTGAAAGTATACCCACCTTTTTGTTTTGGTCTGAACCGTTAAAGTTGAACTTAGACAAATAAGCACGTGAATTGATTTTGTCATTGCCCACCTCGACGTATTCAAGACCGTTAGACACCACATCAAAGACTGTTTTGTCTGGATGGATGTCCTTGTGGCTTTGGTCGACATAACCAATTTTGACGGTTTCGCCTACGGTGAACTCACCGTTGTCGGGCGTGAGTTCTGACATGATCATTTTGAAAATAGTGGTTTTTCCAGCGCCATTCGGACCAATGATACCGACAATTCCTGCTGGGGGTAATTTAAAATTGAGGTCATCGTAGAGGAGTTTGTCACCAAAAGCCTTGCCCACATGAAGGGCGTCGATAACGTTGTTGCCCAACCGCGGCCCATTTGGAATAGGCATTTCGAGCTTGGCTTCTTTTTCACGGGCATCGGCAGATAACATTTTGTCGTAGTTCTGCAAACGGGCTTTGCTTTTGGCCTGACGCGCTTTGGGGTTCATGCGCACCCATTCGAGCTCGCGGGCCAGCATTTTTTGACGCTTAGATTCTGTTTTTTCTTCTTCTTGCAAGCGCTTGCCTTTTTGCTCGAGCCAAGAAGTATAATTGCCTTTCCATGGAATCCCTTCTCCGCGGTCGAGTTCGAGGATCCAGCCGGCAACGTTGTCTAGGAAGTAGCGATCGTGGGTAACGGCAATTACGGTTCCTTTGTATTGTTGGAGGTGCTGCTCAAGCCAATCGATAGATTCGGCATCTAGGTGGTTGGTAGGCTCATCGAGTAACAATACATCCGGATTTTGCAAAAGCAAACGGCAGAGGGCCACCCTGCGGCGCTCTCCACCTGAAAGCGTGCCAATGAGTTGTTCGTCGGGAGGGCAGCGCAAGGCATCCATGGCGCGTTCAATTTTGGTGTCGAGTTCCCAGGCGTCCAGAGCGTCTATCTTATCTTGCACCTCGCCTTGGCGGGCAATGAGCTTGTCCATTTTGTCGGGGTCGGATAGCACCTCTTCGTCCATGAAAGCGTTATTAATCTCTTCGTATTCAGCAAGGACATCTACAATTTCTTGCGCGCCTTCCAAAACGATGTCACGGACTGTTTTGTTGGGATCGAGTTCTGGCTCTTGAGGCAAATAACCAACCGAATAACCCTGAGAAAAAACAACCTCACCTTGAAATGCTTTGTCTAGTCCTGCTATGATTTTCATGACGGTCGACTTACCTGAACCATTCAAACCAATGATGCCAATTTTGGCGCCATAAAAGAAGGACAGATAAATGTTTTTAATAATTTGCTTTCCTTGAGGAGTAACTTTCGATACACCTACCATTGAGAATATGATTTTCTTGTCGTCTGACATAATTCTTATTTATCGAGTTCGTATTTACTGTATTGTTTGTTTTGCAAGACCTCAACGGCTTGCTGCAAGATTTCATTGGTTTGGTTGTAGATTTGAAACATTTCACCAGTGCTCCAGAGATCTTGGGCCAAAACGGCTTTTAAGCGCAACTTAATGAGTTTTTTGCTCGTTGCATACTCCTTCTCATCAAATAATAACTGAGGGTCTTCTTGTGCAACGTAAGCAAAGAATTCGTCCATGAAAGCGTTGTCACATGTAAAATTATTCTTGAAGCTTTGGAAGCTTGGGTATTGTGCTTTTAATTCTGTTCTGTTGGTATTGATATATTTAAAAGCAAAACTATTGACATGCCCACCTTGAATCAGTTTAGAGAAATAGGTCGTGCTCTCCGTGGTGTCTAGGGCAACAAAAACGTCTGGCATAATGCCTCCACCGCCATATACCGTTCTTTTGGTTTTGAGGGTTTTATACATAAGGGAATCTGGCATTTTGATGGAATCTTTCAAGAAAAACTCACCGTTGAGGTAGCGCTGATTTAAATCTTTTCGATAAGTTTCGGTGTCTTGATACGGTTTTTGAATATGGCGACCTGTTGGCGTGTAGTACCGCGCAATGGTGAGGCGCATTTCAGAACCATCGCTAAGAGGCATAGGACGTTGCACAAGGCCTTTGCCGTAACTGCGGCGCCCAACGACCAGACCGCGGTCCCAATCTTGGATGGCACCCGATAAAATTTCACTGGCACTTGCACTGTACTCATCGGTAAGTACGATGAGTGGTCCGACTTCAAAAAGACCTTTTTTACCCGCTTTGAGATCATTTCGAGGTTGCGATCGTCCCTCTGAATAAACGATGAGTTTGTCACCAGATAAAAACTCGTCGGCAAGTTTATGTGCAGCATCTAGCAAACCACCTCCATTGCCCTGTAAATCGAAAATAAGGCTTTTCATGCCTTGTTCTTTCAATGAGAGCATTGCGTTCTGAACTTCTTGAACTGTTGTTTTGGAAAAACTATTGAGCTTGATGTAGCCAATTTCTTGATCAATCATGTAGGCGGCGTCCACTGAAAACACAGGGATTTTATCGCGGGTAATGTTGAAGTCCAGTAACTTGCCTTTGCGGCTGACTGTTACCTTTACTTTGGTACCGAGGTCTCCCATGAGTTTTTGACGTACTTGGTCGTTTTTGATGCCAATTCCAGCGACGTTCTGGCCATCGACCTGAACAATTTGATCGCCAGGCAAAATACCTAGCTTTTCTGAGGGACCTCCCGGAATTGTAGCCACTACACTGATGGTGTCTTTCATGAGCTGAAAACGCACGCCAATACCTACAAAACTGCCATTGATTTGCATTTGAGCATCGTTTAGTTCTTCTTTTGGTATGTAGGTGGAATGCGGGTCGAGCTCTTCTAATAGCGCAATAATAGCAGCCTCTGATAATTTGTTGGCATCAGGTGCATCGACATAAAAGCGTTCTACATTGTAAAGTACTTCTGTCATTTTTCGAGCAGCAATGGTAGTTGCGTCTGTTTGCTGTGCAAAAAAGTAAGAGCCTAAAGTGCAGCTCAAGCATAAAAAAATATGGCGCATGTCGGTAAATTTACGAACTACAAAAATAAACACTCAAGTTGCAAATTGCTCAGAAAGTTTAACTTTGTTATGCACAGATGAGAGAGAAAAAACGAAAACTACACTGGTACCAAACCCGAAAAGCGAGAAACGCAATCAAACGCCTTGGAAAAGCTATAGGCTACTTCTTCACCATTTTAGGTTCTGCTCTATTATTGTATATGCTCAGTACGTTTGTGCTCTCGCGTATTTCCGTGAAGGGTCAACGCTTAAAAGGCGCTCATATTCCAATTTATCTGATGAAATCAGGTGTTCATACCGATTTTATTTTACCCGTCAGTAATTCTATCAAAGATTGGCGTCAAGAGTTCCCACTGTCAAATACGGGCTTTAAAGACAGCAGCAGCAGGCTCATCTCCATTGGTTGGGGAGACCAAACCTTTTATATGAATACCCCTACATGGTCTGACCTCACCTTAAAAACTGCACTTTCAGTCCCTTTCGGAATTGGTCCGTCGGCCATTCATGCCACCTACTACCAACAACTCCTTGACGACCGACCAATCGTAAGGCTTATGCTCACAGCAAAGCAATACCAAAAACTGGTTCGCTACATAGAAAATACCCTGCAGCGCAACCAAAAGGGCAGCACAAAATATATCAAAGCCACGATGCCCGGTGTGGTTACTGGCAACGACGCCTACTACGCTGCAAAGGGCCGTTACAGTTTATTCTTTACTTGCAACTCCTGGGTCAATTCTGGGCTTAAAAGTTGCCAGCAAAACGCGTGTTATTGGACGGCCTTCTCCGGTGGTATTTTTTATCAATATGGCAAATAAAATATGGCAAAGAAGGCCATTTTTACTATCGTATTTTGTTGGTTCTACACCTTAGCAATGAGTCAGGATATCCTTGTTTTTATCAACGGTTACCGCGGGCCCAAATACGACCAAGAATTACCGGATAACAAACTACACCTCAAAGACCCCACAGGCTATTGGTACAAACTCGACGACACCATCCAAAAGCGCTTTAAAAATACCACTTCTGTCTATTTTGATGCGCATCATCCGCTCAGCACCTCTGCGCATCGCGTATTTTCAAAAGTCGTACGCTCCTATATCTTTTCGCGCTTTTGTTGGTTTAGAAAAGACAGCCGTTGGGTGCTCAATAAAGACATCAATGAAGTTGGTTTTCAAGAACGCGTTGAAAACGGCCGTTTAGCGGGCATGGCCTTGCGTGCCTACCTCGAAGGCACTGAGTCAGGTAAAATTCATTTTGTTTGCCACAGTATGGGTTATGCCTACATGCTGGGCATAATCGACGTCTTGGGGGCTTATGTCACGTTCGGTAAAGCGCTGATTTTATCGCCAGAAGATGCCAGTGCGCAAGGCCGAGACTGGGCGGTGTTTGATGAAGTTTGGCAGTATGGTGCGCGTGCAGACGAAAAAAATGCAGATCCCCTATTTCTTCAAGACGGCATCGCGCCACAAAAAGCCGTTGTAGGTATTGAGCAGCTACCGCCAAGTACAAAAGGAGGTAGAATCTACATTCCCGACAGCTACTCGAAACGCAAACTTGGCTTTATCAAAAGTCATCACTTGGCTTATTACGATTGGTTTTACTGGATCAAGCCCGAAGATCGGGGATATTTTAGGCAGTGATACAATCATCTTGACATTATTTCTAACTTTGAGCTAGAAATGCAGTACAACTATAGCCTTCAGCCGTTCAACACCTTCGGAATCGATGTCAAAGCCAAATACTTTGCTTCTTTTTCGGACATACCCGAGCTCAAAGCAAATCTTGCCGCTTTTCCTGATGAACCTTTATTAATACTAGGCGGTGGCAGTAATATGCTTTTTACCCAAGACTTTAACGGTTTGGTTTTGCGCAATGAAATCAGAGGTATTGAACAAGTTGACCATGACGACCAACATGTATTGATCAAAGCTGGCGCCGGCGAAAACTGGCATACATTTGTACAACATTGCCTTGCACATAATTGGGCCGGCCTAGAAAACCTTTCGCTCATTCCTGGTTCTGTTGGGGCAAGCCCAATGCAAAATATCGGTGCTTACGGTGTTGAGGTCAAAGATGTATTTCACGAACTCAGCGCCTACCATATTGCTTCTGGCGAAATCCATACCTTTAATAAGGAACAGTGTCAGTTTGGCTACAGGGAGAGTGTTTTTAAACGCGCATTCAAAAACCAATACATTATCACAGATGTCACCTTTGCCCTTTCCAAAAATCCTGAACTTAAAACCAGTTATGGCGCAATTCAGCAAGAATTAGCCACCCGAGGCATCACCAAACCTCAAATTCGGGACATATCAGAGGCAGTTATTGCCATCAGACAATCAAAGCTCCCAGATCCTATTTTACTCGGTAATGCAGGTAGTTTTTTTAAAAACCCGGTCATTGCGCTCGATGAATTCAAAACAATTCAAGCTAAATACCCTGATGTTTCTCACTACGTCGTTTCGGATACCGAAATTAAATTGGCTGCAGGTTGGCTCATTGAAAAAGCTGGGCTCAAAGGTTTTAGGCAAGGTAGCTGCGGCGTTCATGCCAAACAAGCCCTCGTGTTGGTCAATTATGGCGGTAGTCAGGGACAGCAAATATTAGATTTATCTACGCACATTATTCAAACCATTCAATCGCAGTTTGGCGTAACACTCGAACGCGAGGTCAATATTATCCCCTCTCATGAAAGTATCCTATAACTGGCTCCAAACTTACCTTGATTTCACCTATTCTGCTGAAGAACTAAGTGACATTCTTACCCAAACCGGGTTGGAGGTAGAAAGCATCGAAACTTTTGAGCAAATTCGAGGTGGGCTTAAAGGCGTTGTAGTTGGCGAAGTACTGACTTGTGAACAGCACCCCGATGCCGATAAACTAAAGGTTACTACCGTTCATATTGGGTCAGCAACTCCACTGCAAATTGTATGTGGTGCTCCAAATGTTGCTACAGGTCAAAAAGTACTTGTTGCCACCGTTGGCACTACCCTTTATCCACAACCCGACCACGCCTTTGACATCAAAAAAGCAAAAATTAGGGGTGTGGCATCTGAGGGCATGCTTTGTGCAGAAGATGAACTCGGCTTGGGTCAGAGCCACGACGGTATCTTGGTATTACCACCAGAAACCGCCGTTGGAACAGCGGCTTCTGACTATTTTAAATTAGAAAAAGATATACAACTCGAAATCGGCCTTACCCCTAACCGCTCCGATGCCATGGGGCATATTGGCGTAGCAAGAGATATTCGTGCGTTTCACAACCTGACTCAGGCGCAAAAACTAGACATCAAGTTCCCCGCACTCGAGCAACTCCATAACGCTGAGTTCCCTAAACTTTCCGTTCAAGTAACTGATAAAAATGCCTGTAAACGCTATTTGGCAATCGAGCTCGATCAAGTAAAGGTTGTGGCTTCTCCAGTATGGTTGCAAAACAGATTAAAAGCAGTAGGTCTTCAACCGATAAACAACGTAGTTGATATCAGTAATTTTGTACAACTCGAACTTGGAACACCACTCCATATTTTTGATGCACAACAATCCGGAACCTCCATTGAAGTGCGTTGTGCAGAGGCCAACGAAAACTTTACAGGCCTAGACAAACAAAATTATAAGCTTGCCGGGCATGAACTCGTTATTGCCAACCATAAGGGCGTTTTATGCTTGGCGGGTATTTTAGGTGGTTTAGAGAGTAGTGTAACTAAACAAACCACACAACTACTTATAGAATCAGCACTTTTTGATGCAGTACGTATAAGAAAAGCTGCGCGCCAACACGGACTCAATACAGATGCATCTTTTCGTTTTGAACGCGGCGTGGACCCCGAACTCACCCATAGCGCTCTATTGCGCTGCGTTGGTTTACTTCAGGAGCTTACAGGCGCTCAAATCAAAAGCGCAACCTATCAATTCAATGGCGACACACCCAAACCTATTTCGCTTCATCTGAACAAACATGAGGTCACTAAAATCATTGGAAACGACCTCCCCAACGCTCAAATAGAACAAATCCTTACTGACCTCGATTTCAAAATCAATGCATTTTCTAACTCAACTTGGGACCTCACCGTACCGAGCTATCGAACAGATGTGACGCGGCCAATAGACGTCATTGAAGAAATTTTACGCATTTACGGACTCAATAATATTACACTTCCAGAAAAATGGAATTTTAGTTTGAGTCCGAAACTTGGCGCAGCTAGCGATCTTGAAAAAGAAACATGTGCGGAATTTTTAGTCGGTAGAGCTTACCTTGAGGTCATGAATAATTCCCTGACCAAAAAACAATATCATGCTTATTTGGATGAAAGTTTTGGGCAGGCCATCGGCTTGCTTAATCCACTGAGCCAAGATCTTGCCCATTTAAGACAAAACCTCGTCTTTGGCTTACTTGAAAATATTGCCTACAACCAAAATCGCCAACAAGCCAATCTCCAACTTTTTGAATTTGGCCAGGACTACCAACGCGTTGATGAAAAGCACATCGAGACACAACGCTTAGCGCTTGCCCTCATTGGAAAAAAGGAAGCAGAAAACTGGAACAATAATTCACCTCAAGAATTTAATTTCTTTGATCTTAAAAAGGAGGTTGTTGCCATTTTAGAGCGCTTTGGTCTAGCTCATGACAGCAAAGAGGTAGCGAATTCCAACCCCGTGTTCGAGCAAGGCTATGCCATCCATTTAAACGGTAAAATTTTAGTTGAACTAGGTAAAGTACATCCAAAAATTCAGCAAGATTTCGCCATCAAACAAGCCGTCTTTTACGCACAATTTAATTGGCTACTCTTAACCAAAGAAGCGCGAAAACGAAAAATTGGTTTTCAAGAGCTTCCAAAATCTTTTGCCGTTAGAAGAGACCTGTCTTTGCTCATTGACCAGCAAACCTCTTACCAAGATTTAGCAAGCAGTGCAATGCGCGCAGAAACCAAACTTTTGCAAGATGTACAACTTTTTGATGTATATGAAGGTATAAATATTCCGGAAGGAAAGAAATCATATGCTTTAGCATTTTACTTACAAGACGGGCAGCATACCTTGGGTGAAGCGCAAATAGAAAAAGCAATGAAGCGCATTATGAATGCTTTAGAAAAAGATTGCGCTGCTCAATTAAGAAACTAATGATCTGTAATAATTAGACTGCCGCGAGGTAACGCTCTAGATTTGGGTTTGTGGCGAGCTCCTCTGCGCCAATAACCAATACGTTTTTAGCCTTGGTGCTGTGCAACCATAGATCAAAATTAGTGATGCCCACACGCAGCGTACCGTTAATATCGATTTTATGAACCGGTTTTTGTTGTTTGTCGTAGCGTGCCTTTATTTCCAAAATTTCTTGGCTCAGTTCTTGATTCTGATTGAAAATCAGAAGGCTATCGGTGCTCTCAAAGAAATCAGCAGATTTATCGATGACACTCAATACTTCGGTAGCCATACTTGTTGCCCAAGACTGCACCTTTGAAGAAAATTGACTAGAAGCGAATAGGGAGATTGACGTTACTTTCATGCAGATTTAATTGTGCGCAAATATAGCACGAATTAAGCCTCACTTACTTATCGTAACCTAATATTTTTAAGTAATCTTGTGCGGTTTGCTCATTGCTAAAAACTTCGGTCTGAATCTTACCGTTGTCGTCTCTGGTAATGAGAATATGCTTAGGCTCAGGAATGAGGCAATGTTTGAGACCGCCGTAGCCACCTATGGTTTCTTGGTACGCACCGGTATTAAAAAATCCGATGTGCAAAGTATTGTTTTTATCAAACTTTGGAAGGTAAATAGCGTTGGAATGCTGCTCTGAATTATAGTAGTCATCGGAATCACAGGTGAGGCCACCTAAAAGCACGCGTTCGTAGTCATCGTTCCAACGGTTGATCGGCAACATAATAAAACGCTGATTAATTGCCCATGTATCGGGCAAGTTGGTCATGAATGAAGAGTCGATCATGTTCCATTTTTCTCGGTCGTTTTGCTGTTTTTGATGCAGCACACTAAAAATGGCACCTCCGCTCTCGCCCACCGTGAAAGAACCAAACTCTGTAAAAATATTGGGTTCTGGAATGTCGTTGTCTTGGCAGAGGCGCTTGACTTGAGTCAGGATTTCGCGAACCATGTAGGCGTAATCAAAATCAAAGGCCAATGATTTTTTAATCGGAAAACCACCGCCAATATTTAAAGAATCTAGTTCCGGACAAAGTTTTTTAAGATCAGAATAGACGCGCAAACACTTGGTGAGTTCGTTCCAGTAATAGGCGGTATCGTTGATTCCGGTATTGATGAAAAAATGTAGCATCTTGACCCTAACCCGAGGGTTTTCTTTGAGAATCGCTTTGTAAAAGGGAACAATTTCGCGATAGCGAATTCCTAAACGCGAGGTATAAAATTCAAATTTAGGCTCTTCCTCAGAGGCAATACGAATGCCAATATTGAGTTCTTTGGTGGTCAGCTCTATAAGTTGTTTGAGTTCATCGATGTTATCGACAACAGGCACGATGCGCAGGTCGTCTTGTTCGATGAGCTTGGTGATTTTTTCTAAATAGGGTCTTGGTTTGTAGCCGTTGCAAATAACGTAACTTTTGTGCTTGAGCTTTCCTGCAGCGTGTAAACTGTTGACAATATCGATGTCAAAAGCAGAGGATGTTTCTATGTGCACATCGTTTTTGAGTACTTCGTCTAGCACAAAAGCAAAATGAGAGCTTTTGGTGCAATAGGAATAGTAGTAGTTGCCTTGATAACCAAGGTTCATTATGGCCTCTCTAAACCAGCCTTTTGCACGCTGAATATTATTGGAAATTTGGGGTAAATAATGAAACTTAAGAGGAGTGCCGTGTTCGTGCACCAAACGCATTAAATCAATACCATGAAAAAACAAGCGGTCCTCTCTGAGAAAGAATTCATTTTGAGGGAAATCAAAAGTTTGTTCAATAAGGTCAATGTATTTTGTTCTCATGCGTATGTCTTCAAAATTGATTTAACGTGAAAGCATTTGGTTTGTTTCGGAAAGTAAAAAATTTGTGCAAAAATAGTGCAATTTGAGTGGATGCACCGTAACTTAAAATAGTACTTTTGAGAACAGTATTTTTCACATGTCCTATCTAGACGAACTAAACGAAAGCCAGCGAATAGCTGTTGAGCATATTTTTGGCCCAATAATGGTCATTGCCGGAGCTGGTTCTGGAAAAACGCGCGTACTCACCTACCGCATCGCCTACATGATGGAACAAGACATAGACCCGTTTCATATTTTAGCGCTCACCTTTACCAATAAAGCTGCCAAAGAAATGACCGAGCGCATTGGCCATATCGTTGGGGCAGCCGAAGCCAAAAACATCTCGATGGGTACTTTTCACTCGGTGTTTTCCAAAATTTTACGCTTCAATGCAGAGCGCATCGGTTTCCCGAACAACTTTACCATCTACGACACCCAAGACTCCAAGAGCCTGATCAAAGACATCATTAAAGAACTCAACCTCGACGACAAAACCTACAAGCCAAGCATGGTCTTTGGCCGCATCTCCGCTGCCAAAAACAATTTAATTTCACCAGAGGCTTACGCAGCAAATACAGAAATACAACTCGAAGACAAACAATCGCGCCGACCAGAACTCGGTCATATTTTTCAGACCTATGCCAATCGCTGTTTAAAAGCAGGCGCTATGGACTTCGATGACCTTCTTTATTTTACGAATGTCCTCCTTCGCGACTTCCCAGACGTTCTTCATTACTACCAGCAAAAGTTCCAGTATATTTTAGTGGACGAATATCAAGACACCAACTATGCGCAGTACCTGATTGTTAAAAAATTAGCTGCTGCCTATCAAAACATTTGCGTAGTCGGCGACGATGCTCAAAGTATTTACTCTTTCCGGGGCGCCAATATCGAAAACATCCTCAATTTCAGAAAAGACTACCCAGATTTTGTCTTGTACAAACTCGAACAAAACTACCGCAGCACTAAAAATATTGTAGAGGCTGCCAACAGCATCATCAAAAAGAATAAAGACCAAATACTCAAAACAGTCTGGACCGATAACACCGAAGGCGCCAAAATCAAAGTACAGCGTTCTTTAACAGACAATGAAGAAGGCCGAACCATTGCACAGGCTATTTTTGAATGCAAGACCGCCGAGGGCGCACGTTTTCAAGATTTCGCTATACTCTACCGCACCAACAAGCAATCTCGTGCTTTCGAGGAAGCCCTGCGTAAACTCAATATTCCTTACAAAATCTACGGTGGCTTGTCTTTTTATCAGCGCAAAGAAATCAAAGATCTCCTTGCCTATTTCCGACTTAGCGCCAACCCCCACGATGAAGAGGCGCTCAAACGTGTCATTAATTATCCAAAACGCGGCATCGGCAAAACCACCATTGAGAACATCATTATAGCTGCCAATCGCTATAACGTAAGTATGTGGGAGGTCATCAAAGATTTTCAGCGTTTTCCGGCCGACGTCGGGAGTGCGGCGCGCACCAAAATATACGAGTTTGTGACTATGGTCGATAGCTTTGGTGCCGAGCTCGACAAAACAGATGCTTTTACCTTAGCCGAGCGCATTGCTAAATCTTCGGGCATTATTCGCGAACTACTTGCAGAGAAAGACAAAGGCCCTGAAGAGGTCGAGCGCTTTCAAAACATTGAAGAACTCTTGGCTGGTATTCAAGAATTTGTTCGTGGTGCTGATCCTGACGCACCCCGCACCCTTGCAGACTTCATGATGGACGTTGCCTTACTCACCGATGCAGATCAAGATAAACCCGAGGACCGCAATCATATCTCTCTGATGACCATCCACTCGAGCAAAGGACTCGAATTTCCGCATATTTACATTGTTGGGTTGGAAGAAAACCTTTTTCCTTCCCAAATGGCGCTCAACTCACGCTCGGAACTCGAAGAAGAGCGGCGTCTTTTCTACGTAGCACTTACCCGAGGTATGCGCAGCTGTATGCTCTCCTATGCTACGAGCCGTTTTACTTGGGGGCAATCCATTATGTGTGAGCCCTCTCGTTTCATCGATGAAATTGATCCGCAATATTTGCAGTTTGAGTCGGTTAGCCGGGCTTCAAATAGTAGATCTTTAATGGGTTCAGGTGGCTTTGATCGGAGTTTTACAGGCGGACTCAACAAACCGCTCGGCAACAACCCTCCTTTGCGCTCCCTTAAAGAGGTCAGTGGGCAGCCCTCTACTTCAAATACCGAAAATACACTAGCCATTATGGTCGGAAACAACGTGCTACACGATCGTTTTGGTAAGGGTAAGGTGCTCAAACTAGAAGGTGAGGGTGCCGATAAAAAAGCGACTATTTTCTTTCCGCAGCACGGATCTAAAACTGTGTTATTAAGATTTGCAAATTTACAAATACTTGAAGATTAGTATTTTAATAATCTTTAATTCAATGAAAGATTGAATTAATTAATCTCCTAATAAATCTGGTCTTCTTTCTTTCGTGCGCTCATAGGCTTGTTCTTCGCGCCATACCGCTACATCTTTCGGGTTGCCACCGAGTAAAACTTCCGGAACCTGCATGCCTTTAAATTCAGGCGGACGCGTATACACTGGCGGCGCTAACAAACCATCTTGAAATGAATCAGTCAGCGCTGAAGTTTCATCGTTGAGCACACCGGGAATAAGCCGCACCACGGCATCTACAACAATAGCTGCAGCAAGCTCTCCTCCACTAAGCACATAAGAACCAATAGAGAGCTCTTTGGTAATATATAAATCGCGGATGCGTTGGTCGACGCCCTTGTAATGCCCACACAAAATCAGAAGATTCTGTGCGAGAGAAAGCTGATTACAAGTGCCTTGTTCAAGTAAGTCTCCGTCGGGTGTCATGTAAATGAGCTCATCGTAATTGCGCTCGGCTTGTAAAGTTTCAATGGCCTTTGAAATTGGCCCCACACTCATGACCATGCCCGCTCCACCACCATATTGATAGTCGTCAACGTTGCGGTGTTTGTCGTCTGAGAAATCGCGCAAATTATGAACATGAATTTCAACATGACCCTTTGTTTGTGCACGTTGCATAATTGATGCCGAAAAAGGACTCTTCAACAACTCAGGTAAAACGGTAATTATATCAATACGCATGTAGCAAAGATAAGTCAATTCGACACAAATTACTACCTTTGCACAAACCCAATCCATGATCCAATTATCTGAACGTTTACTCGCAATGGAAGAGTCTGCAACCATTGCTATGGCTAAAAAAAGCCGCGAACTCAAATCCCAAGGAAAAGACGTGATCTCTCTCTCTTTAGGCGAACCTGATTTTCATACACCTGCATTCATCAAAGAAGCCGCTGTAGAGGCATTGGCTCAAAACTACACAACCTACACCCCGGTTCCAGGTTATGACGACCTCCGAGAAAGCATTTCTCACAAATTCTTAAGAGACAACAACCTTAGTTATGGAAAAGATCAAATTGTTGTCTCAACCGGAGCCAAGCAAAGCATTGCCAACTTGGTTTTAAGCCTCGTCAATCCTGGCGACGAAGTCATTATTCCCGCACCATATTGGGTGTCTTATCTCGAAATCGTAAAAGTAGCAGATGGAATTCCGGTGGTCATTTCAGCAGGAATCGATAAAGATTTTAAAATCACAGGGGCCGACCTCGAAGCTGCCATAACGCCCAAAACTAAACTTCTGATGTTTTCAACGCCTTGTAACCCGACAGGGTCAGTTTACAGCAAAGAGGAACTTCAAGACCTCGCTCGGGTGCTTGCTAAGTATCCAAATGTGATTGCTATGTCAGATGAGATCTACGAGCACATCAACTTTGTAGGTAAGCACGAAAGCCTTGCTCAGTTTCCAGAAATTTACGACCAAGTAGTGACCGTCAATGGCGTTTCTAAAGCGTGGGCCATGACCGGCTGGCGTTTGGGTTACATTGGTGCTCCTAAAGAAATTGCCGCCGCCTGTGACAAAGTCCAAGGCCAGTTTACCTCCGCAACAAGTTCCATTACCCAGCGGGCTACCATCGCGGCTATGTATGCCGACCCTCATGTTCTTCAAGATATGATTGCTGCTTTTGAAAGTAGACGCAATTTAGTATTGAACGGCCTTAGAAATATTCCCGGGCTTAAAGTGAATAATCCTGGTGGCGCCTTTTATGTATTCCCAGATTGTTCTTCCTACTTTGGCAAACAATACAATGGGCAAATAATCAGCAACTCCGACGACCTCTGCATGTATTTATTAGAAGTTGCGCTCGTTGCTTGCGTTGGCGGCGCAGCATTTGGTGACCCTAATTGTTTTCGAATTAGCTATGCCGCATCTGAAGAAACCCTACAAAAAGCGGTTGACAGAATTGGCGCTGCTTTAGGCCAACTCCAATAACATGCACTTAGCTGAGCTCTTCGAAGCATTTAATGGTAAACGCGTACTTGTTGTTGGCGACGTCATGACCGACGCCTACATCAAAGGCCATGTTACGCGCATGAGCCCAGAGGCGCCCGTGCCAGTTGTTGATCTTCAAGTACAAGAACAGCGCATTGGAGGCGCTGGGAATGTGGCCCTCAATTTAATTGCCTTGGGTGCTAAAGCTATACTTGCCAGTGTTATTGGTCAAGACAACCCCGGCAGAGAACTCGAACAAATGCTGCAAAATGCAGGTATTCAGACCTCTGCACTTGTTGTTTCTGCACAAAGAAAAACCACCATTAAAACAAGAGTGTTCTCTAACGGCAAACAAATGCTGCGCATCGATTCCGAGGACCAGCACGACCTACAGCCCGATGAATACTCCTTGCTCAAAAAAAATATTTTGGCACTTCTAGAACAAGGCATAGATGGTGTACTGTTAGAAGACTATAACAAAGGGGTCCTCACCACTGAACTCATCCAATGGATCATCACGGAGGCCAATGCAAGAAACATTCCTATTGCTGTTGATCCTAAAAAGAAAAATTTCTTCTCTTATGTAGGCTGCACACTATTTAAACCAAACTTAAAAGAACTCAAAGAGGGTTTAAACATCGATTTCAATTTCCGACAAGATCCGGTTGCACTCAGCACCGCTATTGAACAATTGCAAAATCAAATAAGTAGTCGCTACACACTTGTTACCTTATCCGAACATGGCGTTCAATTGTTCGATGGACAAAAGCACCAACACCACCCCGCACACCGTCGTAATATTGCCGATGTCTCGGGCGCAGGAGATACCGTTATTGCCACCACGACCCTATGCTTAATTTGTGGCTCTAGTCCTGAGCAATTGGCAGCACTCGCCAATTTAGCCGGAGGGCTGGTCTGTGAGCAACCTGGTGTCGTCAGTATCGACAAAGAAAAATTCCTACAAGAAGCACTTCAACACATTCGCTAAAATATGTCTCAAAAAGTAGTCAAGCCTTACGATTCAGGCCAATCCAAAAAGGAAGAGGTTGCACAAATGTTTAACAATATTTCGGCTAACTACGACTTTTTAAATCATTTTCTATCACTCGGAATTGACCACCTCTGGAGAAGAAGAGCGGTCAAACAATTACAGGCCTTAAAGCCACAAATCATACTCGACCTCGCAACAGGTACTGGAGATTTCGCTATCGCTTGCTTAAAGCTCCAGCCTAAAAAAATTATTGGCATGGATATTTCTGCTGGCATGCTAGAAGTTGGGAAGAACAAAATGAAGAAACGTGCTTTTGAGCATATCATCGAGATGCAACTTGGCGATTCCGAAAATATGCCCTTCGAAGTCGCTACCTTTGATGCCATTACCGTTGGTTTTGGCGTGCGCAACTATGAAAACCTGGAAAAAGGCCTGTCTGAGATGCTCAGAGTACTCAAGCCAGGTGGCCAAGCCGTAATATTAGAATTTTCTAAACCAAAAGCGTTCCCGATTAAGCAATTATTTAGTTTTTATTCCAAAGTGCTCATTCCGCTTTTCGGTAAATACATTTCCAAAGACGAGCGCGCATACACTTACCTGCCCGAGAGCGTTGCTGTTTTTCCAGAAGGTGCTGATTTTATTGCCGTTCTTCAAAAAGTAGGATATCAAACGCAGCAACCCATCCGTTTAAGTGGGGGCATTGCCAGTATATATATCGGCACCAAAAAACAATAAAAACAATCGTTTTACGTTAGGGCACCATGAAGTTTTTACTCATTTTCTGCATGCTAGCTACAGGTTTGTTCGGACAAACCCAAAAGCAGCAGCGGTATAAAAACTTTGATAAGCGCTTCATTCATTTTGGCTTCATGTTAGGCGTAAACAGTTCAGATTTTACCGTAATGCCCAAACCCGACGCCTATAATCAATACCAACTTCTTTCGCTCACAAATAATGCCCAACCTGGCGGTCAATTAGGTATTCTGACCACTGTTAAACTAGGTACCCCCACTATTCGCTTTCGAATTATTCCAACGCTATCGTTTCAAGAGCGCGTGCTCACCTATCAGAGCTTAGATACCATCTGGTTTTTGAATGGAAAAGGCGAACAGCGCGTGAATTCAACGAACCTTGAATTCCCCATGATGCTCCAATTTCGAACCAAACGCTACAACAACTTTACGGCCTACTCTCTCGTTGGCATGCAATATAGCATTGATTTACAATCGCAGCAAGATGCCTCTCAAAACTTCTACGATCCTTTTGTAAAAATCAAAAGAAACGATTGGCAGGGGCAAATTGGTGGTGGTCTGGAGTTTTTTGCGCCGTATTTTAAATTTGGTATTGAACTCAAATATAGCCATGGTTTCAAAAGCAGTTTTATCCAAGACTACACACCTGTATCAAACCCTATCGACCAACTCTACAACAGGGCTTGGTATTTTTCCTTGATTTTTGAAGGATGAGCACCACTGTTCTTTTTACTTGTAGCCCCGAAGAAGCAACCGACCCCGTTTTTTTAGAACAACGCATTCGACAAGAATTGGGCATTCAAGCAGCTCAAACACTTGATTTTAGATGGCGTAAACGCAGTATTGATGCACGCCAAAAACAAATCAAAATCAATGCAAGTTTTGAGGTGGCCATCAATGCCAAATTAGCACCGCGGTATCAAGCACAGGCTTTTGGCCCACTCAAAGCAAACGCCACAGAAGTTCATATCATTGGTGCGGGGCCAGCCGGCCTTTTTGCTGCGCTCGAAGCCATTGTACACGGTATAAAGCCCATTATTTTTGAACGCGGGAAAGATGTGAGAGCGCGCCGCCGTGACCTCGCTCAACTTAGTAAAAACCAGCAACTCAATCCGGAATCTAATTACTGTTTTGGCGAAGGTGGTGCTGGCACCTATTCCGACGGAAAATTATATACCCGGTCTAAAAAGAGAGGCGCAATTCAAAAAGTACTGGAGTGGCTGGTTCAATTTGGCGCAAAAGAAGACATTTTAATAGATGCGCATCCGCATATAGGCACCAATAAATTACCTCAACTCATCGAAGCTATTCGCCATCAAATTATTGAAGCGGGCGGAGAAATTCACTTTGAACACAAACTCACGGATATCTCACACATTCAAAACAAAATTACCAGTATACAAATCAACGGAATCAAGCAAGTTGAGGTAGAGCACCTCATTCTGGCTACTGGTCACTCCGCTAGAGATATCTTTGAATTATTGCACCGGCATCAAATCGAACTCAAAGCCAAGCCTTTTGCGCTTGGCGTTCGGGTTGAACACACACAAGACTACATAGACGGATTGCAATACCACGGAAGAACCAACGACGCTTATCTACCTCCGGCTTCTTACAGCCTTGTGACACAAGTTGAGGACAGAGGTGTCTATTCCTTTTGTATGTGCCCAGGTGGAATTATAGCTCCTTGTGCCACTTCTGATGGTGAAGTCGTAACTAATGGTTGGTCGCCTTCTAAACGCAATAATATTTATGCCAATTCAGGCATTGTGGTAAGCATTGAGCCAACTGATTTCCCAAAAACAAGTTCTCCTTTTGTTTGTCTTGATTTTCAAAAAGAGGTGGAGCGCGCCTGTTGGGAAGCCGCCGGAAAAACACAAAAAGTCCCTGCGCAGGGGCTCAAGGATTTTGTAGACGGCGTCAAAACTTTAAGTTTCCCAAGGTCGTCTTATCAACCCGGTATTGTAAGCGTTAATCTCAAAGATATTCTTCCAGACTTCGTGTACCGGCGTTTAAGACAAGCATTTTTAGATTTTAATCAGAAAATGCCCGGGTTTGTCACCAATGATGCAGTAGTGCATGCGCCTGAATCTCGCACTTCCTCTCCTGTAATGATTCCTAGAGATCCCAACAGTTTTCAACATGTTAAATTTGCTAATTTATATCCTATTGCCGAAGGCGCAGGTTATGCTGGGGGTATCGTATCTGCGGCAATCGATGGAATGAATTGTAGTGAAAAAATTGCAAACCATTTGATAAGGCCTTAATTTTAAGCTCATAAATTTTATATCATGCGGTTCTTATTCTTTTTCTTGCTTTGCCTCTTTCAATTTAAAGCGAGTGCTCAGCTCGACACTTTATTTTGGTTTGTAGCACCTGAGGTAGCCCAAAGCCACGGAGACCGCCCAATTGTATTTCGTTTTGCTTCTTTGAGCCAAGCGGCTACGGTAACTGTTAGCCAACCTGCCAATCCGATTTTCCCAAGTCAAACCATCACCTTACCCGCCAATTCTGCGCAAACCCTTAATTTAACAACTTGGATCGATCAAATTGAAAACAAACCAGCAAATACAACCCTACCCTATGGCTTCAAAATTTCTGCCTCAGCGCCAATAATGGCTTATTACGAAGTTACCCCCACTTGTAATTGCAACCCAGATATCTTTGCGCTTAAAGGAAAAAATTCTTTGGGCACCTCTTTTATTGTTCCTGCCCAAAGTTTCCTCAACAATGCTTCTTATGCACGCTCTGGCTTCAATATCGTAGCCACGGAAAACAATACAGTTATCACAATCAATCCAAAGCAAGCTATTGTTGGCCATGCTGCAAATATCCCTTTTAATATTACCCTCCAAAAAGGGCAAACCTACTCAGCAGAGGCCGTTTCTATAATGGCCAATCTGCACCTAAGCGGCTCCACAATAACTAGTAATTTTCCAATTGCAGTAACAATTCACGACGATTCCATGAACGGAGGGCCATATGGCGGCTGTGCAGACCTCATGGGAGACCAACTTATTCCAAATCAAGTCCTAGGAACTGAGTATATCGTCTTAAAAGGCTACTTAAACGGACCTGACAAAATTTATGTGGTGGCCGTCCAAAATAATACACAAATCACTGTCGACGGCAACCTAGTCGCAACAATCAATGCAACCGAAACTTTTGTACATACGCTCAGTAACCCAACTGTTTTGATACAAACAAGCGCCCCAACTCATGTTTTACACACCACAGGTTTTGGCTGTGAGGTAGGTGGCGCCATCCTTCCATCAATTGT
Source organism: Flavobacteriales bacterium UBA952 (assembly GCA_002293185.1). Taxonomy (GTDB): domain Bacteria; phylum Bacteroidota; class Bacteroidia; order Flavobacteriales_D; family Crocinitomicaceae; genus UBA952. Next base: position 15,036 of record DBCS01000004.1, on the reverse strand, counting down.
TTGTACTGGCTCGAATACCGTAGCGTTTGTTCGATCTACTAGTGAATTTTTTGCGCTTAATATTTTGGTGCCCGCGGGAGGTGAAAACGATTTTACTTTCAATGGAAACCCAGGTGTAATTGATGCTGCCTTATTTAATTTCGTTCCCGGAACCAATAATGCTTGGAAATTTGCACAAATTAATGCCACAAACTTTGTTGGTGTGCAACAAGCGTCTAGGATAGACAACCCTAATTTTAAGTTTCATTTAGGAGTAGTACACGGCGGAGCTTCAAGCGGTTGCAGATATGGCTACTTCAGTGATTTTGCTGCCGCACAATATCAAATTTCTGCCAATGACCAGAGCTTTTGTGTCGGAGAACCGATCATTTTGACGACGAATACCCTAACTGGCGCAACCTATAATTGGTCTGGCCCAAACAACCTAAGTGCATCAGGTCCTCAACTTCAAATTGCCCAAGCACAACTTTCTGATGCAGGTACATACACAATTTCTGGCTATTTACCCGGAACTTGCACAATTGTTCCAGACACTATAGACCTTACGATCAATAATAATCCAAGTGCACCGAACTTATTTACAAACGGACCAATTTGTGAAAGTGATACACTTTCTTTTTGGACCAACTCCCCTGCCAGTCAATATTTATGGGACCTCGATAATAATACCGGCATCCAAGATACTTTTCAACTTGTGCTGAATCCAGGAGCCTACACCGCGCAACTCTCTATTATTGATACGAATGGATGTATTTCTCCACCAAATACCCTTACCGCCAGTGTATATGCCAAACCAAGCATCAACTACAATGGCCCCATGAACGTATGCGGTCCCGAGGTCGATTTAAACGCACTTGCTGTGCTTTCGCCGCAAGATCCCTTGAATCAAATTGAGTGGATGCAAAACGGACAAACAATTGGCATAGGCAACCCTTTTTCTTTTGAGCTCACATCCAACAACGGAAGCATAGAAACATTTACTGTTACTATAACGAGTATGCTCGGTTGTTCCAATAGCGATACCTTTGAAGTGGTTTTCAATCCTTACCCGATTGTTTCATTTTTAATTGATCCGCTTTGCGATGGGCAAACGGTGAACCTTACCAACCAAAGTACATGGACAGGAACACCAATGAATGGAACATCTATTCAAGCTACTTTTCTGCCTGGCGACGGCCAAATACTAGCCAATATTCCATCAAGTTATTCATACAATCAGAGTGGCAGCTATACTGCTAGCCTCATATTAGAAAGTTCAGCCGGATGCAGTGATACCAGCACCCAAACCTTTCAACTTCTTGCTGTGCCACAAATCACGCTGAGCACCCAAGATACTTGCGGACAAGTAGCCACATTTCAGGCTCTTTTTGATGTGCCCGTAACAGCCGTTCAAAATTTGGAATGGATGATCAATAATAGCAGTTACAACCAGAATCCGCTCACCTTGAACCTTGAACCAGCTGGCACCATTCCTTATCTCTTTACCTTAAACCTCACCAATGGCTGTAGTTACAACGCCAATGGCAGCATCGATATCATTGAGTCAATTCTATTGGAGGAGATGGTCTTCCCAAATATCATTTCAACCAATAGCAATGCTGATAATCACCGTTGGGCAATTGATTCACTCTATGAAAATTGCGCAAGTTTCGAGTTGCAGATTCTCAACCGTTGGGGACAAATGGTCTTTAATACAAATTCATCACAAAAAACCTTTGAAGGTAAAAATGAAAATGGTGAATCCTTACCGGAAGGTATTTATTTCTATGTCTTTACCAGCGGAGATCAGAAAAGACAGGGCTTTCTTCATGTGATCCACTAAGAAGATGTAAATTTGTTTCATGAAACGCGTAGTTGTAGGTCTTTCTGGTGGTGTAGACTCCAGCGTTGCTGCCTTATTACTGCAACAACAAGGTTATGAGGTCATCGGTATGTTCATGCGCAATTGGCACGACCAAAGCGTGACGCTCTCCGACGAATGCCCATGGATAGACGACTCCAATGATGCTTTACTCATTGCACAGCAACTAGGCATTCCATTTCAAGTCATTGATTTATCAGAAGAATATAAAGAGCGAATTGTCAACTACATGTTCAAGGAATACCAAGTTGGCCGGACCCCAAACCCAGATATTCTCTGCAACAGAGAAATCAAATTTGATGTGTTTTTAAAAGCAGCACTAGACCTCGGTGCAGACTACGTAGCTACGGGTCATTATTGCCAACGTCGAGAAAACAATGATGGCAGCTTTAGCCTGCTTGCCGGAGCTGACCCCGGTAAAGATCAATCCTATTTTTTATGCCAATTAAGTCAAGCACAACTCGAAAAAGCACTATTCCCTATCGGGCACTTGCAAAAATCAGAGGTAAGAAAAATTGCACTTGATCATGGACTCATTACGGCCGCCAAAAAAGATTCACAAGGGCTTTGTTTTGTAGGAAAAATAGCACTCCCCACTTTTTTACAACAACAATTGGCGCCAAAAGAAGGGGCCGTAATTGAAGTTTCACCTCATTTGCCTGTTTTTGAGGCTTACCAAAAGCTCGAGCCTTCACTCGAACAGATTGAAGCGCTTGCTGCTCCATTTTCTTATATCCCGACCAATGGAAAACAAGTGACTACCCACCAAGGTGCACATTATTACACAATTGGTCAACGCAAGGGTTTACATATTGGCGGAAGACCTGAACCCAGTTTTGTGGTTGGTTTAGATACGATTCAAAACATAGTATACAGTGGCCAGACTGAATTGCATCCGGGTCTGAACCGTTGGGCGCTAAAATTAGAAGCAGATACGCTATCGTGGTTGCGCGTTCACCCTACTTTTGAAAATACGGGGGTGCTGCCATGTTTGGTTCGGATCCGTTATCGGCAACCGCTACAAAAGGCACAGCTGATCAAAAAACAAAAGGAATTTTACATCCTATTTGAAACCAAGCAAAAGGGCATTACGCCAGGGCAGTTTGCCGCATGGTACCTAGACAATGAACTCCTAGGATCAGGGGTCATTGCATAAAAAAAGGACCCGCATTCGAGTCCTTTTATTGAAAAGCTATAAATCTTAAAAGGAATTAATTGAGAATCAACGCAAAACCATGCGGTTCTGTATTGAGCTTTTCTTCTGTAAATCGGATACTATCTAATAAATCTGCGACTTCAAAAATATTTAACGGACTTTTCACACCCAATACACGGTGCTGGTCTAATTTCAATTTCGCTTGACGAATTGATTTGCTGCGGAGAGATTGAATACTTGTGGTCATGTCGTTTGTTTTGGTTTGGGCATTGATACGCTAGAATTGTGCCAAGGTTTCAATTTCGCGTTTCAATATCATCAAACAAAGTAAATAGAGATCTTTATGATTCTTATTATGAGTACTTTAACTTAACTGCAGATTTTTTGATTTTATCCACATTTTTTACGCGTACTCCTCCTTAAAATGTTTATAAACGTTCTCAAAAGACATCGTTATATTTGTAGTGTGAAATACATTCTTGTCCTCCTACCACTTTTGTTCATGTCTTGCAAGGAGCAAAACAATGAAACCAACGACCAACCATTAGTTGAAGGGCCTGCATTAAAAGGCAAGCAATCACTGGCCACCTATGCGGACCGAATGGTACGTGCCAAATTGGGAATTCAGGCCAATGAGCAAGTTGAGCTCAAAATCTATCGAGCACAACTGGATGCCGATGGAATTGAAGATGCTATAGTTACGGTGAATCGGCTCGATTTTGCCATGAAAGAAGCGATGGCTTCTGCCAACCCAGCCAAAAGAGCTGAACTTGGCTACATGGGTAACTTCAATTATTTTTTCTTTTTTGATGGTAAACTAGATATGCTCTCCCCTCCTATTTCTATCCCATCATCGCCTTTATTGCCACTCCAGGTTCAATTTCAAAATATTAGCTCCCCAGACTATCAAGACATTCTAATCGATTTTAGAATTCGCAATGCGAGTTACAAAGATTTTTATACCGTGAGTAATCATACCCCAAGACGAATTTTTCAATTCAAAAATTTTGATGGTTTGGGAACACCGCTTACCGAAGCGTATCATTTTGACTATGGTGCGGGCTCTTATGGACCGCAAAAAAACATCTTTGTACTCGAGGGTAAACTCGAAGCACTTCCAACTGGTGCAGACAAAAACACTTATATTCCTAAAATCAAGCCAATAGAGCGCATCAAATACACCTTTTTCTATCTAGAAAGCGAAGCAAAGTATTTGACCAAAGATGCCAAAAAATAAGGACTAAAAGGTACCTATTTGGACTTTAAAAATTCCCTCTGAAAGTCAGGATAAAATTTCTGCCGGGAGCAGAGATATTGGAGCCAAACATGCGGTAATTTCGATCCAAAATGTTTTCACAGGCAAGTTGTAGGCTCAACTCATTATTGACATTGTAATTTGCTCTGATATTGAGCGTATACCAACTAGGCATTCCATTAGGAGTTGCGAAGGCAAAATTATCCTCACCAATAAAATTGTAATCCTCGAGGTGTTTCCAGCCGGCATACATTGCAAAACCCTCTAACTTTAGTTTGTTGTGTAGCAGTGCATAACGCAAACTTATTTTTCCAAAAGCCGGAGCAATATGATCTAATGGATAGGGTATGGTATCGGTCAAGATACGGCCAAATGTATAGTTGAAGGTACCTGACAGCTGTAAACGAGATGTGAGTTGCGCTTGCAAGAAAGCTTCGAAACCTCTTACATAGGCATTACCGCTATTGGAAGTAGTCAAGACTTGACTCATTTGACCATCGTAAAATATACTATCAGCACCATTGAATATGCCTTTTTGCACAGAAAGCACATTAGTCAAATAGGTTTGATATAAATGAAAGCCTAAGTTACTTTTTTTCATGAACTGGTACTGAAAACCAAATTCTGCATTATAGGCGTATTCCGATCTCAAATTTGGATTGGGTACGATCACGTTACCAGGTACGGATTCAAAAACTTTGGTAAGGTCATCTACGTTGGGTGCTCTAAATGCGGTAGAACCATTGAGTGTAATGCGCAATTTTGAAAATGGCATATAAATGAGCCCTAAATTTCCGTTAATTGCATGGTGATCTTGTTTTATTTGGTTGTACGGGAAAGGGAAAAATAACTGATCGTTAAATTGTGCTTGCAAACCCACCTGTGACAAGCGTATACCGTCGTTAATAATGAAATGATCTGAAAGTTCGAACGTATGCGATACGTAAAGAGCTGCTCCATTCATAGAAGAACCGCCGTCTGGGTAGCGGGTGTCCAAGGGAGTTTGCGCTCCGGTCAAGATGTGTTTGGTAAACGCTGTTGAATGCACGAGATTCAAATAAGCCTCGCCACCATAACGCCACTCGTGTGCGCCTCTTTTCTTCATGAAGTCGGCGTTGAGCGTGTAAATATCGAGTTGCTCGATGCGGTGATTCAAGTTTACTTGCTGGAAACTTCTATCCATGCGGCTTTCCTCGATCCCCTGATAGGCAAGAATGATACGTGCGTTGTCATAGTATTTAGTAGGCTTGCTTAAATCAAGGGTGTAAGCTGCAAGAAGTCTAAATTGCGGGCCATAATACCATTCTGCAAATCTTGGTTTGAAACCAGACATAAGTGTAAGCCGGTCATAGCGATTGATATCACTTGAATTTGATAATTGTATGTTGAGGTGATGGACCACCCCAGGCTTCTGTACCCATGTGAATTTCTGAAGTATGTCGTATTGTTGGTAGCCAGAACCGACTTGTAAACTACTATCGGCATTTACGACCATGCTATCCATACCATTAATGGTAGTTACATACCAAGGGCGATAACCTAAATTGCCAATTGCTGTTGAGCGGTTTTTACCTTGGCGAAGGTCGCCATAATGCGCATAGGATATGGATGTCAAGGAGGCAAAGCGCTTGGTGCCGATGTTTACTTGTGCATTTGCTGCATATCCGGCACCGGCAGAAAAACCCCGCAGATAAGCTCCACTGCGCACAAGTAGTTGGTCGGTAGTACTCAGTATTGGTTTTTTGGTTTGGAAACTCATGACGCCCCCGATTGCATCAGAACCATATATAACCGAACCCGGGCCAAAAACGAGCTCGACTCTATCCATATTGGCTTGGTCGAGGGTGAGCACATTTTGAAGGTGTCCGCCGCGGTAGATGGCATTGTTCATTCGAATTCCGTCTACCACAAGCAATACTTTGTTGGTTTCAAAACCTCTCATGATTGGGCTACCACCGCCTAATTGACTTTTTTGCACAAAAATTGATCCTGAATTGGCAAGGACGTCGGCCATTGAAGTTTGTTGTTGAAACTGTAGCTCAGAAGCCCTAACGACCTGAATTTTCTGGGCTACATCTTTTCGCTTTTCAGCTGTTTTATTGGCAGATACAACAGTTTCATTTTCTGTTTGCATATTCGGGACCAAATAAACAATTATTGCTTGAGCGCTTCCAACATTTGGAATGGTCAAGACGTATGGTTCATAATCTGGATGTAGGATATCAACGTTAAACGGTGCTTGTCCGGTTATTTCGTAAATGGAGTTTGACAATAACGTGACTTTGGAAGAGGATTGAATTATAAGACCATTTATGGGTTCAAATGTATAGGCGTCGCGAACTTCAAAAGTAAGCTGTGCATTGTTTACAAAAGGTATCATAATCATGCCAAGCAGCAAGATGTAGAATAATTTCATTGAATCTTCAATTTAAATGCTGGTGATCATTCGAAAAAAGACGGGCAAAATAATCAATGGAAAAACTTTTCTTACAACAAAGATAAGCGTAAATTTGGGCATTATAAAAAACCCAACAATGAAACTTTTTCTACTCGTTATTAGCTGTTTTTATTTCTTAAACCTAAATGCACAGGCTCCTGGTTCTTTAGATCTCTCATTTGCAGGGACGGGTTTTGCAAGCTATGGCCCTGTATCGACAACAGCAATGGACAACGCACAAGACATTGTGACACTTCCCAATGGAAAAATGGTTTACTGCGGTACCTCTGGCCTCACCTCTAGTCTTGGAATTGTTGTGGTTCGCCTCAACTGTGACGGTACCATTGATAACACTTTCGGAACCAACGGCTATTATTTATATAATGCTCCCAGCGGATCTAGTTTTGCCTACGACATGGAGCTGCTGCCTAATGGGCAGTTATTAGTGGCAGGCGCTACAGGTCTGAGTGCAGCCAACCCAAGATTTTCTATGCTCAAACTTAATAGCAACGGAACACTAGATCAAACCTTTGGAGTAAACGGATTTTTTCATAATGACATTGGTTCAGGTGAAGATTATGCTAGAAAAATTCTAATCCAAAACAACAAGATCATCCTTGTCGGCGTTTCTAAAGTGCCCGGTTTTTCAACCAATCGTTTGGCTTTGACACAATGCGATATGAATGGGCAGCTTGATGCTACTTTTGGAACAGCCGGTACTACTGTTTTTCAAAACGCTGCAGGAAATTCTTGCTTTGGTCAGAGTGCTGTAATTGCCAACAATCAAGATATATTCATTTGCGGAGATGCCTACATCAACAATATTTATTACCCCCTATTGGCCAAGGTCTCTTCCAATGGTATTCCTTACACCACTTTTGGAAGTAACGGTGTGCTCACCCCGATGAATTTCAATGCCCGCTTTTTCGATATTGAATACGACGGCACAAAGTTGATCATGGCTGGTCAAAACAATGTTGGCCCATGGGATTTTCTACTCCAGGCAAGAAATACCACCGATGGGAGTTTGGTGACAACCTTTGGTACGGCTGGTAGCACGATTGTAGATGTCATTCAAGCAGATACCTACTATGAATTAATGATACACCCTGATGGCTCTTTGTTAGCCTGCGGCACAACCGGAACTGCAGGAATTGGCGCTGCGCGTGATTTCATCATTTCTAAATACAGTGCAAATGGTATCTTGCAAACTTCTTTTGGAACCAACGGACACACCATAACAAGCATCGGAACCGCCTGGGATGACGCTTACGGAATGGATCTCTACCCTGGAAATAAAATTGTAGTTGCCGGATTCAGTGCACAAACCAATACCCAACACGCGATTGCACGCTACGCCTATGGCACAAGCACGCCAGTCTTAGGTTGTATGGATCCCCTATCATGTAATTACAATTGTTTGGCAACAGTAAGTAACGGAAGTTGCTTGTACCCAAATACACCTTGTAACGACAACAACCCAAATACCATCAACGACAGCACCGATGCCAACTGTAATTGTATCGGACAAGTAGTAACCACTATTCCAGGTTGTATGAACCCTCTTGCTTGTAATTACAACCCAGCGGCAACAGTAGATAACGGCACTTGCATCTTACCAGGAAGCCCCTGCAACGACAACAACCCGAACACCATAAACGATAGCATTGACCCTAATTGCAACTGTATTGGTGAATTGATTGTGCCTGGTTGCATGAACCCTGCTGCATGTAATTTTAATCCCTTGGCAAACGTGGATAACAATACGTGCTTATTTCCAGGTCAGCCTTGTAATGACAACAATCCAAACACCATTAACGACTCCATCAATCCTGATTGTCTTTGCGTGGGTAACTTAATTGTATACGGTTGTACTGATCCGCTTTCTTGTAATTACAACCCATTGGCAAATATCGATAATAACACTTGTATCTATCCAGGTCAGATCTGCGATGACAACAACCCCGATACCTTTAACGATATCATAGATTCTATGTGTAACTGCGTTGGTACTTTATATGTTAGTGGTTGCATGGATTCTAACGCATGTAATTACAATCCGCTCGCCAATATCGATGACAACTCCTGCGTACTGCCTGGTAGTCCTTGCGACGACGGCAATGCCCTAACAATAAATGATTCTTTGGATATAAATTGTAATTGTGTGGGTATTGATATTACCGGATTAAATGAAAATCAATTTGAATTTGAGCTCAATCCAAATCCTGCAACGAACATGCTGTTGCTCGAATCGAGTATGGCAGATCAAAAAATAATTTACATCATCGATATTCATGGAAAAGTGCTCAGAGAAATACCTTCTTTCGGAAAAACGCAAAGCATTGATTGCAGCACGCTTGCTAGTGGAACTTACTTCATTAAGGTTCAGGTAAATGAAATTGTAAAAATGAAAAAATTGCTCATTCAGCATTGATGACTGAGCAACACATTTTGTTTGAACAAAAGAGACGCTATTATCAAAATGATTTAGCAGGCAAACAGAAAATACTCATTGCCCTCCACGGCTATGGGCAACTTGCTCAATTTTTTTACAGAAAAATAAGTTTTCTTTCCGACGACTGGGGTATTCTTGTTCCGGAAGGGCCACATCGTTTTTATTTAGAAGGGTCCTCAGGAAGAGTAGGTGCCTCCTGGATGACCAAAGAATGGCGTGCCCAAGATATTGAAGATAACATCGCTTATCTTCAACAACTAATAGAGAAGGTTCGGGCAGAGCATCCGCGCACGACGCTTCATTTATTAGGTTTTTCTCAAGGTGGTGCAACTGCAGCGCGCTTATTTCAGCGGTGTCCGGAGTTCTTTGCTCAATTGATTTTATGGGCTAGCGTTTTTCCTCCAGACCTGGAAAAGCAGGCCTTTCCCAAGAAAAAAAAACTTGACTTTGTTTTAGGAAAACAAGATCCTTACTTCGATACAGAAGGTCATATAAAAATAATTCATGTATACAGATCACTTGGGTTTGAAACCCATACGTTTCAAGGGCTTCATGATTTGAATCAACAAATGCTGTTATCCCTACTGAGCCGGAATTAATTCATGCATTTTTGTTTTCCCACTTACCCACAACGGCTGTAGCGACAGAATTCCCTAACACATTGGTAGCACTTCGAAACATATCGCAAAAATGATCGATCGGAAGAATGAGCGCGATGCCTTCAATCGGAATATTGAACATACCACAAGTGGCTGCAACGACCACCAAACTTGCTCTGGGTACGCCTGCAATTCCTTTGCTAGTGAGCATCAGTACAAGTAACATAGTAAGTTGTGTACCGGTGTCTAAATCTACGCCGTATACTTGGGCAATAAAAATACTGGCAAAAGTCATGTACATCATGCTTCCGTCCAAGTTAAAGGAATAACCCAAGGGCAGCATAAAAGACACAATACGGTCTTTAATGCCAAAGCGTTCTAATTCTTCGGTTAATTTAGGAAATACAGCCTCGCTACTCGTTGTTCCAAATGCAATCACCAACGGACTCACAATACGTTGGAGCAATATTTTGAGCTGCCTACCCAAGAAAATATATCCCACTATTAACAGGACGACCCAAAGTGAGGCAATTCCGACCAAAAAAGAACTAAAAAACTTGGTGTAGGTAAACATTAATTCAGAGACATCCTTTACCGCAAATACACCTGCTATGGCGCCAAAGACACCAATTGGGGCAAATCTCATTACAAAATTGACCATTTTGAGAATAATGTGCGATGTTTTATCAAGGGCATTGATAACTGGTTTAACGTTATCTCCGATTGAAGCAGCTGCCAAACCAAAAAAGATGGAAAAAATGACAATCTGTAATATTTCATTCGTGGCCATTGCTTCAAAAACCGATTTTGGAATGATGTGTTCAATAAAATGTTGAATAGAAAAATCTTGCGTTTTTGCAGTGAGCTCTGCTGCGGCAGCTTGATCAACATTCGACAAATTGACTCCTTTTCCGGGCTGTAAAAAGTTGACCCACAACAAGCCGATAATTAAAGAAATAAAGGAGGCTGTAAAAAACCAAGCTAAGGCCCTACCTCCAATTCTTCCTACCGATTTGAGATCGCCCAATTTGGCAATACCAACTACGAGGGTAGTGAGTACCAACGGTGCAATGATCATCTGAACCAAGCGAATAAATATAGTAGCAAGTAATTTAATGTAAGTGCTGAATTGCAATGCAACCGCCGCGTCAAAATTTAAATGAACGAATGAACCCAAGACACCACCTAAGACCATTGCCACTAAAATATAAAGCGTCAAACGGTTCTTCTTCGTTTTTTCAGGTGCATTTGTTGTCGGACTTTCTTGCATGTATTTTGGAGGTTTTTAGTTCACAGCATGAAAATAGGAAAAAGCCCAAACATGACAAGGTTTCTACGTATATTTGAGAAGCAATCAACACATGGCAACGAACCAAGAACTCGACTTCAATTTCAACGAAGACCAAATGCGCCTCAAAATACGAGCGCTAGAACAAATCCTTGATAAAATCCATCTAGGCGGTGGTAAAGCACGGATCGAAAAACACCATGAAAATGGAAAAATGACTGCGCGGGAGCGAATATCGGCACTCCTAGACCCCAATACAGCGCATTTTGAAATTGGCGCGCTCGCCGGTCACGACATGTATGCCGAACACGGCGGTTGCCCTGGCGGTGGCGTGGTAGTCATGATCGGGTATGTGAGTGGGCGTCAATGCATCGTTGTTGCAAATGACGCCACTGTTAAAGCTGGCGCATGGTTCCCGATCACCGGTAAAAAGAACCTAAGGGCGCAAGAAATTGCCATGGAAAACAGACTCCCTATTATTTATTTAGTAGATTCTGCTGGCGTCTATCTTCCTTTGCAAGAAGATATTTTTGCCGATAAAGAACATTTTGGGCGAATTTTTAGAAATAATGCCAAGATGTCGGCAATGGGCATCACGCAAATAGCAGCTGTAATGGGCAATTGTGTAGCAGGCGGTGCGTATTTGCCTATTATGTCTGATGAATCGCTCATCGTCGATAAAACAGGAACTATTTTCTTGGCTGGCTCCTATTTAGTAAAAGCTGCTATTGGCGAAGAAATAGACAATGAAACCTTAGGAGGTGCAACTACCCAAACAGAAATCTCAGGAGTTTGCGACTACAAAGTCGAGAATGATACAGCATGCCTACTTAAAATTAGAGATCTACTCTCTCGAATTGGGCACCAAGAAAAGGTAGGATTTGACCGTGTTGCATCCATTGAACCTGCCAGTGCACCAAAAGATGCCTACGGTATTCTACCCGCAGACCGCTCAAAACCCTACGATACCCGTGCGTTGTTGCAAACTATTATCGATGACAATTCAATGAGCGAATACAAACCAAATTTTGGCAAAACGCTCATTACTACCTATGCACGTATCGATGGTTGGAGTGTTGGTATCGTTGCCAACAACAGAACTGTAGTTAAAAATGCAAAAGGTGAAATGCAATTTGGAGGAGTTATTTACGGTGATAGTGCAGATAAAGCTGCGCGTTTTATTATGCTCTGCAACCAAAAGAAAATACCTTTAGTTTTCTTACATGACGTGACTGGTTTTATGGTTGGTTCAAAAAGCGAACACGGCGGCATCATAAAAGATGGTGCCAAAATGGTCAATGCGATGGCGAATAGCGTAGTGCCAAAATTCTCAGTCATTATAGGGAACTCTTATGGCGCAGGCAATTATGCCATGTGCGGAAAAGCCTATGATCCTCGATTTATTGTCGGATGGCCTACTGCCGAAATTGCGGTCATGAGCGGTGCGGCTGCAGCTAAAACGCTCTTGCAAATTGAAGTAGCTCAACTAAAAGCAAAAGGAGAAACCATTGACCCTGCACGTGAAGAGGCCTTGCTCGAAGAAATCAAAGCGCGTTATGATGCTCAGATTTCTCCATATTATGCAGCAAGTCGACTTTGGCTAGATGCCATAATAGACCCCGTAAATACAAGAAAAGTGCTTTCAATGGGTATAGAAATGGCTGCGCATCAAGGGGTACTGCCCGAATATAAAGTGGGGGTTATACAGACCTAATCTTCTAATACCGTACTTTTTTTACCATTGAAATAATAAGTGTAGCCAAAACCCACACTTAAATAACTAGAGTTTCCTTCAAAATCTGCGGGATCATAACCCATATTCCCTTCAATTCCAATAAGTTGAGGCGAGAAAGCATAGCCATAAATTGGATATCCAATGCATAGACGGAAACTTTGGTTAACATCAGAGGTTAAAATCAGACTGATGTTTGGCTCTATATATAATCCTTCTCTAATTTGAGGCGATTTTTGAACTTCTTCTAAGGCGTCTGAAACTACGTAACTCCTCACCCAACCCGCCCTAAGGCCGATGTCTGTTCCGAAACGTTCTGACCAAAATTTCTCTTGTCCGGCTTTCAAAAACACGGCGCCAGAATGAATGCCACCATAGACTTTGGGCTGCACTCTAAATTCATTAATAGCTAAATAGCTATAATGCGCTCCCGCACCTATATATAAACCTGAACTTAAAGCATATTGATAATGGGTACTTGCATGCACTAAACCTTGCATGATTTTTTGAAAAGGAGCGTTGGATAAAGCATTTGGCAAGCACAAGTCGAAAGTAAAGGAATCGTCAGGTGTGATTTCCTGCGCCTTCAATTGAAGACTTCCTGTGAAAAAGAAAACAAAGAAGAAACGAATAAAAACTTGGTGCAGGTTCATCACTTTCAATTTATCTTTTTACATTATTTAAAACTATAACAATCCCTGGAATCAAAAAATTACAACTGTTTTTAACGCCATTTCTTCCATATTTTTTGAATATACCCAACTGTTTCAGGTTCTAAATTCCAAACAAAGATGGGGTAAACAAAAACTAAAAGCAATACTAGTTCTTTGACGATAATTTGTGCAAATGGTTGCATTGGCAACCAATCAGCAGCCAAATGACCGAATAAAGAAAAAAGGAAAAAAGTAACGATACCCAGAAGAAATAATTTAAGTTGTACCAACTGATATGGAAAAAGTCGATAGTGCCGTTGAATATAAAATCCTCTTAATAAATTATATAGTAAATAAGCTGAACTTGTTGAAATTGCAGCACCCACGATACCGAATATAGGAATGAGCCAAAGGTTCGCAAAATAAACACTACCGATCAAGCAAACTGTAAATATCAAATCGATCTTGTACTTTTTAGAGGTTGAAAAAATGATGCCATTTAAACCAAAATACATATCAATCAGACGGCCCAACATCAAAATAAAAAATACCCATTTACCAGTTTGATAAGCCGGTACCATAGAAAGGAGGGGGTCAATAACTACCCAAACACCAAGGAAACCAAATAAACCCAATAGAAGCCCTACAGAAGAACTCTTTTGATAAAGTTCTTGTAGACCTTGCATATTTCTTTCTTTCCAAAGCTTGGCAACCAAAGGTGTAGCCACACGCATGATAGATCTGTACGGAAAAACGACAGCGCTAATCAAGAATAGCATAGTGGTATAGACCCCAGTGGCATCCAATCCTATCAATTGCGCAATCATTAAGGCATCCATAGAAATAACGAGTAGCGTAGCCAAGGAGTTGACATAACTAAAACCAGAATAGGATAAAATCAAGCGTCGGAACTTAGAAGGAATTTGAATCTGTTTTATACTAAAAATCAATTCTTTGGACCGCCATAAATAGAGCAATAAATAAATAGCCGGAATAAAATGAACCACTACAAATAAGCCTACAAACCATTGAAAAGACAGAAACTGAAGCGCAAATAAGCCGAGGAGTAATGTAATGCAAAGCCGCAAGAATATTTCTTGGAGCATAACGGGAAGGACATTTTTTCCCATTCCTCTTAAATAATTTTCAAAAAGTTGAAAAACAACTAAGGCAATACCCAATGGAACAATCCAAGTAAAATAGGTCAAAAACAGCGGTGATTTAGCGCTGTAGAGGATAATAACATTTGGTTTTAAAAGATAGAGTAATCCAGTAAATAGTATTGATCCAACAATGACCAAAAGGAAATTTGCAAGCAAAAAACCATAATGGTGCTTGGCTGGATTTCTAAAAAATGGAAAAAATCTCCAGGTAGTGTAGATGGTTCCTAAATTCGCGAACTGTGCAAACAACAATCCGACACTCATCAATAAATTAAGTAAGCCAACTTGTGCAGTGGAAAAAAGGAGAACGAATAATACCGCTTTGTTTAGATAACCCAAACCGATTCCTGCAAAAGAAATAATGGATGTTCGGACGGCATCTTTCTGGACTATTCCCATAGCTTTAAAATTACAAAAAAAAAGCCCCACATTACTGT
>DBCS01000003.1 GCA_002293185.1 Flavobacteriales bacterium UBA952 | reverse complement strand
TTCAGGCATTGGATTGTGCGGAATAGCAGCTACAGGTGCAATTGCAGTACCGTCAAAATTCAAGCGGCTGGAAATAAATGGAATCTTTTGACCATCTAATAATAGTGGGTCATTTGGATCATATTCTTTAAATTGATTAAATGCATAGGCAACAGCCACGTAATAATACGTTTTGTGGTTGACTAGTGCACGCGCTCCTTGGGCAAAGGCATCTTCTTTGATAGAAAAAGAATGGCTAATCCCGTTGTTTTCTCCATCTACTTTTTCTACAGGTACAGAGAAACCAAGTGCTTCATCGAATTCAAAATTGATGATACGAGAAATATTGTTTTTAATATCACACTGAGCTACTAATCTTGCTTTATCTGGGTCAGAGATGTCAGCGATAGAAACGTCTTGCGCTTTCAATTGGAAGATCTGGTAACCTTCAAAGCGATAAAAACGATCTACGTTAGGGTCTGTGATGTTAATTTCGTCGAGTTCTTCGTATGCCTCTTGGTAGTTATTCGAAGAAATTGGATTATCCAACATCAAGATCAATTCATTCTCCAATTCTTGGATGATCAAACGAGGTGCGTCTGGTGGTGAAAGAATCTTAAAACAAGCATCGAACAAGGCTTGTGCTTTGGTATCAGCGCGCTTCATAGCTTCTACAGATGCCATTAGGCCGCCGTCAGTGCTGCGTCCGTAAACAATACCTACAGTGATGTTATTAATAGCACCTGGGCGCAGGGTAAACGGACCAGCAGATTGTACAAAGCGGCGGTCACCAGAAGGGTTGTTGTAAGTAGACTCATCCCAACCGTTCGGATAAGGCCCCGTCATATCCTCGCCTTGGGTAGACCACTGCAATGGATCCGAGGTGCCTGGGAACATGTAGTCAGATAGTGTTGTGGTTACACCATTAGAACCTAAGTGACCCAAACCACCATAATACATTTCAGAGCCATTTGCCCATTGACCTTCCATGAAGTTATAGTACTCAGCTGCTGGCCCTGGGTCATTGTAAGGATATGCAGAAGTAGAGGTGTAATAGGTAAAACGACGCATTCCAAAACGCTCGTTATCGATGATTCCATCGGAATAACCGATACCAATGCCTTTGTAAACGATTCCGTTGTTAGCTAGTGCATCTACAACAGTTGGAACCACATCTGTTTGTGTTAATTCATCGTAGTATGGACCCGGGTTATCTATACCATCTCCATCTTGATAAGGGCCTTCAAAGAAGTCACAACCAATTGCCGGCGGATTTTCGCCATAACCTAATTTACCGCCGTCCGACTCATCAATGAGATCACCGTTGTACATATAGCCTAAACCACGAGAAACGTCACAACCAGTATAGTCATCGGAGTAGTTTCCAATATCAGCATCTAAGTACTGTGAAAAGTATGTATTATAAAGCGTTTGAGTACCTCGGTTGATCAATTCATAATTGTAGAACGTCATGCGATTGACTTCGTCATTTGTCGCGAAAGAGAAAGCCTGAGCACGTATCTCCATACCAATCGGGTCACCGTTGGTTTCGGTGTGGATATTTCCTTTGTCATTGAATACCCACCAATGGGTTTCATCGCCGTAAAGTGAAATGCGTCGGTCGATTCCACATTCGATATCGTCACGACCTAGGATGTCGTCATACCAAGGGTGGTCTCCATTATATGGATTATAATTTCCGTCTTGGTCGCGATCGTAAAAAGGCGCTAAAAAGTAATCTTGACCTCTAGATACGTCTCCGTGAGCTGGCCATCCGTATATGCGGTTGAGTTCGTCATTTGAAGGGGCAGTGAGTTCATCACAACCTTCGGTTGTAACGCCTGCGTTACACTCCCACCAAATATTAAATCTAATTACCTCTGCCTTACGGATAGTGTAAAACTTGTCGTAAGCGATACACTGATCTGGGTCAATATTTGCCTCACCGAAATCGCGAATGGCGTCGTCACCGACTGGATTAAGTGGGTTAAAAGTTCCAGTACCAGGGGTAACCGTTAGTGGACCAGGCCAGAAGTCGTTTCCTGAACGGTAGCGAAGTGCCGCTAATTTTAGCTGTCCGTTTACGTCAGTTCCACCCATCCAAAGCGCACCAGCATAAATTGCGAAGCGATTACTTCCCTTGGGAACTTCATAAGCGGCTACACCAGCAGCACGGTTTTGGAACATACTTCCACCCTGCTCGATTAGTGCAGCTACGTCGTTGAACTTCATGGTCAACTTTGCCGTAGCCGGGCTACAGTTAGCCTTAGGTTTGGCAGTAGGTTTATAGTCTTTGTCATTGGGGCCTAAGTAAGCAAATGCTTGAGAGCATGTTACAGTTAGACCAATAAACGCGGCAATGAATTGCTTTTTCATAATACTTCGTTAAAGCTTCTTAAAAATCAAATTTTACTCCCAAACGAATTGTTCGAGGTATACTGATGTTAAACGGATTTTGAATCTTCATGGTGTAGTAGTCACGGAAAGATTGCTCATCGATTTGGTTTTGAATAGAGGTTTGACTAGATGCGGCAGCTAGAAAACCGTCGTCGTCCCAGTTACCAGTGGCGCGGTAAACATTCAAGACGTTGAACTGATTGAATAAGTTGGTAGCACGCACATAGACTTGTAAAAATGCTGTTTTCTTTTTGTTTTCATTACTGCCATATTCGATACTCATGGTTTTGTCTGCTTGAATATCCAAGCGATACTGCCATGGCAAGCGAGAACCATTTAAGGTGCCACTGATACCAGCGTTAAGGTTTCCAATACCCTCGTCTGTGATGAACGTTTGTGAGGAGTAAGGAGAACCTGAATTGATATTTGCAATCATATTCAAGCCCGTATTTTCAAAAATGCGCATTTTGCCTATCATGGGGCCGTTGTAGTCTTGACCTTCTCCGTAACGGTAATCAAAAGTAAAGTTGAACGCATGACGTTGGTCATAGCTATATGGGAAAATGACACGCAAGTTTGGCAAGCCAGCATTGACTAGCGCAGACATCGAAGTTGCATCAGAACCAGTACCATCGGCAAACTGCAGAGTATAGTTGGCTGTCATGCGGATATTGCCTGTTTGACGTAAGTCGTAAGCAACAGTTAAACCTTTAACTGTACCGAAGTCACGGTTACCGTAAGTTTTGTATGTAACAGGGTAAGCTTCAAAAACGTTAATCAACTGCACGTTGTCGCGCTGCTCGCGATAAAATGCGGAGATTTTAACCGAAGAGGTGCGCGTTATGACTTGCTGGAACCCAAGCTCGTAGTCTACCGTTTTTTCTGGTAGCAAGTTTGCATTATTAATAACGGCGTTGCGAGATTGAATAAACTGATATTCATAAGGATTGAAGCGGAAACCAGAAGTTGGGCGCTTTGTAAGGATGTCATAGTGCGCAAAGAATGCTGCTTCTTCCGAAATAGGGAAAGAGAATGCAATACGCGGCATAATGTTTACTTGTGCTTTGTAGTCTTCGAATGATTCTGCTGTAGGTGTTTCTAAAGAAGGATCTTGCAACCAAGGAGCAATACCTGCCGCTCCGCGGATTTTAGATGGATCTTCAATTGGTGTACCCGTTGCGTCGTACCATTGTGAACCATTTCTGAATCCGTTAATGCCAGAAGGGTTGTTAACGTCATTGACATAAACAACGTAGTCGTCACCCATTCCTTCAGGGAGGTCAACCCAACTATATTGATTAGGATCGTTGCTCGCTAAAGCGCGGGCTTCTTGAACGGTTTTGGCCGTGTAGAATAAGAAAGGATCTTTTAATACAGGTTGGTTGGCATCGAAAACGTCTACACGAACACCAACGTTGAAAACGATGTCTTTGAAGGCGAATTTATCCATGATGTAGCCAGCCATGTATATCGGCTGGAAAGCACCTACAAAACGTTTGTAGTTACCATTCTCATCAAACTCATTGAAGTATTTATTGATGTCTGTGTTGCCTCGGACTTTCTGACCTGTGTGGTCATAACCCCAATAAGAGACATAAGATTGGCCACTATTGAGAAGCTCGTCTGGTGAGAACATGTCAAATTGGAATAAGTTTGGATCATATTGATCGATATCTACGAAGTCTGTACCTGCTGGGTTATAGCGTAATTTTTGGCGAAGGTTGTAGTCAAAGAAAGATTGTTGGTCATTGTTGACCTGACCGCCGTATAAGCCTGTTCCCGTTTGGAAAGCATCTCCCGAATTCAGACGATTATAGGTAATTGCCTTGAAAGAACCAGAGTCGGTAACAACCCCTGAATTTAGATCGAGCTCACGGATGTGGAAGTTTGCTAATTGGCGTGCAATTGACCAAATGCTTGAAGGGCCGTTGTCACCGCTGGTCCAGCCGCGGTCTACGCGTTGCTCGTATTCAAAACCTAATGAAATGGAATGGTCTCCGAGCACCACCGAACCCGCACCTGTAACGCGGAATTGGTCGTTTTCAGATTTTCCGAAACCATTCGAAGGGGAACCAATATTAGCCCAAATACTGTAGACACTGTTGGGTAAATCTCCGTTACGCAATGCGTTTCCTTGCTGGATTTGGAAAAGGTTTTCGTAACGACCAATAGGGTTACCATCGTAAATATTAAAATACTGAGTAGTAATGGCAGCCAATGTTGAATTGGTCTCAGAAGGTGTAAAGTTTACTTCAACGTCTCTAAAGCCATTATGAATGTACATTTGGGTAGCAGGGTCGAATTCATAAGATGGCACACGAGTCGTTTCAAATTTACCAACATGGCCGTAGTTAAAGATATTGTACCCATGATTGGGATCGTAGGACTCATTGAAGGACTTTGAGTAATCGACCATTACATTATAAAGAGCAGATTTAATCTTCGAGCTTGAACCTTCGCGGTCGTTGTTGAAACGCTGAGTAAGGCGAGCATAAACGCGATAATCTAGATTTTTACTAACTCCGAAGTTGCTGAAGTTCAATAAAGAGCTACCATAACCATAAGAAGTGCCTTGAAAATAGTTCAGGGAACCTCCGAACTGCAAGTTGACAGATGGCCCTGTATTGACGTCGATTTTACCAGAGGCAGAAAAGACACTGTTGCGTGCATTCATGCGCCAATCTGTTTTTTCGAAGTCGTCGGCTCTTAAAAATAGTGCATTGTGAAAAGTACCAAAACCTGTAGAGGTTGGACGCAGCGGGTTGGCGATAAGGTCCTCACGCACCTCTTTTTTGATGCGATATGAGCCTCCTGCTAAAGGACGAGAATCTAATTGATCTGTGTAGTTGGCAGAAACAAGGAAGCCTAAACGTGGACGGGTTTTATTGCCCGCGGAGTCTCTTTGCATCCAAAGTGGGCCAGACAACATTCCTTCTACCAGATTGTAACCGTATTTGTCAAGACCGAATACTTTACCGTCGTAGCCATTAGGGTCAGCGCCATTGATATATGCGCCCGAACTAACTACTTCCATACTTCCAAAATAAATAGAAGAAGGGCCACGCGTGGTAATGGAGATGATACCACCAGTGACGTCACCGTAGTTGGCTGGAACACCACCAGTGATGACTGATACTTCTTCCAGTGCTGATTTGGGC
Organism: Flavobacteriales bacterium UBA952; assembly: GCA_002293185.1. Classification (GTDB taxonomy): domain Bacteria; phylum Bacteroidota; class Bacteroidia; order Flavobacteriales_D; family Crocinitomicaceae; genus UBA952. The sequence continues at coordinate 121,027 of DBCS01000003.1, read as the reverse complement.
AAGTTAGAAGAACCGCGTACTTTGATACCATCTATATAAAAATAGGTTGCGTCAGAACGCGTACCGCGCACAGAAATTGCTCCAGAACCTTCGTTGACATTGACACCACCCACTGTTCCTGCAACTGCTGTTGCAGAACGTGCTGGCAAACGTGCGATATCTTCGCGGGTTACGGTTGCACCAGATGCACCACCATCTTTATCGATGAGTGGAACTTTATATCGAACAACTTTGATTTCTTTTGTTTCTTGCGTCTTGCTGCTTAGCGCAAGATTGTCAAGGAAGGTGATGCGGTCAGGAGAAATAGAAACCCCGGTTTGCATGAGTGGTTGATACCCACCTTCCGCGTTTCTTACCTCCACGTCGTATGACCCAGGCTGTATACCATTGATCTGGAACTTACCTTTTGCATCGGTTAAGGAGCTGCCGCGAATGGCACCTGCTTGCTTTAATAAGACCTTACTAAACTCCAAAGGAGCTTTTGTTGCCTCGTCAGTCACAGTACCGCGAAGTGTACCGAGTCCGGATTGTGAAAATGCGTAAGTGCTTACAAATAATGCACTTAAAAGCAATAATTTCAGTCTACCCACCATATTAATGCGTATAAATTTTACTATATCTCGTTTTTATAAGAATGTAAATATAGAAAAATCCATAGTCTTAACATAAAATTCATCAAAATTCTATTAGATGTTTGCGCATATTTGTAGAATAATCCTGTGTTTGCTATATGACTCCTATCTCCATAGATTTTCAGTTAACGGCTTTGAACTTCCTTTATATGAATTCATTGTTAATTGATGAAAAGGCGGTTGCTCTTTTTAAAGAAGAAATTGCGCAAAGTAAAAATTTCACGAATCGCCAACGCAAAGAAGCATTCCTAGGTATTCGCTTTTTACGTAATTCACTCGGAATAAATAAACCTATTACATATAAGTTGAATGGCAAACCCTTTTTAGAAGGTGATAAAAATTATATTTCTATTTCACACAGCCATCATTTTGTAGCATTTGCCTTTTCTGAAATCCCGATAGGGATTGATCTTGAAAAAGCCGACCGTGACGCCTCTAGAATTATAAATAAGTTTGTGTCAGATGACGAAAAAAATTTATATCAAGAGGTTAAAGGAAATTGGCCCTTAGAACTATGGTGTGCAAAAGAAGCTGTATACAAACTTTACGATATTCCGGGCCTATCATTTAAAGATGGGATTCAAATTCAAAGCAGAGAACAAAACCAATTGACCTACCTGTTAGAAGGCTGTGTGAAAGGGGCAGGGCTAAACAAGACTTTCCTTGTAAAACTTGCAGAAGCGCATGGTTTTCTTTTTGCAGTAGCACACTTTAGAGCTGAGCCTTAAGGCTCATGTCTAAGGCTTTTACCGAATGAGTGAGTGCACCCACTGAAATATATTGAACACCCGTTTCTGCGTAGGCTCGGATGGTCTCTGAGGTAATGCCTCCACTCGCTTCTGTTTCAATACCCTGCGGTATAAGTTGTAAGGCTGCCTTTAAGTCTTTGGGCGTAAAATTATCTAACATGACACGGTGGTAATCAAAAGGGAGTGACAATAGTTCTTTGAGTTCATCCATTGAACGGACCTCCACCTCTACCTTCAAATCAAGCTTCATACTTTCTTGGTAAGCTTTAGTGCGTTGCAAGGCAGGACCCAAACCACCCGCGTAGTCAATGTGGTTGTCTTTGAGCATAATCATGTCATAAAGCCCAAAACGATGGTTGGCCCCGCCTCCAACTTTAACGGCATATTTATCCAAAATACGCATGCCGGGTGAGGTTTTTCGGGTATCTAAAAGCGTGCAATTTGTGCCTGCAATAAGGCTGACGTAATAAGCAGTTTGGGTTGCAATTCCGCTCATGTGTTGCATGCAATTGAGAAGTAATCGTTCTATGGCCAAAATTGAACGGGCAGATCCTTCTAAAATAAAGGCAACTTGACCAAATTCAACAGGAGCACCATCTTTGAGTTTGGCCTTCAACACTAAGTTGGGGTCGTAGATTTCACAGATACGCTGTGCAACTTGCATGCCGGCAAGTACACCTTTTTCTTTGATCAAAAGAAATGCTGTAGATACTGCATCTTCTGGAACACAAGCCAAAGAAGAATGATCTCCGTCTTGGATGTCCTCTTGAAGCGCTGTTCTTATAAATTCGTCTAGCATGCAACAAAGATAAGAAGAGCAGTAGAATCCGCACAATGTTTCTAAATTTGAAGCGTGAACGCTAAAGAACAATTGCTGCAAAAAGTCAATACACTACCGCACAACCCTGGCGTGTATCAATTTTTAGACAAGCAAGGTCAAATTATTTATGTTGGAAAGGCCATCGATCTGAAAAAAAGGGTGAGCTCCTATTTTCAGAAAGATCATCTGGACGGAAAAACCCGGACGCTCGTTCAATTAATAGAAGACTTGCGCTTTACAGTTGTAGAAAATGAACTCGATGCCTTACTACTCGAAAATAACCTCATCAAAAGTTACCGTCCACGCTACAATGTTTTGTTGAAAGACGACAAAACCTATCCTTGGATTGTCATCAAAAATGAAGCTTTTCCGCGCGTATTCCCAACACGGCGTAAATTCAACGACGGATCTACCTATTATGGCCCTTACCCTAACGTGAAGCAAATGCATCAATTGCTTGCGTTGATTCGCGAACTTTTTCAGATAAGAACCTGCGCCCTCGACCTGCGGCCGCAAAAAATCGAGCAGCAGAAATACAAGGTTTGTCTGGAATACCACATTGGAAAATGCGCTGGGCCATGTCAAGAACACCAAACCAGTGCCGCGTACGAACAAACGTTGAACGCCGTTCGGCTTTTATTAGAGGGAAAGAACTACTCGCTTATTCAACAATTGAAACGAGACATGCAAATGCATGCTGGTCTACAAGAATTTGAAGCGGCACAACATTGCAAAGAGCTCATCGATGCCCTTGGTAAGTACCAATCTAAATCTATGGTAGTCTCTGACCACACACAAAACTTTGATGTCTGTTATGTTGAGCAAGCGGCAGACGATGCATGGGTGAGCTATATTGTCATTAACGAAGGAAGTATTGTGCATGCCTATACCTCTAGAGTTTCTAACCCTTTGTGCGCTTCAATAGAAACCTTATACCTGCAATTACTTCCACAGTTGCGTACGCATTTTGAAAGTAAGTCTAAAGAAATTGCCATTGGCATCGAAACCATACTGGATCTTAGCGACTCAAAAAGCTTTTTCCCAAAAATTGGTGAAAAGAGACAACTGTTAGAAATGGCTAAAAATAATGTCCGGCATGCCCAGTTACAAGCCAAAAAAGCAGCGATGAATAAAAGCACTTCTGTACAAAATGCGCCTATGCAAGCAGTATTGGAACTTCAAAGTGCTTTAGGCTTAGCCAAAGCACCCCTACACATTGAATGTTTTGATAACTCCAATCTTCAGGGAACAAACGCGGTTTCTGCATGCGTGGTATTTAAAAATGGCGTGCCCAGCAAAGCCGATTACCGTCACTTTAATGTCAGAAGTGTGGTTGGTCCAGATGACTTTAGAACGATGAAAGAAGCCGTTGGGAGAAGATATAGACGGCTTAAAGAAGAAGGTATCGATCTTCCGGACTTGGTGGTGATTGATGGAGGCAAAGGACAACTCGGAGCGGCGTTAGAAGCCATTGAAGAAATTGGAATGCAAAAGGAAATTAAACTGGTTGGCTTGGCAAAAAGGTTAGAGGAATTATACAAGCCTGGGTTTTCCAAATCTTTGATTTTGAGCAGACGATCTTTGGCCTTAAAATTAGTACAGCAACTTCGCGATGAGGCGCACCGCTTTGGCTTGAGTCACCATAGAAACAAACGCAGTAAAGGTGCAATTGGTTCTAAGCTCGATTCGATTAAAGGACTCGGGCCTAAAACCATAGCAACAATTTTTCGTGAATTCAAAACGATTTCTGCACTGCAAGCAGCCCCTCCTGAAGAAGTCGCAAAAAAAATAGGAGCCTCCAAAACAAGACTCCTATTTGAATATTTGAGAACTATTGCCGATCAATCTCAATAAAATACAAGCCTATTTGACTACAAAGGTGCGTGTGGTCTTCACGCCCTTCAAATCTAATGTGATCAGGTAACTACCGGCCGCAAGTTGGTTCGTTTCGGTAATGACCAAATTATTTCCTATTTGCAGCTGCAATGGATAATGCCCTACCACCTTTCCACTGAGGTCTGTGAGGTAAAGTTGGGCAGCTCCTCCCGTTGCGGAAGTAAATTGCAAATGAAGGTCTCCATCAGTAGGGTTCGGGAAGACACTCAAATTTGTGAATTCGGATTCTAATTCTAGTGCAGACACAATTAGGTCGTTGGATGGGCCTCCCGTATACAAATTGATGTCGTCTAGAAAGAAGTTATTGCCTCCTTCGCCTTCAAACTTGAATCGCATGCGGAAGTTATCGGTAAAATAGTTACTGGTAACGTTTGTCATGTGGACTGTTACCCAATCTGTTTGACTAGTTGGCTCCCATGCGCTTGACGAAACTTGATTAGAAAGCTGATTTCCACCGATTGTTTTTCTTTGTGCCCAGTTTTCACCGCAATTACCCGTAATAAATACTTTGAGCCATTCGTAATCTGAGCTGGTGCGCTTGCGGTATGCAAAACGAAAAGAAAGTGTTACTGTTCCGGTAGTAGGGTCGATTCCCGACAAATCGAAGTTTGATGAGGTGAGTTCATCTATGTTAGAAGCAGTTTGTCCAAAGTTGTTGAGGCGGGCGCATTTATTGCCTGAATGCCCGAAGTTTGTTTCTAGTGTGAAGAAATTATTGGCTGGTGTATTTACTAGCTCCCACGTTGGCAAATTAGCTAATGACGTATAGTCTTCAAATCCTTCCCAAAAAGGCAAAGAGGCCGCGGTGCCCAACACCCGAATGAATCCTGTTTTCGTTTCTTCGTCACTATTTGTGCCGTCGGTTGCGGTGAGCTGCACATCGTAGAGCCCGGGTGTGTTGAAAACAATTGTAGGGTTTTCAGAGCTCGCTGAGGAGCCACTTGCAAAAGCCCAGCCAGCAGAAGGTGTAATGACCCAACTCCAACTCACTACAGCATTATATGATTGGTCATTGAGTTGGACTTCATTGCCCGGACAAATCGTGGTTTTGTCGGCTGTAAAATCTGCTTTACAAAGATAGGGGGTTCCGGCAGCGCCTACTGCTGCTAAATTAGCTGCAGACACAACATTAGCCCGGCCCGTACTCGCAACCTGAAGTGCGTTGCGCATGCGCGTTCGCTGCCCTTCGGTATACATTTTAGAACAATAAGAGTAGTCCATGTAGTTTTCGACATTGTCTCGGATATTGAAGCCCCAATAACTATTATCGATATCGCAAGTATTTGCATTGAGTAAACAAGCCGTTACACCAATACAAGTTGGTGTATCTTGGACTTGGTCATCGGTACTGCAACTTGAGGCATTCCCAGGATTATTATTGCCACCCCAGGTATGGTCTAAATTGAGCCAGTGACCAAGTTCATGCGTGAGCGCTCGACTTGCTCCAACAGAACCAGTTCCAATAGCCCCGACGTAGTCGTGTAGAATCCAGATACCATTTTTCATGCTCGTGGCACCCCAATTACTAGGCTTATAGGTGTAGCCTGCTGCTCCACCGATATCTCCCATTACAAAGATATTAAGGTATTTATTGCCTGGCCACTGCCCATTATATACATTATTACCAGCAACGATAGCATCTACTTGATCACCACCGTCGTCTCCTTGGTAACTCATTGGCGAATAAGTACGTGTAATGCCACTGAAGCATTGGCCGTTAGGTGCAATTGTTGCCATTCTAAATTCTATTTCTGTATCACTTGGCATTCCTTGAAAGTCAGGGTGTACATTCGCTGTATCTCCATTAAGTTTACGGAAATCTCGGTTGAGAATAAAAAGTGCATTAAATATTTGTTCGTCTGAGATGTTTTCTATGCCGTTGATGTGCATCACATGAAAGACTACTGGAATCGTGTAAATGGTCGCTTTTTGGTCGTTTCCTTTTTTAGCAATTGCTGCAAATTCTTGCTCTGCAATTGCTAGGCCCTTCACATATTCAGGGTTTTGCAGCAATGCGGTATGTTTTTTGTGGGTAATACAATATTCTACGCTTTCTCCTTCGCGCATGTTTTGGGTATCTAATACGCGCTTGGGTTGTTGAGCAAAAACTGCCGTAGAATAACCAAGAGCGCCAATGAGTAGCGCAAAAAAGTAAAGTTGTTTCATAGTTGATAGGAATAAAGCACAATAGTTTGGCGTAAAAATACAATAAGTACTACAAATTTTAATAATCTCTTCATAAATAATATCGATAACATGGATTCATTAACTTTGTTCTATGAAAGCAAATAAAGCCTCTGAAACACTAGCCATTACAACAAAGATTGTATTGCCTAATGACACCAATACCCTTGGCAACCTTTTTGGAGGGCAGCTACTCGCTTGGATGGACGTCATTGCAAGTGTCTCAGCACACCGCCACTCTAAACGCGTTGTGGTGACGGCATCAGTTAATAATGTCTCTTTTCAAAAGCCCATCAACCACGCATCAATTGTAACTATTGAGGCCAAAGTTTCACGTGCTTTCAACTCATCAATGGAAGTATTTCTAGATGTATTTGTAGAAGATGCCGTAACTGGGCAACGTGAAAAATGCAATGAAGCGATTTACACATTTGTTGCCGTAGATCAGAATGGAAACCCAATTCAAGTTCCGGCTTTAATCCCAGAAACTGAGGAGGAAAAAATGCGCTATGATGGCGCGCTGCGACGCAAGCAACTGGCCCTTATATTAGCAGGTAAAATGAAAGCCGCCGACGCTACGGAACTCAAAAAACTTTTTATAGAAGACTAGGCTTTTGCCTCGTTAATCGCATGGGCAATTGCTACCAAATCTTGCTGTCTCATACAAGAAAAATGACCCTTAGGGCAGCTTTGATGCCCAATTTTTGAACAAGGCCTGCAAGATAAACCCGATACTTCATAATTAAATACCTGTTCTTGTTCCACACGATACGGATACATCCCGAAATCTCTAGTTGTATTACCCCAAATGACGTGTAAAGGCACCTCAAAACTAGCACCTATGTGCATAAGGCCTGTATCGTGAGTGAGTAATGCTTTAGCGTTCTTAACCAACCATGCCGATTCATGAATAGTAGCAGTTCCAACTGCTGAAAAGATGATATTGGATGTACATTGCTCTAAAATCTCGTTAGCAGTTAATTGATCTTCTTTTGCGCCCAAAAGTAAGACAGGAAGATTGATTTTTTGAATCAATTCGACGAGTAAATCAGTAGGCATTCTTTTGGTGGCAAACTGTGCTCCTATCGCAACTGCCACATATTTTGATGGTTCTACTTGGAAAGTTTCCTTGATGTCAATTTTGGAGGCATCTGGCACCCGATATGCTGGTGCTATACCAACGATTGGTGCTTTAGTATAAGCGCTTAGTGTCTCCAGATAGCGCTCGGTGACATGTCTTATAATTTTAGGTCGGGTTTTGAAGGTGGTGAGCAGCCATTTTTCAATATTATTTTTTGGAAAACGGTATACCTTACCAAATTGAAATCCTAGCAAGATCCTTGATCTGAGGTTATGATGTAAATCCAGTATGGCGTCATACTGATTGAAATCTATTTCCTTTCTAAGCTGCGCGACTGTTCCTGTTAAAGTATAAATGGTATCCAAATCAGGACAGGCATTTAAAAGCTCTTTGAATTGTGGTTTAGTTACAAAATCTATGGTGCAATGAGGATATAAAGACTTGATAGTGGATGCCACAGTAAAAGTCAGGACAATATCTCCGATGGAGCTAAATCTGATGATTAATATTCGCTTTGGTGAACTGTTTGGCATTGTACGAATGTACAAAAACTACTTTGTGTGGTGAAAAAGGACGCGGTCACGGTCAATTTGACGCTCCAGTGCTTCGAAAAATTCGGTTTTCTGGGCAGGCTCTATACAATCCAAGGGGAAAGAAAGCTGCAGCTCCTCGATATAGTCAAAGTAAATCGTTTGTTGACTAACGGATACCTTGCGAAGACCATTGAGATAAATTAGAACGATTTCTCTATCCGCAACTAAAATTGCCTTGCTACTCAAACCAACCCGAAATTCCTTGCCGTTGAACAGAAGAAATAAAACAGCATCTAGTGCTAAAATGAGATAAGCGGTTGCTACAAAAAACGCAACTTGTGATAAAAATAGATGTGCAAGCATAAGACTCAAAAACACGAGCGCCTCTAGGCTATTGTATACAAAAACACGTTTTTTGCGTTCAGTACTGATTGGCTGATTCCAAATAAATTTGGTTTGTTTCTTGACCATACTTACACCCATCCAGCGTCTAATACTGCGCCGAAGGCCGATAATCAATAATAACAGACCCAAAACAAGATAAATCTCCATACGAAAAGGCAAACGCTTTCCTGTGGTATGTAGAAAATCGATAGGTAGATCGAAACCAACAAATACAGACAATAGTAAGGTTGGTAAACTAATGACCAACAAGAGTAGATTGATGAAGCTATTCATTGGGTATAAGTTTAAGCTTGGCTTTGAGTCCTTGAATCTTTTGCTGGGCTTCTTCTACTTTCTTTTGAACATCTAAACGAAGCTGATCGGCTCCTTTAGAACGGGCAAAGAAGCCAAGGTTATTTTCTAAGGTGAGGATATCTTTTTGAAGGTAGTCGATTTGCTTTCGAAGCTCTTGACGTTCGGCCTGTAATAAGCGCTGTTTGTCGGGGGAAGCTAAAATGCCTTCTAACTTAGCTTGGAAGAAAACGCGTTCTTTCTCTTGACCCTCGAGTTTAAGTCCTTTGTAAAGTTCATCCATGCGTGTTTTAAAGGCTGTGTAGGTGCTTTGCTTCTCTTTGATGCCGACCTGACCAATAGCGTTAAATTGCTGCTGAAAATCGCGTAATTGTGCCAATGCTGCTTGTTTTTCGGTTGGTAACGCATAGCTATTAACGGCATCAATTAGAGCTAATTTAGCATTGAGATTTTCGGTATTTTCAGCCTCTTGACCTGCAAAGTGTGCTTGGCGCGCATCAAAGAATGCATTACAAGCGCCTCGAAAATCCTTCCATAGTTTGTTCTCATGACGCTGCCCTGCAGAACCGAGTTCTTGCCATTGTCTTTGGAGCTTCTTGAGCTGCTCGGCCGCATTTTTCCAATCTGTAGAGGCCCCAAAAGCTTGCGCTTTATCTATGAGGACTTTTTTCTTGGCGACAATCTCTTGACTTGCGGCATCTATCTCCTTAGAGAATAATTTTTTTGCTGCAAAAAATTCATCGCAGAGTACCCTAAATGACTGATAAACTGCTTCGTTATCTTTACGGCTACCAGAACCGATCGTTTTCCATTGCGCTTGGAGCTCAAGTATATATGCCGTTTGTGTTTCCCAATGCTTGAAAGTACTCCAATTGGCGCTGTCTTCTATGCGGGCAGCTAAATCGGCAACTATTTTTTTCTTGGTCTCAATGTTAGCTTTTAAAACCTGTCTTTGGGCCTCATAATGCTCATTAATTTTATCGTAAATGCCTCTTACGGCCTCCCAATAAGCGTTTTTCATGAGCTCCCAGTCTTCGTTTTGAACCGGGCCGATTTCTTCCCATTCATCTTGGAGCGCATGTAATTGGCCTTCTAGGTCTCGTTGTTCGAGCGCAGCAACCCGCAATTGTTTGAGCTTGAAGATGAGATCTTCTTTAAGTTGTTTATTGCGACGGTAGTCGTGATCTTTGAGTTCTTTGTAGATTTTAATATTGTAGAAGAAAATCTCTAACAACCGCGAATATTCTTTCTGAATGGTTTCACGGTGTTCTCTAGGAATAGCACCAATTTTTTTCCAGGTTTCGTGGATTTCTTTGTAGGCCTGAAAAGCGGTGCCGATTTTCTCTTCATTGTCAATAACCTCTTTCAAACGTGTGATCAGGTCTTTTTTTAACTTCAGATTTTGGGCCTCTAGGGTCTGTTGTAATTGCTGTTGTGCCTTTCTCTTCGTCACAAATTGGTTGAATGCTTCAAAAAAAGCTTCTTTGAATGGCTTGTAATCAATTTCTTCATAGGTTTCTCCGGCATCATTAGCATTGAGGCGCTTGACTTGTTCTTGACGCTCAAGCTCGATGAGTAGATCTTCGAATTGTTGTTTGATTTCGCCGGCAGAGCGCCCTAATTGAAGGAGGTCTTCTTGCTGGCTCAATGCCACAATTTGTTCGGTGAGGTGTTGTAATTCCATTAGGCTTCCAATTGAAAGGTAGATAGTGCAACGAATTCCTGCATGCGCTGCTGTAAGTCTTCTTGATTAATTTCTAATAAACGTTCGGTACCAAATTTTTCTACACAAAAAGAGGCGAGTGCAGATCCTGCTATAATGGCGCGTTTCATGGTTTCGAAGTTGATTGTTGGCGCAGCAGAAAGGTAGCCCATAAAGCCACCTGCAAAAGTATCTCCTGCCCCTGTTGGGTCAAAGACCTCTTCTAGGGGAAGTGCCGGTGCATAAAAGACATTAGCTTCATGAAATAACAACGCGCCATGCTCTCCTTTTTTAATGATGAGAATAGCAGGGCCCATTGCACGAATAATGCCTGCAGCTTTTCGCAAAGAATACACACCAGAAAGTTGACGGGCCTCCTCATCATTGATAATGAGTACATCGATAAGCTTGATGGTTTCTTTGAGTTCGTCTAAAGCGATATCCATCCAGAAGTTCATGGTGTCCATGGCGATAAGTTTTGGTCGGGTAGCCATTTGCTGTATCACCGACAACTGTACAGCCGGACTCAAATTACCTAACATCAAAAATGCTGCATTTTGGGCATGAGCAGGCACCACAGGCTTGAAATCGGCGAGCACATTGAGTTCTGTAATAAGGGTATCTCGGGAGTTAAGGTCAGTATGATAACGGCCTGACCAAAAGAATGTTTTTTCATCCTTCTTGACTTCTATACCGCTCACGTCTACACCTTTAGCTGTTAATAATCCGAGAAATTCTTTTGGGAAATCGCCGCCTACAACAGAAATAAGGCTCTGTTCTTTCACAAAAAATGAAGCCGCTAAGGCAATATAAGAGCCCGCGCCACCAACGATTTTATCTGTTTTTCCGAAGGGCGTTTCTATGGCGTCGAATGCCACACTACCAACTGCTGCTAATTTCATAGTTCTAAATTGTGCCGCAAAGATAGGTAATTTCAGCGCTTTCGCTATTAAATTACGGTGTTTTAAGTGCACGCGGATGTGCACTACCATATGCTTTGCGCAATTGTGCAAATGAATTGTGAGTGTAGACTTGTGTGGCCGATAAATTGGCGTGTCCCAAAAGATCTTTGAGCGTCTCTAAACCTGCACCATTGTTAAGCATGTGTGTGGCAAAAGTATGCCGAAGCACATGCGGGCTCCGCTTCTCTACCCCACTTAAGGTGCCCAACACTTCTTTGATCAGCCGGTACACGAGTTGTGGGTAAAGTGCTTGCCCGTTTGGGCGCAATAATAAATTGGGGTGATCAAGACCAAGTCCGCGTTTAGCAACCCTATATTGATCGATTTTCTTTGCTAAATCTGGCGCAATAGGTATGATGCGTTCTTTATTGCGCTTACCCAACACTTTAATATATTGAGAACTAACTGCCGTTTCTTTTAGGTCGATGAGTTCAGAAAGACGGATGCCTGTTTGGTAAAAAAGCTCTACAATTAAACAGTTGCGCAAACCCTCAAAATCTGTATTGAAAAGTGCGCTTACACGCTGTGAAGAGAGTTCCGACTCTTTTACAAAAACCGGTAGGCGCTTTTCGCCTTTGGGGCCTTGAACGCGCGTCATTGGATTTTCTTCGAGCTTCCCTTCTTTGCGCAACCAATTGAAGAAGGTCCGCAACGCGGCTAATTTACGATTGACGGAACGTTTACTCAGCCCTTGTTCCAAAAGACTGACCATCCAGCTCCGCACTATTGAAGTTTGTTGTTCTTGCCAGTCAGAGAGCTTCTTGCAATCAGCAAATACACTAAACTGCTTGATGTCCTGGAGATAGGCCAAGCAGGTGTGCGCAGAATAGCGTTTTTCTTGTTTGAGGTAATTTTCGAATTCTTGGAGCATAAAAAAAGGAGCCAAAGCTCCTTATTTGTACGTATTTTTTGACAATTGGTTACAATTGTGCGCTTTGCATTCTTTGTTTGTATGCAGCACGGATCACTTCCTGACGACGAGAGATAGATGGCTTCACGAACTCTTTACGAGCACGAAGTTGCTTCATCACATTGGTTTTCTCGTACTTCTTTTTGTACTTCTTCAATGCGCGCTCGATGTTCTCGCCTTCTTTAATTGGAATGATCAACATATGCTTTAATTTCTTTGTTATTACTTAGGGTGGCAAAGATACAAGAGAAATTCAATTCTGCAAAATTATTTCAAAATTTCTCTCGATATGACCAACTTTTGAATTTCGGAGGTCCCTTCGCCGATTGTCATGAGTTTGGAGTCTCGCAAAAACTTTTCGGCTGGATACTCTTTGGTATAGCCATAGCCACCCATAATTTGCACGGCTTCATTGCCGCATTTAACAGATACTTCAGAGGCAAAATATTTGGCTATGGCACCTTCTTTGGTAACTGGCATTTTAGCATCTTTTTTGGCTGCGGCCTGAAAAGTAAGGAGTTCTGAGGCTTCAATTTGCGTAGCCATGTCAGCTAATTTGAAGCTAATTGCTTGAAAATACGCAATTGGCTGCCCAAATTGCTCCCTCTCTTTGGCGTACTTCACAGAGGCCTCAAAAGCACCTCTTGCTATTCCGCAACTTAGCGACGCAATAGAAATACGACCGCCATCGAGAACTTGCATGGCTTGTGCAAAACCCTGCCCTACTTCACCAATAACATTTTCGTTTGGAATACGAACGTTTTCAAAAATGAGTTCGGCTGTCTCACTCGCACGCACCCCTAATTTATCTTTGATTTTGACTGCTGAAAAACCTGGTGTGCCTTTTTCGACGATAAATGCAGTAATTCCTTTACTATCGAGTAATTCGCCGGTTCTAATTAGCACAACAGAAACGTCGCCTGAAAGACCATGTGTAATCCAGTTTTTTGAACCATTTAGCACCCAATGATCGCCATCTTGAACTGCCGTAGCCTTCATGCGCATGGCATCTGAACCCGTATTGGCCTCGGTTAAACCCCATGCGCCAATCCATTCACCAGATGCTAGCTTAGGTAAGTACTTTTGTTTTTGAGCCTCCGAACCATGATAAAAAATATGACCTGTACACAAAGAATTATGTGCAGCTACGCTAAGGCCTACACCGCCGCAGACTTTTCCGAGTTCCATTAAAATAGTTGCGTATTCATTATAGCCAAAACCAGCGCCTCCGTATTGTTCCGGAATAAAAACACCAAGCAAGCCGAGCTCGCCCATTTTTTTCATGACTTCGATTGGGAAAATTTCGTGTTCGTCCCAGTGCTTTAAATTGGGACGGATCTCGCGCTCGGCAAAATCTCGAACCATCTGCGCAAGTAATTGCTGTTGTTCCGTAAAATAAGTACTCATGTTGTTAGTTGATGTTGGTTGATGAGGTGATGAGCTTAATCCCTACAAAAGCGTTTAATAATGAACAATTGCATTGATTTGCTCACTAAACGGAGCTAATAATTTGTCACCTTCTAAAAAAGAGAGCGCTACTAAAAAATCATAGCCGGCCACTATACCACCACTTTTTTCAATAAGCGTGGCCGCAGCGGCCGCCGAGCCACCAGTAGCGAGTAGGTCGTCATGGATCAGAACACGCTGACCCACAGTGACTGCATCGGTATGCATTTCTATTGTGGCTGAACCATATTCAAGTTCGTACGCGTGTTTGATTTTGTCATAGGGTAACTTTCCTTCTTTACGGATCAAAATAAAAGGAATTCCTAAGCGCATAGCCAATGGATAACCGAATAAAAAACCTCGGCTTTCAATACCTGCAATAGCATCAATAGCTGCGTTTTGGTACAGAGCAACAAGGTGATCTAGAACTGTATTGGATACTTTTGGATTTAACATAATGGTAGAAATATCCTTAAATAGGATGCCTGGTTTCGGAAAATCAGGTACATCGCGGATCACCGCCTTTAGCTGCTCTTGAACTGTCATATCACAAAGATACATAAGGCAAGAGTTTGTTGTACGTCTCCTCGTCAATTAATACAGATTCTTTGAGTTCCTTCAATTCTTTGAATCCACCTTTTTGGTTTCTCATTTTGATGATAGAATTAGCCTGATTCCAACTGAGATACGGGTGTTGTTTAAGCAATTCATAGGTAATCGAATTCAAAGCAAGCTTTTTTACGCCTTCATTGATTTCCATATATTGTATGGTATTTTCAAGAATTTCAGGCTTTATCCCCTTGATTTCAGAAAGTTGATCAACATGCAAGAACCCCCCAAGGCGCGTTCGGTAGGCAATGATTTTTTCTGCCGTATATTGCCCGATGCCCGGTAAAGCCACCAACATCTCAATTGTTGCCGCATTGAGGTCTAATTTTTGAATTTTCTTTTCGGGTTTGGCAATTGATGTTTGCTTTGCTTGCTCATTAAAACTTTTAGTTAAAGAAGTTGTTTTTTGCTGATCAAAGACCAAAGAATCGGCAATTAGCGTCAATAAATCGGCTGGTAACACCCTAATTCGTTGCATCTGCTCGAGTGAATGAATACCATATTTATCACGAAAACGCAAAATTGACGAAGCCTGTTTGACACTCAAGCCTAAACGCTGCCAATCTAGGGAGCCAAGAGATTCAGGTGGGCAGCGCTTCCATAAACGCTTAAAACGTACTTTACTTGCGCGTAGCGCTGTGTTGTAAGGTTCTGTTGTATGCCTTGTATTCTTCTCTTGCACGTATGACCACTCAAAAGATAGATCCGGTTCAAAAAAGTAGGCCTGTATTCTTGGAATAAAAATAACGAGCGCACAAATACACAACCAAATGAGGGTGCCTCGTTCCATGCGTTTAGAGAAAAGAATGAAAGGTTTTTTCATGTAAGCCCAACGATAACTTACCGTGCTTATTGGTTAAGCTGCCTTTCTTTTCGATTCGATTAAGTAATATACCGGAATGCCCAAAAGAACGATAAACAAGCCCATACCTGCATTTCGAAAATCGTAGATCAATAAATCTATGCAAATAGCGAGTGTAAGTAAAATGTATAGTGCTGGAATAAACGGGTATCCCCAGGCTTTGTAGGGCCTTGGTGTATCGGGCTCTAATTTGCGAAGTCTAAAAATGCCGTAAATAGTGATGATGTAGAACAACAAGCTTGCAAACGTACTGTAGGTGAGCAAGTCTCCATATTTACCCGACAGGCAAAGCGCACTTGCCCAAATGCATTGGATCCAGAGCGCTCGTGCGGGAACACCATTTAAATTGAGCTGCGCAGCACTTTTGAAGAAAAGCCCATCTTTGGACATGGCGTAGAACAAACGCGAACCAGCTAAAACCAAACCATTATTACAGCCAAAAGTTGATACCATAATGAGGCCAGCCATCAATAAAATACCAGCGTCACCGAAAATCACATAAGCAGCAGAAGCCCCTACTCTATCATTACTGGCAAAAAGCATTCCTTGGTCGATTGGGTTGAGGCCATTTGGGCTTCCGTTAACTGGTAACAGGGCGAGATACGCGATATTGGCCAAAACGTAGATAACTGTAACGATTAAGGTACCAAAAAATAAACTTTTAGGTATGTTTTTTTTAGGGTCCTGGATTTCACCCGCAATAAAAGTAACGTTGTTCCAGGCATCGGCAGAAAACAAAGAATTGATAATGGTTGCACCCAATGCGCCAACCAGCGCCCAACCTGTTAAAGGAATTTGAAAAACTTTGTCACCGCTACTCGAAACAACTGTTCGGGTTGCTTTCCAAGCATCGGTAAAATTAAGTGCAAATACGTCGGTTTTCAGACCAAGATAGATCCCCAATACAATGAGTGCGCCCAACGCAAATAATTTGGCAAAAGTGAACACAAACTGAATCATCTTTCCGTTTTGAACCCCTCGCGCATTCGAATAGGTTAACAATACAACCGAGGCAATTGCTAGGACCTGCGCCCAAGAAATACTCAAAAAAGAAGTGTCAAAGATGACTTCATTCAAACCCGGTAAAAATACAGCAGTGTATTTGGCAAAGGCTACTGCAACTGCTGCAATAACACCTGTTTGAATAACGGTAAAGACGGTCCATCCATATAGAAAAGAAGCCATTTTGCCATAAGCCCGCTGGATGTAAACGTACTGCCCGCCTGCATTCGGCATCATGCCTGCCAACTCACCGTAACTGAGTGCAGCAAATATGGTGATAAGGCCCGTCAGAACCCACAACACCAACAACCAAGCTGGCGAACCGATATCGCGCAGCATGAGTGTCGAAACAATAAAAATTCCGGAGCCAATCATGGATCCAGACACCAATAAAGTGGCGTCGAGAAGGCCGAGGGAGCGCTTATTATCGCTAGCCATTAATCTTCTTCTGAGGCATTCACAATAGCGTCGTGGCCGGTCAGGGACTCTTCGAGCGCATAGCCGTTCAGGTTACTGTGTTTACGTGAGTACAAGAAATAAACAATCAAGCCGAGTATTGACCAAATGATAAACGCCACCCAAGTATCAGGGCGCACAAAATACATAAGGCCAAAGTTAAACCCTGCGCCAGCAATTGCCACAAACCAAACCGCAGGCGTCTTGAATGGGCGCTCTAAATCTGGTTGTTTGATACGCATGATCAAAACGGCAATGGAAATCATTGCAAAAGCTAGAAGCGTACCCATTGAACACATTTCTGAAACTTTATCAATAGGAGTTGTTGCTGCAACGATAGAGACTATCCCGCCGACTAATAACGTACTTCTAAATGGCGTCTTGTAGGTTTCGTGAATTTTGCCAAATACTTTAAATGGCAACAAACCATCCTTAGCCATACCTAAGAAGATACGCGTTTGACCGAGCATCATTACGAGCATAACCGAAGTAAGACCCGCAACAGCTGCAATAGTAATCAGGACAGTTGCCCACGGCATACCAATACCCTCAAATGCAGAGGCAACAGGTGCCTTAATATCGAGTTCATTGTACGGAACCATTCCGGTTAATACTAAGGAGACAACAATGTATAACACCGTACAAATCACCAATGACATGATGATTGCAAATGGGACGTCTTTCTTAGGATTAATTGCCTCACCCGCTTGGGTAGATACTGCATCAAAGCCAATATAGGCAAAGAATACGATGGTGGCTGCGGTGACTACGCCAGACCACCCAAATGAAGTGGAGCCATCGGCGTTATTTACAGTTTCAGGAATAAAAGGTACGTAGTTGTCAGTATCAATAAAGAAGAAGCCAACAAAAATGACAAACAATACAACTGCAACCTTCAGAATGACAATCATATTGTTGGTTTTGGCCGCCTCTTTGATGCCTTTCACGAGAATAGCTGTAACCACCCAAGTAATGAGGAATGCCGGCAAATTAAATGCAAAATCTGGGGTTGGAATACCCGCTTCATGTGCTTTTTCAGCAGCTGTTAATGCGTCATTCATGAGCCACATGGGCGGATGTATATCGAATTGATGCAGGAGCTTCTCAAAATATCCGCTCCAAGCAACAGCGACTGTTGTAGCGCCCATCATGTATTCCAAAATGAGGTTCCAGCCTATGATCCAAGCAAAGAGTTCACCCATTGTGCCGTAAGAATATGCATATGCAGAACCTTCAACTGGTAAAATAGATGCGAACTCAGCATAACAAAGCGAGGCAAACAAACACCCCACACCTGCAATGACGAAAGACAAAGCCAATGCCGGACCTGCGTGGTCATGAGCAGCAATACCAGTTAATGTAAAAATACCGCCACCAATAATAGCGCCAATTCCTAATGAAGTTAAGCCCCATCGACTCAAAACACGGTTGAGGTCATTTTTTTTCATGTCACGTTCAAAGTGACTTATGGGTTTTTTTCTCCAAACACTCATTATCAATTTTTTAGGTAGGTAAAGATAAAATTTTTTCTGAATTACAGCAGCGCAAAGGTTACCTCTAGAATGTGTGGATTGTAGCCCAAAATAGCACGTGCTTTGTCTAAAATAAAACCTGTTTTAGGAGGGCGTTGTGCCGCTTGCTGAAGGGATGCACTACTTAACTTCGTAATATGTGCTGTGGACAGATTGTAAAAAGCGGCAACGCGCTCAACAATTTGATCAATAGAGAGGGTTTCAGGACCTGAAATATGAAAAATTCCTTGTTGGTCAAGCTCACAGATGCGCACACAGGCCCAAGCAAGGTCAGCGGCCCATGTAGGAGCCCTGAACTGATCGTGAACAATTTGTATTGACGCGCCTTTTTCAAGCGCCTCTTTTGCCCAAAGAATTAAATTAGATCGAGAGAGATTTTCGCCCTGGCCATAAACGATTATGGTTCGAACAATACTATAATGAAGGCCATCTAATTGCTGTACGATTCGCTCCGCCTCAAATTTAGATCTGGCATATACGCTAAGCGGATTCGGCTGGTCTGTTTCTCGATAAGGGCCAGCTGCACCATCGAAAACAAAATCAGTAGAAAGCAATTGAAAATGAATCTGCTGCAATTGACAATAACGCGCAATCATAAGCACCGCTTGTCTGTTCACGAGGTCACAGGCCTCTGGACTGAGCTCGCATTGGTCTACGTTGGTCATGGCGGCAGTATGAATAACGTGAGTCGGCTCGTAGCTTGTTAGAACAGCTTGAATATTATGCTCATCAGTGATGTCTAAAGGCACGTATGCGTTTTGTGGGCATTTGGAGTAGCGGTTGGGGCCGCTAGACGTAGCCAAAAAATCTATCTTTTTTGACAAACATAAATCTACTACCTTTTGACCCAAAAGGCCATTGCTACCTGTAATGAGTAATTTCATAAATCCCATATCGATTTTTTACGCTCAGCTTGAAATTTAAAATAATGCTTATGCTCGAGAATCCAGGCCATGATTAAATAAAGTAGAACTGGTGAACCCAATCCGATAAAACTAAAATAAATGAAACCTAGTCTGACTTTATTGGTCCGAATACCCAAGTGACGTGCCCACCACTCACAAACTCCAAAAGACTGGAGTTCAAAGAAAAAAACAATTTTTTGGAGCAGGCGTCTCATGCGTCAAAAACAAAAGGCGCCTTGCGACGCCTTTTAAAGTTATATTCTTGGAAGTGTTTTGAATTTGCTGTATTCCGGGTCTGAAGCAGGAGCTATTTTGGGTTCAAAAGTAGTGCTTGTAATTTTTGCAGTAGTTCTACGATTGATCGTGTGTAACTTCTCAAACTTAGTTTTGTCCGTTGACTTGAACTGATTGATATAGTCTTCAGTGAGTAGAACAGTTTTGCCCGATTCGTCTACCCAAGTAGCGGGCTCTGCTTCACCGCGGCCAACTGGGCGAATGCGGCGTGGATCTATGCCACACGTTTCCACTAAATGTTTGTAAACAGCTTTGGCACGATTTTCTGAAAGAACCTGGTTGCGTGCATCGCCACCACGTGCATCAGTATGTGAGAAAAGATCTATTGTAACATTTGGATATTCTTTCAACATACTATCTAAGAATTTGAGCGAGTCCAAAGACATACATGATGCGTCTTGGATAAACACCCATTGGTCAAATACATATCGGACCTCAGGAGTGCGTATTTCTCCGACTGGCAACAAAGGCATTTCTATTAGGAAGCTTTGGCTTTGTTCTAAACCTAAAGTAGAAATTTTAGCGCCTTTTGTGTCCTCGTAGTAACCTTCTTTTTCAGCTTTGAGTGTGTATTCTTTTCCTGTTAAAATGTAGCGCCCTTTTTTATCTGCGCGGTCTTTCCAAATGATTTTACCTTTCGAGTCTGTTACTCCTTCCCAGCTTGTGCCATCTGAAACAGTAACAAATACTTTGGCGCCTGCTAGTTTTTTTGACTTTTTACCTGACTCATATACCGTTACTCGTAAATCGAAAAGGTTTGGAGGGGTGCTGAAACTCCAAATTTCAGGCGCATACTCTTGATTACTGGTCGTTTTGCGCTCTGAAGTAAAATATCCCGACTTGCCATCGAAATCAGCCATTGCGTAATCATTGCCTTGAGAGTTGAATGGATAACCCATATTTTTAACTCCGGTCCATTTGTTGGTTTCACCAGCAACCACTTCTGCCACGAAGATATCTAGGCCGCCGATGCCAGGCAAACCATCTGAAGCAAAATACAATTGACCATTGGGGCCAATAGACGGGAAAAGTTCGTTGCCTGCTGTATTGAACATTGGACCCATGTTTTTTGGTACGGAATCCCAAATTTTGTTGCGTTTATCGAAGTTAACATACCAGAGGTCTCTACCCCCAAAAGATTTTTCTCCGTTCGGGCTAACTTTCATATCTGAGGCAAAAATGAGCATTTGATCGTCGGGGGATAAACACGGATGGCCAACTGAAATGGTATCAGAAACTGTTAATGCTATTTTTCGTGGGTCGTCGAAGTCTTCGCCGCTCACGGTTGCGGTCCAGATCTCACAACCGAGGTCCATTTTTTCGGCGTTTGGACAACGCGTGAAATATATATTTTTACGTTTGGCGTCAAAAACTGCCGAACCTTCATTGGCAGTCGTATTGACAACACCTCTTGTGTCCAAAGACTTCACATTTGTAGGGTTGCCATTTACATCGTATTCTGCAATGTAAAGGTCCATGTATTTTTCTCCAGAAATTGGATCTCTTTTTGCACCAGTACTTTCGTCACGCGACGAACTAAACACTACAACCTTACCCTTCTTATCCATAAAGGTTGGTGCCATGTCCATTTGTTTGGTGTTGATTTTGACTTCAGATTTTACCACCAAACGAGATGTTTCGAACTCGTCAAAGTCTTTGTATTTCTCGCAGGCCATGATGGCATCGTCTACTTCTTTAGAACGAGACCTAGGTGCAATGCGCTTGAACTCTCGGTAGCTTTTAATGGCGTTGTCAAAGTCTTTCATCATGCGCTGCATGTCGCCTTTGTAATAGTACACTTCGGGCACAACATCGAAGTACTTGAGTTCTATACAGGTACCGTACCAATCATTGGCTTTGTCGTATATTTCGATAGCGCGGTAGGATTCAGCAATTTTGAAGGCCATATCGCCTTTTTGGCGTAATGAGCCACGTGCACCTAACTTTTTGTAGGCGTCTTGACAAACAT
Source organism: Flavobacteriales bacterium UBA952 (assembly GCA_002293185.1). Lineage (GTDB taxonomy): Bacteria > Bacteroidota > Bacteroidia > Flavobacteriales_D > Crocinitomicaceae > UBA952. The sequence goes on along the minus strand of DBCS01000003.1, from coordinate 99,787 downwards.
TTATGGCTTCGAAATAATTTCCTGAGATAAATACTTCATTGGCTTGACGCACAAATTTAGGATCGGGAGCAGTTTGAGCAAAACTCACCGATGCAGTAGTTATGGTTAAAATGGCGGCAATGAATAATTGTTTCATAAAGCGTGGTTTTAATTTGGTTTGAGACCAACGAAAGCAAAAATAGAGAAATTTTATTTAAAATCCGAACAATAGGTGCGCAAGCGATCCAATAAGCGCTGAAAACCAATGGGTAACTCAGAATCAAACTCGAGATACTCTTTAGTCCGAGGTTGAATAAAGCCTAAAGTTTTAGCATGCAAAGCTTGGCCTGGCAACAAGGCAAAATTATTGACCATAAATTTTTCATAAGCTGAAGATTTGGTCCCTTTCAGGATGCGATCTCCTCCATATTCTAAATCGTTAAATAATGGATGCCCGATATATTGCATGTGGGCTCTAATTTGATGCGTTCGGCCCGTTTCTAATTTGCATTCCACTAGCGTAACATACCCAAAACGCTCTAAAACTTTATAGTGCGTTATTGCTGGTTTTCCATAGGCGCCGTCGGCAAATACGGTCATTACTTTTCTATTCTTTAGCGATCTGCCGATGTGGCCAGTGATAGTGCCATCGGCGCTGATGTCGCCCCAAACAAGCGCGTAATATCGACGTTCTGTTGTGCGGTCGTAGAATTGTTTGGCCAGATCGTTGAGCGCATTTTCTGTTTTGGCAATCACAAGAAGCCCTGTGGTGTGCTTGTCTATTCTGTGCACAAGTCCTGGCCTTCCAAAATAATCTTTGGGGCGCGTGGGTAAATGATCGAAATGAAAAACAAGTGCATTGACCAAAGTACCGGAATAGTTGCCGTAACCCGGATGCACCACCATATTTGCTGCCTTGTTGACTACTAATAAGTCGTCGTCTTCGTAGGCAATTTCAATTGGGATATCTTGAGCAATAAGTTCGATTTCTCGAACCGGATACGGCAATACAATTGCAATGTCGTCTCCGGGCTTGACCCTATAATTTTGTTTTACCGCGCTGCCATTTACATGAATGTTGCCGTTCTTGGCTGCAACCTGAATTTTGTTGCGCGAAGTATCGGCCATGCGGTCGAGTAAAAATTTATCTATTCGGGCTACCTCCTGACCCGGATCTGCTTTAAATCGGAAGTGTTCAAAGAGGTCGGCCTCTTCAACTTCAATTTCTAAATTTTCGCTCATTAGTGGTTGATGACCAGTTTGAATACGCCCAAATTTGTTTTTGGGCATTGCAAGAAATACACCCCATTAGGCAAAATACTAATGTCAAATGTGGGTTCCGTTTGTGCGGCCTGAACTTGACCAAGCGCATCTATTAAATAAATGGGTGTCCCTTGTAATGCTGTTGGTAATTTAACTGTAAACTGTTCGGTTGCCGGGTTGGGATACACTGCCCATTCGCTGGATAAAACATTTGTAGGTGAGAGACCTAAACTTGCATCGAGGGCAGTAGAAAAAATAGGGCGAATCATGGCAGAACCTTCATATGGTGAAGTAAGCCAAGTGAAGCCTCCATCAACGCTGTATTTAATTTTATCCGAATGGTCAATATTTCGATCTAAACCTAAATTGAGGCGCTGTGCATCTAGCTGACGCCAACCAATGAAAAAAGAAGTTGGAACGCTTATTTTTTGTGTATCTGTAAAATAATAAGGAACAAAAACACCCCGTTCGTCTCCGTACAGTGGCGTGCGTGGAAAAAAGACATCGTCCTCGTAGAGCAAGCTGCCAGGCTGGCCGTTATCATTACTCCAAATACTTAGCAAGAAAAGTTTAGAAGAGACATCGACAACCGAGGGTACAAAATGAATAGCAACCCCAACCAATGAATCTGCCTCGTAGGCATTGTATTCAATTGCCAATCTTGCTTGAACGCCAGTAGGTCCAAAAGCAGCCTCTGCGCTTCCGTCGTCGTAGCTATAAAAATTATAGAATGATTGGTTAAAACTGGTAGTATCGTTAAGAGAAAGGTTTGGAAACTGAACACTTACTTCACCTCTGACCCTAAATAATTGTTGGTCACCGGCCATATTTGTTGGAAAAGAACCAAATGAGCTCAAGTTATGGGTGGTAAAGTAGGTGGTTGTTGGCTCATAATTTAAATCGCCTGCCGACAAAAGGCTACCGGGAATGGAGAATTGATTGATTTGATTGCCCGCAAAATCAATTGCAAACTGCCCAGCAATTTGATTGTTTTCTGGAGTAATACTTCCGTTGTGAAGTGCGATAGGAAAATCATTGCGAAATACCTGGGGCGTATTTTTGTAATGATCCCATGGGACAGAGGTGTAATCTGGCAATATTGAATTGAGCGGGTAAACCCAAGCAAAATCTTTAAATAAGGTGTCGGCCAAATTAGATTGCGCACGAAGATGAACGTAATCTATATGAAAATGGTCTAGAGATCCTGATAAAGCACCATAATTCGAAAATCTAAATTGGAAGCCCTTTTTGAAATATTTTGCTGCCAAAACCGGCAAGTGCACAACTTTAAACGGCGTAGTCGTATCACCGGCCGCTGACCAAACTTGAACCCATTGGTCTAGTTGTTTGGCATAAAACTCCAAACGCAAGGAGTCCGTAGCTTCAGGTGTATCGCCCCAACCCTCCGCTTGCAATAAAAAAGAAAAATAAATCGAGTCTGCAGCCGTGTAAGGGCTGAGGTCGAGCGGTTTTGAATGTAGATAATCGGCAGTATTAGTAAGCGACGTACCAATAGCATAGGGGTAACCGTTTGCGTTTAGGCCGTCAAAGGTAACTACACCCAAAGAGCGCGGAGAGACGCCAAAACGGCGATTTAAATAGGCATGATCGTCTAACCAAAGTGCAGAAGGATCATTGAGCGTAGCAAAGAAAATACGAACGGAGTCTTGAAAAAAACTAGGGTTCTGCACCCAAACGGTATCCGGCATATCAGGAACGCCAATTGTATCGTAAATATAGTAAGGAGGATACAGATTTAAGGTCTGGTAGGACAGCGGAAACGAAGAAAAATCTGCGGCTTTCACTTGGCTCGATGCAAAAATTGAATCTGTAAACGTACTGGTTGAGATGTCAAAGGTTCGACGAAAAGTTGCTTGTTCAGTAAAGGTTGCTGCTGGATTAAGCGCCGTGAGTGTATTGGGGTCAAGTAAATGGAAGTAAACCGTGGAGCTTACCCCCGGGTCATTGAATTGAGCGGTGTATTTCTGGAATTTATTGGTCGAAAACTCATCGAAAAAAGGAAGGCTTAACGTATCAGGCGTGTAAAAGAAAGAACTGTCAATGCTATGACTCGTGCTTTTTTGAATAGGACGCTCGGGTTTCAACTCAAAATTTCTTGTCAGCGGAGCAATTTCAATTCCTTGGGACCAAAGAATGGTTGATAAACAAAAAATAGAAAATAAGACTAGTAAGCGCATCATTCGTTAAGGATTTTGACCGTCTCCTCCTTTTTGCATGGAGAGAATAAACTGAGTTGACTTAAAAACGGTGGTTCCTTCTAAATATTCTGGAGATTGCGAAAAAATTCGGGCTGCTGCAGAATCCTGGCTCGTGAGGCAATCCGGACAAATAAATGTGTATGCGCTGACCCCCAATGTATCGAAAATAAGCCTTGCTTCTGACATCGTTAAACCCAAGAGGTTTGGTAAAACAATAGGCTCGTCTTCGTCGTTTTGACCTACTAATAAGGTAACGACCGACCCTATTGGTAGCGGGTCGCCTTCTTTTATTCGACGGCCTTTGTAGCGCTGGTCTAAAACAGAACCATTTGCCTCTGCAGTAGGTTGATATTGGATAATGAAACGCAACCCTCGTTGCTCTAGGATACTTTGAGCAAACTGAATTTGCTTGTGAAGTAAGCTCGGCATTTCGACGAGTTGATTTCTTTTAGAAAGTCGCAATCCTATTACTCTGCCAGACTTTACATAAACTTGAGAAAGAGAGGTTGGCTCTACTAGCTGTTCAACAACTGTGCCTTCGGGTAATTTTGGATCGTAGATACTGTCTAGTATCTGATAAGTGAGGTCGAGCGTTTCAATACGTTGCTTTGCTTTTTGACTTGACAAACCAACAAGGTTAGGAACTGCGATTTTTTCACCATGGTTGGTGGCAAAATCTAAGTAAAGTATGTTTGCAAATACCATGACCAAATAGAACAGCAGCACGAGACCAAAATGCTTCCAGAAATGTTTTGTCTTCACAAAAGGAATGATCAGTTTGAGCGTACTTTTGATTTTATCCCACATAGCGTATTGGTAAGTGTTTTACAAAGATGCTTAGAAATTTGGAGAAAGCGCGTGCGAACGAAAGAAGTCGTCTATAAATGCGAGTGCTTCATCAGATGAGTCGGTAATTTTAAATAATGACAAATCTGAGGCAGAGATATACCCCTCCTTGAGCTGAACATTTTGAATCCAATCAAAAAGGCCACTCCAATAGGTTGTGCCTAACAAAACAATTGGGCGTCTGGCTATCTTTTTAGTTTGGATGAGGGTCATGGCTTCAAATAATTCATCTAGCGTTCCAAATCCACCGGGCATAATAACGAAGGCCTGAGAATACTTGACAAAAATGACTTTTCTTACAAAGAAATAATCAAATTCGAGGTAATGGTCTCTATCGATATAAATATTGTGAAACTGTTCAAAAGGCAAGTCTATATTCAAGCCTACTGACACGCCCTCTCCTTGTTTGGCTCCTTTGTTACCCGCCTCCATAATTCCCGGGCCTCCACCAGTAATAACGCCATAGCCTGCACGTGCTAATTTCTCGCCAACCTCAACAGCCTGCAAATAATGGGGGTGCGTTGGCTTGGTTCTGGCCGATCCGAATATAGCCACACATGGGCCTGCTTTGGCCATTTTATCGTAGGCCTCGACAAATTCGGCCATGATTTTAAAAATAGACCAACTATCGTTACTCTTGATTTCAGACCAGTCTTTGCGTTGATTTTCCATTGTTATCGATTATTTTTGAACTGTTACCTCAAATAGCTTGGGCCAGTATTTCCCAGTCATTAGAAGTTGACCAGTTGCTGCGTTGTATGCGATGCCATTGAGTACTTCACCACTGCCCTTTCCGATAGCAACTAAGTTACTGGCATCGATCAGTGCGATGACGCGCCCAAGAACGGGCTCGATGACAGCCACAAAATTAGTAGTGTAAATATTAGCGTAAATGAGCCCATCTACGTACTCAAGTTCATTGAGTTGTGACAACGGGCCTTGATCTGTGTAGACCTCAACACTACGAATGGTCTGAAAATTATTGGGGTCTCTAAAAGTGAGCCTTTCGGTACCGTCAGACATAATGAGTTGCTTTCCGTCTGAACACAAGCCCCAGCCCTCTCCAGAGTAGCTAAGTTCCTTCTTTAATTGAAAAGTTTGAACATCATAAACAAAACACTGTTGGTTTTTCCAGGTGAGCTGATAAATTTGATCGTTTAAAATGGCAATGCCCTCACCAAATTTACTGGCATCCAATTTTTGTTGAAAGGTAGTAGTGCCGTCTTCCATTACCTGTCCGGTATTAATATCGATCTTTGCTACCATTGAACTACCGTCTTGATTAGGGTCTCCAGTAGATTCAAAAAGGGCCCCCTTCCAAAAAGTGAGGCCTTGCGTATAATTATTGGTGTTATGCGAGAAGGAAGCACCCAACTTCAAAGACCATCTTTGCGTTTTGATATCGGATAAAATACGCAAATTACCCTGTACCGAATAGGTATTTCCACTCGGGTCATTTACTTGTAAGTCGAGCAAATATGCACCCGGTTTTAGTGTTTTGGTATTGATTTGATACGATTCTTTTTTCTTTGGGTTTTTAATTTTGAGAACGACTGAATCTGCGATTTTCAATACAAGATTGGTGCAGTTTTCCGAGATACCTAACGGTACCGTAGCAGTTTGTCCGTAGGTAACGACTAAATTTTCCTCGAAACCAAAAGTGGCGGCCTGACTTGTGGTATCGGAAGCAGTAGAATTAATAATTGGTACTAAAAAGCCTACTAAAAGACCAAGTACCAGCATCCAAATAATTACTTTTTTCATTTATTGAGTATCGAAGATTGAATCGTTTTGGCATCTATGGCTCCGTGGCTTTCTGCGTATACGACATGACCTTTGTCAATAACTATACACTGTGGCGATTCATGCCATACCTGTGTTTTGGCAGCAATAAAATTAGAGAGTTCTCTAAATGCTATTAAATCTAAGAACCAACATGGCATTAGCGCTGACTTAAATAAGTCCGTTCCTTCGAGTCGATTCAAAACCATAGAAGAAATAGAACACCGCGTACTATGCTTAAAGATAAGTTGTGGTGCAGTTTGGGAAGCCTCGAGGAGTTCTATCCAATGGGCTTCTGTTTGAAATGCCAACCAACTCATACGATACCGGATTTAAATTGACGCAAAAAACGCGCATCATTTTCAGAATACAGGCGTAAGTCGCTTACCCTAAATTTGAGTTGTGCGATGCGTTCCACACCCATTCCGAAGGCAAATCCAGCGTAAGTTTGGGAATCGATTCCGCAGGCCTCTAGCACGTTCGGGTCTACCATTCCACAGCCCATGATCTCTAACCAGCCTGTATACTTGCAAACATTACAGCCTTTCGCTGCACACAATGAGCAAGAGACATCGACTTCGGCGCTCGGTTCTGTAAATGGAAAATAAGACGGGCGAAGCCGAATTTGGGTGTCGGTACCAAACAGCGCTTGAGCAAAATATAATAAAGTCTGTTTGAGGTCCGCAAACGATACATTTTTATCGATATAAAGCCCCTCGACTTGATGGAAAAAACAATGGGCACGTGCTGAAATGGCTTCGTTTCTGTAAACGCGCCCGGGAGATATGGTTCTGATTGGAGGTGCCTGGTTTTCCATGACACGAACCTGTACACTACTCGTATGCGTGCGAAGCGCCAACTCTTGCGCTCCCTTTTGAATAAAAAAAGTGTCTTGCATGTCTCGGGCAGGATGCTCAGGTGCAAAATTCAATGCGCTAAAATTATGCCAGTCATCTTCAATTTCTGGACCCTCAGATACCACAAAGCCCACCCGATTAAAAATTTCGATGATTTCTCTCCGAATCAAGGAAAGCGGATGGTGTGCTCCTACTTTCGAATCGCCTACGGGCTTGCTGAGATCCGCTGCGGGCCCCGTGCTTCTTACTTCGGTCATTGCTGCTTTAGCCCCATGAAAAATTTGTTCTGCCTGCTCTTTAAGGGCATTGACTTGCTGGCCATAAGCGCGCTTTTGGTCATTGGGGATGTCTTTAATAGCGGCGTACAAATCTTTGAGCACATTTTTCGAACCCAAAAAACGGATTCGAAATTGTTCCAAGGCTTGTTCGTCTTGAAGTTGGACGCTATTTAATTCGAGTGATAATTCTTCAATACTCATTTTTAAACGGTTCTGTTGTAACCTTTTGCTGCTTCTTGTTGTTTAACAACGAAAATCTTGGTGTTCATGCAAATGTACGAGAAAAAAAACCTGATGCACACAGCTAAAATCGCATTTCTATCCATGCTGGCCATTGTTTTTTTAGTGGCTTCATGCAAAGAAACTTCTCCAACAACATTGGAAGTGACCGTAGTTGACTCCAATGGTATAGTGATTTCAGAGGCCAAAGTTTGGCTAGAAGCAGAACCCACAGACACGACCCACAACGCAATAGCTGTTCAAGACAGCACCGCCTCAAACAATGTAGGAAAGGCCTATTTTGACCTCACCAAGTATTATAAACCTGGGCAAATTGGGGTGATGCAAATAAAGGTAAAGGGCTTCTATTTTGGCCTCACAGGAGAAGTACTTGCAGAAATTACGGAACTGGAGCGCAATCAAGTTCTGCTTCAATTACAATAAACGCTCGCCATAGAAGTTTTAAAATGTAAAAATTTAAATGTAAATTTGAAACATTCAATATATATGAAAACTATTTTAACCAGCTTTTTTGCACTCTCATTGCTCATGCTCTTGGGTGCTTGTGAACCCAAAGACCCTGCCATCATCAAAGTCTTTGTGAGGTCTTCGTCTAATCAGCTTATCGATGGAGCTAAGGTCATTATTATTGGTGATCAACAATCTACGCCAGCTACACTCGCTTTTGTAGACACTACCTTCACAAATTCTTCGGGCTTCACGACCTTTGACATGGACCCCTATTTCTCGATTGCAGGTGAATCCAACAAAACTGGTTACTTCGACATTATAGTCAAATACAATAACAAAACGGCCTACGGTTACACGCGCGCAAAGGTGCACACAACAGCTGTTGAAACCATCTATCTACCCAACTAATTCACATGAAAAAAATACTCTTCTTCGCTCTAACTGCAATTTCACTCGTTTCTTTGAGTGCTTGTCGTAAAAAAATGGATACCGTTGCGCATATTTATGTGAAAGACGAAACCAATGCCAGTGTATCCAATGCAATGGTTGTTTTGTATGGCACTAATACCCAACAGACACCTCAGCAAGTAGCTGTTTTTGATACGGCCTACACCAACGCCAATGGATTGGCAACGTTCAATTACAATGAGCTCTATCAACTTGGGCAAGCGGGTGTTGCAGTTCTCGACATCAAAGCACAAAAAGGAAACAAAATTGGTCAAGGCATCATCAAAATTGAGGCTGAAAAAGTAAACGAAGAGACGGTTTTTATACAGCCCTAGTCCAAATCAAGCCACTATTTTTCTGACCAAATTTTGTTGCGCACCAAGCACCTCGTTGACATCGATAAATTGCTGCGCGCTCTCCGGAAAGCTGATTTCGTATTCGGTTATAAATCCTAGTTCAAAACGGCACATATAGTCACTTGCCTCTATTGAGGCTGCCTGCTGAATTTTTGATATGATCCCATTGAGTTGCGACATCTTAATTATCAACTTAGATTCATAAGTTAATATATCATCTTGAATTCGGCCAACGAGCGTTACCTCCGGATCTTGGTTGTTAAACCAAATGTGTTGAATTGCAAATCTTTTATTCATGGCGTTTGTTTTGATGGAACAAAGTTGCAATACATCATCGTAAAGTAATTACGTTCTTCTTTTGAACAAATTTTCAGTAATAATTCGCTAATTTTACAACATGTCTGAGGATCAGCCAATGTCGTTTTTAGATCACCTCGAAGAGTTGCGCTGGCGCTTGCTAAGGGCTGCTGTTGCAGTTATCCTCTTTTCAATTGGCATATGGACCTATCAAAGAGAAATCATGGAGCACGTATTTCTCAATATGGTAGACCCAGATTTCATTACATTCAAGCTACTTTGTCAGTATCTCGGTGTATGCGTGGACCATATCAATATCGATTTCCAGAGTACAACACTTGCCGGACAATTTTCATACGCACTCATGATGAGTATTATGGGTGGAGTCGTTTTGGCATTTCCCTACATCTTTTACCAGCTTTGGGCTTTTGTCAAGCCCGGCCTAAAAGGCACTGAAAAACAAATGGCAAAAGGGATTGTCTTTTATGTAAGCGCCCTCTTTTTCTTGGGCATCCTTTTTGGATATTATGTGGTTGCCCCGTTGAGCGTGCAGTTTTTCGGAGCCTTTCAGATTACTCCTGAAATCAAAACCGACGTCACCATTGCGTCATACATGAGTACCATTCTCTCCACTGTATTCTACACCGGATTATTCTTTCTATTTCCAATTGTTACTTTTCTGCTCGTTAAAATTGGCTTATTTACGCCTGCTTTTTTGATCAAATACCGCAAACACGCAATTGTACTCATTCTCGTTTTAGCGGCCGTCATTACTCCGCCAGATGTCATTTCACAAATTATCGTCACCATACCCATTTATCTCCTTTTTGAAATCAGTATCTTGGTTGCCAAACGCGTAGATCAATCAGAAAACCAATCCTAAGCAAATCGTGAAACTCAGCACAATTGACATCAACAAAGCATACCGCGGAAGATCCGTTGTAAATGGCGTCAGTATTGAAGTCAATCAAGGAGAAATTGTAGGTTTATTGGGCCCTAATGGGGCTGGTAAAACAACATCCTTTTACATGATGGTTGGCTTAGTAAAACCTGATTCAGGAAACGTATATCTCGATCAAACCGATATCACGAAGTTTCCGATGTATAAGCGTGCGCAACTTGGACTTGGCTATTTACCGCAAGAAGTATCCGTATTTCGAAAACTAAGTGTAGAGGATAACATAATGGCCATATTAGAAATGGGGTCGCTTCCAAAGGCAGAGCGTGAGGCTAAACTCGAAAGTCTTTTGGAGGAGTTCAATTTAGGCCATGTGCGCAAAAACCTTGGTGACCGCCTCTCTGGTGGAGAAAAAAGACGAACAGAAATTGCCCGAGCACTAGCTACAGATCCTAAATTTGTACTTCTAGATGAGCCCTTTGCTGGTGTTGACCCTATTGCAGTTGAAGACATTCAAGCCATTATTTCCGAACTTAAAAAACGCAATATCGGGATTCTAATTACCGATCATAACGTTCAAGAAACACTCTCAATTACGGACAGAGCCTACCTCCTTTTTGAAGGCAAAATCTTAAAATCAGGTACTGCTAAAGAATTGGCCGCCGACGAACAAGTTCGCAAAGTATATTTAGGCCAAAATTTTGTTTTGCGGAATGCCTAAACGCTAACGCAGCAAGTTTACAATTCCTTCGCGTTGTCTTCGGATATACGGTTCATGACAGGGCCTAAATTTCAATACATAGTTATAAACGCCGTCTTGACACGCTAAACCATTTGAAGTGCCATCCCAACCATCATCGGCATTCTGACTCACAAAGACCCGCTCTCCCCAACGATTGAAAATTTCTAAGGACCAATCGCTTACCTCGAAATCGGTAACCACTTTGAAAATTTCATTGCGTCCATCCCCATCCGGGATAAAAGTATTGGGCGCATAAATACTAAACGGCTCGACTTCTATGCTGGCATATGCGGTATCGGTACATCCGAAAGCATTAGAGACAACTTGATAGGGGAAATCTGTCCCACTGAGCTGATAAGCATGGACAAAACTGGCCGTGTTGTATTGATAAGCGTTGTCTTCTACAAAATATTGATAGCTAACCGCATCTTGAGATACGTCAGTAAATAGCACCTCATTCCGACAGACATCAGCTTTGTCTGGGGTAATAGAAAAACCCGCTTGTGGCCTTGGGTGAACGGTAATTAAATCTTGCTGAGCCATGAATAGGGTATCCATGCAACCATATTGCTGAATGAGCGTGAGGGTGACGGTATAATTACCCGGTTGGTTATAGGTATGAAAAATATTTGTTCCTAGTATTTCTGTGCCATCTCCTAAATTCCAAATATAAGTTGTTGGAACATCACTTTGACTCAAATTTACAAACTGTGCCTGAGAAGGAGCACACTGGAGCGAATTCACGAATACGAAGTCGATATTCGGATGACCGAAAACCCTAACCACTTCGACTAGTGTATCGGTACACAATGAATTCTGCCCAATAAGGAAAACTTGCGAGGTGCCATTCTGGTTAAAAAGTACGCTGTTGCCCGTTAGTTGATTGCTATTTGAAGGTGTAGCATTGGGACCAAATTCCCACCAATAGGTAGTTCCTGCAGGCCCTGAAACCTGAGCATCAAAAGAAAAGAACTGATCTATACAAAGCGAATCTGAATGGGTGGCACTCAATACAATGGGCTCGCCAATTGGTACGGTTACGGTTGCGGTATCTAAACAATTTGGCGATGAACCTGCAATTAGGGTTACCTGATAAATACCGGGTCCGGGAAAGGTGGTTGTGGGGGCCGGCAAAACGCTGCTCTGTCCATTTCCAAAATCCCAAAAAAAGAGATTACTGTTCTGAGCATCATTATCAAATTGAATGGTGTAGCCCAAACACGCTACTTGTGGCGGAACAATAATAGCTGCCAATGGCCCTCCAAAAATATAAATGGAATCTAAAAAAGTTTGTTGGCAATAAGGTGTGTTTGCCTCGAGTAAAACACTGTGAAAACCAGCTGTATCAAATTCTACATTAGGCACAATAGTGCCATTCGCTTGGGCAATTGATGCGCTTGTGGGAAAGGTCCAAGTTAATTGCGCGGTGGGTTCTGAAACCTGAGCAGAAAAATCAAAGGAATTTCCTAAAAAACATAAAGAATCTGGCGCTTGCCATTCCAACTGTAGGGGTTCGTTAACGATGATCTCTATGTATGCGGTATCTGTACAATTTTGCCCTGGATTGACAATTAATTGCGCCGTGTATATCCCCGGGGTTGGGTAAGTATAAGTAGGCTCAAATAGATTACTGACATCTCCATTTGTTCCAGGAACACCAAAATCCCAAACATAATTGGTGCCGCCATATGAAAGATTGTCGAACTGAACCGTCAAGCCAGCGCAATATCCATTAAAATTAGGCAACTGTGCTTGTTGTGGAAGTATAGCAGCAAGCTGGATATTACAATCAAAGACGCGAAACAAAAAGTCTCGAATTGTTTCGCCAATGAGTTGTCCGTTTCTAAATTCTTGAACGCGCACACCAACGACAAAAAGCCCAATCAAATTTGGATTAACCGTCAATAAACCTGTATTCGGATGTATAATTGTCGACGACCCCGGCCCTAGAGGAACTTGGGCATTAAAATTAGCCTGCCAAGAAACGGGGAAATATGGAGGTGGGGGCATTTGCAAGGGTTGTGGATTACCTGAGGTAGCTCCGGCATAAGGGGTTACCAACGAGTAGACAAGCTGATCACCGTCGGGGTCAGTAGCCGCATGATCAAATACTAATTGATCGTTGTTACACAATAATACAGGCGGGTAATTATTGAAGCGCGGACTGCTATTGATACTGGCACCTGTATTTGAACCAGGAATTTGAGCGACTAATGTAAGACCGGTGTCATCGGGGAATTGCAAATTGGTAATGTTTGGACCTCTACAACAACGCTGATATGACACAATATAACCACCAGGTATAGGTGGGAGCGTTAATACCACTTGATATATCGACCGTTCTACGCAAATACCTGATGGCTGCGTTGCACAAGGGTTATTAAAATTGATAGGCAGGAGCACGGAGCCTGGGAAGGGAACCTGAACTGTTTGGTAATGGATATTACCTTGTGTAAAGATGGAGAGATATAATGGGTCGTCGAATTGAGCTCCAGTAGAAGCGCAATCGCGATAGAGCGTTATAAAGAAACGGTACTGATTATTTCCTAGATAGTCATAATAGATATCCCCACCAATGATGTGCGAGGCCGTGGACCACCCAGAAAGTAGTAAAGCAAATGTAAGGAAGAGCTGTTTGATCTTAAACACAGTATAACAACGTAAAATTAGGTCTTTGGTTGTTCGTAGACAAACAGTAAATTTGTAGAAAAATTGTAAAGATGGAAACTTTTGATGTGGTAGTAATTGGTTCGGGTCCTGGCGGGTATGTTTCTGCATTGCGCTGTGCGCAGCTTGGTCTGAAAACCGCCTTGATAGAAAAATACAATACACTAGGCGGAACTTGCCTTAATGTAGGCTGTATTCCATCCAAAGCACTCCTAGATTCTTCTGAACATTTTTACAATGCACAGCACAACTTTTCGGCACATGGTATTGAAGTAAAAGACCTCAAAGCCAACTTAGCCCAAATGATCGCAAGAAAAAATGAAGTTGTATCGCAAACCTGCGCAGGTGTAAAATACCTCATGGATAAGAATAAAATTACAGTTTACCACGGTATTGGAAGCTTCATTGATGCACATACTGTTGAAGTCAAAGGGGAGCAAACCATACAACTCAGCGCAAAAAATATCGTCATTGCAACTGGTAGTAAGCCCAACTACTTTGCAGGTATGGAGCCAGACAAAAAGCGCATCATTACCTCGACAGAAGCCCTCAACCTCAGCGAGATTCCCAAAAAAATGTTAGTCATTGGCGGTGGTGTCATTGGCCTAGAATTAGGTTCTGTATACGCCCGCCTAGGTGCAAATGTCGAAGTTATAGAATTTGCACCGAGTATTTTACCAACGATGGATGCCGGAATTGGTAAAGAATTCACAAAAATTCTAAAAAAAGAAGGTTTTAAATTCCATATGGAGCACAAAGTACTTGGGGTTGTTAATAACGGCAATCAGGTAGTGCTCACCGCTGAAAATAAAAAGGGAGAGCAAGTCACTTTCGAGGCTGACTATTGCTTGGTAGCCGTTGGCCGCAAGGCATTTACTGAAGGGCTCCACCTAGAAAAAGCAGGTGTTAAAGTCAATCAGCGAGGCCAAGTAGAGGTCAGTGAGCACCTTCAAACAGCTGCGCCGCATATCTATGCAATCGGCGATGTTGTTCAAGGAGCAATGCTTGCCCACAAAGCAGAGGAAGAAGGTGTGTTTGTAGCGGAACAAATAGCCGGACAACAACCACATATAAATTATAATTTAATCCCAGGTGTTGTCTATACTTGGCCTGAAATTGCTGCTGTTGGGCAAACTGAAGAACAACTCAAAGCAGCAGGCCACGCTTACAAAGTAGGATCTTTCCCAATCAAAGCCTTAGGCCGAGCACGTGCAAGTATGGATACGAGTGGTTTTGTCAAAATTTTGGCCGATGCTCAAACAGACGAAATACTGGGCGTTCACATGATTGCGCCGCGCGCTGCAGATCTAATTATGGAAGCCGTAACTGCCATGGAATACCGTGCCTCTGCAGAGGATATCGCGCGCATATGCCACGGACACCCTACCTACTCTGAGGCCGTAAAAGAAGCCGCACTTGCCGCCACTGCAGACCGCGCGCTGCACATTTAAATCAGGGTTTTGGACTAAACGCATCTATTATGTGCGTAAGGTCGGTATGGTTGCTATTGTGAACGATTGAAACTACGTCAAACCGAACTTCGTGTGGCCATTCTATTGCTTTTGTATAGTAATTGGCCACCCGAATAATTTGTTTTTGTTTGGCGAAATTAACCGCTCGCCATGGCTCGCCGAGTTCTGCGCTATGGCGTGTTTTGACTTCTACCATTACTAAATTTTTACCGTTAGACATGATGAGGTCGATTTCCATTCGGTTGAATTTGTAGTTGCGAGCTCGAAGGGAATAACCCTTGCCCAACAAGTATTGCAAGGCATAGGCTTCTCCCCATTTGCCTAACACATCGTGTTTCATCTCTGCATTACTTTCCATCATTGGAACGAAAATAAGCCTAAATTGGTCTTATCTTTACAGTGAAATTACGTATGCGCAAACAATTTATTAAAAACATCAAAGGTCTTGTTCAAGCTGGAGAAGAACTGCCCGCTGTGC
Organism: Flavobacteriales bacterium UBA952; assembly: GCA_002293185.1. Lineage (GTDB taxonomy): Bacteria > Bacteroidota > Bacteroidia > Flavobacteriales_D > Crocinitomicaceae > UBA952. The sequence goes on along the minus strand of DBCS01000003.1, from coordinate 84,516 downwards.
TGCGTGGCAAGCAAATGAACCAACTTGCTCTAATTGAAAATGCCTATCTCGCATTAGAAGATAATGAAGTCATTGCCTACGGCCCTATGAACGAATGGCCGGGCATTACAGATTGGCGCGATGTAGAAGTCATCGACGCCACCAACTGCTTCGTACTGCCTGCTTTTATTGACTCCCATACCCACACGGTTTTTGCCGCCAGCAGAGAAGAAGAATTTTTAGACCGCATTCACGGGCTCACCTACGAAGAAATTGCAGCAAAAGGCGGTGGTATTCTCAATTCAGCAAAAAAACTCAACCAAATGTCAGAAGAAGCCCTGTATGATGCTGCGCTTGATCGTATTCATCAGATCATTGCTGCCGGTACGGGTGCTCTTGAAATCAAATCTGGATATGGCTTGAGTTTAGAAGGTGAGCTCAAAATGTTGCGCGTTATTCAAAAACTCAAACAAAATGCCCCCATTCAAATTAAAGCAACATTTTTAGGGGCTCATGCCATCCCTGCCGAATTCAAAAACGACCGCTCTGGATACATCAAGCTTTTGATTGAGGAGCTTCTGCCATTGATTGCACAAGAAAATCTAGCAGACTACATCGATGTATTTTGCGAACGCAATTATTTTAGTACCGCCGAAATGGAACAGCTTTTAGATGCTGGCGCACAGTACGGGCTTCTGCCAAAAGTACACGTCAATCAATTTTCTGTTTTAGGGGGTGTTGCAGCGGCTATTGCAAAAGGTGCGGTTTCCGTAGATCACCTAGAAGAAATAGACGAAAACGATTTAGCCGCGCTGTCTAAAAGCAATTGTGTGGCCACTTTGCTTCCAGGTTGTTCACATTTTTTGTCGATTCCGTACGGTGCAGCCAACCAACTCATAGCAGCAAATGCCATAGTTGCACTTGCCAGTGATTTTAACCCCGGATCCTCGCCAAGCTTTGACCTCATGCACGTGCTTTCCTTGGCTTGCATCAAAATGAAAATGACACCTCAAGCAGCTATAAATGCACTTACCATTAATGCGGCGGCGGCCATAGAAATAAATGAAACGCATGGCAAAATTGCCTTGGGAAGAAAGTCTCCAATTATACTGACCAAGGAAATGCCTTCATTGGCTTATCTGGCTTATGCCTACACAGAAAATCACATTCAGCGTATTTTTATTTGATTAACTTTGATTCTATGCGTACCGCACTCCTTTTTTTCACTTTTCTTTGCCTCAATACCAGTCAGGCGCAGCTCCTTGACCTCGAAAAAGAATTGTTATGGGAGGTCTCTAGTCCAAAATCTACGGTAAAATCATATTTTTTTGGAACCCTCCACGCCAACGACCGCGCATTATTTGAACTTTCTGATAGTGTATATATTGCTTTTGATAATGCTCAAAAAATCGTCCTCGAAACCGATATCTATCAACTTTTTTCAGTCATGGATACCCGTAAGGTCTTGCCAGAGACACGCTTTGATGACAAGGGCAAATCCTATACAAACCTAGACATCAGCTCCAAAACACTTTATGGAAACGAAGATGGTATGCCGCAATTTTTGGACGCCTATTTCAATGTATTAGGGCTGCAACTTCAGAAAGAGATAGTGGCGCTCGAAAACATAAAAGATCAATATGCGCTTTCCAATGAATTCAAACTAAGTGAGCAACGCATCATCGATAACCAAATCAATACGTTTACCCAAGAAAAACTGTTGGCATTATATCTGCGTGGCGACCTCGATGCCCTTCAACGCTTTATGAAATCCTATCTTTCCATACAAGAACAACTATACAATGAAGTGATCGTGCAACGCAACCTTCAAATGCGCGACAAACTTCTTGACTTGCTTCAAGAACCCATCCCTTTCTTTTGCGCAGTAGGAGCAGGTCATTTAGGAGGCGAAGACGGCATTCTTCAATTACTTAGAGCACGTGGTTACCGCGTTCGGCCTGTACAATGGAGTATCCAAGAAAAAGCGCCAAGCAGTAAAACCTTGATAAAAAAACAAACGGAATATATTTACATAGATTCGCTTTCTGGGTTGATCGCTAAATTTCCAGGAAAACCCTTGGCTCAAATGACCCAAGATGGCAATTTGAAACTAATTTATCGAGAATTAGGCCAGGGCAATACCTATGAAATTACGCGCTTCGTTACCGACTCTACCATAAGCCACGAAGAGATAGCAAGCATTTATATTAATCCGCCAGATGGGACAAGCATCACAAAAAAAATAATGGATAACGGTGCTATAATTTTTCAAGGATTATCCGATACTTATCCAGAAGGTCTAAATTTTGTACAGATCAAATTTGGCGCTGAGCACTACGCGGTAATTAAATGCTACGGAGGCCATAAATTCATGCACTCGAATAGGCCACTTTCTTTCTTTGATAAAGTTTGGTTTGATTGATAAAAACACCGGAACATGAAGTTTCTAGATCAATTAGCAACCCAAATTCTAGGCAAAGCCTATACTTCAAAGTCTATCACCGTAATTCTTCCCTCTGAACGCGCCAAGCGTTATCTCCTCAATGCACTTTTTCATGTCAATGGCGGCCCTTTAATTGCACCAAACGTGCTCACAATAGACCAATGGGTCGTTTCATTGAGTACAAAAACCATTGCGCACCCCACCAGTATTTTATTGACCTTGTATCAAGTATATGTCACCACGCTCAAGGAAAATGCGCTTTCTTTTGAAGATTTTCTTACTTGGGGGCCTATTCTGCTCTCTGATTTCGACGACGTAGATCGCTATTTAGTTGATCATCAGCAACTTTATCAAAATTTGGCTTCCATTAAAGCATTAGAAAGTTGGCAAATCGATGAAGAAGGCTATTCTGCCTCGCAGCAAAAATTTATGCAATTTTGGGAACTCATTCCGGCGTTGCACCAAGGCCTTCAGAAGATCAATACAGAACAAAATAGCTGTTCTAAAGCGCAAGCATATCGGCAACTCGCCGAAAACCCTGTGCCGTACTTGGATGCTGGCGTGCATTTTATTTTCGCGGGCTTCAATGCGCTTTCAGCAGCAGAGCAACGCATTATCAAATACCTCATCGATAAAAAACAAGGTGAGTTTATCATCGATACCGACGCTTATTACTTTGAAAATAAATTCCATGAAGCGGGCCATTTTCAGAGAAAAAATCTTCAATATTTTGAGCAAAAACCTCCTACAGACCTTCCAAATCATCTTCACCAAGAGGCTTATGATATCAAAGTCATTGAATGCGCGCAGCATATCGGTCAAGTCAAGGTCTTGGCTACCGAGCTCATAGAAAACCCCGTGCCTGACTGGAGTGAAGTTCTGGTGTTGTTAGCTGATGAATCATTGGTTCATGCTGCTATCCGAAATATTCCAAAAATTGTAGGGCAAGCCAATATAACACTTGGCCTACCCCTAGACCAAACACCCATTCGAACTTGGATAGACCTCTGTTTTCAGTTGCAAGAAAACCAGCTCAAATTTAAATCCAAAGCACTCTACCACAAAGATTTTCAACGTTTTTGCCATCATGCATTTATTTCTTTAGCATTTGATCAACAACAACTCAAACAGCTCGCTGCTGCCGAAAAAAACACCATCAAATACAACCGCGTTTTCCAGCGCGTAGATCAACTCAAGTTAGACCAGCAAGTACTTGAGATACTCACTATAATGAGCACCAACTGGGACAACAATTGGAAATTTGCACTCCAACAACTACAGCAATTAAATAAGTTATTATTGCAGCTTATTCCAGAAGGAAATGACTTTGAAAGAACGGCGATTTTAACATTTGAACAGGCCTGCAGGCAATTTATTCAATTAATTGACAACGCTTTTCCGCAAATGGCAATTAGTAGTTTCAAAAAGCTATTTTACCAGCACTGGACGCGCGCCAACCTCGCTTATTTAGGAAGCCCAACCAATGGCCTACAACTAACCGGACTCTTGGAAACGCGCTTACTCGACTTTCAACGCATTTATGTGCTCGGTATGAACGAAGGGAAATTACCCCCAACCAATCCGATTCAAAGCATCATTCCAATGGATCTTCGTTCTGCATTTGGCTTGCCCAACAACCGAGACAAACAAGGTCTTTTTGCACAGCACTTTTATCGGCTTTTGCACTATGCCCGCGAGCTCATCTTTACCTACACGTCCACGAGTGAAATATTAGGTAGCCACGAAAGAAGCAGATACTTATTGCAGTTAAAAATGGAATGGTTACAGCAAAACCCGAATGTTACTTGGAAAGAATACTTCTATCAAATACCTAGCACTGAGCAGCGTATAGAACAAACACTTATTCCCAAAACAGAGGCTATTCAAGAGCGCATCAAAACATATCTGAAAGGAAATGTATCTGCCTCTGCGCTGCGAAAATTTGTAACCTGCCCCTTAGATTTTTATTATCGATATGTGGTTGAGTTCGGTGAAGAAGACGAAGTCGAGGAAGATATTGCGACGAGTACTTTTGGCTCCTTGATTCATAGTTGTCTTGAGGAACTCTTCACACCCCATGCCCATCGCGATCAAAATAACCAGTTGGTTATTCCTGCTCCTGGCCCTTTGACACCAGCGCACGTGTCAAAAATGCTCACGGCTTACCCAGAGGTATTGCGCAAGTATTTCCTGAAATATTTCGACAACAACGCCGCACTTTTTGCCCGCGGAAAAAACCTTTTAAGTTTTGAGATGGCGCTAGATCTGACCAAACAAGTTTTACTCAAAGAACTTGCATTCTTGAAAAATTTAAAAGAACCCCTTTTTATTGAACAACTCGAAGCAAAGTTTGAACTCGATTATACCGTTCAGCTCCATCAAGAAAATGTTACCATTCATTTTGTAGGGTTTATTGATCGCATTGACCGAATTGGTGCTAACCATTACCGTGTCATCGACTACAAATCAGGTAAAGTCAAAGATACCGATGTCAAAATGAGTTCAAAAAATGATGCGTATACCAATCTGACAAAACCCAAACACGCCTTACAACTTTGCTTATATAGCCTTCTTTTTAAAGAACAATATGCAAGTTTGCCCGCTGAAGCCAGAATTGAATCATTGATCAATCGGGACGAAGAGTTTGCACTCTCACTTGACCAGCAAACACATTTACTTGACATTCCAAACCTTTTTGACGAAGGCCTACAAACCCTAATCGAAAACTTACTGGATGGTCAAAAAGCATTTGAACACGATCCAGACGCTAAATACTGCCAATTTTGCACATAAAAAAACCTGGAAGTAAATTCCAGGTTTTGTCTGCAAGATAATTAAAACCAAAATGAACAATGACTTGCTCTTTTTTAAGAGACGTCAGGGTGCATATAATGGTTGCTTAGTATAACTCTAATTTTAGGGCCGAGCGGTAATCTTTGATTTCTTCGCGATTGATTTTATGGTCTGCATTTTTGAGTAAATTTAAAAAATACAGTAGGTTTTCTTTGTCGTCGATTTCAATTGGATATTCGTTACCTTCTTCGTCTTCTTCATATTGGGCTTCTACATCAAAACAATCGTTTTCTTGTAGAAACTCATAGGTAAGACGCAAAGATTTGACCACCAATGGATCTTGTTCTAGCAATGCCATTTCTCTGAGTTCTTTAAGGTCTTCAATGAGTTGAGGAGCTTCAAGGCCCTTTTTTTCGACATTGGCAATGATTTGTTCCAGTTTTTGATTGGCACGCAAAGTTTTCATGTTGTCTAAATTGAGCAACAAATTTAGTGCATTTCCTGAAATAAACATCGCGCTGTCCGTAACATTAGTTAAGTTCAAGCATTTCTAGTGCTATTAAAGTTATTTTTGTTCTATGGATATGGTCTTCCACGCTTTTTCTATTGGCTTATTACTTTCTCTCATTCCTGGGCCAGTATTTTTTGTTCTTCTAGAAAATAGCATCACCAAAGGAATTCGCAGCGCTTTAGCCCTAGACTTTGGCGTCATGCTCAGCGATATCTTTTACATTCTATTGTCTGTCCTTTTTGTAGAACAAATCAACTCTTTACTCACCGGAGAAAACAAACAACTCTTTGACATTTTTGGGGGGCTTATTTTTATTGTTTTTGGCGTTGTAAATCTGTTTAAAAAGTCAAAAATTCAAAGTGGAAACCAAGAACTAGAAGAGGTTTCTGAGAAATATCACCTAACAGAAAGTACCGATCCTAAAAAAAACTTCGGCCTCACAATTGCGAAGGGTTTCTTATTGAATTTTGCAAATCCATTGGTCATTTTTTATTGGTTAAGCGTTGCATCAGTTGCCAAGCACGACAGCCCCGACGACGCCAATAGCTACCTGTTTTTGTTCTTAGGCATTGTACTTATTACCTTTATTTCGTTTGACATTCTAAAAATTTTCACAGCCAAAAGAATTCGAAATTTTGTGACGGAAAAATTATTGAATCTACTCAATAAATTAATAGGGAGTGTATTTATTAGTTTTGGGTTGTTTTTTATTTTTCGCGTGTTCTTATAAAAAGATTTATGCGCTCTTTAATTCTATTCTTTACCAGTTGTCTGCTTAGTGTTGCATTTGCACAGGAATTGACCGTGCTCAAAGAAAACTTAAGTCCAAAGAAACGCATTTACTGGGATGCACAAAACAAACACATTCAGGGGGTAGGCTCCTATTTTACCAGCTCAGTTTTGCCACAAACAACCGAAAAGCACGGCAAGTGGCTCTTTTATACCTACGATGGCCTATTAGAAGAAGAAGCCAACTATTACCGCAACCGACTTCAAGGCAAACGGACCTTCTTTTATCCAAATAAACAAATTAAACAAGAGTCATACTTTAAATTTAATGTACCCGATTCTATCTACAGAGCATATGCAAGCGATGGAAAAGTTCAGGTGCGCGGGCAATTTGACTTAGGTAGCCCAACCGGCACTTGGGAATATTTCTATCCGGATGGACATCCAAAATCTATAGAAAAGGTCCAAAACGATACCACCTATTTAATGGCTTTTTGGCAAGCAGACAGCACCCATAGGCAAATTATCACCAATGGAAATGGCCAAATCATCACTTATTACATTAGTGGGTCATTAAAAGAATCCTTTACGTTTCAGGACGGTTTAAAAACAGGTCCATTCGAAGAGCGCACAGCTAATGGCGTTGTGTCTGTAGCGGGCGCTTTCGATAGAGGAAAAAAGGATGGTCCTTGGGTGTTCTACCGTTTTGATGGAGTCTTGGAAAAACGAGTGGGGTATGAGGCAGACTCTCTACATGGCGAGTACTTAGTGATGTCTAACGAGAAGGATACACTCACGCACGGGTTCTATCTGCAAGGGCTAAAAATAAAAAAATGGAAGTGGTTTACCCAAGATGGCCAATTAGACATGGACGGTTATTTCCAAAATGGAAAACAAGACAGCACTTGGCATTATTATTTTGCCAACGGGCAGCTTTCCTACTTGGCAAACTACCAAAATGACCTCCGCACCGGCAATTGGATCTATTATTATCCAAATGGGGCGCTTTACCGCACCGGAGCCTACCTAAATGACCAAAAGTCAGGCCTTTGGCAAACTTGGTACGAAGATTCTACCCTACTCATGGACGGCCTTTATGTAAATGGTAAAGAGGAAGGAGAATGGATCAATTATTGGGAAAACGGCCGCATCAAGGACAAAGCAACTTATCGCAATGGTGCGCTAAGCGGTAAATGGGCTTCTTATTCTCCTGAAGGTGTTTTAAAATTAGAAGGGAATTATCAAAATGGCTTTAAAGTAGGAGAATGGAATGGCTATTTTAACAACGGTCGAATTAAAGAAAAACAGCATTACAAAGTGTTTACCCAAAAAAATGTGGCTGACGGAATTGCCATTATGGGAATGAAAGAGACTGTCAGTGACTTTCATGGATCTTATGCAGCTTACTCACAAATCGATTTTCAGCTCAAAGAAACGGGTAAATACTACCATGGAATGAAACACGGAACCTGGACCAACTATTATCCTGGAGGAGTCATACCTACTATTGACGCCCAATACCGCTACGGGAAACTCGATGGCATTTTTAAGCAATACGACCGCTACGGAAGAATTGTCTACGAAATCCATTATAAAAAAGGCCTTAAAGATGGTCCATTCTATGCCTTCAACGAAAACGGACAACTCGTCAGTAAAAAAATATTTAAAAATGGAACCGAAGTTGGCACCCAACGCCAAGAAAGCTTTAGTCCTTATTAGCGAGTTCTTCGATCAAACAAGTGAGCTCAATAAAATCTTCTACACTCAAACGCTCTGGACGTTGTTGTTCAAATTTTTCGGGTAAAGGTGCATCTTTAAGCAAAACCCGCAATGAATTACGCAAAGTTTTGCGTCTTTGATTAAACGCAACCTTTACCACCTGAAAATATAGTTTTTCATCGCAGGGAAGGGCTTGACGGTCATTGCGCACACACCTAATAACACCGCTCTTTACCTTTGGTGGAGGAATAAAAACATGCTCATCTACGGTAAAACAATAATGGATATCATAAAAGGTCTGCAAGAGCACACTGATGATCCCATACTCTTTAGTGCCAGGTTTTTGGGCTATCCTTACCGCAACTTCTTTTTGAAACATCCCCATGATTTGCGGAATTTGGTTGCGGTATGCTAAGCACTTAAAAAGAATCTGGGAAGAAATATTATATGGAAAGTTACCAACTACAATAAAGGGGTCTGTGCCAAATAATTCTTGAGGATCCAGGCGCAAAAAATCTCCAAAAAGTATGCGGTCCGCACGGTCAGGATAATGAGCGCGCAGGTAATCAATAGATTCTATATCGACATCTAGCAACCAGAGATCTATTTCGGGGATTTCCCATAAATATTTGCTGAGTGCGCCCATACCGGGGCCGATTTCAAGGACTTTACGGGTGTCGTTGGTCCAAATCACTTGCTTGGCTATCTTTTGGCAAGTTCCGGCATCCTTTAAGAAATGTTGGCCAAGTTGTTTTTTAGGTTTAACATTCATCTTTTGTATTCTTCGATGAGTTGAAGGGTAGTTCGAAATGCTGCAAACCTACCTTGATAACGGGCGGCGTGGTCTTGTTGGAGTGCAGGTGCAAACTCAGTTTGGTAGTGATCTAGAGCCTCCTGATCTGGTGCAAGATACATAACGGAATAAGTACAACCCCCATCTTCCTCGCCATTTACTCTCGAAAGCCGAGATTCTAAAAAACAACCTGTTTGGAGTACGGCAGGAATATGCTGGACGCGCATCCAATTTAACCAATCTTGTTCAACAGCTTGGTCAATACTGACCGTCACATTGTAAATAATCATACTACAAAGGTAGACAAAGAGAATGAGTGCTGAAAATACAATACTCTTCGGTATTTATACTGTAGAGAAGGTAGAAAAATAATTGTACTTTTGATTTTGAACTTTAATCAATACCCATGAAAAAAATAGTACTTACTTCTTTATTTACAATGACTTACCTCCTCTCTTGGAGCCAGTCTTGTACACCAGGTGTGAATTTTATAGATTCTACTTATGGCATCTGGCCAGACACCACTCAAAACCTTCCGCCTGCGCTACCCAATGTGGCTTATTCTACAGATATCAATTTCAAGGTGCCTGCAACCGTTACAGCTGAGGTAGATCCAAGTGGGCAATTTGTTGGTAGCGTTATCCAACAATTTACCATAACCGGCGTCCAGGGCTTGCCTCCTGGATTTGATTACGTTTGTAATGTATCCAACTGCAACTATCTTGGTGGAGCCAATGGTTGTGCCAATCTTTTTGGAACTACAGACTCCGTTGCGGTTTTCCCCGTTACAGTAGATATAACCGCTACTGTATTGGTCGTTCTCTTACCGGGCTTGCCCCCTACACCAATAACCCAGCCAGTTTCATTTGATGGCTACAAAATTGTTGTGGGTTCGGGTGGGCAAATTGAACAAATTATCCATCCAATGTCCCTAGAACCTAACCCCGCAAGTACTGCAATAGAAGTAGGTGGACTATTAAATGGCAGCCTTTCTACACTAACGCTTCGCGACCTCACAGGCAAAATTATTGAAGTTGTTCAAACAACAGCAGCAAGCGCTTCGTTTGACCTAAGTAAACTTTGTAATGGAACGTACCTCATCGAACTTAGCACTCTATTCGGTACGCAGCAACAAAAATTTGTGAAGCTTTAGTAACGCAAAATTCATTAATGTTAAGGGGAGTTTTACTCCCCTTTTTTATTGCCCTATTTTTGATATAAATGCCGATCAGTAATATATTTCAATACTGGCTCAGTAAGTAAATAGCTACAATCTTTACCCTCTGCCAATCGAGAGCGAACCGAGCTAGCACTGATGCCAAGTATTGGCACATCGGCAACAAATTCGATATGCTGATGCTTAATAAACGCTAGCGTTTCATTCTGATCTTTACTTCCATCAGCAATTCTCGGATAAATATAGAGTCGGTGCTTGGAAAGGATTTGCTCCCAGTTATACCATTTGTGAAACGACCGCAAGTTATCCGCCCCCATCAATAAGCTAAATTCATCTTTTGGGTATTTTTCTTGCAAATGAGTAAGCGTTGAAATCGTATAATTTGGTTTAGAAAGATGGAATTCAATATCACTTGCTTTCAGGTGAGGGCTATCGTAAATGGCATCACGTACCATGTCTAAACGCAAATGATCGGCTAATAAAGAAGACTTTTCTTTGTGTGGATTATGTGGCGTTACGACCAACCAAACTTGGTCGATAGCTGGGTGTTGGGCCATATGGTTGGCAATAATCAGATGCCCCACATGGATAGGATTAAAGGTTCCAAAAAACAAACCTATTCTCATTTGCGTAACATTGGAATAATTAATGCTTCTACTTCAGCAATTGCCCTAGAGAGGTCATCGTTTACTACTACATAATCGAATAGCTGGGCCTTGCTTAGCTCCTCTTCTGCCTTCTGCAAACGCAGCTTAATTTTTTCTTCGGAGTCAGTTTGACGCTTGCGCAAGCGCTCCTCGAGAGCAGTAATGCTAGGGGGCTGAATAAAAATAGAAATTGTTGCATCTTTGAGTTTCTCTTTCACTTTTAAACCACCAACTACATCAATATCAAATACAACCACTTGATCTGCAGCCCAAATGCGCTCAAGTTCTGTGTGAAGGGTGCCATAATACATCCCTTCATAGACCTCCTCCCATTCAAAAAATGCGCCTTGCGCAATTTTTTGTTTGAATTCCGACGGTTCTAAAAAGTAATAATGCACACCGTTTTGTTCTTTCCCTCTTGGCGCACGCGAACAAGCTGATACCGAAAATGCCAATTGTGGATACTTGGCAAGTAAAGCGCCAACAATTGTAGATTTACCTGCTCCTGAAGGAGCTGAAATAACAATACTTTGTTGCGTGTTCATTTTATAATGCGTTGAGAACTTGTTCTTTGATTTTTTCTAAATGATCTTTCATCACAACCACCCTGCGTTGTATTTCTGAATGATTACACTTGCTACCTAAAGTATTGATTTCTCGGCCCATTTCTTGGGCAATAAAGCCTAGTTTTTTACCCGAAGCCTCTTGATTGAGTGTTTCTGTAAAATAAGTAATGTGCTGCTGTAAGCGTTGCTTTTCTTCCGAAATATCAAGCTTCTCGACATAATAAATCATTTCTTGCTCTAAGCGGTTGGCATCTACCCTGCTCTCTTCTATGGAAACCAGCCCTTTTTGGATGCGCTCTCTTACTTGAGCAACACGCTCCTGCTCGAATGGTGCAATTGCGATGAGCTCTTGCTGTATTTGATCTAAATTACTGAGGAGGTCTTTAGCTAAGCTCAGGCCTTCTTGCCTGCGGAACTTCTGCAATTGAGCACAAGCTTCAGCAACTAAGTTTAGAATAAATGCAGTTTCTGTTTCAGAAAGTTCTTCGTGCTGACTGGTAAGTACATCTGGCATGCGCAAAACCAAAGCGAGGTAATCTTGCGTGTGGGTTCCCCACGAAGTATTAAGTGATTTTAACTTCTCAAAATAAGCGTTGGCTACCTGCTCATTTATCAAGCCTGCTGACTGCTGCTGCTGGCTTTCGATATAAATTCCTAAATCCAATTTACCGCGCAATAATTCTTCAGTCACTATCTTTCGAATAGGCGTTTCGAGATCGCGATAGCTAGAAGGTATTTTTAGATTGAGGTCTAGGCCTTTTGAATTAAGAGACCGCACTTCTATAGAGATTTTTTTGTCGTTAAAATGTCCGTTGGCCTTGCCAAAACCGGTCATTGATTGCAGCGCTATTTGGCTCATATTTTATTCGTTATCAATTAGCAAATCAGCATCTATGCCCTCATTTTGTTCTTTGACAAACCAAGCTATTTCACTCATAATTTGTGCCTTTTGATCAGACTGAGGGGCGCGCTCTTCGATGTATTCCTTGAGTAAAAGTTGAGACTCTAAAAGTTGAGACTCATCAAATGGTCCGGACATATTCTCAATAATTGTAAGGCAATCAAGGGCTTCTAAGTAGTCTCCTTGCGAGGCCAACATCACAAAAAAAGGCAAGTGCTCGTCAAAAGGTAATTTAGAATTCCAAATGGCGGATAGCACTAGCTTTCTGTTCTCTGCATCAGTTTGCTCCGTTAAATAATTGATGAAGGCCGCAGTGGCATCAGTTTCTTTGACATCAGATAAAAAACCAACAATAGCTTGTTGCTGAGCGCGTTCTCTACTTTCTAATACTTTGAATAATTCAGGAAGGATCGTGACTTGGCCATGTTCCTTGTAAATGTTTAGGGCAGCTGTTAATGAATTGAGGTCATTTTTTTGAAGCAGCTCAAAAGCCTCTGTTAACTTTTTTTGATTTTTCCTTACTGTACTCATGATGCAAAGGTAAGGAATTCACTCTCGATGCACACGAAATTGACCCAATGTGTTACTTTATGCAATATTCAGTGTTTATAAAAACAAAAAAAAGTCAACTTCCATTCGCAATTATAAAACAACTTTGTAAAAAAGCTGCCCCCATGAAAAATCTCTTTTTCCTTTCTTTACTCGCTATGTTGGTATTCTCGGCTTGTGTGCCGTCAAAAAAATACAACGAATTACTCGAACGCGAAAAAAACTGCAGTGAAGAGCTCGCTAAGTACAAAAAAAGCAGCAGTGATTATGAAGTGTTGTCTAAAGATTTACAAACAAAGTATGATATAGCAGCAAAAGAAGTAAGCCGCCTTCGAGGCGATACGAATAATCTAGGTAATCAAATACGTTTGCTCGAAAGAGAACAAGAAACGCTAGAGGCACAATACGAAACACTTGAAAATTCTTTCGACAAACTAAAGAACCTGAGTGCCAAAGAAACAGCAACCCTCCAAACCGAACTTGAACAAAAAACAAAAGAACTACAACGCAAGGAAGATGCATTGCTCAAACTTGACCAAGAACTGAAAGCCAAACAAGTTTTACTTGAAGAACGCGAAAAAAGAGTCAATGAACTTGAAGAGGCGATTCGCAAGAAAGATGCAAAAATTCAGTTGCTCAAAGCGCGCGTTGCCAATGCACTTCGGAACTTTGAAAATCAAGGCCTAACAGTTGTTCAAAAAAATGGCAAAATCTATGTCAGCTTAGAAGCGAAGCTACTCTTCAATTCTGGTTCCACCAAAGTAGAGGACGACGGAAAAGAGGCACTCGTAGAACTAGCCCGTGTACTTGAAACTGAACGCGATCTAGAAATTGTTGTCGAAGGCCACACCGATACCGACAAATTAAACAGTAGTGTATCGCCAAAAAATAACTGGGAGCTCTCCGTCTTGCGCGCCACTGCTGTTGTCGAACTCATGCTAGCTAACTCGAATATGGCAGCAACACAAATAATGGCTGCTGGCCGCAGTGAGTATCATCCGGTAGATCCGAACGATAAGTCAAAGAATCGCCGCATTGAAATCATAATTTCACCTAATTTAAATGAGCTCTTTGAGATCATTTCCAACGACTAGAGCTCTTTGGATGCTACCTGATAACGTTCACATGACCTGATAGGTCCTTGTAAATTCCTTTTTCTATTTCGTAAATCAAGTACCAAGAATAGGTGCCATCTTGGACCGGAACACCCTCAAAGGAGGCGTCCCAGACAAAATTGAGTGCGTCGGAGAAGAAAATTTCTTGGCCCCAGCGATTGAAAATATAGAATCGTGCACTCATGAGGCCAATAAAGCGTCCGTAAAAATACTCATTGAGGCCATCGCCATCTGGGGTGAATGAATTTGGTAAGTAAATGAATCGTTCAGGTGCAATTTCTATCCATTTAGAAATGCTATCCACACACCCTTCCTGATTGGTTGCAATAAGCGTGATTTCATAAGGGCCAGGTTGTGCATATGTATGCGTCGGATTTACCAAAAAAGACTGATTACCATCTCCGAAAGTCCAAGTATATGACCAAGCATTGACGGAGGCATTCTCCAATTGAACTGGTAATCCTTCCATTGGATTCTGACTCATGATATAAAAATTTGCCAATGGCTTGACAACCTGAACCAAAGCAATTGCAGTTGTACTAAAAGTCTGACATTCATCGCTGACCTGAACAAAATAGGAAGTGGAATTTTGAGGTGCAACTATAATTTGAGCTGTTGTTTCGGTAGTAGACCAATTGTAGTAGTAGTTGCCGTAACCTCCAGTTGCAGTGACTAATAAATTTACGCTATCGCCTGGGCAAATTTGAAAAGGGCCATTCATTTGTAATACAAGTGGCGGACTTAAAATGGTATAACTAACGCTATCTTGTATTGAATTTCCGCAGTTGTCAGTAGCTGTAATGAGATATATACTGGAACTCCCTGGATTCACCAATAAAGAGTCTGTTGTCCCGCTCACTACATTATTAGTAGTCCATAAGTAGGTATATTGGCCTGATCCGCCGCTCACCTGAGCGCCAATTGTAATGGGAATAAACGGGCAAATTTCTGTGATGTCTGGGCTCGTAATAATAGCCAAAGGGTTAAATTCAGGGACCGAAATAAAAAGGGTGTCGTAAGCCGGGACACCTGTGCATGCGTCAGTCACAGCTAGCCATATAGACTGAGAATTGGCGATGTTCAAGGTAATGCTGCTCGTGGTTTGCCCTGTGCTCCACTCATAAGTATAGGGTTGTAGGCCGCCGCTAATTTGAGAATTGATAGTAACGGGGTCTCCCGGACAGAGAATTGGTGAACTCGTTAAAGTCAGCTCCATAGGTTGGTTATCCTGTATCCAAAGATCGAGAACAAGTGGTGTAATGTTGCCACAAGGATCGGTTATTGGAAAAGTAAGGGTTAGGGTTTCTAAACCCTCCACCAAAGCATCGGTAAGGGTCTGTATTGCAAAACTAAATATAGATTGCCCAGGAGTAAAGGTTATACTTGTAGGAACACCATTAAAGTCAATTAAATCAGTTGCAGTACCGCTCAATTGAACAGGAATTGTTAGGGTTTGATTCAAGTTGGTTTGACGCTCTAAGGTCACTGTGGCGTTCACACAGCCCTCTGCCATCCAATCAGGGTTAGAGAATACTTGCTGGGATAAGGTATGACTAATCTCAATTGGCGTAAGTGTCGAGAGGCTATTAGCCTCTAGAAAAATACCGGAGTCCCATTGGCCGTCACCAACATCGGCAATGGCAATAATCAGGTGATAGGTTTGGCCACATTGCACCGCTGATATCGCTTCTAATACTTTAGTAAAGCCATCATATTGAATGTACTGCGGGCTCTGGTTATAAGGTGCCATATTGCCGTCGCCATTATTGACAAAATAAAATGGATTGGTAATGTTGTTGACATTATTGATAGAAACAACTGCGCCATTCGGCAGCTTGGCAATATTCTGAAAACCACTAATACCGGGGCCAGATATGAAAAAACCAAAGACATCGTTGTAGGTCGTGTTATTGGGCGGCGCAAATTCGGGGTATTCATCGGAGCCAAAAACATACTTGAAACGAACGGTATCGGCGTAAGGAATAAAGTCAAACTCCAAAATGGCTGCATTGTAGGTTTGGTTACCTTGAATGGCTTGTGAAAGTAAATTAAAGCCGCCCATGTTATTATCTACACCAGCACCAGGTGTGTCGTTGGGGCCATGCGGGCCATCTCCGTTGGGCAAAGTAGTACCGGTTGTCATGACAATACCACTATTGATGCCTAGCGTAGTGTTGGCAGCAGTAAACTGAGCAATTGCAACAGGGCTGCCATTGTAGGTTACATTTGAAACAGTTACACCATTTCCTAAAAGAACATTTTGAACCAAGCCTTGCGGATTCAAGGCGTTATTGGTAAGCAACTGTGCACGAAAAACAGAGGGTAAAATAAAACCCAGAAAAAAAAGAAATATGCTTGTTTGTTGCAACATCAATTATTAAACGTAAATCCAAGTATTTCGTTGTTCTTTGCTGCACTTTTTTTCAAAAAAAAAGGATGCCGAAGCATCCTTTCAATATTTATGCCAAAAAAGGCTTATTTCTCTTCAAATAATGGTTTGAATACATACCACGCTAAAAATGGGAAAAAGTGCATCGGCATTGCGTAGCCATAAAAAATGAATTGATGTAATTCATTAGATCCATCAGTAAACGTGAAACCCAGCACACCAATTAAACTCGCTGTGGAAAGTGCTGCAAATAATAATGCGAAAATAAACTCCCCAAACATAGGTACTAACTTAGTAAGTAGCCAATGACCGATTGTTGCCATGATGGTACCCACCAAACAAGCAATAAAAATAGCGGAAGTTGGCACCACATTGGAGTAGTCTTCCATGAGTTGTTTCTCGATAGTTTCACCGTAGGCGTAGGATACGCCACCTGCCAAAATACCCGAAGAAAGAGCCCAAATTGTTTTTTTCAACATAAATCTATTTTTTAGTGACGGGAATGTTAGCTGTTATTTTCAATGTTTCAGCTACTCCACTATTTTTTTTACCTATCTGATAATCAGAACGGTCTACACTAAATTTAGCAATAAACGTACCATTATTGCCTTTTTTAGTGAAGGTAAATGGTATGCTTACCTCTTTACTCACGCCGTGCATTTGCAGTTTTCCGATTGCTTTATAACCCTCAGTCGTTTTTTCTATTTTGGTAGAAGTGAATTCAATAAAGGGGTGTTTATCTGCATTGAACCATTCCTCGCCTCGGGCATGCTTGTTTTGCAAGCCATTGCCAGTATTGATCGAAGCTACCTCGATTTTAAATGAAAGCTTTGAATTGGATAGCTTGACTGGGTCAAATAAAAGAGAAGTGGTACTTAGTTGATCAAACGTTCCACTGACATCTGCATTTGCAAACGAAATGCTGTAACCCTCGGCAACTTTGTAGTGCTGTGCTAGAACTGCTGTTGACCACAAACCAAAAAGTAAGAATACTAGGCTTTTCATTATGGTAATTAATTCTGAACGACTTCTAAATCAGCGATAAGGTTAATCTCATCGGCCAAACCTGGGCTAACTTCTCCCATACCAAACTCAGAGCGCTTAACTGAACCCGTGATTTGTAAGCCAGCTACTGCTGCTCCTTTATAGTTTTTGCTGTTGCCTGTGTGTACACCATTGAACACTACTTTTTTAGTAACGCCATGCATGGTAAGATCACCAGCTAAGGTATAAGTTCCTTTTGTAGTAGTTTCTTTCACTGCAGAACTTTTGAATGTAATGGCTGGATATTTTTCAACATCAAAACAATCAGCTGTGCGCAAATGGTTATCGCGGGCTTCGATACCTGTATTCACTGAAGCCGCTTCGGCGTTCAATACAATCGTGGCGTCATTAAAATCAGCGTTTGGAGTAGTTACCTCCATTGTGAATTTGCCAAAGTTGCCATGTACATTCGTAATGCCATTATGAAGAATAGTAAAACCTAAACGAGAGTGTGCGCCATCTACTGACCAAACACCTGCTTGTGATGCCACAAAAGAAAATAAGGCGAAAGCGCCTGCTAAACCGATTACAATGTTTTTCATTTTTTTAATTTTAAGATTATTGACTAAAACAATTAATAGACCACAAAGTTGCAACATTGCAACTAAATATATCTTGATGTAGGTCAAGTTAACCTAATTTATTGCCGCGAGGAGCGAATTAAACTTCTTGAAGTGCCTGTAATTTCCCAAAAGCATCTTTAATGTGTCGGATGGGCTCAATAACCAATCTGAGCTTGTCATCTTTTTGAACAAGTCTGTAACCCGATGGTTGAGAAAGAATTTTTTGAAGAACCGTCTGAAATTGATCAGTTTCATAGAAAGGTGACTGCGGATTGGCGATAAAATGACCCACTAATTTCTCGGCTTTGAGTACCAAACGCTCTAAGCCCATTGATTCTGCCAACCAACGCAATTCAAATGAAAATAAAAGCTCTTTTACTTCTTTTGGGAGTGGGCCAAAACGATCTTGAAGCTGTGCACTAAATGCAGCAAGTTCGTCTTTGTTTTTGAGATTGTCCATGGCTTGATACAAACTCAAACGCTCGGCGACTTGATTGACGTAGGTGTCAGGAATGCGCACTTCCATGTCGGTTTCAAAGATGCAGTCTTGGACAAAGCCGTTGAACTGATCTGTTACCCGCTCATCGAATAGTTCTTTATATTCACTTTCGCGGAGCTCTTGCATGGCTTCATTGAGTATTTTTTGATACATCTCAAAACCAATTTCGGCAATGAAGCCACTTTGCTCTCCGCCCAACATATTGCCTGCACCACGGATGTCCAGGTCTTTCATGGCAATATTAAAGCCCGAACCAAGATCTGAGAACTGCACCAATGCCTCTAGACGCTTGCGCGCTTCGGAGGTCATGATGCTAAATTTGGGCGCAATGAGGTAACAAAATCCTTTTTTATTGCTTCGGCCGACTCTACCGCGCAGCTGATGGAGGTCGCTCAATCCAAATTGATGAGCGTCGTTAATAATGATCGTATTGGCATTCGAAATGTCTATGCCAGATTCAATGATGGTGGTTGCCAACAAAACGTCGTAGGCCCCCTCAATGAAGTCGAGCATTATTTTCTCGAGTTGCTTGCCATCCATTTGGCCGTGGCCAATGCCTACGCGCACCCCCGGACACAAACGCTGAATCAAACCGGAGAGTTCTTTGATATTCGATAGTCGGTTATTGACGAAGAATACTTGGCCGCCGCGCCCTACTTCATAAGCAATAGCATCGCGGATCAGCTCTTCATTGAATGATATGATTTCTGTCAGGACCGGCTGCCTATTTGGAGGCGGTGTATTGATGATGCTGAGGTCTCGGGCACCCATCAAAGAAAATTGCAAGGTGCGCGGAATAGGCGTAGCGGTAAGCGTAAGTGTGTCTACTGAAGTCCGTAGTGTTTTGAGTTTGTCTTTGACGCCAACGCCAAACTTTTGCTCTTCATCGATGATCATGAGCCCCAAGTCTTTGAACTTGACGCGTTCGGCAACCAAGGCATGGGTGCCAATTAAGATGTCAATCTGACCTGCCGCAAGCTTTTTAAGCGTTTCAGTAATTTCTTTGGCAGACTTAAAACGATTGATGTAATCGACCGTAACCGGAAAACTCGAAAGCCTTTTTTGAAAACTCCGGTAATGCTGCAAAGAAAGAATTGTAGTCGGGACCAAAACTGCTACTTGCTTGGAATCGGTTACAGCCTTAAATGCCGCTCTAATGGCTACTTCTGTTTTTCCAAAACCGACATCGCCACAAACCAAGCGGTCCATAGGCCGCGCAGCTTCCATATCGCTTTTGATGTCTTGGGTTGCTTTGAACTGGTCTGGCGTGTCTTCGAACATGAACGACGCTTCGAGTTCATTCTGCAAATAACTGTCCGGTGCAAAAGAAAATCCTGGCTTACTGCGTCTTTGGGCATAGAGCTGAATGAGGTCAAAGGCAAGTTCTTTAATTTTCTTTTTGGTCTTGTTTTTTAAACTAGTCCAGGCTTGGGTACCCAATTTATTGAGTGTTGGCGCACTTCCCTCTTTGCCCGTAAACTTAGAAATCCGATGCAGGGAGTGAATACCGACATAAAGAACGTCTCCATCTTTATAGAGCAAGCGAATGGCCTCTTGTGGTTTGCCATTTACGTCTATTGTTTCCAAACCAGAAAACTGACCAACACCATGGTCTATGTGCGTGACGTAATCTCCTTTTTGGAGTTGGTAAATTTCTTTGAGTGTAAGTGCTTGCTTGGCTTGCTTAAACCCTTCTTTTAAACGAAACCGGTGGTAGCGCTCAAAAAGCTGGTGGTCTGTGTAGCAGACTAATTTCAACGATGGAAAAATAAATCCTTCGTGCAAGGCCAACGAAAGTGCACTGAACTCACCTTCCCTGCCGATATCGCTAAAAATTTGGTATAAGCGCTCCACCTGACGCGGTTGATTAGAAAAAATCAAATTTTGATATCCGTCGGCTTTGCGCGCCAATAAATCGGTATGAAGGCGCTCAAAGTCTTTATTGAAACTCGGTTGAGGAAGGCAGTCAAAGGTTTCGGCATGCGTGGCCTTGAAATGAAAAACAGGCCCATACTCAATAACGCGGTGCGCTTCCAGCTGCTCTTCAAAGGAAAGATGCGACACAAATTTATCTTGAGGCAAGGCATATTGTACTGGGCCGTTGTGCTGACTATGAATGGCCACTGCGCGTTCATATTCGCGCTTTAAAACCTCAAAAGTTCGATCGACATCTGCAAGCCAACAAATGATCTGATTGCCAACAAAACCCAATAATGTTTCCTGGATTTCTAAACTTTGTCCGGATTGGATGTTCGGAACGACATTAAAAAATTGATGATTTGAAATAGAAAGCTGACTTGCAGCGTCAAAAGTCCGGATACTTTCCACTTCATCGCCAAAAAACTCGATGCGAAAGGGGTGTTCGTTGGCAAAAGAAAATACGTCTAAAATTCCACCTCTAATAGAAAATTGACCGGGTTCATAGACAAAATCTACGCGGTCAAATTGATATTCTAAAAGCAACTCATTCAAAAAATCTGTGCTGTAGGTTTTGGAAACCTCCAAGCGCATGGTATGCTTGACTAAATTTTTCTTCGTCGGTATTTTCTCAAAAAGCGCCTCGGGGTAAGTAATAACCCATGTATTTTTTTTATCGCTGAGTTTTTCCAAGACCTCAGCCCTTGCAACCACGTTGGCATTGTCGGTTTGCTCTTGTTGGTAGGGTACCCGATACGAAGCAGGATAAAATAAAATGCGTTTATCGTCGGGAAAAAGCCCCTCGAAATCATTGAGAAAATAGGCGGCTTCTTCTTTATCAGAAAGAATGAATAAGTGCGTACCCGGAACTTGCTGCGCTACCATCAAAGACAATAGCGATTTAGCAGAGCCTACCATTCCCTTCCAATGCAATCTAGCGTTCGTTGTTTGCAAAGCGGCCGCGCTCCGATCTAGAGCGGGATGTTTGGCAAGGGTTTTGATAAAGGTATTGAGTTCCATATCGGGCTGCAAAATTACGCAAAGTATCCGCGGAGTGAAATATTTTGTGACCTTTTCAGGCAAGAACGTTACAAATAACAATTCAGTGTGAATATCTCCAAGTAAAATCGACATCTTGCCTAATGTCAATGACTAATTTTAGCGTACCAAAATAGAAACCAAATATGAAGTTTTCAGTCAAATATCCATTAGCAGTAGCATTTTTATTAAGCGCAGGCGCATTCAGTGCGCAGGTAGCCGAAGTAGCCACAGAAGAATCGTTTAAAACGGTCGAAGAAATTTCAGCAATTGACTTTCTGATGAAAGGCGGGGTGTTCTTAATCCCAATCGTACTGCTATTATTCTATACTACCTATGTGGCAGTAGAGCGCTTTTTGTACATCCGACGCATGACCAAACAAAATGCAATGCTCATTTCAGAGGTGCACAGTAAATTGAACAACACGGACGTCAAAGGGGCTATTGATGCTGCCCAACGCGAGCAAACTGCATTTGGAACTGTATTAAAAGAAGGTGTCGAATCAATAGGTCAACCTGTACCGCAAATCGAGGCCAACATGGAAAAAGTTGCCAATATAGAAATTGGCAAAATGGAGAAAAACATCAATCACTTGGGGCTCATTGCTGGTATAGCACCAACACTTGGTTTCATCGGTACCATCTCAGGGGTAATTAAAATTTTCTACAGCATCTCGATTTCGGAAAACGTCTCCATCGGAAATATTTCAGGTGGTCTTTATGAAAAGATGATTTCGTCTGGGTCAGGTTTAGTTGTCGGTATCATCGCCTTTACAGCTTATCACTTACTAAATGCGCTTATTGATAATTATGCCCTTGAAATTCAAAAAATCAACTTGGATTTTATAAAACTAATCAACTCAAAAGATGGCAATAAAGCGAAATAAAAGGTTTCATGCCGAGGTAGCTACTTCTGCCTTGAGCGACATCATGTTTTTCTTGTTGTTGTTCTTTTTGATCATTTCAACTTTGGCTAACCCGAACGTGATTAAAGTTCCGTTACCAAAGTCAGATGCCAATGAAAAGACCCAACAACAACACGTTACACTCACTGTTAAATTTGACGAGAATCAGCAACGACATTTCTTTGTCAACAACGACGAAATTGCACTTGATCAGTTAGAGGGCGTGCTGATTGGTGAGACCAAAAAACTCGGCGACAACACCGTAATTTTACGCTTGCCATACGACGCACAAGTTCAAGAACTTGTCGACCTACTCAAAATTGGGATGCTCAATGACCTAAAAATGATCATAGCCACAAAAGAGGGTTAATAAGTTGTTCTGTTCATTTACAAATTTCAATTTATGGAAAAGCTACAAATCGAATTAAATAGCGCACGTGAAGACGCCAAAAAATCGTTGGTCTATACTTCCGTATGGATATTTAGTTTATTCCTTTTGGCTGTCCTCATTAAATTCGATGCCCGTCCAGATCAACTCGTAGACACCCCCCCGCTCCGCTCAGATGAAGTCATTGAAGAATTTCAGATAGACAATGTCGAACTAGAAGATGCCGCAGGAGGCTCTCGAGGCGGCGGCACCCCGGGTTCTGGGCAAATAGCACCACCTGCCGATCAGAGTGAAAGCGTTGCTACGTCCAACCAAAGTGATTTCTCGCACAACAGCGGTAATTCAGCCAATCACAATTCAGCCAACGGAACAAATAGAACGTCTACTACCACCCAAAGTACCAATTTCTTTGGAAGTGGAGGTAACGGAAATGGCAATGGCTCAGGCAATGGTCCTTTCGGCGGCCCCGGCAACGGTAATGGCGATGGTGATGGCACGGGAAATGGCTCAGGCTCAGGAAAGGGAAGAATTCGTCAAAATAATGTCAATTTGCCAAGCTATGAAAACGACTTTGACTGCCGCATTGGTTTTAAAGTGCAGGTCAATGCAGAAGGACAAGTTATTGGCGTAAGAACGATTAAATCTGTTACCACGTGTATAGATGACCGCACCATTAATGATATTAAGGAGCGCATCAAAAGAGAAGTGAAATACAATAAAGAACCCGGTGCGCGTGTTGTTGAAATGGATTATACGATTAATCTGAAAGCATCAAAGTCTTAGTAAATAAGTAGCTTATAAGCCCATTGCCTTTTCTACCATTAACTTAGCGCCAATATAAAACCCAACCCTCTGATGAAGCTCCGTTGGTTGGATATCCAAAATACGCTGTTTGCCGTCGGTGGCCAGACCACCAGCTTGTTCAGCAATGAACGCCAATGGATTACATTCATAAAGTAAGCGCAAACGCCCTTTTGGTGCAGAAGGAACCGCGGGGTAAATATAGATCCCTCCTTTGATGAGGTTGCGGTGAAAATCAGCAACTAAAGAGCCGATGTAGCGGCCAGAGTAGGGTTTTCCTGTTTGGTTGTCGTTGGACTGACAATAAGCAATATAGGCGCGCAAAGTTGGGTCAAAGGCTTGAAGATTGCCTTCATTGAGAGAATAGAACCTGCCATTTTCAGGCATCCGCATATCAGGATGTGATAAGAAGAATTCTCCGATGGATGGATCTAGGGTAAATCCGTTAACGCCGTTTCCGGTAGAATACACTAAAATGGTTGAGGAGCCATAGAGCACATAGCCGGCTGCCACTTGTTGGGTGCCAGGTTGGAGCATGTCTTCGCGTGTTGCTGGTGTACCAACCGGGGAGATACGTCTATAGATAGAAAAAATGGTGCCGATAGATACATTGACGTCTATGTTAGAAGAACCATCTAGCGGGTCAAATAAAACAACATAGTTGGCATTTTGAGCGGTGGCAGAGGCAAATGCAAGAAAGTCGTCGTTTTCTTCAGAGGCAATGCCGCAGACCTCACCGCCGTTTTCAAAAGCCCGAATAAATGCTACGTCTGCAACCACATCTAATTTTTGCTGTTCTTCGCCTTGCACATTCTGACCGCCTTGGGCGCCTAGGATGTGGTCGACTAATCCGGCTTTGCGAACGTCATTGCTGACAATTTTTGCCGCTGAGACTATGTCGCTGAGCAAGCGAGAAAGCTCACCAGTGGCAAATGGGAAATCTTTTTGCTTGCTGACAATAAACTCGTTTAGTGTGATGAGTTTAGTCATGCTTACATCGAGAACATATTGCTGTAATCAGAACCAAGGTGAATCGGATTGACGATGAGCGTTGGGATGAGCGCATCATTGGTAATGATGTATTGTTCGTGATTGAAAGTGAGGGCAGTAAATAAGTTATTGCGCTGTAGGTTCATGATGGCAATGAGATCGGCGTCTACGCTAATAGCATATTTAACCACTTCTTTGTCAAAGCCCGAACTTGGAACTAATGCGCTGGTCATTTCGATGCCTCGGTCTTTGAAAAAGCCTTCAGAGAAAGTGATGTTTGAACGTACTCGATGACGCAAAAACTCGTCGGATTCGTCTGGAGTAACCACGTGTACTTTTGACTTGAAGTAGTGAGCTAAATTAGCTACGATAGAAAGTTTTTGTTTGGTTTCTTTGTGAAGATCCATAGGCACAACAATGGAGTCATATCCGCTGGCCTTTACCGCTTTTTCTTGAACGATGATAAACGGCACTTGTGAGCTCGTTACTACTTTTAAGGCATGGCTGCCTGTAATGTGTTGCCAGCCGTGAGCGCCGTGGGTTCCCATAAAGATGAGTTCGGCCTGATGCTCAGCAGCGAATGCGCCGATGTCTTCAAAAATACTTCCAATGCGGACATTCGGTTTAAGGGGCACGCCTTCATGTTCAAAACCTCCTGTAATATTTTCTAGCTGCGCAAGTGCCTCGGGTATTTGTGCTTCTTTGGAAACCACGTGAAGCACAAGGATTTGAGCCCCAAGTGGTCTGGCAGTGGCAATAGCGTGTTGGAGGGCGATGTCTGCTACAGCTGTGAAGTCGTGAGGAACAATGAAGGTTTTGGTTTGCATGGTCGTATTTTTTACAAATTTAAAACAAAGTGCAGTAAGAACGCACTAGTTTTCTCTTTATTTTTGTACGAGGCCTGTACTAAAAAAGCTTCTTGAAAAATGCCGATAATTGGTAAACTCATTCAACGCAGCACTGCAATAAGTTTCAAGCGTATTTCACGCGTAAGTGCCGACTACAAACAACAACTCGAAGCCCTGCGGCAAAATATCGAAGTCGCAAAAAAAACAAATTTTGGCCAGCACCATTCTTTTGCGACCCTCCTTCAAAAAAGCGACTTGGTCTCGAGGTATCAACAAAGCGTCCCTATTGCAGAATACGACGAATACTTCACCAACTGGTTGCAAGCAACAATCGATGGTAAAAAAGACCATATTTGGCCAGGACGCATCAAATATTTTGCGCTTTCGTCAGGTACTACAGGTGCACCAAGTAAGAGAATTCCTGTCACTACCGAAATGATCCGCTCATTTCAGCGGGTGTCTTTGCGTCAGTTTTCTGTGCTTCATGAATTGAACCTCTCAGACTCTTTCTATAGTGCAAAAGTCCTTGCAGTAGGAGGTTCCACCAAATTGAAAAAAATAGATCATCATTATGAAGGCGACCTGAGCGGCATCCTCAAAAAACATACCTCTCTCATTGCTGCGCCTTTTACCAAACCCAGTAAAAAAATTACCAAACTTAAAGACTGGAAAGCCAAACTACCCATGATGGTCGAAGAAGCACCAAAATGGGATATCGGAATTATGGCTGGAATACCCAGTTGGTGCGTGCTACTATTAGAAGAAATTGTCAAGCATTATCAACTTAAAAATATACATGAAATTTGGCCAAATTTTCAGGTGTATGTCCACGGCGGGGTCTACATGGACCCATTTGTGGAGCGCCTCAAAAAAATATCTGGTAAAGATGTGGTCTTATTGGATACTTATTTGGCTAGCGAAGGTTATTTTGGCTACCAGACCAGCCCCAAAAGAAATGGGATGACGCTGTTGATGAACAACAGTATCTTTTTTGAATTTATTCCATTCAATGCAGAATACTTTACCGAATCCGGAGAGCTTAAACACAAGAATAAAGCATACACAATTAGCGAAGTAAGAGCGGGCATAGACTACGCCCTAGTCATCAGCACCAATGCTGGGCTTTGGCGCTACATGATTGGCGATTTAGTGCGCTTCCTCGACACTACAACGCATGAAATCATTATCGCAGGACGCATCAAACAATTTTTGAGTCTTTGTGGTGAACACCTCTCCTTAGATAACATCAATCAAGGTCTAAAAGAGGTTAGTTCCAGGCATCAACTCTCTTTTTCAGAGTACACTATTCATGCCGACGATGTAGACTTACAGCACTGCTGGTATATCGGTTGCGATGCGCACATAGCAGATGACAGCATCATCGAAGAACTCGATGCCGCCCTTCAAGCCATTAACGATGACTACGCTTATGTTCGCAAGCACGGCATGCCCATGCCCAGCCTCAAACTGTTACCGACAAATGTTTTTTATACCTATCTGGAAAGTATTGGCAAGTTAGGTGCACAAAATAAAATACCAAGGGTAATGAATAAAGATCAAGCCAAGCTGTGGAGACAGTTTCTTAGCGCAAACGGCTACCTTTGAAGACTGATTTCTTTAAAAAGGTATAAGCAAGATTCAATTCTACAGAATGTCTGTACACAGAAGAAGCTGATCCTAAATTAGCATCATAAGAAATACCAAAGTCAAAGGCACCAAAATCTATAGCCACATAAGGTGCAATTGCAGCGCTGGAGCGAAAATAAAATCCTGCACTCAAAAATTGAGTGCTGACTTCATTGGTTACCTGAGAACTCCCTCTGAGTTTCATGCGATAGATGGCCCCAAGCATACTTTCTTTGTGCCCACCTTGCCGCAAATGAGTAAAAGATAGTTGCAGCGCTGAAACTTCATTTAAACCAAGCGAAAAACAAGCAAATGCTACCGCTTTTTGATAGAGTCTGTCCGCAGAAAGTGTATTGTATTGGAGGCGGGGGCGATTCACATGCTGCAAAGAAAACCCTGTTTGTAAAGACCACTGGCCATTGCGCAATTCTCCGCGTTGGTTGGGTTCAAAACGATACGCCAAGCCCAGACCTGCATCTACAAATGCAAAATTGACAAAATCGTTCTCTTCACCGGAATAAACTGCTGGGTCCAGCGTACTACCATTCCACTGAGAATAATAAAGTAACTTGCTGAAATCTGCACTACGCTGTTGAATAGCAGTCTGAATTCCTGCATCTAGCCAATGTCCTTTAGCTAGCGGAAGATGACCACTGGCCGTGAGTCCAAAAGATTTTTGGGACATTCGTGAATCTCCACCTACATCGTTTCCAAAAGAAGCACCAATTCCAGCATAGGCGCGTTCACCTTGACGGGTTCTGCCTGGTGTAAATTCTGCCATACCGTAGCTGGTTAGAAATTGAGTTCCGGAACCAATCCATTGATTGCGATTGAGCATCGTTAACTTTTCAAAACCTTTGTAGGTACCGACAAATGCAGGGTTCATAAAAGGGATAGAGCGGTCTGCTTGGGTGAGATGAAAATCTTGGGCCGAGCAAACTTGAGATAGGCTCAGCAACAAGATTAAAACAAAAAGCCGGATACTCAATATAAAACGCATGCTTATCGAATTAGCGTGATATTACCGGTAAACTTCTTGGTACTTCCGTTTTCATAGGTTACATCGCACACATAAGCGTATACCCCACTATTACATGGCTTATTTTTATAGGTGCCATCCCATTGAAATAATTTATTAGTCGAGGAAAATACGAGATTGCCCCAACGATCCACAATTTTGAAGTTTAGGGCAGCAACGTCTTTACCCGCAATAATCTGATACACCTCATTAAGGCCATTGCCTACACCATTTGGCGAAAACGCAGTTGGAAAGAAAATTCCGGTTGCACACTCTGGGCTGCTGCCATCAGGGTCGCAGGGGTCTAGCGGGTCAGAACCACTCGCCACTTCTGTTCCATCATTGATGCCATCGCCATCGGTGTCCGGATTGAGCGGATCAGTTCCTAATACAGCTTCTTGTGCATCGGTGAGGCCATCAAAATCGGTATCGATTTGGCAACCTGGGAGGGAATCATCTGGGTCACATGGGTTGAGCGGATCTGAGCCATTGCTTACTTCGGCACCGTCCATTAGGCCATCGCCGTCGGTGTCGGGGTTTGTAGGGTTTGTGCCGGCTGCAGTTTCCTGCGCATTGGTTAAGCCATCGCCGTCCTGGTCGCACGGGCCAGCGTTTGGATTTGGAATGCATGGATTGGTGTTGTCAGGGTCTAATTCGTCCATAATGCCATCGCCGTCGGTGTCTATAATTGAAGACTCTAGTGCGTCAATGATGCCATCGCCGTCGGTGTCGGTAGGTGCGGCAATATTACCAATCTCATCACAGTCATTTTCGCCATCGCCGTCGGTATCAGGATTGTTGATATCTGTACCAAGTAAGAGTTCGTCTACGTTAAGGCAGCCGTCACCATCGAGGTCTGGAACATCTGGTACAAATACCGCAACAATGGTTTCTGGCCCATTGATATTAATAAAATTATTGGCAGTTGTTGAAGGCAAACCCAAGGGACCTGTTGTGACTGTCCAGTGGCTGAAAATAAAGCCAGGATTGGCAACAGATTCAATGAGGGTTTGAATGCCTCCAAAATAGCTGGTTGTCCAGGGATAAGATGGAGGAGTAATTGAATTCACTTGAATTGTACCTGCACCTACTGGGCTCACATCAAAAGTAGTGGCAAAGGGCCCGGAAAGTTGATAGCAGTCAATAAGGCCTTGTTCCATGGCCAAACAACGCTGATTGATAAAATTACGCAATTGCGTCACCCTCGATTGCCAGCCGTTGTAGGTACCACCCCATTTGGCACATTGGGCAGTCATTTCAGGGTCTATTTCATTGACCATGCTGTCAAGCAGCGCAAGCATGCTAGTACAACTAAAAGAAGTATTGATGAGGTCGATATACCGGGTAATGTAATATTGCTCTACTTGTGGATTTTCGTTGATGAGCTTCTCGAGAATGTCCGTATGCCCCTGGCCACCTGGATTGGGTAAATTTTCAGCATTACACGGATCGGCATTAGCACTTGGGTCAGGAATGCCAGTGTAATTGATGTAATGGCCGAAAGTAGCATCCATATCCCAGAGGGCATAGCGCCATTTTGTTTTGTCACCAGCGGTATCTAAACCTCTCCACCAGGATGTATTCCAGTTCAGCCAATCTTGATTGACAGTATAGGAATTGATCATAAAGTAATCGGCAAGAGATTCCCAATTGAGTAAAGAATCGACATAATTAAAATTGGTCGGATTCCCCATATTATTGGCGAGGATATAGTTGCACAAGGCGTTCCAACTTGGCTGGGCATTTGGTGCGCCGTACTCCTGCCAAGTACCTCCCCAGGTCTTGAGGTAATGCAGATTGTATTTATCTTGGTCATAATAGATATCGGTGTAGTCATGGTCATCGGCTTTTTCACGAATTTCATAGACGCCCCAATAATTACCGTTCAAATATACCACTGCCGGACGCCAAGTTCGCTCATCGAGTTTCATATCCGCTCTGATAGAAAGAGTATGCACAAAAGCATCGCGGATGTGCGCACCTTGTTCAAATGGATAATTATCACTTGCGGCTGGTTTTAACATGACCCTTTGAAATGCGTCCCGGTCTTTTTCTGGAAAAATTTCGTGCTCGAGATCACCGTTATGGCCATATTGGTCCCTACAAATGAAGTCAAAACCTCTTTGTGCATAGGCCCAAGAGTCGTTACCATGCTTGTTGAAGTCTCCTTCAGATTCATCGATGAAAGTACCGTCTTGTTCAAAAAGTTCAAAAGATCCGATGCGATTCGGTGGGTTTTGGCTGCCATTGGCAACTAACGAATAGACACCTTGGCTGCAAACTGAAACCACAGGAATGGAGTGGTTCACGTTGATAAAATAAGTGTTGGTCTCGGTAAAGGAAGAGAGCGTAGTACCAAATGCTGTGGCTCTTAATACTTTTGTTGTGGTAATATTGATTGGGCCGCTGTAAACAGGCGATGTAAGGATGGGGTCTGAACCGTCTAGGGTATAGCGAATAGTAGCTGTTGGGTCTGCACAAGTTATACTGACAGTTTGGACGCCAGCATAAAACCCAGGTGCAACGCTAAAAACAGGCTTTGGTGGGTAAAAATTGACGCCACCAACGTTGTTGGCATTTGGGGTTGGCGTCGTAAACAATTTAAAATCGATGGCTCCATTACTCGAACGGCCCACAGAATGATTGGATTTTGTGAGGTGTACAATTTTAAAGGAGTCTATCACCACTGCAGACGGATTCGACAGAATAATCCAGTCTCCGCCGGTTTGTGATAAATTAAAATTAGGGTGGTATTCATTGCCTGATACCAAATCTCTTTTGGAGCAAAACACCATTTTAAAGCCATTGGCAGCAATACTTCCATTAGGAATTTGCCATTTGGTGATATTTCCTGCTCTGTCTGATAAGAACCAGCCCGTTAAGTCTAAAGGTGTTGCATTCGTATTGTAAAGCTCAATCCAGTCTTCTCTTTCACCAAATGCATCAGTGATACCTGTCATATTAGAACAAGAGTATTCATTGATCAGGACCTGTGAAAACAAAATGGATGGAAATATAAAAAGAATGGAGAGTAGTAAGTATTTCATTTAGCTTGGTTTAGCGGTACCAATATTACTGAAATATCGATTTTGTTCCAAACTATTAGACGCAAGAACACGTAAAAAGTTGTTTTTTTCTTAACATTGTCAAAAAAAAGAATGAAAAGAATTGCGTTATTATTTTTAGCTGCTACACTACTCTTCGGATTGAACGGATGTAAAAAATATGAAGGCGAAGGAGGCCGAAGTAAAATCACTGGTAAATTAACCATCAATGAGAAGCTCTACATCAACGGCGTGCTTGCCCAAACGGTGAGCTACAACGGGGCAACAGAAGATGTTTATATCGTTTACGGAACGCAAGACAGCATATTCGACAACAAGGTCGAATGCAACCACGACGGCACCTTTAGTTTCAATAATTTATTTCCAGGTACCTACACTGTTTTTGCCTACAATGAAATCTTCAACACAGGTAATTCTGTAACCAATAACGACGACGACTATTACACGAAAGTTCCAGTTAAATTTACAGTTGAGCTCGGTAAAAACGAAACCGTTAACCTTGGTGAAATCATTGTTTTAAGATAATGCGATTCTTAATCTTCCTGCTTATTTTCCCGGCTTTAAGTTGGGGGCAGAACAACACTATTTTTCAGCTATGGAATGAAGTTGGTGTCTCGTATAAAATGGATAAAAAACAAAGTTTAGGTCTTGATTTCAGTTCTAGGTTTGATGCCAACGGAATCAACACTTTTTTTCCTCAATTTTCTTATCGTTATAAAATTAATAAGAACATCCTCCCTTCAATCGACTACAGATTGATATCAGACCGCAATACGTCAGGTAATTTTGAGCTCAAGCACCGCATCAATGCCAATTTGCAGTTCAGTCATGATATTGATCAGCTAGAACTCGATTTTAGGCTGCGCTATCAGTATTCCCGAACAAGGTTTGTTGAGGACATCGAGCCAGAATTTGGCGCTGCTTTGCGCTACAAAGCAAGTATTGCATACGCTATTAAAAAGTCAGACCTTAAACCAAAGGTCTCCATAGAATTTTTTACAGGACCAATGGAGGGTCAAATGGGCTATCATTTGAATAGAATCCGCTGGAATTTTGGACTTTCCTATGATTTTAAGGGGCCACATTCCATACAAATTGCTTATCTACATGACCAACGCATCAATAGCCCAGGCAAACTCAATAGAGCTATTTTAAATCTTTCGTATGGTTATAATTTGCAAAAAGGGAAATCTAAAAAACAAGAAAGTGAGCGGCGTAACGCAAAATTCTTATAACTCATTTTGGTATTGATTGGCAGCCAGCCTTTCTATTACCCTTTCCAGGTTTTCTTGCTTCTTCATTTGACGAGAACTAATAGAAGTAGCTGTAAAATACTGATGTTGATTTAAAAACTTAACCTGGATTTCATCCCACTCCTTTCGAGCATTGATTTTGCCCATTTCTGTGAGTTCTTGACGAAGCTTATCGGCAATATCCTCAAAATCGTCACGACCTAAATAGTCAAGGTCGGCATCGCAAATAATTTCTTGCAATTTATTGATGGGCTTGTGTGGAATTTGCGTCGCATGAATAAGCTCAACGATTGTTTTTACATGCTGCTCAGTATAGCCGTATTTTGGTAAAATTTCTTGTGCCATTCTTGCGCCAATAGACTCGTTGTGATCGTATTGTTCAATAAAGCCAGCATCGTGGAAAATAGCCGCCGTTTTGAGCAAAAATAAGCCCTCATCCGTTACGCCTTCTAATAGTGCAATGCGCTCGACGGCTTTGACGACATCTTTGGTATGGTTAATCGAATGATAGGCAAGACTTGGTGATAAATTCTTTTTGAGGATGCCCATGACGTGGTGCTCTGTTTTATAATATTTGATCGAGCTGTAATGGTGTAGTTTTTTAATTTCTTCGAAGCGTGAATTTGGAATCAGGCCCTCTCCATGAACAGATAGTTCAGGCTTGATACGCAGCACCACATACATGTCTACTTTTGTTCGAGATTTAGTAAGTGCCTTGCCTTTGTAGTCGCATTCAAAATAGGGTTCGATTTGCTGAAAGGTATGGCCAGTGATAGTTACTTTGCCCGGCTCCCCGAGCATTTCCATTCGTTGAGCCAAATTAACAGAAGAACCCCAAACGTCGTAAGCCAGGCGGATATTGCCTACTATTCCTGCAATAACCGGCCCTGTATTAATACCCAACCGGATTTCCCAGTAGTCTTCGTGATCGGCAATGGCTTCGTACTTGAGCTTATCCATAAAAGCTTGGATCTGCAAAGCGGCGCAACAAGCGTCTATAGGATTCGTTGAATTTTCCACAGGCACGCCCCCCGCACACATATAGGCATCACCAATTGTCTTGATTTTCTCGAGATTATTGGCTTGTATAATTTCATCAAATTTTTGAAAAAGCATATCGAGCTTTGAGACAATTCGACTCGGCGCCATAGATTCAGAAATGCGTGTAAAGCCAACTACATCAGTAAACATAATTGACACCTGCTTAAAAGCTTGGGCTTTGACCTTGCCGTTGCGCTTGAGTTCAATAACAACCTGAGACGGTAGCGTGTTGAGCAACCATTGTTCAGTTCGGTCTTTTTCCTTTTGAAGTAAGGCTTGTTGTTCTTCAACTTTATGCTTTTCTTCTTCAAGCAGACGTTTTTGCTCTTCTATTTTTGTTTTTTGAAGACGGATTTCTTTCGTGCGCTCGGCAATTTTGACTTCTAATCTGACTTGATTTCTTCTCGACGTTTCTATTCTGCGCCGAATAAAAACAAATAGCAACAGTAAAAAAACAGAGGCTGCCAAAATTGACAGCCACCATGTTTTAGAAATAAATAAGATGAGCAAAGCGCTCATTAGACTTTTGGTTGTGGAGCGTTGTTTTGAGCAGTAATTTGCTCGAGGTCGCGATCGAAGAGATACAGCCCTCCGCTTTCATTGCCGATGAGTTTGAGTTTGTCTAGGATACTTCTTGCTAGGGCTTCTTCTTCGAGCTGCTCGGCAACATACCACTGCACAAAATTGTGTGTGGTGTAGTCTTTTTCTTGCAAACAGATATCGACCAGATTGTTGATAGATGCAGTAACGGTGAGTTCGTGGGCGAGCAGTAACTCAAATACAGAACGCAAGTTGTCAAAACTCAAAGGTGGTTGGTCCACAGACGGAACTATTGCCGTGCCTCCTCTTTCATTGACAAACTTGATCATCTTGAGCATATGAAAACGCTCCTCATCGGTGTGCAGATACATGAATTTAGAGGTGCCATTTAAACCATTGTTTTCAGCCCAGGAGGCCATAGCTAAATAATATTGAGAAGAACTTGCTTCTTTCTTGATTTGCTCATTGAGCGCGGCCTCTACTCTTGGATTCATCATTTCTACTTTTTTTCAAAATTACAACGTCTTGAACAAAAATTTGTTGCCAACAGATTAAAACTTGTAAAACCAACTTACCATTGGCAATGGGAAAGAGATATCTTCGGTAATTACACCCGCCAAACTGATCTGAAACGCCTTCGCTTCTGTTCGCTGAAAACGCATGCCTGGCATCAGTATTAATAAATTTTGATTGGTATTATTGTAATTATTGTAGGATTGCCATGGGCCCACAACCACTTGCTGCAGCATCCAAGTATTTTGATCGTAAAGGTAATTGATGTCCTGATAGCCATATGAATTGTTATTGTTGGTGCGGCCCATGATATACATGCAGTCATAAATAAAACTAGCTTTTTTACCAACTTTAGTTTGGCCGGCTAAACCAATTATTGGAGCTTGAGCACTGAAGCCATAATTTATGGTATTTGTTCCGGCTACAGGGAGTTCCGGCATAATGCCATTAACGGCCTGATACGCACCTTCTTGATAAATCGTTTGTGTATCAGCCCCATTAACGCCATCATTGAAATGCCCGTAACCAACGGATAAAGTTACATTTGAGCGGCGGTCTCCGTAGGTGACCATACCCCAGTACAATCCACCTAAACCACGGCCAGAATTAAGATAGCCAGAAGTGCCAATTAAGGCGCCAACTCCATAGTTGAGTTTTGGATTAGCCGTTCCACGTGTATATTTCAATGCTAATGCAATTGGTGAGCCAATCCAGGTAGACATCACACCCACCGAAAAATCTTTATGGACCGCAAAATGAACCTCTGGGCCATATAAATTGACCATGGCATAGTTTTCTCCTTTTTTAATCGGAAAACAATTGGTGGTGAACTGATAACGCGTAGAAAAAGCACCAGGGGTGTTGTATTCGCCTTTTTTGACATCTTCTACTAAATCGAGCGGTCGGATAGACCGGATATCGCTTTTTGGAATATAAACCTTACCCAAAGATTGTGTTTGTAGGAGCACCTCGCGCCCGTCGTCTAAAATAACAAGACCTACGTACTCGGTGCCATCATTTTTAACAATAAGGTATTTGGTAGTATCAGTACTTGGCGTTGCAGTGCTTGGCGCTTGCGCAAAAACGCTCTGACTTCCAAAGAAGTAGAGCGTTAATGTGAAGCACAATTGAAATAGTGTGCGTGTTTTCATATTTAGAATTTTTAAGTTATACGTAAAATTAATAATAACGTTGCGGACTTTGCTTATTAATTGGTTGCTTGCTCTTCTGGACATTGAAGCCCATGTTGACACCAACATAACCGCCTCCTTTTTGGGAGCTGTAAAATAAATTTACCGGAATATTGAGTGCTCCTGCTTGAAAGGTGCGTCCAAAAGCAATCAGAAAAGTGGTAGCAATCGCTTTATCTCCGCGTCTATCGAAGTTTTTTTCGAAAATATAGCCATTGCCAGGATCAACTGGGTTAAGGTTATTCTGCATGGCATATTGTGACCAATCGCTCTGTGAGAAATAACGAGCATCGGTAGAATAAATATTCTGATCATCAAAAAAGCCTTCTGACGTTGAAGAGATACCAAAACGTGGCCCGAATGCAAATTCCCAATTGGCCTTGCCAAAACGAAAACCATTTAATAAAGAAATAGATGGGACAAATTGACCTTGCTCTAAACCAGATATATTGATGATCCCCTCGACCAGTGCAGAGAAATTTTCAGTACCGACATATTGGCCTTCAATTTGGTAGCCAATCATTGAGGTAAAAGGTTGAATACCTAAACCTCCGTATTTAGTGGCTCTTGTTGCAAATTCATTGACGGAGCCTGTTAAATACGCAAAACCAATTCGCGGCCCAGAATTGTTTACTTTACCCACATTGTTTGAAGTAATCAACTCATTTTTGAAAGCCAAACGGTCAGTAAGTAGTTTGTCTACGGTTAAGCCATGCATTTCGGCCAAAACAACTTCGACCATGCGCTGCACTTCTGTTTCCTGGTTGTCAAATTCACGAACAGATGACTTATACAAAGCTTGCCCTTTCACGTCGATGATTTTGATCGTTATGACAATTTTATTGCCAAGGCCGTCTATAGAACCGGACATGACGTAATCCACTTTGAGTTCTTCACCGAGTCTAGCAAGGCATGATTGGCCATAACAACCTACTTTGTATTCCTCTTTAGCCTTGATCACTTCGTTCATGTCAAACTCATCGTAAACTTTGTATTTGTTGATTTTGATGAGCTCCAGGCGCATCATTTTAGCCACAGACTCCGGTTTAATGGTCAGGGCATTCACATTTGGGTTTGCAACAGCAATCGTATTGCTTTGCTGTGCAAAATAACTAGCCATACCGCTAAAGAAAATAGCAACTAGTATATAGAATGATTGTAATTTTTTTGTTTTCATAGCATACAATTTTATAGTACAAAGATGAACTATTCCAACACACCAACAAAATTGAATTTCGGAGGTGAAATATACTCAGTTGCGAAAAACGCAAGTATCAGGAGTTGAATTCAAGGTCTGCCTCGATTTTCTTTCGGAATACCCCAATGGTTTTCTCAAAATCGGCAAAGAAATTATTGCGTTCTCTTTCATTTACTACACTAATCAAACTCGAATTGGCCAACTGCTTATCGATCACCTGTTTGGCATCTTGAACGTACTGCGTATCTGTTGTTTGAAGGTAGTTCATGATATTGTGGGAAAGAAATAAGCCTTGTTTGCCCTTACTCTCGTAATAAAATGCAGAATCTGCATTTATGGTCTCGTTGAGATACATCTCAAATAGGTTGCCATTTGCCGGTACTTGTGTGCCATAAATGAACTTTTTTCCGTGGCTGGCTTGTTCTCGAAGGTGTGCTGAAAACATGAGCAAGCGGTCGCAAAGGAATAGTGCGTATGTAGGATCTTCAAACTGATTCGATTTGTAGTAATATTGAATCTGACGTAAAAAACCGCGCATCAGCTCGGGATCAAAGATCTCTACTGATGGAATGGTATTGTAGGAATGCAGAATGGCCTTGCCGAGCTCAAAGGCGCGTTCGGTGGTTTTTTCGTGCCGAAAGAGTACGTCTTTGTAATCTGGAATTTGCAGATGTGTTTTGGCCCAAAAAAAGAGCTTAAAGCGAACCAACTGCGGAAAATTTAAGAGCTGAAAAAAATGTGTGTTGTTGATGGTGAGCATGATTTTTGGTTCCTCTAAATGCCGGAGGCGCTCGAATGCTTCGAGTATACCTTCCAAATAAGATTCTAAAGAAAAATCATAAGCATTGAGGGGAGTGTATCTAAATATCACGTTTGTTTTTTGCTGCAAAATGAGCGAGTCAAAAGAAATATCAAATGTTTTGCAAAGTCTTTTTAGTTCGTCAAT
This sequence comes from Flavobacteriales bacterium UBA952, assembly GCA_002293185.1. Taxonomy (GTDB): domain Bacteria; phylum Bacteroidota; class Bacteroidia; order Flavobacteriales_D; family Crocinitomicaceae; genus UBA952. The sequence continues at coordinate 46,822 of DBCS01000003.1, read as the reverse complement.
GGTGAGCGCGGTTTCATTGCGCATGCGCCGGTATGCAGCATCCATGCTAATGTGTAAAGTTTCACTTAAAATATGACCCAATGCGTCGCCGGGTTTGAGCTTCGCTTTGATGAGCTGTAATAACTGATCTTGAACAGTTTCCATGGTTAAACGTATCAAATAAAGTTAATCATTCGTGTAAGTTCTTTGGACCCGTGGCGAGATACTTGTGAGTATTTCATATGGAATTGTTTGCGCTTTTCGAGCAAAGTCTGATAAGCCCTGATTGAAACCAATGATTTCAACCTCGGCGTCTGGTCTTGCGTTGGGCGCTAAAACCATGATCATATCCATACACACCTTTCCAACCGTTGGGCAGTACTGCCCATCGATAAAAACACCACCAACCCCATTACTCAAACTTCTTTTGAAGCCATCGGCATAACCCACCGGGATAATGGCTATTTGGGTATTTTGCGGCAACTCATCCGTACAACCATATCCAATAAAGGCACCCTTACTGAGTTTTTTCAATTGAGAAATTCGACTACTCCAAGAAAAAACAGGCTTGAGCTTGGCTTCAAAACGAGGATCGTGATTAACGCCGAACAGACCTATTCCCAAACGCACCATATCAAATTGCGCCTCTGGAAAGTGGGCCGCACCTTCGGAATTTAAAATATGGCGAATAAACGGATAAGGCAAAGCCGCTTGGATTTGCGTACAGAGGTCCTTGAAAATTTGAATTTGTTGTGCGTTCATAGGGTGCTGCGGATCATCGGCACAAGCCAAATGGCTATAAACACTCTGAACAAGCACTTCTGGCTGAGCACGAATGGTTTGAAGCAAGCGTTGTATTTGCTCAGGTAAAAAGCCCAAACGATGCATCCCGGTATCCAACTTGAGATGGATCGGAAAGCCTTGAATTCGATTGGAAATCAAGACACGGATAAAAGCATCTAAATGCTCCAAACTGTAAATTGCAGGCTCTAAGTGATGGGTAATACATTTTTCAAAACTTGCTGGCTCGGCGTTCATTACCAATATAGGTAACTCAATACCTGCTTTTCTCAGCAATACGCCTTCGTCTGCATAGGCTACACCAAAATAATTGATGCCATTTCGGACTAATTGCTGTGCAATTTGATCCAAGCCAGCTCCGTAAGCTTGTGCTTTAACGATAGCCAGAACCTTGGTTGCTGGTGCTATTGATTGTTGGTACTGTCTCAAATTGTGCCCAAGTGCAGATAAGTCATAAGATACGGTTGTGCTATGAGATTTCTGTTTCCACTTACTCAATAGTGCTTCGGTAAGGGCATATTGATTGCCTTTGATGAGCACTGCATGATTGGTGATATTTGGTAATTCTGACGGAAGTGCTTCCCAGATATAATACTGCGTAATTTGCTGCGCTTCAAGCAGAGCTATAATAGCTGGTTTACTGCTCGATTGATTCGGTGCTAATAAACAGCAAACCATCAAAGGTTTTCCGTCAGAGGTTGTTTTCAAAAACGATAACGCACCTTCAAAAGCTATTAAATCGAGGGTGTAAGTATCGTTGATGAGGGTAGCGCCATTGATTCCTTCAAAGGTCTCGAGGCGGTTAGCTAAATTTGGAAGCTGTGCCACAGCTTGGGCCGTACAAGTCCCAAATTGCAAGGCACAGGCTAAGGCAAGTTTTGCATTCTGAATACGGATCGGATCTGAGAACGGAATAGACAACGCCAATTGTTCAAAGTTGTCAATTTTACTTGGGTCATAGTCATCTCCATCTAACACCCATTGACAATTTTTGGTTAAAAGAAGCAGGTCTTCAACATATGCAGCAGGACTTGAAAATTCATGACGCGTTCCTTTATTTTTGGTGGTCACCAAACAATAATTGGCTTGAATCATCTCTTGTAAACGCGGCATTTCTCCGGGCTTGGTAATAGCGGCCTCAATGATCGCTAAGTCCCCATCTAGGGGTAAAGTCAGTAGAGATAGGGCCACTCCTATTTGAGAATTATAGCTTTTAGGACTGCGGTATACCTTTAATTGCGCGCCAAGGAGCTGTGCAATCCATTCTTTTACTGTGGTTTTGCCAATTCCACCTGTGATCGCTAAAATTGGATAAGTAATTCTTTGGCGATGAAAAGCGGCCAAGCGCTGAAGTGCAAACAAGCTATCTTTCACCACAAAATAATTGGCTTCAGGCAACGGCTGCAGTGGCACTTCTTCCACAACAAAGTTTCTAAGCCCGAGCTGGTAGGCGCTTGAAATATGAGCAAATCCGCTTTGTTTTGCGCCCTTTAAAGCAAAAAACACGACACCTTCCGTACGGGGTAATTTACGCGTATCATAAGCAACTTCGTTGATCAGCACAGCATGAAGAACACCTATTAAATCAGCTTCAATGACTTTAGCAAAGGTTTTGGCGGTGAGGTCTAGTTTCATGACGTGGCTTTTTGAAAACAGCTCCGGCATAGCGGCTGGTATTTTTCCGTGGCGCCGACCAAAACTTGTTCCGAATTAGCAACAAGTCGATGAGAAAACTGTGCTAATTTGCCACAATGTACACAAACTGCATGAACTTTACTGACGAATTCTGCGATGGCCATTAATTGAGGCATAGGACCAAATGGTATTCCTTTATAGTCCATATCTAAGCCCGCAACTATTACCCTTACTCCTTTATTAGAGAGCTCATTACAAACCTGAACAATTGCCGTATCAAAAAATTGCGCTTCATCAATGGCAACAATTTGTTCACCATTCCAAAGTTGGAGGACCTCTTGAGCTGAAGACAGCTGCTTGGCTTCCCAGGTTTGCCCCTGATGGCTCACTACTGCTTCAGTAGCGTAGCGGTCATCGATGCGGGGTTTAAAAAGTAATATAGTCTGTTTGGCAAACTCGGCGCGGCGCAAACGGCGAATGAGCTCTTCGGTCTTTCCGGAGAACATAGAGCCACAAATTACCTCAATCCAACCTTGTTGACTGTTTTCTTTCGTAAATTGTTCTAAAAACATAGAGCTGTTGAATGAGATTGTGAAATGTTTTCTAATTTTGATTCGATGACATCTAAAGTCATCTATTGCACGAAATTAATAAGTAAAAACCAATGTCAGAAAAAAGTCCTTCTCTAATGATCAAAACAATGCTCGGACACCTTCACACTGGTGTTGAAAAACTTGAATCCGGAACCTTAAGTCCGGAGGATATGGAATTATTAGTAGAAGACGCCAAAGAGCTCTACGAGCGCCTGATTATTCTGCGCTACAAAATCTATGAAACAAATGTTTTGGGTGTAAAAGAACCCGTCATTTCAGCGCATCTTCGCCAAACTGAGATAGAAACGCCCATCGATCTATTTGGGTCCATAGAAGAGCACAGCATAGCATCTGAGCCAGCATTTGAAATTACCTTCGCCAAAAGTGACGATGAAGATTTAGATGAAGAGCCAATCCATGAAGCGTCTATTCCTGAAGAAGACCCTATTCACGAGGAGGAAATTGAAGAAGAAGAGCAAGAAGTAGAGGATGAGATTCAAACTATTGAGGACCAAATTCACGAGGAGGAAATTGAACAAGAAGTAGAAGAGCAAGAAGCTCCCACTGCATGGGAACCCCAATTTTCTGCAGACCAACCTATCTGGATGGCAGAAATGGAAGCCAATATCCGCGACAACAGAAGTGTCTTTCCATTGGAAAGCCTTATTGGAGCCTTTACACTCAATGAAAAACTACAGTTCATCAATGAACTATTCGAAGGTTCATCCGACGATTTCTCCAGTCATATTAAGCAACTCGACCAACTCGCTTCCATGGATGCCGCACGCAATATGCTTGCAGAGCTCGCGCTCACTTTTAATTGGGACACCGAATCAGAAATAGTCGAAGACTTCATCTATAAAATATGTCGTCGCCATGCGGCTGGCACTTAGTTTTTTTTGGTGCCTAACCTACGCTTTTGTATTTGGGCAACAATACCCGTACAAACAAACATTACCACGACATAGAAGATAAAGCAGCAGCTTTAAGCTATGCTGCTTTTGAGCCACTCGCTCAACTCCTTTTGCAATTTATGCGCTCATTTTAACCGGCGCACAAAATAACTGGTCTGCAGAATGAGTATACTCAATGAAAGACCAAGTACATAAAGGACCAACACTGCGTCTTGATCGGAATAAATAAGGGCCAAGCTAATCGATAAATAGCCCAACAACTGCACAACACTAATGATCAGCAAGCGAAAGGTTTGGGCAGCAGCGTCACCACTATTTTTTATAAATAAGATGGTCGCTGATAAAAGAATCAACAAGAGTGAGGCCAACTGAACAATTAACATTTTTTCAAACTGGATTTCAAAAACCGAAATCAGGTAGAGGACGATAAATACCAGATGTACTGCACAAAGTGTTGCCAGATAAGACCGCGCAGAAAGGCGTTTATGAGGAAGGGTTTTCACGATTGAGCTGGATAACTTCTTTGATGATGAGGTACAAGCCAATGCCAACACCTACTAATGCGCCAATGATGGTAAATAAGCTTTCTTTTGACCATTTGGTGTCTAGGTATGTACCTAGCCATGTAAAACCACCGATTACCGCTGCCATCTGAATGGCTGCAGAACTGAGTTTAAGAAATGGATTGCTGCGCTGTTGGTTAGTCATTGAAGGCCGCCTCGGCATCTAGTTTTTGAGTGCTCACACTCGCACGCATGACACAAGCTCCTTCAAAAAATGCACCCTCTTCGATATGAAGTTTCATGGTTTGAATATCACCTTTGATGCGCGCAGTAGAACGCAATACGAGAAGGTTTTCTAAGATGAGTTGACCTTCCATGGCGCCGTCAATTTCTGCATTGACGCAAACTAGATTACCGTTAATTTTACCTGAGGTACCGATAATCACACGCCCTGCACAAGAAACGTTTCCGTTTACCTCGCCTTCTAGATGAATATTGGAATCAGAAGTGAGGTCTCCGTTGATTTCTGTCCCGGCAATAATGCGGTTGGTGCGTTCTGTAGTGTCAGGTTGTTGAGAACCCCCGAAAATGTCTTTTCTTAGCATGTTGCTTAGTAATTGTCGATAAAAAATCCTTTATAATCGTCAAATTTCGATGTTTCTATCAACTTTTTCAAATTTTCTTGATTGATAATGTAAATTTTATTGTTTTGATAGTCATCTAAATAGGTTGCTCCGGCCTTATAGGCATTGAGGTAATCCCATGCAATTTTCGTAGTTGGGAATTCAGAGATGAGAATAAAATTCTTTTCCGAAAGTGTTGTTTTGACCGATACTTTCACTTTTGAGGTCTTGAAAGCCTTGTTAGAAAAATTAGCTATTGTAGTCCGAAGGTCATCGGCGTCGTCGTCTTCATCTAGTAAAACAATGGCAAACTGCAGTACATTTGGTATATCTACATAAATAGAATTTTTAGGAGTCGCTATTTTTGGATCAAATTTGGAATAGCCTTTTTGAAGGATTTCGAGCATATCTTTTGCCCTAATAGCTTGATCAGATTTTGGCTTTTCGTCAATAATCCGTTGTAAAAGAGGTGTTAATACTTGTTTATCAGTGGCTTGCTGTCCAATTGCTAAGGCGTTGAGTAATAAATACTCCGAACGATAGGCATTGGCAGGATCGGTATCGATAATGAGCTGAGTGGCACGCTGCACTTCTGCAAAATAACTTTGGTCATATTTCTCAACCAAAGCCAAATAAGCTTCTTGGTCTTTTTGTGCGCTGAGTTTCTGCTTTACATAAAAATCGGGGTCTTTGAAATATTTTGCAGCATCTGAGGAAGGATATTTCTTTAGTATATATTGGCGGTATTCATCTGAGCCCGAACCATTTTCATAAATTTTATAGAGCTGAAATGCGGCTGATAGGTCAGTTGGATGCTCCAGGTTTTTGTCCAATATGGCCAAGAATTGAGCTGCGGCTAGTTCGTTTTCGTTGAGAATTTCTTTGTACAAGACCCCTGAAGTATAAAGCGCATCGAGTAAGCGCTCCTGCGACGCTTTGAAAGCTTCAGGCGTGAGAGGGATGTCTTTAAGTAAGGCCTCTACAGAAAGTGAATCTTTGATGTCAGTGCTCGCTTGCACTTGAGTGCTATCTTGATCTTGGAGATCGATATTCACATTTAGAATCAAGCGCTCACTTCGGCGCCAATCGTCGGTGTTTTCTCTTACACCCCAGTTTTTACGAAATTCATTGAAGCCTTCTTCGCGTAGCTTCGGATTGTTAAAAATAAATTTGTTGGCATTGCCGCTGGTATTGGTCGGTTGGCTCTGCTGAAGGGCAAGTAATTTGGCGGCTTCTAGCTCTTTACGGCGTTGTTCATCGCGTTTCATTTGTTTGATGGTTTCTTCGAGAAATGCCGTTCTGTCCTTTTCTGAAAGGCCTGCAATTCTTTGTACGGAATCCTCAAATTGCGCAATTTCTATGGCTTTAACGAGATCTGCTAACTTAGTAGCTTTGTTTTTAACTTGTTCGCCATTGGGGTAGTCATCGGTGATAAACCTAGCACTTGAATCATAGTATTTCTGGGCATAGACAAAATTCTTTTCTTGAAAAGAAAGATCGCCTAGTTTTTCGTAGGACTGCGCATGTTGGCGTTTGTTAGTGGTTGAATAAAATGCAGAGGAAGTCAGGTGGGCTTTAGCCAATGGTTTGTTGCCTTTAGATAGCTCCATAATTGCCATGGCGTAATAAATCTGATCTTTGAAAGTGGCATTTTTGGCATCGCGCAGCATTTTTTGTAGGTCTCCCATAAGACGATCATCTCCACTTACCATTGCGCGGTTAAGACGCGCATTAAAGGCTATATCTGAGGCTGCTGCAGCTTTGTAGGCTTTTCCATAGTGAAAAGCGGCCTCTGGCATTTTGTTTTGGAGTTGGTGGACTTGACCCAAAACATAGTTTAATCTGGCTTTTTCTTTGGCATTTGGGCACTTTGCTATGGCAAGACTAAGCCCATCTATTGCTAGATCGTATTCTTTTCGACGCAAGGCAAGATCTGCATACGCTCGGTGGGTCTCGAATTGTAATTTGTTTGACAGTTGCGGCCCGGCTTCAGGATTCTTGTTTCGAAGAAAAGGAATGTAGTCCGTTAATTGTTTATCGTTTTGTATTTCGGCCCGCTCGTTTAGGGCGTCAAGAATAAGTTTGGCATCGGCGTACTTTCGCTGCTCGATATAAATTCTGGCTATCCAGAGGCTGGCGATATAAGCGCTGACGTCTTTCTCAAAAAACCGTTTTACAAACTGGAAGTTTTCTAACGCTTTTAGGTAATCTCTTTTATAAAAATAGGCCTCCCCGACAGTAAGCCAGTTTTCGTCGATCCATTTGTTATACTCCACAGTTTTGTAGAACATGTTTTCTGCGGTGGGCATACTGTGGTTGAGAATCACTTTTGCACATTTAACAATAGCGGTATCGATAGCAGGAAGCATCCCTTTGACTTCTTTTTCATTGGGGAGAGGATAAACAGGTAGTAGCGTGTAGAAATCTTCTTTTCGGCTATCTTGATACGTTTTTAACGAAATACGAAGGAGTTCTTTGGCATTGAAATGGCCGTTGTATTTGGCAGTAGTTTGGTGATAAAAGCGATTAAGGGGTGTGTTGTTTTCGGTAGAACAAGCCCATGACAAAAAGAGCAATAGCGATGTCAGTATGATATTTAGGCTTGTGCGCATGGAGAAAGTCGTTAGTTATAACGCAATAAAAGCGTTTTTAGTGTACGGTTAGGCAATATTGGTGAAGACCTGTTGAATGTCGTCGTCGTCTTCAATTTTGTCTAGCATTTTTTCGATGTCGAGGAGCTGTTCTTCGGAAAACTCTACAGGGCTTGTTGGGATGCGCTTGAGGCTAGATTTTTGGATCTCAATTTGCATGTCTTCAAGTGCCTTTGCTAGGGTGCCAAAGGCAGTGTAGTCTCCGTAAACAACAATTTGTTCATCTTCTAATTCAATTTGCTCGCAACCGGCATCTATAAGTTCTAATTCGAGCATTTCAGGGTCGAGTTCTGGGGTTTTAGCAAATTCAAAAACACTTTTGCGCGAGAACATGAATTCCATAGAACCGTTGGGTACAACTGCTCCACCTGCTTTGTTGAAATAAGACTTGACATTTGCTACAGTTCTGGTAGGGTTGTCTGTGGCGCATTCTACATATACCAACACACCATGCGGACCCTTGCCTTCATAATTAACTTCGGTAAAGGATGCAACATCTTTTTGAGCCGCGCGCTTGATGGCCGACTCAATGTTGTCTTTGGGCATGTTTTCAGACTTTGCGTTCTGAATAGCAGTGCGTAATTTTGCATTGGTGCTGGGGTCCATGCCACCTTCTTTGGCAGCCATTGTAATGGCCTTGCCTAGTTTAGGAAACATTTTGGACATTTTGTCCCAACGTTTTTCTTTTGCTGCTCTGCGGTATTCGAATGCTCTTCCCATGTTGTGGATACTTTTGGCAAAAGTAAGGAATTCGAAAGGAAAATTCAAGCGCAAGGATTGGCCTATGCTAAAATCTGCTCGATATAATTGAGTAGCGCTTCTTTTCCAAATCCTGACTCACTTGAGGTAGTGAAAACAGGTGGTAACTCTGCCCAAACCTTCAACATTTCTTTTTTGTATTTGGCTAAATTCTTTTGGAGGGCCGTGCTTGATAATTTATCAATTTTGGTAAAAACCATAGAAAATGGCAAACCTTTTTGACCGCACCAATTCATGAATTCGAGGTCAATTTTTTGGGGCTCCAAACGCGCATCTATCAAAACAAATATATTATAGAGCGTTTCTCTTTTGGTGAGGTAGTCGGCAATAAAACGTTCAAAAGAACTGCGTTGGGTGCGGCTCACTTTGGCATAACCATAGCCAGGCAAATCTACCAAATACCAGATTTCGTTAATCAGAAAGTGATTGATGAGTTGTGTTTTACCGGGAGTGCCGGATGTTTTGGCAAGTCCTTTTCTAGTGGTTAACATATTGATTAACGAAGACTTACCAACATTAGACCTTCCGATAAAAGCAAATTCAGGCTTGCCGTCTGTGGGGCATTTACTGACTTCTGTATTGGAGATGGTGAATTCGGCGCTTTTGATTTGCATATTACAAAGTTACTTTAAACTTTTATTTTTGCGGCGCCGTGAACAATCTAAGTGAAAGGTTGTTACGCAATCACTACTCAGCTATGGCAGAATATAAAATAAAAGATATCGAAATCCTTACAGGAATTAAAGCACACACCATCCGCATTTGGGAGAAGCGTTACGGTATGCTCATACCCGAACGTACCGATACCAAAATTCGAACGTACACCGATGCCGACCTGTCTTTTTTACTCAACGTAAGCCTTTTAAATAAAAAGGGTCTAAAAATTTCAAAGATTGCCACCATGGGTACGACAGCCATTCATTCAATGGTGTCAGAAATTAGACTCAATTCCTCTATAGATAATGCAGAAGAGAAGCTCATATTAGCGCTGCTCGAGCTCGACGAAAAGCTTTTTCGCAATACACTCAACGACCTCATCAAAAACAAAGGTTTAGAAGATACTTTTACCGCACACCTCATTCCATTTTTAGACCGAATCGGTGTCATGTGGTTGGTGAATAGCATTACAGCTGCGCAAGAGCATTTTATTTCCAATTTAATTCGTCAAAAAGTTATCACAGAAATAGATAAACTGACCATCCCACCTAAAAATAAAGAAAGTGTTTTGCTCTATTTACCCGAGCACGATTGGCATGAAATCGGGTTGCTTTTTTATCAGTACTTATTGAGAGTAAAAGGGTATTATACTTATTATCTCGGTCAAAGTTTACCTTACGATTCCTTGGTGGACTGCATTGAACGTCTCAAACCCACGGTAGTTTTAAGTAGTTGGCTTTCTGCAGTAGATCAGCATTTTATTATCGGATATTTCCAACAGCTCAAAAACGACGCTCCTGGTGTACGCTTACTTGCGGGTGGATCTCAAATACACACCCATTCTGCCGCACTCAAAGACCACATAGTAGAGGTTAAAAATTCAGCAAGTCTGCTCTCTCATTTCGAATAACTGATATCGCAGGGTTTACAGTACGATATTGACAATCTTACCGTGCACCACAATAACCTTCTTAGGTGTTTTGCCTTCCAACCATTTGTGTGTTTCTGGCCTAGCTAGCACCAAATCTTTTACCTCCTCTATGGCGTGTGAAAGTTCGAGGGTAACTTTAAAGCGCATTTTCCCATTGAATGAAACCGGATAATCAAAACTAGATTCAGCAAGGTAAGCAGGGTCAAAAACCGGATACGCTGCATTCAAAATACCCGCAGAAGCAGGATGTAACTTCGACCAAATCTCTTCACAAATATGAGGCGCATAAGGTGCCATTAATATGGTAAGTTGTTCTAAAATATGGCGGTTATTGCACTTTTGCTCAGTGAGTTCATTGACGCAAATCATGAAACTAGAAACGCCTGTATTAAAAGAAAATCGATCGAGGTCGTCGGTGAGTTTCTTAATCGTTTTATGTAAGGTTTTGAGTGCTATATTGCTTGGTTGGCTATCCTCTAACTCGAAATGACCATTCTGATAAAATAAACGCCAATATTTTTTTAAGAAACTGTGTACTCCTGTAATGCCTTTGGTATCCCATGGCTTGCTCTGTTCGAGCGGCCCTAAGAACATTTCGTACATGCGGAGGGTATCTGCGCCATACTTCTCGCAGAGGGCGTCTGGGGTCACTACATTGTACCAACGCTTAGACATTTTATCAACTTCTCGCTTCACTAAAACCTTTCCGTGGGCGTTGCAAATAAATTCTTGTGAGGTATATTGTGGTTGCCAAGCTTTCAACGCATCTAGTTGGATGCTGTCGTCGTCGTTGAGTAAGTCAATGAGTATGCGCACCTCTCTGAAACCGTCCAGACTTGCCGGAAGCATATCTAAGGAGTACATTTTTTGATCTGGACCAATATATGCAATGGCAGACTTTCCGAGAATCATGCCTTGATTAATTAGCTTGGCAAAAGGTTCATCGAATGTAATAAAGCCTAAATCATAAAGTACTTTGGTCCAAAAACGGGCGTATAGTAAATGGCCTGTGGCGTGCTCAGAACCACCGATATATAAATCTACTTGGTTCCAATAAGCCAATTTTTCAGGGTCGGCAAAAGCTTCTTGATTGTGCGGATCCATGTAGCGTAGAAAATACCAAGAGCTACCTGCCCAACCCGGCATCGTATTGTACTCCATGCGCTCGCCTAAATGAATAGACCATGCTTCTTTTGCCGCTCTTGCCAACGGTGGCTCGCCGTCTTGGGTTGGCAAATACGCATCTATATCCGGCAGCGTAACAGGAAGTAGTGCATCTTCGACTAAATGAGGCAAGCCGTCTTGATAATAGACCGGGAAGGGCTCTCCCCAATAACGCTGACGCGAAAAAACGGCGTCGCGCAGGCGGTAATTGGTTTTGCCTTGACCTATTCCTTTGGCTTCAATAGCAGCAATTGCTTTTTCCATCGCTGCCTTGGTATCGAGCCCATTTAAAAAGTCAGAATTTGCAATAATTGCATCTTTTTCGGAGTAAGCTGCCTCGGTGCAGTCTTGGTTGGCAAATATATTTGGTATTGACAAATTAAAATGCTTGGCAAAATCGAAGTCGCGTTGGTCTCCGCAAGGCACGGCCATAACAGCGCCAGTGCCGTATGATGCCAAAACGTAATCGCCAATCCAGATCGGGATTTCTTGGCCCGTGAAAGGATGTAAAGCGCAGGCGCCAGTAAATGCACCAGTGATGTTCTTGATATCAGCTTGGCGGTCTCTTTCGGTTTTGAGCATAGCTTGTTGCTGATATGCTTGAACCTCATTGGTTTGGGCAACTGTGCAAATTTGAGCCACAAATGGGTGCTCCGGGGCTAAAACCATAAAACTCACGCCAAAAATTGTGTCGGGCCGTGTGGTGAATACTTCTATTTGTAGATCAGCACCTTTTACGGCAAATTGCACGCTTGAGCCCACAGACTTGCCAATCCAGTTGCGCTGTTGTTCTTTGAGTGCGTCCGTCCAGTCTATGTGATTAAGGCTCTCTAGCAAGCGCTCTGCATAGGCTTTAATGCGCATAGACCATTGCATCATGCGCTTTTGTTCTACAGGATGACCGCCGCGCTCAGAAACACCATTGATAATTTCGTCATTAGCCAAAACTGTTCCTAATGCCGGGCACCAATTCACCCAACTTTCGGCGAGGTAGGCCATGCGGTACTGTTGTAAAATACCCTCCTTCTCTGCCGGAGAAAAAGCCATCCAAGCTGCAGCATCAAATAATTGTTCGCACTCGTGAACGGCGGTTACATTTGTATTTCCTTCACTTTCAAATTGAGCAATTAATTGGTGAATATGAAGTGCTTTATTTGCGACAGTATCGTAATAGGCATTGAAAAGTTGCTTAAAAATCCACTGGGTCCATTTGTAGTAGGATGGGTCAGAAGTACGTACCTCGCGGTCCCAATCGAAGCTAAAGCCCATGAGGTCTAGTTGCTGACGGTAGCGGGCAATGTTTTCTTTGGTGGTAATTGCCGGATGCTGGCCTGTTTGTATCGCATATTGTTCAGCGGGTAAACCAAAAGAGTCATAGCCCATTGGATGCAATACATTGAACCCTTTCAAGCGCTTGTAGCGTGCAAAAATGTCAGACGCGATATAACCCAACGGATGCCCCACATGCAGCCCAGCCCCGGACGGATACGGAAACATATCCAAAACATAAAATTTAGGTTTGGTGTGGTCTTCAGCGACCTGATATGTTTTGCGTTCTTGCCATAGTTGGCGCCATTTGGCTTCGATTGCATTGAAAGAGTAGTCCATGGGTACTTATAGAAAGCACAAAGATACAAAGCTTGAACTTAACGCAGCAAAAAGAAGAGACCAAGAAGGAAAAGCAGTACATCATAGCTCCCCTTTGGCAAGCGGAACTCTCGGTATACAACAATTAAGGCCAACATAATCCATACCCACGGCAAGCCCAATAGAAAGGCAAAAAATGTCAAAAGAAAAATCACAGCATAACTTGCCGTTTCTTTACCTAACAGCCCTGCCAAGGTTTTGATTTTTCCTGTATCCTCCTCGATGTCCTCTATGTCTACCTGTATGCTCAAAGCCAAGTACAAAATAAAAAACGGAAGATAAAGTAGATTTGTTGCCCCTGCGAAGGCCGGAATTAAATTGAGCTGTACAAACCACATTGCCGCAATTAGAATATTTTTTAGGATGGGTATTCTTCTCCAAGAGATCCCCCATTCGTAGGTCAATACCAAAATAACTTGAAGCATCAAGAGAGACCAAAACCAGAGAAAAGGCAGTACATCCTGGTAAACCTGTAAATACAAAGAAACTGGTACTAAAAACAGTATCCTATGCAGCCAATTCGCATTTTGGAAATGTTTGGTTTGTAATCCAAAATAAACAATACCAATGAGAATACCTTGGCCTAGTGCTTTTGGGAAATTTTCATGGTCAAAAGCTGGTAAAACACTATTCCATTGATATAGTCCTGCACTATAGCTGATCACATACAAAGCCAAAAGCAAGTGGTACCAATAATTATTTTTCAATGGCATCCATTATATTTTGTAATGCAATTTCTTCAATACAATTGCAAAATTGACCTGCCGCACATGCCTGACAACGCTTTTGAGCAGTCAAAGCGATGGACCGCGCACCCAAAGCCGCCCAACGTCCAGGGTCTATTGGCTTGCGTTGTGCGAATAAACCAATTGCGTGTATACCACACAAGCCAGCAATATGATAAGGCCCCGTAGAACAGGCTACCAATGCCTTGGATTGCGCAATTATAGCGATGAACGATGGTAAGTCCCATTGACCAGTAGCATCGATTATTGCCGGATGCACTGGAATTTGATGGCGAAATTGCGACCCTTCTTTTTCAGTACCCGTAAAAAAGACCTGATATCCTTTATCTACAAGGGCCAATGCTAGGGCAAAATATTGCTCCAATGGGTACTCTACTCCGCTCCCATTAGATTTAGGATGCAAAAGTACTGCCCTACGCCAATCTTCAACTTCTACTGCTTTACTCGGGCTTGGCGCATTAAAAGCCAAATTTTTATGGAGGTCTTTTAGCGTTGGGATAGCCGTGATATCCAACGGCGCCAACAACTTAAAATTTAATTGCGCTTCGTGTAGATCAGAACGTTTTCGGGTAAACCTCGGGCGATGGTTACAGGTATATAAATGAAAGAAGCGGTGTGCAGTGCCAACGCGCAGCGGAATTTTTGCTTGTTTACACCAGTTGGCTACCCTTTTATTTGGAAACAAGTGCAGGACAACATCAAATTTACCAAGCTGCGCTGCACGCTCCTTATTGGAAGCCTGCTCTAGCTGTTCTAGCGTAAGGATATGATCTATTGGTTCAAAACAAGCCACTACAGACTCCGTATACTGCTTACATAAATAAGTGAGTTGCGCTGTTGGATAAGCATTTTTAATTGCCTGGCAAGCCGGAAGGGTAAGGCAAACATCGCCAATGGCATCGGTTCGACTGATTAATATTTGTTTTGGGCTAAGCATTTTGCCACAATTTACGCAGTTTGTGGTACTTCTGTTGGGTTGCGTAAGCACTCCTAACGGCAATATGCCAACCTGCTAAGCCATCCAAAAATCCAAACTTAATAAAGTACGTCTTGATAAATTGAGCCATTACCTTAATGGTAATTTTTACTATTGAACTGCTCACCCTTCTCTCAAATAATTCCTTTGCTGCAATGGTTGAGAAATAAGCAATTTGATTGAAATGATCGGCTTTGGTATAGTAAGAATAGTGCAAGAGGTCGCCTTTCAAATGACGAACGGATAATTGACTGGTTGGTAAGAGCTCGTCGTGAGGATTGATGCCCCCCCACTGCGCATCTGCTTTGGTCACCAGTCGCAATTTGGTATCCGGATACCAACCGCTATGGTGAATCCATTGACCACAATAGTTGGTGAGCCGATTAAAGGTAAAAGCACTGTTCTGCGGTTGCTCTTTTTTGAGGGAGCAGATTGCTTGTTTCAACTCAGGACTCAACGCTTCGTCTGCATCTAAGGACAACGCCCACGGATGACTTGCGCGCTTTAGGGCTTCGTTCTTCTGTTGAATATGCCCTTCAAAAGTATTTTGTTCGAAGCGAACCCCAAAAGTCTGACAAATTTGTTGGGTGGCATCCGTTGAAAAGGAGTCTAGCACTAAAATTTCATCGCAAACTTCTTGGAGCGATTCTAAACAACGGGCAATATTCCGGGCTTCGTTGAAGGTAATAATGACGCCAGAAATTTTCATCGGCACTTATTTAATTCGAATGCGCTGTCCTACATTTATGCTATTGATCTTAATGCCTGGATTGAGCCGTTGCAGCTGCGCTTGGGTGAGGTTGTTTCGCTGTGCTATTTTACCAAAGGTGTCTCCGGCGCGCACTGTGTAGTATTTTTTTGCAGGCGGAGCCGGTGGGGGTATTGGCAAAGGCTGGACAACAGCTTGATTGGTATAAATTGTGAGCTTTTGACCTACATAAATATTGGTGGTGCGCAGTGCATTCCACTCCATGAGTTGCTCTGTACTGACGTTATAACGCAGCGCAATTTGCCTTAGGTTTTCTCCAGTTTTTACCTTGTGGTAAAGTAAATTGGAGGTTGACGGCATATTGGTAAGCAAGGTGTCTGCAGGGGCAGTTTGAATAGATAACGAATCTTTTTGAGTAGTGTCAGAAGTTAATACTGGCGTATTAATTACAGGCTTAGGATTATAAATAGCCTCTTCTAATTGATAAAGGGAGTCTTCAAAACTAACCAACAGGCCAATTTTATCTAAGGGGCCTGTTATACAACGCGCAGGCGTCATTTTAGGAATATATGTTGTTTTGTAGACTGGATTCAAACTCTGGATGTCGGTGAGCTCCCAATCGATGAGCTTCGCAATAGTTTGCATATGGACCCCCCTTTTAACGCACATGGTGTCTAGTTGCGCATTGTGAATTTTGGCCTCCATTGGGATGATGTTGTACTCAGCATGATAGGTCATCATATAGGTCGCAGCAATAAAATTGGGCACGTATCCCTGGGTTTCTGAGGGCAAATAAGGACGAACCTCCCAGTAGGTGGTTTTACCGCCCGACCTACGAATGGCATTATTTACATTGCCTGGACCGGCATTGTAAGCTGCTAAAGCCAAGTTCCAATCACCATAAATCCCGTAAAGTTGTTTGAGGTAACGACAAGCAGCATCTGTTGCTTTTTCTGGATCCATGCGCTCGTCTATGTAAGAATTTTCGTCGAGACCAAAATAGCGTCCGGTTTTGTACATAAACTGCCACAAACCCAAGGCGCCTGCCCTAGATTTAACTTGTGGGCGCAGACCACTTTCAATAACTGATAAGAAGCGCAGTTCTAAAGGCAAGCCATATTCTGTAAGTTTTTCCTCAAAGAGGTCGAAATATAAGGCTGATCTGCCGAGTGCAATACGGATAAAACCCCTGCGCTGAGCGGCAAAAAATTTGATCGTTGATAAGGTTGCTGAGTTGCAGTCTAGTTGGAATGGGGTGAGCTCATTCATGTGAGCCAGACGTGCACAAATCACGGAATCAGAAAATGTAGGAATTTGACCTGGCGTATAATTGAGCGCTGAAATAATGGAATCGTAGGTAGTGGTGTTGGCGTAGTCGGCGTAAAATAAATTAAGGCTTTGTTGGACCGTATTCACAAAAGATTCTGCATCTAGGGAATCTGATGGGCGAACCAGATGGGCTGGTTTTTGACCATTTACAAGGCTGGTCGTAAAAAGAACCAATAACGAAACTATCCACTGTTTCATAAGACCTCTTGAATTTTATGAGCCGCATGAAAAAGTAAATCTTCTTCGAAGTCTGCACTCATGAGTTGGATACCATAAGGCAATTCATTGCTATGAACCCCAAAGGGAATACTAATGGCAGGATTACCCGTAAGGTTAGCATGCACTGTAAAGATATCTTGCAAGTACATTTGTATGGGGTCCTTTACGGCATTCATTTCAAATGCAGTATTAGGTGTGGTTGGCGACAAAAGGATGTCACAATCTTTTAAAAGTAATGAAGTGCGCTCCTTGAGTATTCTTCTTACCTGTTGTGCTTTGGTATAGTAAGCGTCGTAATATCCATGAGAGAGAACGAAAGTGCCGGTCATGATGCGACGCTGTACCTCCGGGCCAAACCCCTCGCTGCGCGACTTGACATAGGTTGCATCTACTCCTATGGCATCCGGACTACGGTAGCCGTAGTGAACGCCATCAAAGCGAGATAAGTTGGAGGATGCTTCGGCGGTGGTGAGCACATAATAAGTTGGAACCATGTAATCGAGGAAAGGGAAACTCACCTCTTTTAACTCGTGACCTGCCGCCTTCAATGAGGCCACGCAATGGTCAAGTTTGGCTTTGACCTCAGGGTCGAGACCTTCATGTGAAAAACACTCTTTGATAATGCCAATGCGCAGTCGGTCAGGGAGCGCTTCTCTGGTGAGGTAAGGATTACTCGAGCTCGTTGCATCAAAAGGGTCCTCACCTGCGGTGAGTTGCATTAAAAGTTGGGTATCGGCTATCGTATTGGTGAAAAAGCCAATTTGATCAAAAGAAGAAGCATAAGCAATTAAACCATAACGGCTCAGGCGACCATAAGTTGGTTTAATGCCTATTGTACCGGTCCAAGAAGCGGGCTGCCTTACTGAACCACCGGTGTCTGAACCGAGTGATACCGTACATAAATTAGCTGCAACAGCTACTGCACTACCGCCTGATGAACCACCAGGTACGTAATTTGGCTTCCAATTGTTGTGTACGGGGCCAAAGGCAGAGTTTTCGTTTGAACTACCCATAGCAAATTCATCGCAATTCAGACGGCCAATAATGATAGCATCCTGATCGATAAGGCGCTGAAGAACTGTAGAAGTGTAAATGGATTCGAAGCCTGTTAATATCTTAGATGAGGCAGAAACCTTGTGGTCTTTGTAACAGATATTGTCTTTGATGCCTACGATGACGCCAGCTAATTTCCCAGCGGTACCTGCCTTTATTTTTTGATCGATAAGTCTGGCTTGCGCAAGTGCGGAATCTTGAAAAACCTCTAAAAATGCATTGAGATGCTGGTGCGCTTCGATGCGCAACAAATGTTCTTCTACCAGGTTCAATGCCGTCTTGCCAGAACGCAAGGCCTTCTGAATCTCTGAGATAGATCGGTACATGCAGTTATTTTTCTTCTTTGGAAATCTCTGTAGAAGTATCTTCGGCGTTGGTGTCACCTTTAGAGGCATCTTTGAATTCCTTCACGCCTTTACCTAACCCTTTCATGAGTTCAGGGATTTTTTTACCGCCAAAAAATAGCAAAACAATTGCAAGGATAAGTATGATTTCAGTTGGTCCGAATTTTCCCATAATTTCTTTTTTTGTCTTACAAAACTAATGAAAATAAGCTTTGTACTGGGGTTTATAATTTTCTTGCCACTTCTACTTCTTCGTAGGCTTCAATGATATCTCCAATTTTGATGTCGTTGAACTTATCGATATTTAAACCGCATTCATAATTATTTTTGACCTCTTTCACGTCATCTTTGAAGCGTTTGAGAGAGCCTAAGCTGCCAGAATGAATAACGATTCCGTCTCGAATAAGACGAATTTTGGAGCTTCGCTTAATAATACCGTCGAGTACGTAGCAACCTGCAATTGTTCCAACCTTGGTAATGTCAAAGGTTTCACGTACTTCGGCAGATCCAAGTACTTTCTCTTCGATATCCGGAGAAAGCATACCTTCCATTGCGGCTTTGATTTCTTCAATGGCCTTGTAGATAATGGAGTACATTCGAATGTCGATTTGTTCGGACTCGGCTAACTTGCGCGCTGGAAGCGTTGGGCGAACTTGGAAACCAACAATAATGGCATCAGATGCGGATGCTAAATTGACATCGGCTTCTGTGATGGCACCCACGCCCTTGTGCACGATATTGACTTGTATTTCTTCGGTAGAAAGATTGAGTAAGGAGTCGGAGAGTGCCTCGATGGAGCCATCGACGTCACCTTTCACAATAATATTGAGTTCTTTGAAGTCTCCGATAGCTAGTCGTCGGCCGATTTCGTCGAGGGTAATGTGCTTGGTGGTGCGTAGACCTTGCTCACGGTAGAGTTGCTCGCGTTTTTGAGCAATTGATTTGGCTTCTTTTTCGTCGTCTAAGACATTGAATTTATCACCAGCGCTTGGTGCGCCGTTAATGCCAAGTACAGAGACTGGTTGTGCAGGTCCTGCTTCGCTGAGCGCTTGGCCGTGCTCATCTTGCATGGCGCGTACACGACCGTAGTATCGGCCTACTAAAATGATATCGCCTATGCGCATGGTGCCCGATTCGACGAGCATATTGGTTACGTATCCCTTTCCTTTGTCGAGAGAAGATTCGATTACCGTTCCCACTGCGTTTTTAGCTGGATTGGCATGTAGATCTAGTAGTTCTGCTTCGAGCAAAACCTTGTCTAAGAGTGCATCTATATTTAAATTCTGTCTTGCAGAGATTTCTTGAACTTGGTATTTACCACCCCAGTCTTCGACGAGGATATTCATGGCCGAAAGTTGCTCGCGGATTTTGTCTGGATTTGCGCCAGGTTTGTCGATTTTGTTGATCGCAAAAATCATTGGCACATTAGCAGCCTGAGCATGAGAAATAGCTTCTTTGGTTTGTGGCATGACGTCGTCGTCGGCAGCCACAATGATAATGGCTACGTCGGTGACTTGTGCACCTCGAGCACGCATGGCGGTAAACGCCTCGTGACCTGGCGTATCTAGGAAGGTCATTTTGCGGTTATCCTTGAGCGTAACGGAGTACGCACCGATGTGCTGCGTGATACCTCCGGCTTCTCCTTCAGTGACGTTTGCGTTACGGATACGGTCTAACAATGAAGTTTTACCGTGGTCAACGTGACCCATGACGGTAATGATTGGTGGGCGCGGAACTAAATCTTCGGGGTTGTCTTCAATGACTGTTATTGCGTCTTGAAGTTCTGCACTAACAAATTCGGTTTCAAAACCAAATTCATCGGCTACAATTTGTATGGTTTCAGCATCTAGACGTTGATTAATAGATGCAAATATACCCAACGACATACAAACCGATATGACTTGTGTGGGTTGGATGTTCATCATGGAAGCAAGCTCAGAAACAGTAACAAACTCAGTGAGTTTGAGTGTCTTTTCTTCTAGCTCGGCCATGGCCATTTCTTCTTGACGACGCTGTGCGTAGTTATCGCGTTTTTGACGACGGTTCTTGGAAGCTTTTGATTTACCACCAGAATTGGACAAGCGCGCCAAGGTTTCTTTGATTTCCTTTTGGATATCGTGTTCCTTGATTTCGGGCTTATCTGTTTTTGGCTTATTGGCAGTATTTGGGGTATTGCTAACCTCTACTTTTTTGATGCGTTTGCGTTTGCGTTTAGAGTTAGCATCTTCAGAAGAAGAGGCAACCGGCGTGCGCTGACGCTCGACAGGAAGGTCGATTTTGCCCAGAACAGTAGGACCAGAAAGTGTCTTGCGTTCGGCCCTGATGGTTTCGATTTCTAGAGCTTTTGAAACGGGTTCTTCTTTGGTTTTCTCAGGAGCCAAAGCTTTTTTTGCTACCTCAGGCGCTGGAACAACAGGCGCTGAAGTTGCTTTTTTGTCGGTAACCTTTTCCGGTTTTTTGTCTGGGCGCGATCTTTGATTGATGGAGGCAAGATCGATTTTGCCAATAACATTGATTTTGTTCTCGGAAGGCTCAGATATGGGTGTTTGTGGAGCAACTTCTTGCTTCTCAACAACAACTTCTTGTATTTTTGGCTCAGGAGTTTTAGGTGCTGCGTCGTTTAGCACTTGACGCTTGATTTCTTCTAGGTTGATATCGCCCTCATCTTCATCTTCAACGATTGGGGTTGAATTTTGCTCTTCTGTTGGCTTGTCTTTTAAAGACAAAGACTCTCGCTTCTCGCGACGCAAAGCAGCTTTAGACTGCTCTTTCATGCTTTGGTCTGCAGCAAACTCTTGACAGAGAATTTCATAGTGCTCCTGCTCCAAACGAGATGTTGGAACGGGATCAATGACAATTCCTTTTGAACCCAAGAATTCGACGATTGTCGGTATTCCTACATTCAATTCTCCTGCTGCTTTTCCTAAACGAATCGGTTTTCCCGCCATAATGTACTGTTGCGCTCCTTATTGGTATTAAATTTATTCAAATTCCGCTTTCAAAATTCGGAATACTTCTTCGATGGTTTCTTTTTCGAGGTCAGTGCGAGAAACTAGGTCGTCTACACTGATTTCAAGAACTGATTTTGCGGTATCGCAACCAATTGCTTTGAGTTCATCGATGATCCAGCTATCGATTTCATCAGCAAATTCTTCGAGGTCGACATCTTCGATATCTACTTCGCCATCTCTGTAGACGTCGATTTCAAAACCGCAAAGTTTACCTGCAAGTTTGATATTGTTACCTCCTTTACCAATGGCCAAAGATACTTGGTCTGGCTTAAGGAAGACTTTCACGCGCTTTTCATCTTCGAGGATTTCTATATTGGTAATCTTGGCCGGAGATAAGGCGCGTTGGATGAGTAGTTGTTGATTGGTGGTATAGTTAATAACATCGATGTTTTCGTTGCGCAACTCGCGGACAATTCCGTGAATTCTAGAACCTTTCATGCCCACACAAGCACCTACTGGATCGATGCGGTCATCGTAAGATTCTACCGCAACTTTTGCGCGCTCTCCTGGCTCGCGAACAATTTTCTTGATGGTGATGAGCCCGTCAAAAACTTCAGGAACCTCTAACTCAAACAAACGCTCTAAGAATTCAGGTGCTGTACGAGAAAGGATAATAACAGGCGTGCTATTGCGCATGTCTACTTTGGAAACTACGGCACGAACTGACTCGCCTTTTTTGAAGAAATCAGAAGGGATTTGTTCTGATTTAGGTAAGATAAGTTCGTTGTTGTCGTCATCCATGATGAGGATTTCTTTTTTCCAGACTTGGTAAACCTCGCCGGTAACGATTTCTCCGATACGCTCTTTGTATTTATTGTAAATTTGGTCTTTCTCCAGCTCCATAATACGAGAAATCAGGTTTTGACGTAATGCCAAAACATTGCGGCGGCCAAAATCTCCAAATTTGAATTCTTCGGTAACTTCTTCACCGATTTCGAAATCTGGCTGAATTTTAATGGCGTCAGCATAGGCGATTTCTGTATTTGGGTCTTCAACCTCGCCGTCATCGACAATTTCTTTATTCAAAAAGATTTGAACATCTCCTTTATCGATATTGACTACGATATCAATGTGTTCGTCGGTATTGAACTTCTTTTTGAGCATGGCACGAAAGACGTCTTCAAGGACGTGCTGCATCGTTTGTTTGTCAATGTTTTTAAGTTCTTTAAACTCCGAAAATGAGTCAACAAGTTCCAAACTGTTCATGGGGCTTACTTAAATGAAATTACGATTTTTGCTTCTTTTATTTGGTCGTAGGGCAGTTCAATGAATTCTTCTACCCAAACTTTTTTCTTTTTTACTTCGTCGCGGACTTGAAGGCGCTGTTTAAACACCAAGTTGTCGTCGGACATTTTAATGAGTTCTGCTTCAAATTGCGCACCGTTTTCCGGCTGCACTTTAAAACTTCGACCCACATTTTTGGCAAACTGATTGATGTGGCGAACCGGTTTGTCCAAACCTGCAGAAGACACATGCAATTCGAAGTCTGTTTGCTCGCGGTCTAGATTGTGCTCTATATTACGAGAGACCGACATGCAGTCGCTTACACTTACGCCGCCTTTCAATTTGTCTAACTCTACATGAATGGTATTGGTAGGCGAAATGCGTAGATCTACGACATAGAGGCCGTTGTCTAGCTCAGCTATGCGCTCGTCAATAAGACTTTGTATCAACTTTGGGTCTAACATATTAGTATTGTCTTGTACTTGCAGGGAGTACTGAAAAAAAGAGGGGACTTGCGTCCCCTCGTTTAACTCATCCACAAATGTGATGCAAATGTACGTATTTTAAATTAATCCACAAAATCAAAGCGTATCTTTGTATTATGCTAGTTGAAATCCAGGATAAAATTATCTCTACTCAAATCTTTGATAAACAGTTTGTTTGTGATTTGAGCGCATGTAAAGGCGCCTGTTGTATTGAGGGAAATGGGGGCGCTCCTGTAACCCAAGAAGAAGTCCAAATCATTGAACAAAATTTAACAAAAATTTTACCTTACATGCGCCCAGAAGGCATTGCTGCGGTAACAGCCTCGGGTGTTGTATATCAAGATGCCGATTTTGAACCTGCCACCACACTCGTGAACGGGAAGGAATGTGCCTTTGTTTACTTCGATCAAACAAAGACCGCCAAATGTGCTATTGAAAAAGCACACCGCGAAGGCAAAATAGATTTCATCAAACCTATCTCTTGCCACCTCTATCCTATTCGAACCAAAAAATTTAGCGAATACACCGCCCTAAATTATGAGAAGTGGGATATCTGCGCGCCAGCTTGCGCTTGCGGAGAAAAACTAGATGTTCCGGTATACAAATTCCTCAAAGAGCCCCTAACTAGGGCTTTTGGACCTGAATTTTATAAAGAACTAGAAATCGTAGCCAAAGAACTAAAGCACGAATCTTAAACAAGACCCCATTTAGAAACTTCA
The DNA here is from genome assembly GCA_002293185.1 of Flavobacteriales bacterium UBA952. Lineage (GTDB taxonomy): Bacteria > Bacteroidota > Bacteroidia > Flavobacteriales_D > Crocinitomicaceae > UBA952. The sequence continues at coordinate 23,150 of DBCS01000003.1, read as the reverse complement.
TTTTAGAACAACAAAAAAGGCCCAATAAATTGGGCCTTTTCTTATTTAGATGCGTGCTGTATCTAGTGCTCTTCTTCCCCTTCTTCAAGTGGAGTTACTTGCGTAATGAAGTCTTGAGCAGCACCAGGCTTGGAGTAATCATAAGGCCAACGGTGAACAGTTGGTAATTCACCTGGCCAGTTGCCATGAATATGCTCTACTGGAGTAGTCCATTCGAGGGTGGTTGAATTCCATGGATTCTGAGGAGCAACAGGACCTCTGAATATACTGTAGAAGAAATTAAACAAGAACAAGACCTGACCAACCGCAGCAATAATTGCAAACACGGTGATGATTTGGTTAAGGTCGACCATCAATTGAAATGAGTTGTTGTCGAATTCACTATATGCTGAGTAGTCGTAGTATCTACGCGGCGCACCCGCTAAACCAACAAAGTGCATCGGGAAGAACACGCCATAAGCACCGATTAAGGTTACCCAAAAGTGTGCATAACCCAAACGCGTATTCATCATGCGGCCAAACATTTTTGGGAACCAGTGATAAACCCCTGCAAACATTCCAAATACAGCCGACATACCCATTACAATATGGAAGTGAGCCACAACAAAGTAGGTGTCGTGTAACATGATGTCTAACGCGGAGTCAGCTAAGATGATACCCGTAACCCCACCAGTGATGAATGTAGAAACCAATCCAATCGCAAAAAGCATTGCTGGTGTAAGGACCAATGAACCTTTCCATAGTGTAGTAATGTAGTTAAATACCTTGACAGCAGATGGAATGGCAATAAGTAAGGTTGTGAATACGAAAACACTTCCTAGGAATGGATTCATGCCTGTAACGAACATGTGGTGGCCCCAAACGATAAAAGATAAAAAACCAATTGCTAAAATTGAACCGATCATGGCCTTGTATCCAAAGATAGGCTTGCGAGAATTCGTGGCAATAATTTCTGAAGACAAGCCAAGCGCAGGCAACAATACGATGTATACCTCAGGGTGACCCAAGAACCAGAATAAGTGCTGATACAAAATTGGTGAGCCACCATGGTTGGTCAGCATTTCACCTCCAACAATAATATCGGATAAGTAAAAAGAGGTTCCCATTAAGCGGTCCATAGTGAGCAACAATGCAGCTGACAATAAAACGGGGAACGAAAGCACACCCAAAATGGCAGTTACAAAGAACGCCCAAATGGTAAGTGGCATGCGCGTCATGGTCATGCCTTGCGTACGCAAGTTAATGATGGTAACGATATAGTTCAAGGAACCAATCAAAGACGATGCAATGAAGATTGTCATGGAAATCAACCAAAGTGTCATTCCAAAGCCTGAGCCCGATACCGCCTGTGGTAAAGCTGATAACGGTGGGTAGACAGTCCAGCCGGCCATGGCTGGCCCTGACTCTACAAATAAGGATACCAACATGATCAATGACGAGATGGCAAAACCCCAAAAAGAAAGCATATTTAAGAAGCCGGAAGCCATGTCTCGCGCACCCAATTGCAGAGGAATCAAGATGTTTGAGAAGGTGCCAGACAAACCTCCTGTTAAAAGGAAGAAAACCATGATTGTGCCGTGAATGGTCACTAAACCCAAATACATGTCTTCTTTGAGCACGCCATTAGGCGCCCATTTCTCTCCTAGGAAGAAGGAAAGGAAGTCTGAGCTTTCACCTGGCCATGCCAACTGAATCCTAAACAAAATAGATAACATCATTGCAACAAGACCCATGAATACAGCAGTCATTAAGAACTGCTTGCCAATCATTTTGTGGTCTTGAGAAAAGACATATTTAGAGATAAAATTTTCATCATGATGATGGTGTTCATCATGGTGTCCGTGTGCGTGTGCGTCGTGTGAGGCCATTGCTTGTGTTTTTTATCGTTGCTTAAAATTAATTCATAGTTACAGCCGTGGTATCGGCAGGTGTGGTTGGCGCTGCAGCCGCAGGAAAATACTGGTCTTTGAAAGTTACTTTCTTCTTGCCGTCCATCCATTTCTTATAGGCTGGTCGATCTAGTACCACTACGATCATTTTCATTTTGTAGTGTGCACCACCACATATTTTGTTGCACATCAAGACATAATTGAAGCTCTCATCATTCTTTTCTTGACGCATTTCTTTAGTCGTCTTGTTGGGTGTAAATTTCATTCGTGTTGCCATACCTGGCACAGCATTCATTTGTGCACGAAAATGCGGGAAATACGCGGAGTGAATGACATCCTTAGCCCTAAGAACGATCTCATACTCCTGACCTTTACACAAATAGAGTGTGTCTTTTTGAATGATGTCGTCCCAGGCGCTTGCATCTAAGTTTGGATTGTGGTATTCCTTCATTTGTGCAAGGAAACGATAGAGTCTTTCTTTTCTGGATAAGTCAATTTTCAATACGTTTAATGTAGAATCACTAAAAATTGTATCACGGTTGTTGAGTAGTTTTTGGAGGCTACGGATACCTGTTGAACCGTACAACATATTGTTCAAAGAAGAATCAATGGTGTTGGTAGTGAGTAGGGCCAACTCGTTATTATCTAAAGTCAACTTGTAGTCGTACAAACCTAAAGTGTTGTCGGCACCTGAATATCGAGCAGTCCAATCAAATTGTTTTGAAAATAATTCGATTTTCTCAGCCTCAGGCGTTGTGGGGCCAGTTAAATTGTTCCAGGTTTGTAGACCTAATATGATAATAACAGCCAATATGATTGCTGGTATTACAGTCCAGATCATTTCTAATTTGTTGTTGTGTGGATAATAGTAAGCAGGAACCCCTGGTTTTCTGACGTATTTCCATGTAAAGTAAAACAATAAGAAATTGGTAAAGAAGAACATGGCACTAATGATGACAAAATTCAAATTCAATAACCAGTCCATTTCGACTCCCTCGTCTGAGGCTGCTGATCCGCGGCCGGTCCATCCGTAGACCTGCATTAGATAAATAAAGAAAGCAAAAAACAAGAACATGAAACCGAACATCATGCGTCCGTTCAGGTTGTTGTCTCGATTAGAAATTTCATGCTCTGCGTTTTTGCGCAGTTTGGAAGAAATTTCGTAAATGCGCACGAGTTGAGCAACAGCGATAGCGCCTAAGATAATGACAAGTAAAATGATTAATTTATTTTCCATGACTTTTATATAATGTCTTCAAATTAAATTTCGTGGTGATTACTTTCATCCAAGAACGGGTGATGAACCGGCGTAAGTGGTGCTTTGGTCAAATTGCGCAACACAACAAAAATGAAAACACCTGCCATGAGCAGCGCCATTCCAATTTCTAGTGCGCCAATTGTGGCATTTGCGCCTAAGGCTCCTGCAGAAATCATGATGTAAACGTCTAGCCAATGGCCAATTAAAATCATGAGTCCAACAAAAACGAGAATGCCAGCATTTCTTTTGGCATCGCGAGACATGAGAATGAGCATTGGGAAAGCAAAATTGATGATAAACATACCAAAATATAAAAACTTAAATTCTGCAATTCTTAATTGAAAATAAACAACCTCTTCTCCAATGTTCGCGTACCAAATCAACATAAACTGAGAAAACCACATGTATGACCACAAAAAGGAGGTGGCAAAAGTCCATTTCCCGAGATCGTGGATGTGCGAATCATTAACATTAGGCAAGTGCCCTAATTTTTTGAGATAAAGGGTAGTCAAGACCAATACGACCATGGTCGAGCACCACATTCCGGCGAAAGTATACCAGCCAAAAAGAGTGGAGAACCAATGTACATCGATAGACATAATCCAGTCCCAAGCAGACGTAGAGCTAAATACAGCAAAGAAAATCAAAAAGTGAGCACCTCTTTTGTAGTTTTTTACATGTATTTCTGTTCCTCCAACCTTATCTTCTTCTAAAGAACGGTTTCTGAAACCTTTCCAAAATAAGTAATAAGTCGTGAAGTAGATAAGTGTTCTGATCCAAAAGAAAATGGGGTTGAGGTAAGCCGCTTTGTGTTGAACCATTTCATCGTGGGCTTGCACTTCAGGATCCATCCAGGAATAAATATGAGCGCCATCAGCCAGCGTAATGATCAACAATACTGCCCCTAAGACAATCATGCCTACTGGTAAAAACCCCGCCACTGCCTCAATAACGCGCTTTACAGCTGCATACCAACCTGTTTCTGTCGCATATTTCAAGGATAGAAAAAACAACGCTCCTAAGCCAAGTGCAAAAAAGAAAAAGCCACTGATAAGACCCGAAGCTAACAAACGCGTTAGAAAATGATGGTCAGACGCTGTTAGCGCTACACCGATAATAGTAAGGAGCGTACCAAAGCCCATTAGGCCGAATGCTACGTTTTTCGCTTTTTTGGTGATTTGAAATTCCATTGCTCTTCTTGATTAATTCGCGTTTGTGGTGTCTGAAACAGTAGCTACAACAGCAGCGCCAGAGGCATCAAATTTGCCGTAGTTGGCATCTTGTAGTCTTCGGATATGATGAATAATTGTCCAGATTTCTTTTTTGTTGAGAATAGAGCCATGTGCTCCCATCATTCCTTTACCGTAGTAAATTGAATAGAACATTTGACCTTCAGTTGCCGCTAAGCCCACATAATTAGGTACACCGGCGTATGCTCCAGATAAGACCATTGGGCCATTCCCGTCGCCTTTTTCACCGTGGCAATGCTGACACATTGCTGTAAATAGCTCTTTACCTTTTGTAAGCACAGCTTCTGAAGTGGTTGCACTTAACAGTAAAGGATTTTTGTCTCCGACCGCAAGTGTATATTCATCTGCACTTGAGTAGTCCCAGCCATATAGACCATGGGTTTCACGGAATGCAACATTAGGCTTGCGAAAATAAGGGAGCATTAACTTCACCTCTGATGAATCTGTTCCATAAAACGGAATGGTATTGCGTGGTGGGGTCATGGCAGAGAGTCTGCCTTTCCAGGCTTTGTGCTCGCGGCCGCGTACTTCTCCATAATCAACGAAGGTTTCAATACCAGGTGTGCGGTACATATCTGGGGCATATTCTAAACCTGGGCTGTCGGTATTAGACACACAGGAGTTTAAAAGCAATGACATAGTCAAGGCTGCTCCACTAAATGCTGTGTAAACGAATTTTTTCATGTGGCCCTGTACTTATTTAATTTCTTTTTTATCTAACTCGAGGTAGCCTATTTCTTGTAGCATACCATCCAATTCTGCTTCCGTTACTTTGTTGTTTTCACTCAACCGGATCTCCATCACAAATTTGTCATCTGTGGTGCGTGGATCAGGGTTTTGAGCTGGCATGCCAGGCAAAGTTTTATTGCGCAGCAAGTAAGTTATTGCCATACCGTGAGCAGCACACATAACGGTGAACTCAAAAGTAATTGGAATAAAAGCCAGCATGTTGTCTAAATAAGAGAAGTTTGGCTTACCACCAATATTCATTGGCCAATCGACAATCATGAAATAGCGCATTCCGACGGTAGCCAAGGTAAGGCCTGTAAGGCCATAAAGGAACGCCATGATACCCAAACGGGTGTTTTTGATGCCAATAATTGGATCGATTCCGTGAATCGGAAAAGGAGAAAATACTTCTGAAATTTTGACTCCTTTTGCGACGAGCTGCTTAGCGCTGTTCTTGAGCACTTCGTCGTCGTCATACATTACGTATAAAACTTTATCTGACATAGCCTTTGCTTAATGATGTTTGTGATAATCTGGAGATTCTTTGTAGGATTGACCAGAGCCCTTCAAAATTGTTTTAACCTCATTGAGTGCAAGTACTGGGAAGTAGCGCGCAAACAATAAGAAGAATACAAAAAACAAGCCAATCGTACCAATATAAATTGCGATATCAATATGGCTTGGGAAGTGCATGCTCCATGCTGCTGGAATATAGTCGCGGTGAATAGAGGTGACGATGATCACGTAACGCTCAAACCACATCCCGATATTTACCACAATCGAAATAAAGAAGGTAAACAAAAGGCTACGGCGCAAGCGACGAATCCACATTAATTGTGGAGAAATCACGTTACAGGTCATCATGGACCAATACGCCCACCAATAGGGACCAGTAGCACGGTTGATGAAGGCATAAGATTCGTATTCAACACCTGAGTACCAAGAAATGAATAGCTCAGTGATATAAGCCGTACCTACGATAGATCCGGTTACCATGATGACGATATTCATGTATTCGACATGCTTGGTATGGATGTAAGCCTCTAAGCCCATTGCCTTGCGCATGATCAAAATAAGCGTTTGAACCATAGCAAACCCTGAGAATACCGCACCTGCCACAAAGTAAGGAGGGAATATGGTAGTGTGCCAGCCAGGAATAACTGAAGTCGCAAAGTCAAACGATACGATGGAGTGAACCGAGAATACAAGTGGTGTAGCCAAACCAGCCAAAACCAAGGAAACGAGTTCAAAACGATTCCAATGCTTAGCACGGCCAGACCAACCAAAAGAGAGGATACCATACATTTTTTTGGCAAGCGGTTTTTTGGCGCGGTCGCGGATGGTTGCGAAGTCAGGAATGAGTCCGATGTACCAGAAAACGAGCGATACAGAAAGATAAGTAGAAATGGCGAAAACGTCCCATAGGAGTGGTGAGTTGAAGTTCACCCATAAAGAACCAAATTGGTTCGGAATAGGCATTACCCAGTAACCTACCCACAAACGACCCATGTGAATCAGTGGAAAAGTACCCGCCATAAAGACCGCAAAAATCGTCATGGCCTCCGCTGAACGGTTGATGGCCATACGCCATTTTTGACGGAAAAGGAGGAGTACGGCTGAAATGAGCGTACCGGCGTGGCCGATACCTACCCACCATACGAAGTTAGTGATATCCCAAGCCCAACCAATTGTTTTGTTTAGACCCCAAACACCGACACCAGTTCCGAGTAAGTATAAAATGCTTCCCACTCCGTAAAGACCGATAACTAGTGCTATTCCGAAGAGTATATACCACATTTTGGGTGCCTTGTCCTCTATCGGACGACAAACATCTTCCGTTACATCATGATAGGTTTTGTGACCTAAAATGAGGGGCTCTCTGATTGCTGCTTCCTTTTGCATTGCAGTTGTTTATTGATAATGATTAATGATGTGCTTGATCAGCTACTTGAATATGCTTGAGCAAGTTGTTGTCTTCGTTGCGTACTTTCATTTGATACCAAACATTTGGCTTCACGCCGATCTCTTCAAGCGCCTGATAAGCACGAATACCTTCGGATTTCTCGCGGATCATTGATTTGAGGTCGTTCCAGTCACCAACTACAATTGCATTCGTAGGACAAGCGTCTGAACATGCGGTAGCGAATTCGCCATCTGCAATGACTCTTGCTTCTTTTTTGGCAACCAATTTGGTAGCTTGAATACGTTGCACACAAAGTGAACATTTTTCCATGACACCGCGCGTACGAACCGTCACATCTGGGTTGAGTACCATACGGCCGAGGTCGTCTTGGGCAGGGTTTACTTCTGTAAATTTCTTGTAAGACGGGTAATTGAACCAATTGAAACGACGCACTTTATAAGGGCAGTTGTTTGCACAGTAACGCGTACCAATACAACGGTTGTAGGTCATTTGGTTGAGACCCTCGTTGGAATGCGTAGTTGCCGCCACAGGACAGACCGTCTCGCAGGGAGCGTGGTTACAGTGGTGACACATTAAAGGCATGTGAATAACCGTTGGATTCAAAGCTGCCTTTTCTGCGTTGTCGTAGCTGAATGTTTTTTTGTCTTTTTTAGTACCGATAGCAGCCTCTTCGTCAGAAGCAAAATAGCGGTCTATGCGCAACCAGTGCATTTCACGACCACGACGCACTTCGTCTTTACCGACAACAGGTACGTTGTTTTCGGACTGGCAAGCAATTAAGCAAGATCCACAGCCGATACAAGAAGAAAGGTCAATAGACATGCCCCATCGGTGGCCGATTTTCTCTACTGGGTGGGCAGCCCATAAATCGAATTCTGAAACGGGTGCTTCGACATGATTGCCGTGCTTATCTAGTTTCTGTAATTTATGGCCCTCGTTGAAAGCGTCTTTTTCATTGTTCTGAAAAATAGAAAGTGTGGTTTCACGAACAATTGAATGACGACCCATAACCGTGTGGTGAATTTGGGTTGCCGCAATTGGATAGGTGCCTTCTGCCGGAGTCACTTTAGCAGCAGCGCTGAATAGAATTGTTGCGCCTGTAGAGAGCATTCCAAATACGTTGGCTCCGATTGGCGTTAATTTGCCATCTTTTGTTTTGGCATGACCACCGTATTCTTTGGTCTGGAAAGCTGCTTTACCGATGTTCTCACCGTTTGCACCGCGTCCGTAACCGAGTGCAATGCCTATCGTTTTTGGCGCTTGCCCTGGCAGTGGATAAACAGGTAAAGTAATGGATTTGCCATTAACGGTAACTGTTGCCAAGTTGAGGCCATGTTCTTGATCGTAGGTGGTGGCGTAGGTGCCTTCCATCTCGACGGGGTTCATGGTGATGTAGTTGTCCCAGGTTACTTTGGTAATTGGGTCTGGCATTTCTTGCAACCAAGGGTTATTGGCGAAATCTCCGTTTCCAATAGCTGCTTTTTGATAGAAAACAACTTCGGTATCAGAAGCAGCACTCGGTATTGCTTTAAGTGCCGCAGCTTTGTAGCTTAAGGTAGCAAGAGTTGATGTTACTGCTACACAACTATTGTGTGTAAGGTAGTTGAAATCGCCGGTTGGATTCATAGCCGCATAGGTGGCTTGAATGTAGTCGTAAGCTACAGCGGAGTCTTGGCCACCGCGCGCTGCACTGCCGTTCCAAACGAGAAGTGATTCTAGAGCGCTTGCGGTGTTGTGCAAAGGACGAATGGTTGGCTGCCCAACTGCGTATTCGTTAGGCTTAGCCATGTGGTCTGACCAGTTTTCTAATTGATGGTGATCAGGACACACATATGTACAAAGGCTTGCTGTTTCGTCTTCAAAAGAAGAAATAGCAACTGTTGTGATTGATTTCAATCCTTTGGCAAATGCAGCGCCGTTTGGCATGTTGTAAACAGGATTGACGCCCATCATGATGAGCACCTCAGGCCCTTTGCCAGCTGCAACATTGGCAGCCAACTTCAGTGCTTTTGCATCTTCAGATTGATATAAGTTAATGGTATTGTTGAGGTCTAGTGTTGAACCGTAAGCACCCAATAAATTGTTGAGTTGTATGACTAATTGTTGAACGCCAATATGGTTAGAACCCGCAACAACGAGTGACTCTTTTTTAGATTTTTTAAGTGCCGCAACTGCTTTATCTGCAGCGTCTTTCCATGCACCTGCGCTCACGGCCATGCCTGGGTTTCCGCCAAGGGCTTTAACCATGTAGGCAAGAACTGCAGCCTCTTCAGATGGTTTGATCATGCTGCGCACATCGGCATTTGAACCCGTAACGCTGAGTATAGATTCGAATTGGAAATGCTTAGACATCCATTTGGCTTCTGGGCTTCGACCCACACCGTATTGAACTGCAAATTCTGTCGGAAGCAACCAAGTGCTTAGAAAATCTGCAGCAACACTTACAATAGTTTTTGCTTTAGAGAAGTCATGGCCTGCAATAATGCGTTCGCCAAAATGAATGGCATTTGCCTCACGCATTCCGGCGTAAGAGATGGCATCGTATTGGATGTGCTCGAATTTAGTACCACCTTCGCCATTCAACTTGGTAGCCATTTCGGAAATAGCGCGCTGAATAGATGGAGAAATGACAGTATTAGATAGAAGGGTGACCTTTTTTGCTTTGGCAATAGCAGCACTAATTGCTGTATCTACGGTTGACCAACTCGCCTTTTGACCTTTTGCAAGTGGCTGGGCCAAACGAGCAGAATCGTAAAGACCTAAAACGGAGGCAATAATTTGGGGGTTGGTACCACCTTGAGTAAAACCGAAGTCTTTGTTGCCTTTAACAAAAATTGGACGGCCTTCGCGTGTTTTGACGACGATGCTAGCATAGGATGCGCCGTCATAGTAAGTACTTGCATACCACGTTGGCATACCTGGCGTTACGTTTTCTGGCTTAACGACGTAAGGAACAACTTTGGTTACGGGAGCCTCACAAGCGGCAAGTGTAGCAGCGGCTACTGAGAAACCTAAGAACTTTAAGAAGTCGCGACGAGCGGTCGAGGACTCAGCGAGGTTTTCATCGGCTAAGAAATCTTCTACGCTTTGCTGGCTTGGAAATTCTTGATCTTTTTGCTTGATAAACTCTGGCGTTTGCTTGAGCTCTTCAATACCTTTCCAATATTTTTTTGACATTTCCATGGTCTTATTTCGACAAGTATGGTTATTACTTAATTAATAGTGGCATTTTGCGCATTCCCAACCGCCTAGTTCATTGGCAGTAACTTTACCATCGTTGTTGAGGTATTGTGCGTAAAGCTTGGGGTCTTGTTTGAGGCGACGGTGTATTTCGTCGTAGTATCCATTCTTACCGTTACCGATAGCCACGTCTTTTTTGCCGTGACATTCGATACACCAACCCATGGTGAGGGTCTTGCGGGTAAGTTTGATGTTGCCCTCAATTTTGTTGAGTTCTTCTACAGGCTGAACCTTAGCAGTTTCTGTCATTTGGGTCATGTCTCCGTGGCATTGCTTACAATCGATACCACCAACAACCACGTGTTGTGAGTGATTGAAATAAACGTGCTCAGGTAAAACGTGTACTTTGTTCCAAACGATAGGATCGGTTTTGCCGGTGTACTTCATGCCTTCTTTATCCCAGCCGGCAGCAGCATAAATTTTCTTGATTTGAGGAGCGTACTCCTTGCCCTCGCCGTCAATTTGTTTGTGACAGTTCATACAAACATTGACAGAAGGAATAGATGCAGACTTGGACTTGGCCACAGTGTTGTGACAGTATTTACAGTCGATACCGTTAATTCCGGCGTGCTGCGCATGCGGGAAAACAATGGGTTGTGAAGGCTGATAGCCTTCCATGATGTTAATGGAGTAGAGAGATTGGAAAAGGCCAACAAATAAAGAAATGACGACAACCAAAGAAACCAAGCCTACTTGAAGGCGGTATTTCCAAGCCAAGGCGCGAAGTTCTTCGCCGTAAGTCATTTTTTCTGCTTCGGCTTCGTTTTCTGAGGTCGCTAATTTGAGTTGACGGCGCACACCACCAACAGCCATAATGACCACTACAAAGATGATGCCCATAATGAGCCAAACCCAAGAATTGGATTCTTCTTCAAGGGCCACATTCGTTGCTCCGGCTGCGTCGGCACCACCGGGTGGAACTGGAGCAACAAGCGCTGGATCTGGTTGTGCGTCTACCCAATCAAGGATAGCGTCAATTTCTTCTTTTTTAAGATCTGGGAAAGCAGACATGGCCGTAGGAGACCACTTAGAAACCTCTGCAGCGTATGGATCATTGGCTGCGGCAGTTTGCCAGTTGTTTACCCATTGGTAAATACTACCTTCTTTGGCTCCGCCTGCAGCCCATTTTGCTTTTACTCCGGCAAGCTTAGGACCTGTAGAGTTTTTATGGGTCATGTGGCAAGTAGCACATTTGGCTTTAAAAAGACCCTCTCCTTGCGCAGAAGCAAAATTGGAGAAAGCAATAAGACCGATGGTTATTGCGACGTAAGCGAGAGATTTGATGCGCTTAAGCGACTGAATGTTAGATATTTCCATGTAAAAAATTACTAATTCACTCTTTAAAATTGGGCAGAAAAACTACCTATTATCGGCTGCAAAATTACGGTAATCAATACATTTAGTGACATTTTCATGACAAAAAATATTTAATGTATGTTAATTTAAAATGAATCTAAATAAGCATTTTGTTTTACATTGATTTCTTAGTTACTTTGTACTTATGAAAGGCTTTATAACCATTGCTTTTATGACCTTATTTTACAGAGGTTTACAAGCGCAAATTCAAGTAATATCAGATCCGCGCATTGAGCAGCGCATTGCTGCCAAGAACAATAAGCAAATGCCCGGCTTTCGTGTACAACTCTGTTTTGACTCTGACAAAACAATCATTGACCTCACCCGAGGTCAGTTTGTGACGGAATTTCCGAAAATTGATACGTATGTACGTTTTGAAGCTCCGAATTTCAATTTAATGGTCGGAGATTTCAGAACGCAGAAAGAAGCCGAAGAATTAATTGCGCTCATTCGGGGCAGATACCCGCTGGCTATTATTCATAAAGAACAAATTAATTTGCCGCGCATCGATTAAAAATGTTTCCAACCTTGGGCACGTAAGGTAATGGCCGAACCAGCTTTGTCGATAAAATAGATGCCGTCTGCAGCGTTGGTGATGTGGCCAATAATGGTGAAGTTGGGATTAGATTGAACGAGCTCGACATCTTTTTGCCCAATGGTAAATAGTAGCTCGTAGTCTTCACCGCCATTCAAAGCACACATACTCGGGTCTAAATTAAAATCCATGGCCACCATTGCCGTTTTGGCATCGATCGGAATTTTCTCGTCATAAAGATGGCAACCCACTTGGCTGGCTTTGCACAAATGCAAGACCTCGCTGGCCAAACCATCGGAAATATCGATCATGGAACTCGGCTTCACATTAAGCTCTTTGAGGTATTTGATTACATCTAGTCTGGCTTGCGGTTTGAGTTGACGCTGTAAGATATAATCATGGCCATCGAGATCTGGCTGAATGTCTGGATTCGTTTTAAAAACTTCCTTTTCTCTTTCCAATACCTGCAAGCCCATGTATGCCCCGCCTAAATCGCCAGACACAACCAATAAATCATATTCTTGCGCCCCGGAGCGCAAACAGAGCGCATCTTTGTGGACAGTGCCAATGGCAGTAACTGAAATAAACAAACCGCTCTGCGAAGAAGTGGTGTCTCCGCCTACTAAATCGACATTGTAGTCGGCGCAAGCAGCATGAATTCCGGCATACAGTTCTTTGAGTGCCTCTAAAGAAAAACGATTAGAAACCGCTAAGCCCACTGTAATTTGCTTCGGTGTGGCATTCATGGCACAGATATCAGAAACATTCACCGCAACTGCTTTGTAACCCAAATGCTTCAATGGCATGTAAGTAAGGTCAAAATGAACCCCTTCTATTAAAAGGTCTGTACTCACTACCTGGCGGTGGTCATTGCCAATGTCTATGACCGCGGCGTCGTCGCCAACACCAAGTAGGGTTTCAGGATTGACGGTTGTAAAATCTTTGGTGAGCTCATCAATGAGGCCAAATTCGCCGAGGCTTTCGAGTTCTGTACGTTGATCTGTCATTTGGAAAAATTATTCAATAAAATAAAAAAAGCCTCCGATGGAGGCTTTTTTGTTGGCCCACTAGGGCTCGAACCTAGACTCTTCTGAACCAAAATCAGACGTGTTGCCAGTTACACCATGGGCCATTGAGCTTCGTTAAAATAAACGAGTGTGCAAATTTAAGAAGTTTTTTTATTCCCGCAAAAGTCTTTGTTGAATTTGTCTAATTACGTCAATAATATTCACTTCAATTTTTACGCTGATTATTCTTAAATTCGCAATACACAAACACTTCAAACTGAGCTCATGACTTACTCAAAATGGAACAATTACCTAGGCTGGTTTATTTTTGCAATTGCCTCGGCGGTTTACCTCATGACTATCGAACCAACGGCAAGTCTCTGGGACTGTGGTGAATACATTACTGCTGCCTACAAACTAGAGGTTGGTCACCCACCGGGGGCTCCACTTTTCATGGTACTCGGGCGTTTGTTCTCGTTTTTTGCGGCTCCTGAAAATGTAGCTGTTTACATCAATGCGCTTTCTGCAATTTCGAGCTCCCTGACTATTCTTTTCATGTTTTGGTCTCTTACGCTGCTCATTAAAAAAATTGTACTCAAACAAGGAGATACCCTCACTGGTGGCAATCAATTTGCTATTTTTTCTGCAGCAGGCATTGGAGCTTTGGCCTATACTTTCTCTGACTCGTTCTGGTTTTCGGCAGTAGAAGGTGAAGTTTATGCGATGGCTTCCCTCTTTACAGCTGTTATCTTTTGGGCTATCCTCAAATGGGACGAAGAAATGGAACTCAGCCAACACGGCGCCAAACTATCTGAGTTGCGCCCGAACCGTTGGTTATTGCTCATCTTTTTTATGCTTGGTTTAGCCATTGGCGTCCACTTATTGGGCATTCTTGTTGTTCCGGCAATTGGCTACATGATTTACTTCCGCACAAAAGAAGAAGTGAGCATCAAAGGCTTGTTATTGACTGGCCTGATCTCTATTGTTGTGCTTGGTTTTATTCAAGAAGGCATAATTCCTGGCAGTATTGCCATGGCATCAAGTTTTGAAGTTTCTTTTGTCAATAGCCTTGGTTTGCCTTTCTACAGCGGTACCATCTTCTTTTTTATTGCACTTATCGCCGCTTGTCTATTTGTAGTGCGTTATGCACAACGTGGTGGCAAAACAATTTTGTACAACGCCATGATGGGCCTCGTGATGCTCTTGATTGGCTACGGCTCTTTTGCCGTAATTGTGATTCGCTCTAATGCCAACACTCCACTCGACGAAAACGACCCCGAAAACTTAGTAACCCTCCACTCCTACCTCAAGCGCGAGCAATATGGTTCTGCTCCTATCCTATTTGGGCAATACTGGAATTCGCTGCGCAACGGAGAAGAAATGACCGAAAATGGTCCTAAAATTTTAGACCGCTCTGCTTGGAAAGACCTCTCGCCTTATTATATCCGTCGTTTTGTGGTCATTGAAAACGACGTTGAAGTGAAAGCGTTTACTAAAGAAGCAGACGCCGAAGCCTGGATCAAAGCCAACAATGGTGCTTATAGCATCAAAGAGAAATATTATGAAAGTAATGCCAGTATTCGCCAAGGAGCAGTTGCCACTTATGCCCAAACCACGTTTTTCCCGCGTATGTACAACGGAGATGGCTCGGGTGCTAGCTTGCACAAACAGCTCTATGCCAAGTGGTCCGGTTACGATGAAAACGATGGCGCCAATACCGAAATTGGACGTGACGGCAAACGCCTTCCTACGTTTGGCGAAAACCTCACTTACTTCTTGCGTTACCAAGTCAATTTTATGTATATCCGCTACTTTATGTGGAACTTTGCTGGCCGCCAAAACGACCTTCAAGGCCATGGAGACAATATGCATGGCAACTGGTTGTCTGGTATTTCCTTTCTAGACGAAAGCCGCCTTGGAAGCCAAGAACACACCCCGTATTTTACCAAGGACAACCCAGCGCGCAATACTTATTTTATGCTGCCCCTTATTTTGGCGCTTATTGGATTGGTTTTTCATTACCGAAAAACACCTAAAGACGCATTTATTATCACGCTGGCCTTCTTGTTTACTGGTTTGGCTATTGTCGTCTATCTGAATCAAAAACCATACGAGCCGCGCGAGCGAGACTACGCTTATGCAGGATCTTTCTACTTTTTTGCCATGTGGATCGGAATTGGCGTGTACGCAATTTTTGATGCGCTCAAAAAATTCCTCAAAGACAGCAAGCAGCGTGCTGCAGTAGCTACTGCGCTTGGTTTAATTGTTCCTGTACTCATGGGTGTGCAAAACTGGGACGACCACGACCGCAGCGGCAAAACCAGTGCCAGAGACCTCGCACACAACTACCTCGAGTCTTGCGGTAAAAATGGAATCTTATTCACCAACGGAGACAACGATACCTTCCCGCTATGGTACTTGCAAGAAGTAGAAGGCAAGCGCACCGACGTCCGGGTCTGTAACCTCTCCTTAATGGGTACCGATTGGTATACCAATCAAATGAAGCTCAAGACGTATAAATCTGAGCCCTTGCCTATCAAATTTCGAGAAGATCAAATCTTGATGTATGCAGGCAACACCGACCAAGTATATTTCATGCCTTTGTTGCAATTGTTTTCTCAGAACCCGTCCGATACCCTTATTAAAAAGGTCTTGAACTTGCGCTTGAAGCACAACCCAGCAGAGGCTAAAATGGCTGCGGGCTATTTTGACCAGCGTGTAAAAGGCATATTTGCGGATGTTATTGCCAGCACTCCTGAGGCAGAGGCCTTAAAAGTACAAATTGCCAATACGGACTCAACCAACATGATTGCCGCCACCATAGACAAATACCAAAAAATCTTTAGCCTCTATGAAGCTGCACGCAATGGGCAAGTTGAATTCAAGAATAATAGTGCACAGGATTTGCAAGAGCTGCTCGATCAGTTTGAGCGCATTTGGGCTACAGTAGATTTTACGGAAGCCATGGCGTTTGTCAGAGATGATGCCAATATGATTACAGACGAACAAAATAAATTCAGCTTCTTCCCTTCTACCAAATTTGCATTAAAAGTGAATCGTCAGAATGCCATTAATGCAGGCGTACTCGATCCAAAGACCAAATCTTCTAATACACACGAAGAAATGGTCTTTGAATTTGACCCTGAGCGCAATCAAGCGCTTACCCGCGACGAAGTCATGATGATGGACGTTGTTGCCAATAACAACTGGGAGCGAGGCATTTACTTTTCGAGCAATAGAGGCTCAGCCTTTTCTATTGCGCTTTTAAGTGCGGGGTATATCAAACAAGTTGGAATGGCTTATGCCTTAACGCCGGCTAAGCAAGAGCCCGCACTCATGGACGTGAATCAGATGGAGAAAAACATGCTTGAGCGCTATATTTTTGGCGATATGGCCAACCCTGGTGTGCTCACAGACTACTATGCGCGCCGCCATACCATTCAGTACCGCGCTAACTTCTTATTGTTGGCAGAGCAACTCTTTTTACTAGACCGCAAAGCTGAGGCTATTAAAGTGCTCGATCGCGCCATGCAACTCATGCCAGTAGAAACCGTTTTAGATTACGGAGATATTAATCCGGTAGATCCGTTCAATTCTTTAAATGCCAATAAAACACACAATCAGATAATGTACCAGGGTCAGGATATCCGGCCACTCAATGCGGGCATACTGCACGAATACGTACAGCTCTACTACATGCTTGATCAGCCTAAAAAGGCTGCGGAAATTGGCCAGAAAATACTTGATAATTACAAAACAGTCATCGCTTATTTTGAGCATAGTACGATCGATAAGGCGGGCAATGAAGAAAACGCCGAAGACCTCATTGCAGTAGCCGACGCCCTCCTTAAAATGCGCTCAACTTTTCAACAAGTTGCTGCAAAAGGCACAGCAAAAGATGCTTTCTCCAAAGACCTCGAGCGTACAGTACAAATGCTTTACAAAAAAGTATTGCCCCAACTCTACAACAAACTTGAACAAGCCGCCTCTGAAAACGGCGAAATGGGCATGGGTGAAGGTCTGTATTCAAACCGTTTGGGTAGCCTCAAAACTTACATGAGCGCCTTAGCTGAACACCACGGGCTCATCAAAGCACCTGTCGTAAACCGCAGCAATACGCCTCCACCGGCCGATATCGATATCAATGCGCTCAGTGCACCAACATCTGCAACCGACACCAATCGAATGCTACAATAGAGACCTATGCGTTATTTTTTCCAACACCTGATTGAAGAGTTTCATCTTCCACTGAAGAATCCGGTGTTGGTTTTTTCTATCTTGCTTTTTATCATTTTGCTTTCGCCCATTGTGTTGCGCAAAATGAAAATCCCTGGCATTATAGGACTCATTCTTTCTGGCGTTCTCATTGGGCCGCATGGCTTAGGCCTCATTGGTGAACGCACCATGGAAGCCGAAGGAAGTATTAAATTGTTCTCTACCATTGGTTTGCTTTACATTATGTTCATGGCGGGTCTCGAGCTAGACCTCCGGCAATTTAAGCGCTATTTTAAAAAAAGTATCGGATTCGGATTCCTTACTTTCATTATCCCGTTGGCGCTCGGTTATCCACTCTGTACTGAAGTGCTACATCTTTCTCCACTTGCAGCGCTACTCACCGCCAGTATGTTCTCTACACACACATTAGTAGCCTACCCCATCGTAAGTAAGTTCGGGCTTGCCAAACACCCCGCTGTGGCCATAACTGTTGGCGGAACCATTCTAACAGATACTGCCGTACTTATTATTTTAGCGATCATTTCAAGTGCAGCACAAGGCGATCTCGACTTTAGCTTCTGGATGAGGCTTTTGGCTTCTTTACTGATGTTCTCACTGATTATGTTTTTTGTCATTCCTAAAATTGCCCGCTGGTTTTTTAGCAAGCTCGATAGTGAGAAAACCTCTCAATACATTTTTGTGCTTTCTGTTGTATTTTTTGCAGCGTTTTTGGCTGAAGTGGCTGGTGTAGAGCATATCATTGGTGCTTTTGTGGCCGGGTTGGTGCTCAATAAGCTCATACCGCACCACTCTACCTTAATGAACCGCATCGATTTTATTGGCAATTCTTTATTTATTCCCTTCTTTTTGATTTTTGTTGGGATGGTTGTTGATTATAAAGCCTTTTTTGAGGGTTCATGGCCACTATTGATAGCCGCAGTACTTACGAGCTTTGCTATTTTCTCTAAATGGCTAGCCGCTTTTGCTACCCAGCTCATCTTTAAATTAACACCCAACGAACGTCAAATGATTTTTGGGCTGAGTACTGCTCATGCTGCAGCAACACTTGCCATCATTATGGTAGGCTACAATGACGGCAATGGAATTCTAAGTCTAAATATTGTAAATGGAACCGTTCTCCTTATCTTATTTACAAGCATGACATCTTCATTTGTTACTGAGAATACCGGTAAACGCTTGCTTTTAGATATTTCAGAAAATAGTGACCTAGAAGACAACGAAATGCGCTTGCGCAACAAACACCTGATGGTTTCCATGAATGAACTCAAAGGCAACGAGCGCTTATTAGATTTTGCTTTGCTTGTCACGGACCCGCAAGTCATCAATCCGATTTCTGTGGTTAGTGTATACCCCGACAACGAAAACGCAGAGCGCATGATCCGAAAATCAAGAAAATCACTAGAAGAAATCATCAAGCACTACTCTGGACACGAAGCCAAACTTAGTACCATAGCTACCATAGACCACAATTTTTCTTCAGGAATTGCTAGGGTATCAAAAGAACTTGTTGCTGATATCGTTTTGGTGAATGATTCTCTGGACAAAAATATCATCAAACGAATGGTTGGAGATGACCGCGAACACCTCCTGAGCACCTGCGGAAAAACGGTATTTTTCTGCTCTCTCGAAAAACCAAGCGTGAGTTACGATCGCATAGTGGTGGTGGCACCAATGCTTGCAGAGCTCGAGCAAACATTTATACAATGGTCTGAGCGTGTTTTAAGATTGAGTAAAGAGCTTAAAATCCCGATTCATTTGTACGGCTCAGCCACTGCCTTTGAGCGCCTTGATAAAGTTGCGCAAGCAAATAAAATTGATGCGGAACTCAAGCTTCAAGAATTAGCATCGTTAGAAGAATTCTATCCGATGTATCAAAAGAAAAACAGCGACCTCATTGTTGTAGTAGCCTGTAGAGCAGGAAGCGTATCCTATGATGCTCAAATGGATCAGATTTTACAAAATATGGAGCGCGCATTTGACAACAATGACTACCTCTTGATTTATCCGGGCGCTATCGGAAATGACCCAGCATTCTCTAATTACGACGACATCAATGCAGCACCTCTCGTGGCAGGAGTAGAAACCATTCAAAAAATTGGTCGAGAAGTCAGCAATATCTTTAAAAAAAACCAACCCAAAACACCAGAAATTGAAGAAGAGTAAATCTGCATATTGGTTGTATTTTCTGGGGGCTTATGTCATTGTTCAATTTCTTTGGTGGGGTTATCACCTCATTCAACTCAGCACGGTTATACCCCAAGACAACGCGCAATTATCGAAACGTGTTGGGATGGTACTTGGCGAAGGAGCTGTTTTCTTGCTGATTCTTTCTTTTGGCATTTACCGCATCCGTAAATCTATCTCCAAAGAGCTGGCCTTACAGCAGCAGCAACAAAATTTTCTACTGACCATAACCCATGAACTCAAAACGCCCATTGCCGCGCTCAAGCTCTATTTGCAAACACTTCAAAAACACCACCTCCCCGAAGAAAAAAAAGAAGGAATTATTCATGGCGCATTAGAAGAGAACGAACGCCTCGGTGCACTCATCGAGAACATTCTAAATGCGACCAAAGCAGAAAACAAACTGTTTCAATTGCAGAAAGAAGAACTAGATTTAAGCGCACTCACTCAAAATTTGGTCAGTAGGTATCAGAGCCGATTCAGTGCTTCCCTCCTTGAACTCCAAATGCCAGCCCAACTCATGGGCGCTTTTGATCCGCATATGCTCGAAACCATTTTCGTTAATTTGCTCGAGAATGCCATCAAGTACGGCGGTACACAGCAACAAATCACGATCATAATTGAAAAACTAGATCGTTTTGTCACTATCAAAATTGCCGACCAAGGCCCTGGTATTGCAGCAAGTGAACGCGCCCAAATCTTTGAAAAATTCTATAGAGTCGGGTCTGAAGAGACAAGAAAGCAAGCCGGGAGCGGATTGGGACTTTATATTGTCGGCGAATATGTACGGCTTCACAATGGCAGCATCCGTTGTTTTGAAAACTCACCTCAGGGCAGCATTTTTGAGGTAATTTTACCCATATGAACAAAAAAGTAGGATTAATTATTCTCGATGGTTGGGGTATTGGTGACCAAAGCTCTTCTGATGCTATTTTTCAAGCACAAACCCCCTTTATGGATCGTTTATTGGCGAACTACCCCAGTGCAACCTTACGGACCTTTGGAGAAGATGTAGGCTTACCAGAGGGGCAAATGGGCAACTCAGAAGTGGGGCACCTCAATATTGGCGCGGGGCGTATCGTCTACCAAGAGCTAACGCGCATCAATAAGAGCATTCGCGATGGCGAATTTCAGCAAAACAAAACAATCCTTGACGCATTTGGCTATGCCAAAGAAAACAACAAAAAAGTACATTTTGTAGGCTTGGTTTCAGAGGGTGGTGTACACAGCAGCCAAGCACATTTGCATTCGCTTTGTGACATGGCGCAAGATTTTGGCCTTGAAAATTATTACATACATGCCATTACCGACGGCCGAGACTGCGACCCAAAAAGCGGTTTGGCTTATATTCAACAACTCGAAGCGCATTTAAGTGCGCAAAACGGTAAAATTGCCTCCCTCATTGGTCGTTATTACGCCATGGACCGCGACAAACGTTGGGAGCGCGTAGCGAAGGCCTATCATTTAATGGTCAACGGAGAAGGAGAAACGGCTCATCGTGCCAGCAGTGCAATCAAAACGTCATATCAATCCGACGTTACTGATGAATTTATATTGCCACACCTCATAGACGCTAACGGCACTATAGAAAGTGGTGATGCTGTCATTTTCTTTAACTTCAGAACAGACCGGCCACGCGAATTAAGTGTAGCGCTCACACAAGAAGCTTTCGACGAACACAACATGCATCCGCTAGATTTGTATTTCTGCACGATGACGAACTACGATGCGAGTTTCAAGAACGTGCGTGTCATTTACGATAAAGATAATCTGGAAATGACCCTTGGCGAGGTCGTTTCTAAAGCTGCTAAAACACAGGTCCGGATCGCTGAAACAGAAAAGTATCCGCACGTCACTTTCTTTTTTAGCGGTGGCAGAGAAGCAACTTTTGAGGGCGAAGAGCGCCTCTTGATTGCCTCCCCAAAGGTAGCTACCTATGACCTTCAGCCCGAAATGAGTGCTGTTGAAGTGGGCGCTGCGATAAGCCAACACATGGCGCAGTATAAACCCGATTTTATTTGTCTCAATTTTGCCAATCCAGATATGGTGGGCCATACCGGTGTGTTTTCAGCCATCATGAAAGCTGTTGAAACAGTTGATCAACAATTGAAAAAAGTAGTGGAATGCGGTCAGGCGCTCGGATATGAATTTTTAGTCATTGCAGATCACGGCAATGCCGACTATGCTGTTAACCCTGATGGCAGCCCAAATACAGCGCACAGTATGAATCCGGTTCCTGTAGTTTTGGTAACAAAAGATCCTTCAATTCAAATTACCGATGGTATTTTAGCCGATGTAGCTCCAACTATCCTAGAACGGATGTGCCTTCAAAGCCCAATTGAAATGACTGGGAAAAGTCTAGTAACTTATCATTAATTCAAGGATAAAATATTGATTCTTAGGTTAATCAATAATGATTCCCTTCGCTTTCAACTGCGGAATAGCTACAAATTTCTTTGGATCAATTGTATTTGCCTCAAAGACAAAACGCTTGTCATACATTACATCGTCGGCCCAAAAGCTGACCCAAAACTCATTATTGAGTCCAAATAAATCCGGCATGAGTGGTTCAATCCTTGCCGCCTCATTAGGTAGCATCACCTCGATACCTTTGCGCAATGTAGAAGTTTTGATTTCTTGCCCCGATGGATCAAGACCATAGCCAGTAGAGGCCACAATGATTCCTTCAATGATATCTTCGCGGTTACTCAGCATATACACAACATACTCGGGTTCTCCGCCTTCTATAGGTAATTCTACTAGCGCTAACGAGATTCCTTCCACTTTAGGGCCTAATAATTCTTCTCTCATTTTTCTTGAATACTAAAATTGAATACTGCTGACATTTCACGTAACAATACTTTTTGTACTTCTGTAATAGAAACTTCGCGGCCTAGCTCTTTGGCCATTGAGGTCACGGCCTTATCTTGAATACCACAAGGCACAATATTTCCAAAATAACCAAGGTCTGGGCTCACATTAAGGGCTATTCCGTGCATGGTAATCCATCGAGAACACTTCACCCCCATGGCACATATTTTTCTGGCACGAGGCGTATCGGCATCTATCCAAACGCCTGTTAAGCCCTCGTAGCGCGCAGCAGTAATTTGAAAATGAGCCAACGTTCGGATAACTGCCTCCTCTAAATAGCGCAAGTATTGATGAATATCTGTAAAAAATTGCTCGAGGTCAAGGATTGGATACATGACTAATTGACCTGGACCATGATAAGTGATATCCCCTCCCCGATTGATTTTATAAAACTGCGCATCTATTTGCTGCA
Organism: Flavobacteriales bacterium UBA952; assembly: GCA_002293185.1. GTDB lineage: Bacteria > Bacteroidota > Bacteroidia > Flavobacteriales_D > Crocinitomicaceae > UBA952. The sequence continues at coordinate 259 of DBCS01000003.1, read as the reverse complement.
AATGTGCTTCATCTAGCAATAAATTTTCAAAAGCACCACTCTTGCCTAAAGTATAGACATGCGGATGCTCACAAAATAACAAATGCTGTTGAGGCATAACAGCTGTTTCATTTTTGCGATTGGAAATCTTACAATCAACAGCCGTTTTGAGCAATTCCTCTTGAAGATCCCATGCTTGTTTGTAATCGATGCGTCCTAAATCTCGGACACGCACCATTGGGCGTTGTTGCATTAGCGTAATACATTTACATGCCCAACA
>DBCS01000008.1:333084-542321 GCA_002293185.1 Flavobacteriales bacterium UBA952 | reverse complement strand
TGTTGTTGAAGGTGCACTCGTTCTGAAAACATATCCAGTAGTTGGAACAAGAGGTGCATTATTATCAGTAATTGTTGAACTCCATTGTGGTTGACCTGACTCTGACCATGACCACAAACGATTGTCTGTGCCAGCGCTTCCAAAAGCCGCTCCTCTTGTCAAATTATTCAAAGGGACACCCATATACCAGAAACGCCCAGTTGGAGCTGACCCAGCACCACCTGCACCAGTAACTGTTTGCTTTACATTGTAAGTACCAGAACCAGCAAGTGAAGTTCCTTGGATGAATGTTGCCCCATTTTCAAGCGTCAATGTACCGTTGTTGGTAAGGGTGCCGGTGAGGGTGAGTTCAGCTCCAGACTGTAAGGTTAATGAAGCCCCTGCATCGATCGTGATTGAACCGAAACTAGTTGTAGTATTATTCGCAAAACTTGGATAGTTTGTTAATCCTGAGGGAATAACTACACTCGCTGTAGAAGCCGGTACCGCCGCCGGAATCCAGTTATTTGCAATTGTGGGATCAGCTGAAGAAGTACCTGTCCAAATAATTTTTGAGACAACAATATCATCTAGAAATGCTCTTTTGGCAGAGGTCTGAAGTTTCAATTCAGTATTCGACGTCCCCCCTGTTAAATTTAAATCTATATTTTGAAAACCTCCAGACATAACAGAGGCATAAGTCACTGTTTGAACAAGAGTATTATTTAAATATACTTGAATATTTCCCTCAACAGTTGTCCAACCCTTAACCTTAAATGAAAGGTTAAAAAATCCATTATTTGAACTTAAATCCATTGCTAAAGAAGTTATTGATCCATTATTGCTACTGGAACCCAATTTTATTGCCCCGCCTGCTTGATAAGCACGAGATATTATTGGAAAATTTGAATTACCATTCCATGCCGTACCACTTCCGCTTGTGCTGGTATTGTCTCCAATTGTTATACTTACAAAATTTTCTTGTAAAACCACCTGCCCCCACACTCTCCCACTAATCAAGGAAAATAGGGCCAACAAACAAATCGAAGAAAATATCTTAAAAAATTTCATAGTCGTAGATTTAGAGCAAAGGTCGTTTAGTTATAGGAGGTTAAAATTATCGGATTGTTAATGTTATATCAAGAAATTCCCTACTATGATATTAACAATCATTTATGTGTTATACACAATAAAAATCCAGGAAAATGTAACTGTTAATCAATTGCTTGTATTCCGCCCGTATGAACAAACAAAATGCACATTGGTTCGAGGGTAGATTTCGTTGGGTTTATGAGCCGGGAATCATCTTTTTGAAGCAGGTCACGTAACGCGAAAAGGGCCTTGGCGGTGTAGGTGGGTTCGATGGGGAATTGTTGGGTGCTGTTGAAGGTGGTAGTGAAGTGCAGGAGTTCGGGGGTGGTTTTGGCGTAGCCGCCGTGGTGGTAGGTGTCCAGGACAGTGACTTGATTCCAATTGAACTGGAGGTGGGCGGTGAGTGGGTTTTGTTTGGCTTTGGAGGCCAGCGCTTGCATTTCAAAAAGGGAGTCGTAACCTTTCAAGACGGGCACGACAAAAAGTTGGGTTGATGGTGGGATGCTTGCTAAAATACCCATGCTGGTGGTGGTGGTGCCTTGGGCAATAAAAACGGCATCGAAATGTTGGTTGTTGTTTTGAGCAACTGCTTCCTTATATATATTTGTGCAACCTAAAATGCCTTCTGGGTTGGCGCCACCTTCTGGAATATGCCAAGTGGGTTTGTCGTGGTCTTTCGAAAGGCCGGATTGGTGTTTGCTTTGGGTATAGGTGGTTCTATCGATGAATTGGAGGTCCATAGACAAGCGGTTGCATTCGAGCAACATTGGATTACTTTTCTCATTTAATTCTTCGCCCCTCACCTTTCCAATTATTGGTATACCCATTTCATTTGCGGCGGCGGCACTGGCCAAAAGGTGATTGGAATATGCGCCTCCGAAGGTGACAATTTGTGCAGCACCTGTAGCTTTAGCTGCCATTAAATTGCCTTCCAATTTGCGGAGTTTGTTGCCTGAAATAAATGGATCAATTAAATCGTCGCGTTTGACGAACAATTTTACAGCTGTTTTGTTAGCGAAAGAGAGTTTGAAGGGTTCAAGTTTAGAACGACTTTTTAACTTTGCAAACCACAGTGACACATCAGTACTCATGAGCGAAGATTTTTCTGGATTTTCTAAAAAAAGTCATTTAAACGACGAAGATTACTATTTATCTGAAGAAGGGTATATTGTTTTTAAGGAACAGTACCATCTCAAGCGCGGTTATTGCTGCAAAAGCGGTTGCAAACACTGCCCCTATGGCTACGACGCCAAAACCGGCCGCATTGCTGAATATCCCAAAAACTAATCGATCCCGAGCTCCGGAAACCGACCTTTATACTGCTTCAAAATATTTTTGATTTTTTGAATATCGGCTTCGGCATCTCCTGAAGGCCATACCAAACTATGAAAACCACCTGTTTTGGTAGCAAAATCGATATAAGCCACATAAATGGGCACGTTTGCTTTTTCAGCAACATAATAAAATCCTTTCTTCCAATTTGGATTGTAACTTCTTGTTCCTTCGGGTGAAAAGACCATATACATGCTTTCATTCTCTTCGAAATACTTAACAGCCGTATCGGTGAGGTTATTTTTCTTACTGCGGTCTACTGGTATACCACCAATGGCTGTCAAAAACCAACCAAGCGGCCCCCAAAATAATTCTTTTTTCATGAGGTAGCGGCCTTTCACACCATATTGATAAAACGCCAAGCGCCCTAGAATAAAATCCCAGTTAGAGGTGTGTGGCCCAACAGCAATAACACATTTACTGATGCCTTCCGGTGGGGTTGGATCTACCTTCCAACCTATTAACCAAAAAATAAATTTTGCGCCGAACTTCATTGGCTAAAGATAAACAATTCATCTTTGCCATATCTTTACACCGTGAAGTTGCTCAAAGAACTCGTATTCAGCTTATTTGTTTTGCTCTTACTTTATTTGAGCTACGCGCTCGCTCCATTTTTAGATTTACCCGAGTCTAGGGCTGCGCAGGTGCCTACTTTCAAGCAGCAAGTCTTCAGTTTTTCAGTTTTACCAATCCAAGTTGTTCAAAGTTGGTTGCTCGAGCAACAACTCGAATCAAAAGACGAAGCCGTTCAAGACGCACTTCAAAAGATGTCCTTACTATTCAAAGAAAAACCGAATGCTGCCTTGTCAGGTTTTCATTTTGATCTTACCGGAGCCGTTGCCTATTATCTTTTAGAACATCCTAAAAAACAATTATCCTGTTTGTTTTTACCCGGCAAAGGTGTTCAACTCGGATGGCAGCAAAACGCGTATTTCGGGATTGAAAAAGGCGTTTTTATTTTTACGGAAAGCCTTAATGATCGAGAGGCAAAATATTTTGAAGAATGTGTAAGGGGCCTCAAGTTTGAAACCAAACAATTCAAATCCAGAGAACATACTTTTGAACTGCAACAACAAACCTACACCCTCAACTGGGAGAAGCATGCTTTCTCGCTGGAGTTACCCAAAACGAGCAAAAAAGCCACAAACATCCTTCGTCCAAATGGTTTTCATATGAGCAGCCCCCTTGCACTGAGTAATTTACCAAGTACTTTGGAGTTCTTTGGTCTGATCAATGCGGCTTCGGTCAATTATTACGGTGCAAAGCTCAATACCAAGCAAGCACTCGCCTTAGAATTTGAAGCACTTCTTACCTTTGATAGAAGTCAGCACCGAGAAGATTTTTTAGCAGCTGCAAAAAGTGCTTTTGCAGACTGGCAATGGGCTTCCAATTTTGTACGGGTCAACGAGACACTATACGCCATCAAAAAAGAAGGTGGCAAGCAATTATATATCTGCAGCAGTCCTAAAAAGCATCTTCATAATGGGCAGTTTTTTACCGAACAAAGCCCTGCACCCATTGTTTTTGCCGGAGACCCTACCCTGCTCACGAAGCTAGAAAACGCCGGCTGGGCAGCAGCAATACTCGAGCTCTTCCCTATCTACCGCGGTATTTCTGATTTCTCTGCGCGCACCGCCAAAGTGAGTACTGAAAAACAAACCATCCGCTGGGAACTCAAAGAAGACTATTTTGCGGCTGGTGAGTTTTTGAAATTGCTAGGCAAGGTTATTGAATAACAAAAAACCCCGTTGCGAACAACGGGGCTTTTTTCCACTCTAAAACGAAACCTATCTATTTTAGCGGATGAAAAGTAATTCTCTGAATTTAGGCAAGGGCCAAAGTTCGTCTTCTACCAAGAGCTCGAGTTTATCAGCGTGGTAGCGAATTTCATCAAAATGTGTTTTGACTTGATCGCAGTATGCCAATGCTTTTTGCTCTGAACCTTCGATTTTATTGGCTACTTTGCGGGCGGCTAACATGGTATCGGAGGCATCTTTCATTTTGTTGATGTGTAAAGACACTTTCTCGAGCAATTCGAGTTGTGCTTTAGCGGCAGCTTTTCCTGCTTTTTCACCGAACACACTCATCAAGCCCTGCACGTTTTCAATCAATTTATTTTGGTAAGTGACGGCTGCTGGAATAAAATAATTCTGAACGAGGTCGCCCATCAAGCGAGACTCAATTTGAATTTTTAAGATGTAATTTTCAAATTCAATTTCTGCACGTGCCTCGAGCTCACGAGGGGTGAGTATCTCTAAGTCATTGAATAATTTAACGACTTTTTGATCATGCCACACTTGCAGTGCACGAGGCGTATCTTTTAAATTAGACAAGCCACGTTTTTCGGCATCTTTAACCCATTCGTCTCCGTAGCCATTGCCCTCGAAACGGATTTTCTTAGAGGCTTTAATGAGCACTTGCAATTCTTTAAGAATGGCTTCGTCTTTGGACTCTCCTTTTTCGATGCGTGCATCTACTGAAATTTTGAAAGCACGTAGTTGCTTGGCCATAATGGTGTTCAAAACAATCATTGCCGAAGCACAATTGGCAGAAGAACCAACCGCACGGAACTCAAATTTATTACCTGTAAAAGCAAATGGAGAGGTGCGGTTACGGTCAGTGTTGTCGAGTAAGATTTGCGGTATTTTGCCAATATTGAGTTTGAGCTCGGTTTTGTCTTGGGGCGTCATTTTGCCGGCTTTGATGTTCTTTTCAAGGTCGTCGAGGAGGCCAGAAAGCTGCGTCCCGATGAACGCAGAAATAATCGCTGGAGGCGCTTCATTGGCGCCTAAGCGGTGGTCATTACCTGCCGAAGCGATGGCAGCGCGGAGTAAATCAGCGTTGTCGTGGATGGCCATAATGGTGTTGACAAAAAATGTCAAAAACTGCAAATTAGATTTTGGGTTTTTGCCCGGAGCTAAAAGATTGACACCCGTGTTGGTGCTCAAAGACCAGTTGTTGTGTTTACCCGAACCGTTCACGCCAGCAAATGGCTTCTCGTGCAATAACACGCGGAAGTTATGCTTGCGTGCAATTTTCTCCATGATGTCCATCAACAACAAGTTGTGGTCATTGGCCAAGTTACATTCTTCAAAGATTGGTGCGCACTCAAACTGATTAGGCGCTACTTCATTGTGGCGGGTAGTAACTGGAATACCTAATAATAAAGATTCCACCTCAAACTCACGCATAAACGCATTGACGCGCTCAGGAATAGATCCAAAATAGTGGTCTTCTAGTTGCTGACCTTTGGCCGGAGCATGGCCAAAAAGTGCACGACCTGTGAGCATGAGGTCAGGGCGCGCATTGAACAACGCGGAGTCAATTAAGAAGTATTCTTGTTCCCAACCTAGGGTAGCGTTTACTTTGTTGACGTTTTTATCAAAGTACTGACATACCTCAACCGCTGCGTGGTCTACGGCATTCAAGGCCTTGAGTAAAGGCATCTTATAATCTAAAGACTCACCAGTGTAAGAAATAAAAATGGTCGGGATACAAAGTGTTTTGCCAATAACAAAAGCAGGTGAAGATGGGTCCCAAGCCGTATAACCACGAGCCTCAAAAGTATTGCGGATACCGCCATTAGGAAAAGAGGATGCATCTGGTTCTTGCTGTATGAGCATGTCGCCATCGAAACGCTCAATGGCTTTACCTGGGCCAATTGGCTTTAAAAAAGCGTCGTGCTTTTCTGCGGTTGTTCCTGTAAGTGGTTGAAACCAGTGGGTGTAGTGCGTTGCACCTTTGGAAATGGCCCAGTCTTTCATGGCGCTAGCCACTTGGTCTGCGTATTTACGATCTAAGCGGGTACCATTCTGAATGGCTTCTGTCATGAATTTGTAAGTGTCTGAAGGAAGGTACTCCCGCATGACATCTTGGTGAAATACATTTTGACCGAAAAGATCCGAAAGCTTACCATTGTAATCAATGTGCTTGGGTTCACGGTGCAATACATCTTGATACGCTCTTAGTCTTTTTGTTGCCATTTTTAATAATTTTTGACAAAGATATCTAATATTTAGGGGGTCAAGCAAAATTTTATGTCATTTTTTCAACATTACCCCCTCTTTTTTAACATTAAATTAAAAAATAATGAAATTTAATAGAATTCTTAAAGAATTCCGAACTTTGTAAGATGAATCGAGATTGGTTGCTCCAATGCTTTGAAAAAGAACTTCCAGGTGAAGCAGCCCATGCGCCATACAAGCGCTATCGCCAACAATTTGAAGAAAGCCACGCTGCTCAAGCAAAGCGCCCCGCAGCAGTAGCCATTCATTTCTATCAAAAAGACACTAATTGGTATTTCATTTTGATCGAACGCAGTACCTACAACGGGCAACACAGCGGCCAAATGGCCTTTCCAGGCGGGAAACCAGACCCAACAGATCTACATCTCGAATTCACCGCCAGAAGAGAGTCCTTTGAAGAAATTGGCATCCCGATCAACAACGGCCAGCAAATCAAAACCCTTTCGAACGTATGGATTCCCGTTTCTGGGTTTGAAGTCAGCCCGTTTATATTTCTACATGAAGAAGCACCCCTACTCCAACCCAACCCCCGAGAGGTTCAGCAAATTTTTAGTATCGCAATTTCAGAGCTATTAAAGCAAGAAAGTTGTATTCAAAAAGATATCCATATTCCGGGAGGTGCGATCTTGAAAGACCATCCTTGTTTTGTACTACAAGAAAAAATTGTTTGGGGGGCAACAGCACTCATTTTGAATGAGCTTAAGTTGCTACTGAAGGAACTTTAACAATGAACATAGACGCCTAAAAAACAAAAAGAGGAACAAACGCTATTTGTTCCTCTTTTTGCTAAACCATGCTAAAACTATAAACTAAAACTACAACTATGAACTGTAATCTTGAGACAAATTTAAGGCAGTATTTTGGATCTGCAAACTTTCCAATGTAAAATATTTGTTAAATTTTACGAATCAAATACAAGCCGTCTCTAATGGGTAACAATACCTTTTCTGCTCTTGTGTCTTGGCTTATTTTCTGATTGAGCGCGCGAAGCAACGCAGTATCTTTGTCTTGATGGGCAGCGTCGAGCACCTTCCCCGACCACAATACGTTGTCGATCAAAATAAAACCACCCGGATTCAGTTTTTCAAGGGCTTGTTCGTAATAAAGTGGATACTGTTGTTTGTCGGCATCGATAAAAATCAAATCAAACATCAGATCGAGTAAAGGAATGATTTGAGCGGCATTGCCAATTTTGTATTCAATTTGTTTGGAAAAATCTGAAGCAGCAAAATACGACCGCACGCGTTGTTCCAACTCTTCATTGACATCAATAGTGAGGAGTTTGCCTTCGGGCTGAAGCCCTTCGGCCAAGCACAAGGCAGAATAGCCCGTGTAAGTACCAATTTCTAAAATGGTTTGAGGGCGCAGCAACTTGGCAATCATGCTCAAAACACGGCCTTGAAAATGACCACTGAGCATGCGGGGCTGCAGTACTTCTAAATGCGTTTGGCGGTCTATTTTTGTGAGCAATGCCGAAGCCTCAGAACTGTGTGCGCTCACATAAGCTTGTAATTCAGAAGAAATGAAATCCATTTGTGTTTGTATTTACACAAAGATACACGAAGCTCGGCGCATTTTCCTAAATTTGTAAATTCAGCATTTACACATGACCGTTTCCGCAATTCGCCAACAATTTTTCGACTTTTTTGAAAGTAAAGGACACCAAATCGTTTCTTCCGCCCCAATGGTGGTCAAGAACGACCCTACCCTGATGTTCACCAACGCCGGCATGAACCAATTCAAGGATTTTTTCTTGGGTTACCAAGTTCCTGCCAACCGACGTGTCGCCAACTCGCAAAAATGCTTGCGCGTTTCGGGCAAACACAACGATCTCGAAGAAGTGGGCGTAGACACCTACCACCACACCATGTTCGAAATGTTGGGCAATTGGTCTTTTGGCGATTACTTCAAAGAAGAAGCCATTGGCTGGGCATGGGAGCTACTCACCACCGTCTATAAAATTCCTGTTGATCAACTCTACGTTACCGTTTTTGAAGGCGATGCAAAAGACGGCGTGCCGCAAGACAGTGAAAGCATACAAATATGGAAAAAATACATCGCTGAAGACCGCATCATTCTCGCCTCTAAAAAAGACAACTTTTGGGAGATGGGCGACACCGGCCCTTGCGGCCCTTGTACTGAAATTCACGTCGATCTCCGCAGCCAAGAAGAACGCGCAAAACGCGACGGCAAAATATTGGTCAATGCCGACCACCCCCAAGTGATTGAAATTTGGAACAACGTATTTATGGAGTTCAACCGCAAGGCCAATGGCAGCCTTGAGCCACTCCCCGCTAAGCATGTCGACACCGGTATGGGCCTCGAGCGCTTGGCAATGGCCCTGCAAGGCAAGCAATCCAACTACGACACCGACCTCTTTCAAACCCTTATTCAGTTTATCTCAAAGCAAGCCAATATTCCTTACGGAAGGGCTGAAGAAACCGATATCGCGCTGCGCGTCATTGCCGATCACATCCGAGCCATTGCCTTTTCAATTGCCGACGGCCAACTCCCTGCCAACAACGGGGCTGGTTATGTCATCCGCCGCATCTTGCGCAGAGCAGTGCGCTATGGCTACCAAACCCTTGGCCTCAAAGAACCCTTTCTCTGCGACCTCGCCATGGTCCTCACCGACCTCATGGGCAAGGCTTACCCAGAACTCAATAGCCAAAAGGAACTCATCAATAAAGTGGTCAAAGAAGAAGAATTGAGTTTCTTTAGAACGCTCGAACTCGGCATTAAGCGCATAGACGATCTCATCGTAAGCGTCAAGGCACAAGGCGCCAAACAACTCGATGGAAAAGCTGTTTTTGAACTTTACGACACCTACGGCTTCCCGCTAGACCTCACCTCTTTGATTGCCAGAGAAAACGAACTCGAGGTAGATGAAGTGGGTTTCCAACAAGAACTCCAAATACAAAAAGACCGCTCTAGAGCAGCCACTACTATAGAAACCGACGACTGGCAGCAAGTACAACCAGATACGACAACACAATTTATTGGTTACGACGACAAAACGGCATCCGTTCAAATCATCAAGTACCGAAAAGTAAGCCAAAAAGGCAAGACGTTTTATCAACTCGTTTTGGATCAAACGCCTTTCTACCCAGAAGGTGGTGGTCAAATTGGCGACAGCGGTGTATTGCTTAACGGTACAGAAAGCATCAAAATTTTTGATACCAAAAAAGAGAACAACCTCATTGTGCACCTCAGCACCGAATTACCCAGCCAACTCGATGCTCCTTTTGAGGCCCGCATCGATTTAGCCAAACAACAACACACCGCCAAAAACCACAGCGCCACCCACCTACTCCATCACGCCTTGCGCAGTATTTTGGGCACGCACGTAGCGCAAAAAGGCTCTTTGGTCTCAGAAAAAGGCCTGCGCTTTGACTTCTCGCATTTTGCGAAGGTCACTGACCAACAACTTTCTGAAATTGAAGCAGCGGTGAACACAGCTATTCAGGCCGCACAACCCTTACAAGAAAACCGCGCACTCGATATCGAAAGTGCCAAGAAAAAAGGTGCCATGGCACTCTTTGGAGAAAAATACGGCGACACCGTTCGCGTTATTGAATTTGGTGAGTCCATCGAATTGTGTGGTGGCATTCACGTTTCCAACACCAACCAAATCGGGGTGTTTAAACTTGTTGCAGAAAGCGCCGTTGCCGCTGGTATTCGCCGCATAGAAGCCATCACCGGCCATGCCGCCATGCAGTATTACAAAGACAAAGCCGCTCAACTCGAGCATATAGAAGCCTTGCTCAAAAAACCAGACGACATCGTGAAGGCCATTGAGGAGTTGCAGCAAAAGAATACTGCACTTGGTAAGGAAATCGAAAAATTTGCCAAACTTCAAGCGCAAGCCCTCAAGAATGCACTCAAAAATGAAGTGCAAACGCAAGATGGTCTGCACTTCTTGTTCAAAGAAATCCAAACCGACGCCGCAAGCGCTAAAGACATCCTCTTCCAATTGCGTCAAGAATTCAGCCCTTTTGTGGGTGTGCTAGCGCACCGCGAGGCCGATAAATGTGGGCTAACGGTCATTATAGACGAAGCACTTGCCGCAGAAAAACAATGGAACGCCGCACAATGGATCCGTGAGGTTGCTGCACTTATTCAGGGCGGTGGCGGCGGCCAAGCAGCCTTTGCAACGGCTGGCGGTAAAAACCCAGCGGGCCTCGCAGCAGCGCTCCAAGCACTACAAAATAAACTGAGTGGCCAATAAAAAAATACTGATCCTGACCTACTACTGGCCACCTAGCGGCGGCACTGGCGTTCAACGCTGGCTGCATTTTACCCGTTATCTGAAAGAATTAGGCTGGGACCCCATTATTTTTACACCAAGCAACCCCGAGGCGCCTGTGCAAGATTCCAAACTACTTGCTCAGATCCCGGAGGGCATAGAGGTACTCAAACTTCCGATCTGGGAGCCAACGCAACTCTACATGCGTCTCAGTGGAAATAAAGGGAAGCAACTGCAAACAGGTTTTATGCAAGAAGGCAAAAAGAAGCCAGGCCTTTTACAACGCATTGCACTTTATGTACGGGCTAATCTTTTTATTCCAGATGCCAAAATGGCTTGGATTAAGCCTGCAAGCCGTTACCTCATCGACTACCTCCAAACCAATGAAGTAGCGGCGCTTATCTCAACCGGTCCGCCGCACACCATGCATCTTATTGCACGCAATGTCAAGCGTGCTACCAAACTACCTTGGATAGCAGATTTCCGCGACCCTTGGACTCAAATCGATTGGTTTGAACAGCTTCCACTCAATCGGTTTGGCCTAGCCAAGCACCAAGCCCTCGAAAAAAGCGTGCTCTTAGAAGCAGACCTACTCACTATTGTCAGCAGCAACTGGCAACAACAAACGCAAGCCCTTTGCGGGCGAGATGTAGCGCTAGTTACAAACGGTTTTGCCCCTGAAGATTTTTCAGCTTTTCAGCAGCAACCAGACCCCCACTTCACCATTTTACATACGGGTTCTATCAACAAAGACCGCAACCCAAGTGCACTTTGGAAAAGCTTGGGTCGTTTTACCCAAAACAACCCAGAATTTGCAGCCAAACTTCGGATCCGACTCATTGGCGCGCTCGACGCAAGTGTACGCGCTGACATAGAAGAAGCTGGCCTCATGCCATATACCCACTTAGAGCAATTTGTACCGCATGCGCGCGTCATTGAAGAACTTTCTGCTTGCAGCCTACTTTTATTGCCAATTAATAATGTCAAAAACCAAATGGGTATTATCCCGGGTAAGGTTTTTGAATACCTCGCAAGCGAACAACCCATTTTAGCCGTCGGGCCTTTGGAAGGCGACACTGCAACAATTTTACGCAAGCAAGCAGGTACACACATTGTGGGTTTTCAGGACGAGATTCATTGGCCTCAAATCATAGAAATGTGTGCCGTCAAACCGCAACGCAAAGAAGCCTTATTGCCGTATTCTCGAAAAGCGCTTGCTGAAAAAATAGATCAACTCCTCAAAGAACTGCTATCCAATGACAAAGGTTAGCGTCATCATATGCACCTATAATTCGGCAAAGGTGATAGAGAAAACCTTGGCTTGCGTTTTCAAGCAAGAGGGTTTAGGTCGAGAATTTGAACTAGAGGTGCTCGTCATTGACGATCAATCTACCGATCAAACCAAAGCGCTTTGCGCACAATTTCCAGTCCTTTTTTTACAAAATGAGTACAATTCGGGAGGGCCTAACAAAGGACGTAATGTAGGCTTGCGCATGGCAACCGGAACATATATATGTCTTTGTGATCACGATGACCACTGGGAGCCAAGCAAGTTAAAAAATCAGTTAGCGGTTTGCAAGCAAGCACCAATTATCAGCGGCGCGTATCAAATTATCGACACCCAAAATAAACGCAGCATACGCAGAGGTAACAAGATCAGCAGCCCGCTTTTATTTAATAAAAACGAGACCTTTTTTCAATTGCTGCAGCGCAATTACAAGGGGCAAGTGATTTACCTTTCTGGCTTGCTTTTTTCCGCCGAACTCAAACACATTGAATTCGAAGAGCAATTTGGCTTTCTAGACTACGATTGGCTGGTTCGGCTTTTTGAAAACCAAACAAGTATCGAATTACCAAATCTACTTTTTACGAGATATGTAGAAGGCAAGAACTTATCCTTTAATGAAAAATATAGGGTTTCAGATCATCAGGCTGGTATTTCGTTACTTGAACAATATCAACTGCGCTACCCAAAAGAAAGTAGGATTGGTATTCAGAAATTTCACGGCACCCTAGCGCGCTATTATTATTTGATCAACCAATTACCCAAATCGCGTCGTTTGCTATTAAAATCCGGTCTATTCCCTAAAAATTGGTTTTTCTTTCTTACCTCTTACTTTGGGCATCGCCTTGTCAGGCGCTACATTCATTTTTTTGGTTGACTCATGAAGATTTTCTTACTCTCCCTTTTATCAAGTTACAGAGCTATTCGCCATAAATTCCGGATGTTTATAGCACACAATTGGCAGCTCCTACCCTTTCTAAAGCCGAGCATCGGCATCCAAAAAAAGTGGCTTGGGAGTATCTATGGTGGGTTTTATGTACATCCACCGCTACTACAACCAGATCAACTCGTGGTATCGGTAGGCATCGGAAAGGATATCAGTTTTGACCTTGCCCTCATTGAAAAATACAAGCTCCAAGTGTATGCCTACGACCCCACGCCCAAATCATTAAATTGGCTACAAACACAACAATTACCAGCTACATTTCAGTATTTTGATTTTGGTCTCCATGCTACTATTGATGGCGAAGTCACTTTTTACTTACCCAAAGATGAACGTGCTGTTTCTGCCAGCACCAAAATTTCTGCAGTCATGAATGAAAATGAAGCCGTCATAGTCCAGATGCGCACATTTAAAGAACTCCTCAAAACACTTCCATCCAAGCACATTTCCATCTTCAAAATGGATATCGAGGGCGCAGAATATGAGGTGCTCGAAACCCTCTTCGAGGATTCTGAAGTACAAATTGATCAGCTCTTGATCGAGTTCCACGACCGCATGTTTAAAGACACAAACCCACATTTATCTCAAAAAAGTGCAGCTTACTTAAAGCTTAAAGGTTATGTTCCTTTTGGATGCAGTCTCTCCTCAGAAGAGGTTTCTTTCATTCATTATTCATTTGTATAATCTCATGAACAACGCCATCGAAACGTTTTTACTCAACTTAGGTTTTTCTTGGACGCTAGCCAAGTATGTTCCTTTTTTGCTTGCCCTCTTGACCGGATGGCTACTTTTTAGGACCGTGAAAAAGATCCGGATGAATAAATGGATCTTGTTTCCATTGTTAGCCCTTGTTTTTTGCCTGCCTTTTGCAACTTACTTCTTCTTTTATCCTATTTACCAACCCGATCTTCAAAACCAAACCTACCTACCAAAGACCGTTATAAACCATCCGCCAAAAGGCACAACACTGGCCGTTGTTGTTTTGCCAGGTTGCCCTTATTGCATGCAAACTACCGAGATAATGAATCGGTTGACCAAACAAAATAAAAAGCTAAATATTGTCTATTGCCTCGTATCAGAAGACCCCGGCGCACTGCAAACATTTCGAATGAAACTAGACCGAAGCATTGAGATTCGTTACACCAAAGATGCTGCGCTTTGGATGCTTGCGGCAGAAGGTGTGTTTCCGAGTTATTTACTTTTTGACAATAAGCGCTTAAAACGGGCTTGGCACAATACTACTTTTGGGGTGCTTGCGCTAGACGAGTTGCGTGCTTATAAGTAAACCAGAGCGATAACAAGAAGCCCAAAAGCAATAAAACTGATCCGATACTTGCCAGTGTTGAACCTGTTTGCACAGTAAGCGGTTCAAATTTCCAAATTATTTGATGCTTGCCAGCGGGTACCACAACACCTCTTAACAAATAGTTGACACGAAGATTGGCAACTGCTTTACCATCAATATAGCAATTCCAACCCGCAGGATAGTAGATCTCACTGAACACAGCCAATTGCTTGGCTTTCGCATTGGAACGGTAGCGCAATTCAGATGGGTCATAGTTCAAGAGCTGAATTTGCGAAGTAGAATCTTGGCCGAGGCCTACCAACTGCGACTTGAATTCTTGATGAACTACGGCTTGTGTTTTGCTGTTGGTCAGTACTTTTGATCCGCAAGCCAACATTTCTTGATTGGCGTTGGGCACCACTTTAACTTCTGAAACAAACCATGCAGGGCCATTGGCATTGGTGTTGCGCACGGCAGGCTGATTGGGCTTGAGGATGATGTATTTGGTATTGAGCATGTTCAAGTATTCTGCCTGGCCAACTAAAGCCAAACTTTCAATGCTGAGGGTGTCGTAAATTTGCTGGAGTTGTTCCTGAGTAGCTCCTACAGGAAGAGCAAGCGTGCGCAATTTGTTGTTTTTGGCCTCATTCACTGCTGTGCTGAGCGCCTGAACTGCCGGTGAAAAATGAAAATCCACAAACTCTTGGTATCTCTTTAACTTAGCACCGTGATACCCACCTATGCTTTTATGAAAAAAACTGGTGTTTGTCTCGGCCATGGTGCCGTTGAGGTTCAGTACGCGGTAGTTGCTCGACAAATTTAAGGCGCCAAAAGCGGCGTAGGTACTCAGCACGCTTTGGTCGGAAAGATCTTTGTAATAAATAAAGTCGGCGTAAGCCGCCTCTAATTGCTGCGCGAGTGCTGGATTGGGTTTTTCTTGCTGTATAATACTGATATCGGCAGGCGATACCGAATAAGGAATACTTGCTTCGTCTAAAGACTGGTAGGCTTCTAGTACACCAGTGCTGTCATCGTTATTGAGATAGCGCTTGGCCACGCTCATTTGATCGGCCAAGACCAGCACACCAGCAATGGCAATAACCAACATCCTATTTAATTGTGTACGCAACAAAAGGACCACTACACCTAACGCTAAAATGACTAAAAACAAAGAGCGCTGCATGTCGGCTTTATAAATAGCGATTCGGGCATCGATTAAGGACTGACGCAAGCCCTGATAAAACGCGGTTTGGCTCTGATCTTTGACCTGCTTGGTTGCTTCGGTGAATTGCTGCACTTCTTCTTTGGTCATAAAAGTCCCTGAGATACTCGGGCTCAGCACGAGTACAATGGCAAAGAGCAGCACAATACCCATAGCGCCGTACCAATATTTCTTTTGCCCCCAGAGCCCTTCATTTTTAATAAGTTTATCCAAAAACATAAGGCCCATAGTTGGCACCATGATCTGCAATAACACCAAAAGCATTTTGGAGTCTCTGAACTTATTATACATCGGAAATTGATGAATAAAGAAATCATTGAAGAAGTTCATTTGATTGGAGGCTAAAAAGAGCACCAATACACTTAATAACAAGAATGGCCAACGCAGCGTATCCTTTACAAAAAGAAGGCCTAGAACAAAAAATACAAGCAGCACCACACCAAAATAAAAGGCGCCACCACTCATGCGCTGCCCACCCCAATAATGATTCATTTGACCAACTTGTTCTATGTAAGTAGGGTCGGTGTCGGTAAGCGCATCGGGGTCATTGGCAATAAGGTCGCCTTTACCACCTTTGGCATTAGGTGCATATAGGGAGAGTAATTCACGCGCACCATAGTTGTACTCGAGGATGTAGTCTGTGGTTAAGCCTTCTTTGGCTTGCTGAGAACCGTTTTTAGCCTTAATGGTTAGTTCAGAGGTTCCTCTTGTGGTGTACTTGCTGTACTCAAGAGTTGTAAGGAGTAAACTGGCATTGGAAAGCAGTGCCAAAATGCTCGCTAGCGCAAGACCACCCATTGCTAAGCCAAGGGGCTTCCAGTTTTTAGCAAGCGCCAAACGGATCACCTCTGCAATAGCAACTGCGCCTAAAATAAAAGCCAAATAATAAGTCATTTGTAAGTGATTGGCCGTAATGTTTAGCCCCATGAATAAAGCAAAAATTGCTGAGCCCAGCAGCCAGCGGCCTCTAAATGCCAATACAAGACCCCCGAGTGCAGGCGCCATGTAGGCAATGGCATTTACTTTAGACATATGGCCTGCTCCCAAATACAAGATATTGATGGTGGAGAAACCATAGCCAAGAGCACCAATCATGGCAAGCCAGGGATTAAGGCGCAGGCAAAGCCCTAAAATATAAAAACCAAGCATGGACACAAATAAAATGCCCACCGGACGCGGCAAGCCCAATTTGAGAAGTTGATCGACATACGTAAGCCAATTGGAATGCTGATCGGCGGATATTTGATAGGTTGGCATACCAGAAAACATGGCGTTGGTCCAGTTGGGTTGCTGTTGGTCGTGTGTGAGTTTGTAGTCGAACATTTCTTTGGACATCCCTTGAAACTGACGGATATCATTTTGCTTGAGGGCATAGCCGTCATAAAGTGGAGAAAAATAAATGGAAGGCAAAACCACAAAAAGCACCAACGCTACAAGGTGTGGTAGAAATGATTTAAAAGACAGTTTCATGCTGAAAATTTGGGTTGAATTTACGAATTAATGGTTTGGATTCGCATAGCGCTGCACATCATTTGCAGTAATGCACTGATCGGACAAAATGACCAAGCGCTCTATGATATTGCGCAGTTCGCGGATATTACCGGTCCAATTGAGCGCTTGCAGGGCTTGAACCGCAGCAACATCTATGGTTTTTTGAGCAATGCCGTGGTCTTGGCAAACTAATTTCAAAAAGTGGTTCACGAGTAAAGGAATATCAGAACGGCGCTCATTGAGCGCAGGTACATGGATGAGAATAACCGCTAAACGGTGAAATAAATCTTCTCTAAAACGACCCGCATTGATTTCCGAACGGAGATCTTTGTTGGTGGCAGCCAACACCCTGCAATCTACTTTGAGGTCTTTCTCCCCTCCTACCCGCTGAATGACGTTTTCTTGCAACGCACGCAAAACTTTAGCCTGAGCAGAGAGTGACATATCGCCGATTTCGTCTAAAAAAAGTGTTCCGCCCGAAGCCAACTCAAACTTTCCTTTGCGGTCTTTGATGGCGGAGGTAAAGGCACCTTTTTCATGCCCAAATAGCTCGCTTTCGATGAGTTCAGCTGGAATAGCGGCACAATTGACTTCTATAAACGGCATTTTAACGCGCGGTGAAAGCTCATGTAATGAACGAGCTACCAGTTCTTTACCTGTCCCGTTGCCGCCAGTGATGAGCACGCGCGCATCTGAAGGCGCTACTTTTTCAATCATGGTTTTGATGGCTTCAATTTCAGGACTTTCGCCTATAATTGCTGAGCCTTTTATTTTCTTAACGACTTGCTTAAGTTGTATGGTTTCTTGTACAAGCAGGTTGCGGTCTTTTACTTGGCGCAACAACACTAAAATTCGGTTGAGGTCTAGCGGCTTTTCAATAAAGTCAAAAGCACCTTTTTTAATGGCGCCAACCGCTGTTTCTACAGTGCCATGACCAGATATCATGATCAAAGGCGTTTCGATACCTAATGCCATAATTTGATCGAGTAATTCCAAACCGTCCATTTGCGGCATTTTGATATCGGAAAAGATGAGCTCATAGGTATGCGCCTTGAGCTTGTCTAGGGCTTGCGCACCATTCTCGGCTTCTTCAACTACACAGCCTTCGAATTCTAGTATTTCGCGAAGCGCTCGGCGTATCGCGCGTTCGTCGTCGATGAGGAGTACTTGCATCATTTTATTTTACGGTGCGTTCTAACATGGGTACAAACTTAAAAGTACCAAATTCTTCGGTACTGTAATCGGTATCTGAGCTTTTGTGTATGCGTAGCATTTTTTGTTCCGCTCCTTCACCTACTGGAATCACCATAAGGCCACCGACCTTTAATTGCTCAATGAGTACAATAGGTATATCTGGTGCACCGCAGGTAACTAAGATGCGGTCGTAGGGTGCATAGACGCGGTTTCCTTTGTAGCCATCGCCAAAAAAAAGACTGGCATTGAAACTAAAAAACTCGATCATGCGCTTTGCCTTCGTATGCAGCGGCTGGTGCCGTTCAATGGAAAAAACTTTAGCGCCTAAGGCACAAAGAATACAGGTCTGAAAACCAGAACCTGTACCAATTTCTAGTATGCGTTGACTTTTTTGGATTTGAAGGAGCTCAGTCTGAAAAGCGACGGTATAAGGGTGTGATATGGTTTGCCCAGAACCAATTTGAAAAGCCATATTGGTATAAGCTTGTTCGTCAAAAGCGAGGTCTAGAAAATAATGGCGAGGAATGGCATCAAAGGCATTTAAAATGCGTTCATCTTGAATGCCCATTTCGGCTAATTCTTGGATGAGCTGACGCCTACGGCCCTTGTGCTTGAAAGTATCTTTAAGGTGCTCCATTATCATTATATAGCCAATATCACGCCAACAGGGCAATGATCGGATCCTAATACTTCGTTCAAGATAAACGCTTCTTTAAGCTTTGGCGTAAAGGCTTCACTCAGTAAGAAGTAATCAATGCGCCAGCCCACATTCTTCTGGCGAGCCCCGGCGCGGTAGCTCCACCAGGAGTACTTAATGGATTCTGGATGCAAGACCCGAAAACTATCCAATAAGCCTGCACCAACAAAGGCATTCATGCCGTTGATTTCTTCTTGCATATAGCCAGCTGCTTTGTTGTAATTCTCTTTAGGACGTGCCAGATCGATGGCTTGATGCGCCACATTGAAGTCGCCACAAACCACTACCGCTTTGCTACATTCTAAATTCTTCAAGTAGGCTAAAAACGCGGTATCCCAAGTTTGGCGATAAACCAAGCGCAAAAGCTCACTACCAGAGTTGGGTACGTAAACGGTTACCAGAAAAAAACTTTCAAATTCTGCGCAAATCACGCGGCCTTCGGTGTCGTGGTCGGGCAGGCCAATACCATAAGAAACCGAAATTGGCGCTACTTTGGTTAAAATAGCGGTTCCAGAATACCCTTTCCTTTCAGCTGAATTGGCAAATACTTGGTAGCCAGACAGCGGAGCCACTGCCTCGGCAACTTGCGCTGGCGTGGCTTTGGTTTCTTGCAAACAAATGACATCTGGAGCTTGGGCTTGCATGTCTTCAATGAAGGTTTTGCCGACCACAGCCCTTATGCCATTTACATTAAATGAAAGGATTTTCATGACGAGAGTTTAGCTTCAAAAATACTAAAATTTCAGGCGCAAAAAGCTGTAATAGACCGGGATTTCTATCTGTCTTGATAAAAAGTAACGGATTTCTTGACCAACTTGCAGCACAGGTCCAAGCTGATACATAAAGCCCGAAGAAACCGAGGTAAATGGAGTGTTGGCGGTACTAAATACGACCATACTAGGGTCATAAAATATTTCAGATCTGGCATTCAAACTCAATTGATCATTAACAGTATAACTCGCTTGTAAATTTCCCTGCAACCAAAATTTCAATTGGGATGCCCCAGTTTGCTTTTGCAAACCGCCGTATACACATGACTGGAGCGTCCAATTATTTTTAGCGTAGCCTATATTGAATTCCTGAAAAAAACGCCACCTATTTTGAACCAATAAAGGATCTATTTTACCTGTAGGCGCAAGGTCTCCATAAAAATGGCTCCAATTGTATTTCCAGTTTTTCTTTTCATACTGAAACAATAGACCAAAACTCGGACGCACAGCGCTTAATAATAAACGTTGCCAACCACTCGTTACAAATAACTGGGTCTTGAATTGCGAGGTCCAACTGCGCGTCCAACGCAAACCTGAAACATAATAAGGAACGTATTCTGCAGCCAAACTTCGGGTTGCAGAAATTTGATCGACACCACGTGGTGTTTCTTGGGTATACGGTGAACTAAACGTTCCTATAGCCCACTCGTTTTTTCCTTGAGCATATTGCAGGTAGCTTTCATAAAGATAGCGCCTATGCGAAGCCTCCAAGGCAAAGTTGTTTTGCATATACGAGCCAAGAGCAGGTGAAAACTGCGCCGACCAAGCATTGTGCGTAAAGCGCAGCTCGAGCTCTAGTAAATTAATTTCATAAGCACCTATTTTGGCATGTGACACCATGAATGGCAAACTTGACACCCCTTTTTTTGAAACCGCGACATATCCATCATAGGTTCCAGAAAGCGAGAACTGTGCACTCGTAGCAAAAACTTGAAAAAAAACGAGAACAAGAAAAAATCTAAACATTGCGGGTAATATTCATTGTTGAGGTGTTTAGTGAGCTAGTACCCGACCAGTGCCGTACTCGGTTTTTAAAATTTGACTTGGCTGACCATGATAATATAAATTTCCGGCGCCATAAAGTTGAGCTTTCACGAACAATTGATCAGCCGTGATATAACATGCCCTTGGCGATATGCTTCTAAACGAAATGGAGTCCGTTGCGAGTAAACTAGACGCTTGCAGCGATGAGGAACCATCTAGGTCAACAAATAAGGAACCCACCGTACCCGTTAGTTGTAGTGTTTGCCAACCGTAATTGTTGCGAACGCTTACTTTATGCGCACTGATGTTCAAATCAACGGCGCCAACACCTTCTTTGAGATAAACAAGTAAGTCTTCGGCAAGCCACGTATTGACAGTTCGGACTGCTTCACTATTTGCCAAATGCAACTCTTTTAATGATGTAAAATGCACCACTGCTTTTACTTTGCCTTTTTGATACCTGAGAAAACGGCAGCTGTTTTTATTATAGAGCTTTAGGGTATCGGCTTGTATTTCCGCTGACAAAAAAGACAATAAGTTGCTTCCAGCCTGCCACTCGACGTAATTGAGGGAGTCTTGCAAAAGCGCCACTTCAATGTGAGGATGGATATACAAGTATTGAAAGGAAGAAAGTGGCGCAATCATATTTTCGATAGTGCCAGTTACTTTCCAACAGGTGCGTTCAGGTGCTTTTTGACAAGCAACTAAAAGCAAAATTAAAATGAACGCGATCAGGTACTTCATTTGTAAAAATGATAAGCCAAGCCGAGTTCCATGTAGTCGGCTTTTGCATAATGCGTTTTGAGCGTGGCAATGGCATCTAGCTTTGTACTGAGCGCGTAGCGGCTTCCCAAACGGAGGTATACGAATTCATCTGGACGCAAGACATCGCGCAAATAGAAGCCTGCACCATAGATGAAATGCAAGCGATCAAACGGTTGCACATAACCAACAAACAAGCCAATCTGCAGCGGGTCTAGGCCTGCAGCTTGCGGATAACTCGGGTGCGAAAGCAAACTGGTTTTGTAAATGATGTCAATAGATGCTTCCAAGCCCGCTTTAGGCCCCAAATATTTGCGTACAAATAGCGACGCCGCGTATACTGGAAAGCGCCCCACTCCTTTTGGATTCATCTCCTTGCCACTAATTATGCCCGTTAGGCCAAATTGTAGGTCAGGGCGTTTTAGCTCAGGTCTTGGATTTTCTTTTTGTTCGGGTGCAACAAACTTTTGAACGCCGAGCGATAAATACGGCACATTGACTCCTAAGTTTGGCATTTGATAACTTGCGTTTGAAAAGTGCGTCATATCTAAACCGAAAGTAAGGCCATAATCTTGCACACGCCAGCTACTTTTGAGTGCAAAACACATCATTGCATTCATTCGAGAGCCAATCGCTACATTTTCTGGGTTTAAAACCTCATCAAAAGGACGGTTGGTATAGCCCAAGCCGGTTGCGAACTTGAAATCTATACGGTACTTTTTAAGCTTAACGAGTGGTAATTCTACAAAGCCATAAAGGCCGGCAAATCGGCCCAAAATTTGGTTGTTGCCTACAGAACCAATAAAAAAAGTACCCCCAACTAAGGGTTGGCGATAAGCGGTATGCCATAATTTTGCATCATGAGCACGGTAGATATAGGAGAATTCAGCAGCTACAGCCGGCGCCTCAGGCAAATGAGCCATAAGGCCGCGGTGCGCAAGTAAAAAACCAAGTTTCTGACGGTATTCAAAACCGGGCTGTGCCTTTAAATATGATCCAAAACAAAGGGAAAATAATAAAAAGTTGAGCAGACGCATCTTCAAATTTAAGCAAAAGCTCGTTTCAACTGCTAACTTTGTAGTATGGACTCTCGTTTAATCGCTTTTGCACGCCTCCTCCAAATCATGGACGAACTTCGGGATCGCTGCCCCTGGGATCAAAAACAAACTTTTGAAACCCTGCGCAACCTCACCATAGAAGAAACGTATGAAATGGCCGATGCTATTACCGAAAAAGACTACGCTGGTTTAGAGGGTGAGCTCGGTGATTTATTTCTACATTTAATTTTCTACAGTAAAATAGGCAGCGAACAAGGTCTTTTTGATGTCGAA
The DNA here is from genome assembly GCA_002293185.1 of Flavobacteriales bacterium UBA952. GTDB lineage: Bacteria > Bacteroidota > Bacteroidia > Flavobacteriales_D > Crocinitomicaceae > UBA952. The sequence goes on along the minus strand of DBCS01000008.1, from coordinate 519,683 downwards.
AGCGTCCTCCATAAAATCTGTGATAAACTCATTTACCGACATCCGCATATCTACGGAAATACCGAAGCCAAAGACGAAGAAACGGTCAAAGCAAATTGGGAAAAACTCAAACTTAAGGAAGGAAAAAAATCTGTGCTCGAAGGAGTGCCCTCTTCCCTGCCTGCTTTGGTAAAAGCCACGCGCATTCAAGAGAAAGTCAAAGGCGTTGGTTTTGACTTTGAAAAAGCAGATGACGCCTGGCAAAAAGTACAAGAAGAAATTTCCGAACTTAAAGTGGAAATAGACAGCAGTTCAGATCAAATCGAAGCTGAATTTGGCGATGTGCTGTTTTCATTGGTGAACTATGCACGCTTTTTAAATATATCGCCAGAAAATGCCCTGGCTCAAACCAATCAAAAATTCATTAGGCGCTTTCAGCAAATGGAAAAGCTTTTGGAAGCCGACGGCTTACTCGTGCAAGACCAAACGTTAGCAAATTTAGACCACTACTGGGAACGCGCCAAACTTATAGAAATTTAAACCCGATACGCTTTAAATCAAAACTCATGGATGCTTTTTATCAATATGCGATCAAGACGCTCATTTTATTAACGGTCACTTTACTAATCCGCTTTTTAGCGGGCAAAGCTGTAGGGCGCTTTCTATCCAAGTTTGAAGGCGATATCAAAAGAAAAAGAGTATCTATTCGCATCATCAACCTCTTTTTATCGATTTTCTTTATCCTAATATTTGCCGCAATTTGGAACATCGAGACCAAAGACCTCATCGTTTTTTTTACCTCTACAATTACCGTCATTGGTATTGCATTTTTTGCAAATTGGTCCATTTTATCGAATATCACCGCAAGCTTGATTTTATACTTCAATCATCCGCTCAATATTGGCGAAACGCTGCGCATCTACGATAAAGAGTTTGATATTGAAGGAGAACTCATTGACCTGAGCTTCTTTTTTATGTATATCAAATCTTCGGAAGGCTTTTTGATTACGATTCCTACTTCGGCCGTTTTAAATAAAACAGTGATCATTAAATCTCAAAAAAACGCTCATCGAGGGTAGCACAAAAAGTACTTTTCGACCGGCGTCGAAAGTGCAGAGATATTCAAGTTATCAGAGGCTTTGGAAAGCTCCATAATGCTGCCATTTTTGAGCAGTAAATTGATGTTGTGCTTTTGCTCGTTGTACGCTTTGTTGCTCAGGATATCAGAATACACAAAATAAGGTAGCTCTTGCTCACTAAGGCCATGCTCTCCCTTTATGCGCTGCTGAACCTCTTTCAAGCGCGCTGCGCTAAAAGGCGTTTTGGAAATCTCTATTTTAAAAAGCTGACGGTTGACGAGCCCAGAACATAAGGTCGCTAAAATGTAGTCGGGCGCAAATTGCCAAACTTTGATTGCACCCCAGATATCGTAGTCGTCGAGGCGTGCAAAATGAGTCAGCACCATTGGGTCAGACTCAAAATGTTCGGCTCGAATATCTTGATCTAGAAAAAATTTGAGCGCTGGACTGGCAAAAAGATCGAAACCATCTAAGGTGAGTTCTTTGGCGCGGCGCAGCGCATGGATCAGCATGAATTCCGCAGCCACCACGGTTTTATGCAGATAAACCTGCCAATACATGAGGCGTCGAGCCACTAAAAATTTTTCTACCGAATAAATGCCTTTCTCTTCGAGCACCAAGTGCCCCTCGTGAACATTGAGCATCTCGATGAGCCGCTCGCTGCCAATGACGCCCTCGGATACACCCGAATAAAAACTGTCGCGGTTGAGGTAGTCAAGTCTATCCATATCGAGCTGACTCGATACCAGCTCGTGTAAAAATGGCTTATGGTAGTCATTTTTAAAGATTTCGAGCGCGAGCGCTAAATCTTGTCCGTACTCAACGGAGAGTTCTGCAATGAAATATGCAGAAATTTGTTCATGACTCACGCCGCAGACGATATCGTATTCTAGTGCATGGCTAAAAGGCCCGTGGCCGATATCATGCAACAGAATGGCCAGGCAAACGGCGCGCTCTTCTTCTAAACTGATGTCGTGACCCTTGCGGCGTATGCTCGTAACGGCTTGGGTCATGAGGTGCATAGCGCCCAAAACATGATGAAAACGCGTATGATTGGCGCCTGGATAAACGAGGTAACTTAAGCCCAATTGCTGAATGCGACGCAAGCGCTGAAGGTAAGGGTGCTCGAGAATATCGAAAATAATTTCGTGTGGCAAAGAAATAAAACCGTAAACTGGGTCGTTTATAATTTTCTTCTTGTTATTAGGGGCGGTGTTCGCTGGCAAGTTGCTAACTTTAAAAATTCAATCAAAGCTATTAAAAATAAGACATATGCAAGGTAAAATTCTTTGGGCCGACGACGAAATCGAATTACTCAAACCCCACGTTCTCTTTTTAGAATCAAAAGGTTATCAGGTAGAAACAGCTACAAACGGTCAAGACGCCATCGAAAAAGCCATGAGCCAGCATTTTGACATCATCTTTTTAGATGAAAACATGCCTGGCCTTAGCGGCCTTGAAACACTCGCTCAGATCAAAGAACAAAAAGCTTTGGTTCCGATTGTTATGATCACTAAAAGTGAAGAAGAACACATCATGGAAGAAGCCATTGGCTCTAAAATTGCCGATTACCTCATCAAGCCGGTCAACCCCAATCAAATTTTGCTCAGCATTAAAAAAAACCTGGACCACAGCAAACTCATCAGTCAAAAAACCAACGCGAGCTACCAACAAGAATTTCGCCAACTCGGCATGCAACTCATGGGGCGTCTGGATGCCGATGACTGGAAAGAACTCTATGCCAAATTGGTATTTTGGGAGCTCCAATTGGACAACATCGAGGATACAGGCATGCGCGAAATCTTCGAAATGCAGAAAAAAGAAGCCAACAAACTTTTTTGCGACTTTATTGAAGACAACTACCTGGACTGGACGAGCGGCGATCCCGACGCCCCTACGATGATCCACACCCTTATTAAAGACCGTATTGCACCCTTTATTGGCAAAGAAAAACTCGCTGTGTTGGTTATTGATAACCTGCGTTACGACCAATGGAAAACCATCGAAGGCATTTTGGGTCGCTATTTTCAAAAGGAAGAAGAAGATATTGTTTTTTCGATTTTACCGACCGCTACGCACTATGCAAGAAATGCATTTTTTGCCGGTTTACTCCCGGCAGAAATCGAAAGACGCTTTCCCACACTTTGGAAAAACGAAGACGATGAAGGTGGTAAAAATATGCATGAAAAAGACTTTCTAGAAGCGCAGCTAAAGAGACTGGGTAAAAACGTAAAGTGGTCTTATAACAAAATTACCAACGTCGAGGCAGGCAAAAAACTTTCTGACCAATTCCATCAATGGAAAGACAACGACGTTAATTTTATCGTTTACAATTTTGTTGATATGCTCTCGCATGCCCGAACAGAAATGGAAGTCATTCGAGAACTCGCTGATAACGAAGCAGCTTATCGCTCAATTACCACAAGCTGGCTCGAACACTCGCCGCTGCTTGACATCTTAAAGAAAATTGCCGAGGCAGGGCATAGGCTCATCATTACTACCGACCACGGCACCATCAAAGTAACCAAACCGGTGCGCATCGTCGGTGAGCGCAATACCAATACGAACTTACGTTACAAAGCAGGTCGTGGGCTTAGTTATGAGGCTAAAGATGTATTCGTAGTCAAAAACCCGCAAGATGCCCAACTTCCGAAACTGAAGCTTTCTGCCGAATTTGTTTTTGCCCGCGAACAAGACTTCTTTGTGTATCCGAACAACTATAATCATTTTGTTAATTATTATGGACAAACCTTTCAGCACGGCGGCATATCTCTCGAGGAAATCCTCATTCCATACGTCGTTCTAAAAGCCAAATAAAACCTAGGTTAGCTACAAAAAGTTTTTATTTTATTTTGCTTCTTTAGAACCATTCAAAATAACAAAATTCCGTACTTTTGTAAAAAAATAAAAGTATGGAGCACACTCCGTTTTCCGTTTCCGCTATCCGTGAGCACTTCCCCGCGCTCCGTCAAAAAGTTTACGGGAAACCGCTCATTTATTTTGACAATGGCGCCACCTCCCAAAAGCCGCAAGTGGTGCTCGATACCCTCGCAAAATATTACGCGCTCGAAAACGCGAATATTCACAGAGGCGTGCACTATCTGAGCCAACAAGCAACTTCAGCCTATGAAGCTGCGCGTCGGACCATTCAACAATACATTGGCGCGAAAGGCCCCGAAGAAATTATTTTTACCAAAGGTGCTACCGACAGCATCAATCTGGTCGCCTTCTCTTTTGGCGAGCGCCTCAAACCTGGAGATGAAATTCTTATTTCTGCCATGGAGCACCATTCCAACATTGTGCCTTGGCAACTTTTGTGCGAACGAAAAGGCTGTGTATTGCGCGTTATTCCCATTTCCAAAAAAGGAGAACTCGATTTAGAGGCATTTGAACAAATGCTTTCAGAACGCACCAAACTGTTGTCTATTATTCATATTTCCAATACGCTAGGTACCATCAACCCCGTCAAAGAACTCATTGCCAAAGCACACAAAGTAGGCGCAAAAGTACTTTTAGACGGCGCCCAAAGTATTCAGCATTTAGCAATCGATGTCAAAGACCTCAACTGCGATTTCTACACTTTTTCTGGGCATAAAGTCTATGGCCCAACCGGCATAGGCGTCTTGTATGGCAAAGAAGAGCTCCTAGACACCATGCCGCCCTATCAAGGCGGTGGCGACATGATCGCTAAAGTCACGTTTGAACGCAGTACCTACAATAGTCTTCCGCTCAAATTTGAAGCCGGAACACCACATATTGCCGGCGCAATTGGCCTTGGTAGTGCCATCTCGTTTCTGCAAAGCATCGATATGCAAGCGGCCGCTGCCCACGAACTCGAGCTCACCAAATATGCCCAGGGTATTTTAGATACCTTTGAGGGGCTGCATATCATCGGTGAGGCCAAGAACAAAACTAGTGTAGTTTCGTTTACAATTGACCGAATGCATCCGTTCGATATCGGCACTCTTTTAGACAAACAAGGCATTGCGGTACGCACCGGTCACCATTGTACGCAACCGCTTATGGATTTCTATCAAATACCAGGCACTGTTCGAGCCTCATTTGCGTTTTACAACACGAAAGAAGAAATTGACACCTTTGTTGCTGCTCTGGAGCGCAGCATGCAAATTTTAGGCGCATGAGCATTCAAGAAAAACAACAAGAAATCATCGACGAATTTGCCATCTACGACGACTGGATGGACAAATATGAATACATTATCGAACTCGGCAAAAGTGTACCCACCTTGGCTCCTGAGCTCAAAACCAAAGACCGCCTTATCGAAGGCTGCCAATCTAATGTTTGGCTCGCTACCGAAATCAAAGACGGTAAAATGCACTTCAGTGCTGACTCCGACGCTATTATCACCAAAGGCATCATTGGCCTACTTATTCACGTCTACAACAACGAAAGCCCAGAAACCGTTGTTCGATCAGACTTATTTTTTATCTCTCAAATCGGGCTCGCTGAACACCTCTCGCCTACCCGAGCCAACGGCCTTTTGAGCATGGTCAAACGCATGAAAACCGAAGCACTTCACAGCCTATCCAAATGAACGAATTAGAAGACCGCATCGTCGAGATGCTCAAAACCATTTACGATCCTGAAATTCCTGTCGATATTTTCGAACTTGGCCTCATTTATGAAGTCAAAATAGAATCGGATAATCACGTTTTCATCGACATGACCCTCACCTCACCCAATTGCCCTGTAGCTGAATCATTACCCAAGGATGTCGAAGAAAAAGTGGCGAGTGTAGAAGGTGTTCAAAGCGCTAAGGTAAATATCGTCTTTGACCCACCCTGGGACAAAGACATGATGAGTGAAGAAGCAAAACTAGAACTAGGGTTTTTATAGGTGCTTAATTAGCTCGCACTAATTTCTAGCGCAACTAAATCTTTTCAAGCGATACTGTAAGTAATCGTAGTACTCAAATGTGAGGTGCTTTGAGCTAAGCACAATAATTTTTGCTTGTAGGGTATCCGTCGCTCTTTCGATCAATAAGAAATCTCCCCCTGAGCTCAAAGAACATGCACTTTGATCAAAAATCACAGCATCTGATACATCATACTGCCCAAAATACGAATACGTATAATTTGCGTTGCCGCTCATTTTTGCGGCATCAATTAAAAAACTGCCCGTTGCTAAACTATCAAAAAAGACAAAGCCTTCGCCGTCTTCTATACGCACAGTTTGGACCGTCCAAAAACCAGGTAATTGCTTTTCGTTGTATCGGTATTTGGAACAAGCAAATATGGAGGTCAGTAAGAAAATCAGAAAGATTTTTTTCATGATACAGCAATCGCGAACATACTTCTTATGCCAACTTCAAGGGCGTTTTCATCGATGTCAAATTGCGGGTGATGCACCGCATGGGTGAGTCCTTTACTGATGTTTCCAGTTCCTAATCTGAAAAAACAAACCGGCCGATGATGGCTATAATAAGCAAAGTCTTCGGCGGTCATGCGCAGCGCTAATTCTTCCACATTCGAGTTGCCTAATTCTTTTCCAAGGATAGCCTGTACCCTGCCAGTGAGCTCCATATCATTCTTTAAATAAGGATAACCCTCGCTAATCGTTAAATTGATTTGCGCATTCATTTTTTTTGAAAGATCCAAAGCTTCGGCTTGGAGAATTGCCTTGGCTTGGGAGCGCCAGGTTTCGTCCATGGTGCGGAAGGTTCCTTTGATGGTGGCTATTGAACTAACAACATTTGTACTGCCCAAGGCCTCAAAACGACCAAAGGTAAGTACTTGGGGCACTGCAGCGGGGCACTGCTCCTCGAAAAGCCGCTTGCAACTTTGCATCCAGGCCATACCGACATCGATTGGATTGATAAAGCGGTCAGGCAAGGCACCGTGGCCACCTACACCAATTATTTCGACATGGATTTCATCGCTGGATGCCATGTATAAACCAGAGCGTAGCCCTACCTTACCCACTTCCATTTCTGGATATACATGTAAGGCGATGAGCTCTTCTACACTGGGGTTTTCAAGGACGCCCGCTTTGATCATGAGGCTTGCACCACCTGGGTTTTGTTCTTCGCCTGGCTGAAAAATGAGTTTAATAGGTCTAGGAAGTTGCTCGCGGTGTTGTTGCAACAACACGGCAGTACCCAATAAAATACTTGTATGGACATCGTGCCCACAGGCGTGCATCCAGCCCGGTACCTGACTCTTGTAAGAAACCTCATTGGCTTCTTGAATAGGGAGTGCGTCGAGGTCTGCACGCAAGGCCAAACAGGCTTGGTTTTCTTTATGATGAGCTGCGCTAATGAGTGCAACAACACCCGTATTTGCCACACCTTTTTGAAAAGAAATACCATTTTGGGCGAGCACCTCACAAACGAATTCCATTGTGGCGTATTCTTTGAATGAAGGCTCAGGATGCATGTGTAAATGGCGTCTCCACAACTTTACCTGTTCGAGCAGGGCAGTTAAATCATTGCGCTTTAGGTTAGAGTTCATCTTGTTTGATTCCGTGGTAGCCGGCGAGTATCAATTGAATAGAAACATAGGCCATAAGTAGACCAAAAATTAATTTTACCCAGGCTTCGGGAAGGCGTAAGGTGAGTTTGGAACCTAGCAGGGCGCCAATCACAAACGTACTGGCAATAACCAATCCAAAACGCCAATTGACGTTGCCCGTTTTCCAATAATTAAATACGGCTAATACAAGAACAGGTAAAGACAAAACGAATAGAGAAGTTCCTTGTGCTTGATGTTGGTTCAAGCCTAATAAAAAAACAAGAGCAGGCACGAGCACAACACCACCGCCAATTCCAACCATACCACTGAGTATGCCAGCAGCTAAGCCTATAACGGTGAGTAAAAGAATGGTTTGTATGGACATCTCTAACAAATTTAGTAAGTTTTCTCGGGTTTCAGTCAAGTAGTAAGTTACAACCTCGGATATCGGCAGCCGTCATGCGTCCTTCCAGCAAAAAACCATCGGGCACCAACCTCCCGAGGTCATCGGTCTGAATAAACGCACAACTATTTTGATTAGCCAAATCAATCACGTTGATTCCTCCTTTTTGACCAAAAGGTACTTCTGTGAACGGATCATAGGCATCGCGAATTCGAATTTGCATCCAGGGCGGGCATTGAAAGTTTTGCTTAAAAGTGCAATAAGCCTGTGAAAGCAATTCAGTCATGCCATATTCGGAAAGAATTTGCGCCACACCAAAACCGTCTTTGAGCAGTTGATGAAGTGCTATCTTGGTAAGTTCTTGGCGACGTCCTTTCATGCCGCCGGTCTCTAAAATGAATGCTTGAGGAAGTTTACTTCCCGCTTCCATTAGGTCGAGTAAGGCATAGGAGACGCCAAATACAAATGGTTTTTTGCCCAATGCCAGTGCTTGTTCATAAATGAACGCTACTTCTTGTACTTGACCCAAATAATAGCCAGAAAGCGGTGAATTGCTCTTTTGAATGAGCTGATCTACCATATAAATAAGACTGGAATCTCCATTTTCTAAATAAGATGGCAATAAAGCAATAAATACATAATCACTTACTTGACCAAAAACGCGCTCAAACCCCAAGGTCAATGCGGCATCGTACCAGCGCAGGTCAGTAAGGTGGTGCTGGCTTCTATTTTGCTGTGTTGTACCGCTGGATTGAAAAGTTTTTATGACTGGTGTATTGTGCAGCGCTACCTTCTGATTCTTGAAAAAATCGATGGGTAAAAACGGAATTTCAGCTAGGCTTTGCGGATGTTGTATGCCAAGTAAGTCTGTATATTGACGGTAAACCGAAACACTATTATATTGGCGTTCAAAGGTGGCCAAAGCTTCCGCTTCAAAATTACTTGCATTGATTTGCTCGAGAAATAAAAATGGATCCACGATACAAAGTTAGCTTTTCGAGGGTTGCTACGGCGAATAAATCGGTAATTTTGAACAAAGAAATTTCCAAGTTGTTGGACCAATTAATATGAAAAAAACCGGCGTTCTCCTTATTCAGCTCGGCACCCCAGATTCTCCAAGCGTTTCTGATGTGCGCAGCTACCTCTCTGAATTTCTCAATGACCCTAGAGTTATTGATCTTCCTTATCTCTTGCGAAAGATCCTCGTTAATGGCGTTATTGTGCCTTTTAGAGCACCAAAATCTGCTAAAGTTTACAAAGAACTCTGGACGCTAGGCAATGGTGAATCTCCTCTGCTTACGCACAGTCGGCAATTGAAAGAACAACTACAAGCACAATTTGAGGGTGAAAACGTAACCTTTGAATTGGCCATGCGCTACAAAAATCCTTCGCTCGATGTTGTTCTGGAGCGCATGCGTTTGGCTAACTACGACCGCATCGTGATTCTACCGCTTTTTCCGCAATTTGCATCGGCGTCTTCTGGTTCAGCCATTGAAAAAGCGATGAACATCATTCGCAAATGGTGGGTTATACCAGAAATTAAAGTCATTAGTCAATTTTACGACAACAACGGCTACATCGATTCTGTGGTTGACAACGCCAAAAAATTTGATTTCACAAACTACGACCACATTCTATTTTCTTATCACGGCCTCCCGGAGCGCCAAGTCGATAAAGTCTACGAAGGATCAGACCTTTGCCAAGACCAACCTTGCGAGCTTGAAATCAACGACCGCAACAAATTTTGCTACAAAGCCACCTGCTACGCTACCACCCGACTCATTGCCGAACGTCTGGGTTTAAAGGAAAGCAACTACACGGTTTGTTTTCAATCGCGCCTCGATAAAAAATGGCTCACGCCGTTCTCTGATAAGGTAGTGGAAGATTGGGGTAAAAAGGGAGCCAAAAACCTGCTTGTTTTTAGTCCAGCTTTCGTAGCAGATTGCCTAGAAACCCTCATTGAAATCGGCGACGAATACCAAGAAATCTTCGAAGAATTTGGCGGAGAAAAAGTACAACTCGTACCAAGCTCCAACACCCACCCCCTATTTGTTCAGGGCCTCAAGCAACTCATTCAAAAAGAGCTTTCTTAATTCTTGATATTCAATTAGAATCAACGTACATTTGCAACTTATTTGAAGAAATCATCTATGAATCAAACAGAAAAACTCACTTCTAAAGTGAAAGACATCAGTCTTGCAGACTGGGGTCGTAAAGAAATTAAATTGGCCGAAGCCGAAATGCCGGGTCTAATGGCTCTGCGCGAAGAATACGGCGCTATTAAGCCTTTGGCAGGCGCACGCATTGCGGGTTGCTTACACATGACCATCCAAACTGCCGTTTTAATCGAAACACTCGTGGAGCTCGGCGCAGAGGTCACTTGGTCTTCTTGCAACATTTTCTCTACCCAAGACCACGCCGCAGCAGCAATTGCAGCAGCTGGTATTCCAGTTTACGCTTGGAAAGGCATGAACGAAGAAGAATTCGATTGGTGTATCGAGCAGACCCTTTTTGCTTTCGAAGATGGAAAAGCACTCAACATGATTCTCGACGACGGCGGTGACCTCACCAACATGGTCTTCGATCGTTTCCCTGAACTCACCAAAGATATCAAAGGTTTGTCCGAAGAAACCACCACAGGTGTCCACAGACTTTACGAGCGCAAGAAAAATGGCACACTCGTTATGCCTGCAATTAACGTCAATGACTCTGTTACCAAATCAAAATTCGACAACAAATACGGCTGTAAAGAATCTCTTGTAGACGCAATTCGCCGCGCAACAGACGTCATGATGGCGGGTAAAGTTGCGGTTGTTTGTGGTTATGGCGATGTCGGTAAGGGCTCAGCTGCATCTTTACAAGGAGCAGGCGCACGTGTGATTGTCACAGAAATTGACCCAATTTGTGCACTACAGGCCGCTATGGACGGTTTCGAAGTAAAACCCCTAGACAAAGTAATCGGCTTAGCGGACATCATCGTGACGGCAACCGGCAACAAGAGTATTGTAGTAGGGCGTCATTTCGAAGCCATGAAAGACAAATCTATTGTTTGTAATATCGGACACTTCGACAACGAAATCGATATGGCTTGGCTCAATAGCAACCACGGATCAAGCAAAATGGAGATCAAACCACAAGTTGATCTCTACAACGTAAATGGCAATGACATCATTGTTCTCGCCGAAGGTCGTTTGGTCAACCTTGGTTGTGCAACTGGTCACCCCTCTTTTGTGATGTCTAATAGCTTTACTAATCAAACGCTCGCTCAACTCGAACTCTGGAAAAACAGCGCTAACTACGACAACGATGTCTATACGCTTCCAAAGCACCTCGACGAAAAAGTAGCGCGTTTGCATTTGGCCAAAATTGGTGTAGAACTCGAAACCCTTTCTACAGACCAAGCCGACTACATTGGCGTGGCTGTTCAAGGTCCGTTCAAACCAGAACATTACCGTTACTAAAAAATACCAAATCACAAAAAAGGCGAGCCCATTGGCTCGCCTTTTTTGTTTGATCAAGATGCTGCTTTCATTTCAAGCTACAATCTATAAGTAAAAGCAAATTGCAATAGCGGACCGCCAAGCCCAACCTCTCCTCCAACAGAAAAGTTGTAGTCTATAAAATAGCGAAATCCGTAGCACGCTCTAAAAGATGCAGGAATGACTAAATCGATATCGTTAGGAGTGCTATCTACTAAGACTTCATTCTGATAAACTTTTCTTGTGCGCATGTTCCCGCCAACGGCGAGGCCTATGTACTGATCCAAATTAGGGTCTTGCGCACCCAAATGCATGTCGATGCGAAACTGCGGTCTAAAGCGTTGCTTTTGAATAAAATAAGAATTGGTCAAATAGTTCCATTGCCCGTCAAAGAAAAGCGTATCAATACGGTCATACCGCACGCTTGCCATTCCGTACATGAGATCAACACCTACACTCACATCATCGGAAACCATATACATAAGGCGTAAACCAGAGGGCGCAAGACCCACATATTGGGCAACGGTACCTTCAGGAATATTTTCTGAAAAATTCATATTAAAGCGCATGAAATTGGGGTAACCTGCGTAGGCATTCAATAAAACATTACCCCTAAAAACACCTTGAGCTTGCCCTGAAAAACAGAACAAGCTCAAAAGAAGTGCAAAAGTAAATTTCATGTTCTTCAATTAAGACTCCATTAACTTGATCAGATTTAAAGCAGATCCAGCCTTAAACCATTCGATTTGAGAGGCGTTGTAGGTATGATTGACCATAATTTGCGCTGACGAACCATTGCTGTGCTTGATCAGTAAGGTCAATTGTTTTTCAGGGGCGAAATCTTGCAAATCGATGAAGTCGAAGGTGTCGTCTTCTTGGATTTTTTCGTAGTCTGCCTCGTTGGCAAAGGTAAGACCGAGCATTCCTTGTTTTTTGAGGTTGGTTTCGTGGATACGCGCAAAAGATTTGACAAGCACTGCACACACACCAAGGTGACGCGGTTCCATAGCCGCATGCTCGCGAGAAGAGCCTTCTCCGTAGTTGTGATCTCCCACTACAATGGAAGGAACGCCGGCTGCCTTGTATGCACGTTGAACTGCAGGCACCTCTCCGTATTCACCAGTTAATTGGTTCTTCACTTTATTGGCTTCGCCATTGAAAGCGTTTTCGGCACCGATGAGCATGTTGTTAGAGATGTTGTCTAGGTGACCACGGTAGCGCAACCATGGGCCCGCCATAGAAATATGGTCTGTTGTACACTTACCTTTTGCTTTAATGAGCAAACGCGCACCTAGAATGTTTTGACCATCCCAAATCGGGAAGTTTTCTAAAAGTTGCAAACGCTGAGAATCTGGAGCTACGGCGATTTCAACATGACTACCGTCTTCTGCAGGTGCTTGATAACCGTTATCTTCAACTGCAAAACCTCGCGTTGGCAATTCGTCGCCAACAGGAGCAGTAAGTTTAACTTGCTCTCCTTTGTCATTGGTGAGGGTGTCGGTGATTGGGTTAAAACCGAGGTCACCGGCAATGGCCAATGCAGCAACCATTTCTGGACTAGTTACAAAAGCGTGGGTATTTGGATTGCCATCAGCTCGCTTAGAAAAGTTGCGATTAAATGAATGTACGATGGTATTTTTCTCTTGTTTTTCTGCGCCTTCACGGGCCCATTGGCCGATACACGGACCGCAAGCGTTGGTGAAAACCTTTGTGCCCATTTTTTCAAAGTCAGCTAAAATGCCATCGCGCTCTGCAGTGAAACGCACTTGCTCAGAACCTGGGTTGATGCCGAATTCTGCTTTTGGGCTAATGCCATGTGCAACTGCTTGCTTCACAATAGAAGCTGCACGTGCTAAATCTTCGTAAGATGAGTTGGTACATGACCCAATTAAGCCCCATTCAACTTGCAAAGGCCAGCCGTTTGCTGTTGCCTCTGCGCGCATTTTAGAAACGGGAGTGCCGCGGTCTGGGGTAAACGGACCATTGACGTGCGGTTCGAGTTCACTTAGATTGATTTCGATGAGTTGATCAAAGTATTTTTCTGGTTCTGCATACACTTCGGCGTCACCAGTGAGGTGCTCTGCAATGGCGTCGGCAGCCTTCACAACTTCCTCACGACCTGTTGCATTAAGGTAGCGGCGCATAGAATCGTCGTAACCGAAGGTTGAGGTAGTGGCGCCAATTTCTGCACCCATATTACAAATGGTACCTTTGCCCGTACAAGACAAAGAAATGGCACCTTCGCCAAAATATTCTACAATAGCGCCTGTTCCACCTTTTACGGTTAAGATATCGGCAACTTTTAAAATGACATCTTTAGCGGAGGTCCAGCCGTTGAGCTTACCTGTAAGTTTAACCCCAATTAGTTTAGGAAACTTGAGCTCCCAAGCCATACCGGCCATCACATCTACTGCATCTGCACCACCAACACCAATGGCCACCATTCCGAGGCCACCTGCGTTTACAGTGTGTGAGTCGGTACCGATCATCATGCCGCCAGGGAACGCATAATTTTCTAATACTACTTGGTGTATAATTCCAGCACCCGGCTTCCAAAAGCCAATGCCATATTTATTTGAAATTGAAGACAAGAAGTTGAATACTTCGTTGTTTTGGTTGAGTGATTCTTGTAGGTCTTTGCTTGCACCTACTTTTGCTTGAATGAGGTGATCGGCGTGAACAGTTGAAGGAACTGCAACGCGCTTTTTGCCTGCTTGCATGAATTGCAAAAGCGCCATTTGGGCAGTTGCATCTTGCATGGCAACGCGGTCTGGCGCAAAATCGACGTAAGACTTTCCGCGTTCAGCAGCAACGGTTGCTTCTCCATCCCAGAGGTGTGCGTATAGGATTTTTTCGGATAAAGTAAGCGGACGGCCCACTACTTTACGAGCAGCAGCAATACGAGCAGGGTAGCGCTCATATACGCGTTGGATCATGTCGAGGTCAAAAACTTTCATAGTGCGAAATTGTGATTTTTAATGCGCTCCAAATTTACGGATTTAAAACTATTTACACTGCAAAAATTTGGCGCTTTTACCCTTAAGGTTGTATCTTTCCTAACTTAAAGAAGCCATGAATTGGATTTTTCAACTACTGTTTTTATGCTTATTCTTCCCCTCTAACGATATCTATCAACGGGGAAAAGCATCTTATTACGCGGCCTCCATGAATGGAAGACGCACAGCGTCAGGCGAGCGCTACTTTTCAGACAGTCTAACCGCGGCATCCAATAGCCGGATTATCGACGTGAGTTGGGCGGCGGCAAAAAAACTTAATTTTGTACGCGACGGCTTGGCACAAGTTGAGCTCAAAATTATAGACACCATATCTCGCAAATGAGCAAACTTCATTTTAAAGACCTGACCGTAATCGATCTTTCTACCGTACTTGCCGGTCCATCCGTGGGTACTTTTTTTGCCGAACTCGGCGCGCGCGTGATCAAAATAGAACACCCTGTTCATGGAGACGTAACCAATACTTGGCGTTTAAAAAAAGAGCGTGATTTATCCAAACAAAGCGCTTATTACTCAAGTGTCAATTACCAAAAAGAAACCATTGCGCTGGATTTAACAAATCCCGATCAATATAAAATTTTTGAGGACTCCCTCAAAAGTGCAGATATCCTTTTAATGAATTTCAAGAAAGGCGATGATCAAAAATTAAAAGTTACACCAGCTGAATTATGGAAAATCAATCCAAGCTTACTCATCGGAAAAATAACTGGTTTTGGCTCAGATAACGATCGCAGCGCTTATGACCTCATTTTACAAGCAGAAACTGGTTTTATGTCGATGAACGGCACACCCGAAAGCGGCCCAGTCAAAATGCCGGTTGCGCTCATCGATGTACTAGCTGCCCACCAACTCAAAGAAGGCTTGCTCTTGGCACTTTTACAACGCCAACAGGGCAAAGGTCAGATAGTGAGTGTGTCACTTTACGACGCTGCAATTTGCAGTTTAGCCAATCAGGCAGCCAACTACTTAATGGCACAACAAGTACCTCAACGCATAGGTAGTTTACATCCCAACATTGCCCCCTATGGCGAAATCTTCGAAACAAAAGATGGTCAATTAATCACCTTTGCCATTGGCTCTGACCAACATTTCGACAAACTTGTTGCTTACCTAGGTCTAAGTGAACTCGCTCAAGACCCTCGTTTTTGCTCGAATATCGAAAGAGTTAAAAACCGAGGAGTGCTTTTTAAGTACCTAGCAAGTGTCATTTCAATGAAAACTTGTACTCAAATCATTTCTGCTCTCCTAAAACTAAACGTTCCAGTCGCTAAAATTAAATCCTTAGACGAAGTTTTTGCAGACCCAAAAGCCCTGAGTTTGGTTCAGGAAGAGCAAATCAATGGGCAAAATACCCGGCGCGTTTCGCAAATTGCTTTTAAATTTGAAGCATGATCCGAAGTCCACATACCGATGCAGAATGGGCGGCTTATTTCTATTTGCGATACCAAATACTACGCGCACCGTGGGGGCAGCCTGAGGGCAGTGAACAAACTGCAGACGAAGCGCAGCACCTACATTTCGCCTTTTTCAATGAACAAAACAATGTCATGGGTGTTGGGCGGCTCGATCAAATCAATGCACAAACCGCACAAATACGCTTTATGGCCGTTGACGCACCCCAACAGAGCAAGGGTATTGGTAAAAGCCTAATTCATTATATGGAAACTGAGGCCAAACAGAAAGGCATACAACAAATCATTTTGCATGCACGTGAGGTGGCACTACCTTTTTACCAAAAATTGGGTTATCAACTAGACGGCCCTTCTCACCTACTTTTTGATGAAATCCAACACTTTTTGATGCACAAATTGATCTAATGCATGACCGAAGACGCATACGTATTACAAGAACTCTACAAAATCATTACGCCAAATAAGGTAGGGCTTTTCGAAAAAATTGCACCCCAGAGAAGTCGTCACTTGGTTGTAGGGCTAGAAAACATTCAACAAGACCACAATGCTTCAGCTATTATGCGTACTATGGACTGCCTCGGCTTTCAAGAACTGCACCTCATTGAAAAAAATAACAATTACCAATTTCAGCGCGATATCGCACTTGGAGCAGCGCGCTGGCTTGATGTGGTGCAACACCAACAAGAACCTGAACCCGTTTTGGATGCCATAAGCACATTAAAAGCAAAAGGTTACCGCATTGTCGCTACTTCCCCTCACCACAAAGCCTATACACCTCAAGATATCGATTTAGAACAACCAATTGCCCTCTTTTTTGGAGCAGAGAAACATGGTATATCTGCAGAATTGGAGGCAAATGCCGATTCTTTTTTGCACATACCCATGCATGGTTTTACAGAGAGCTATAATTTATCCGTGTCGGCTGCATTGGTTTTGAATGCATTAAGGACAAGACTAGCGGCAAGTAATATCGATTGGTTATTGACTACAACAGAACAAACACAACTAAAAATTTCATGGTGTACGCGCATTTTGAACGGTGGCCCACAACTTGCACAAAAATTTCGTGAAGAATATCAAAAAGTTTGATAACTTTGAGTGTATTCGTATCACAAACAAACACTTATGGGAAGAGGAGATAAAAAAACGGCTAAAGGCAAACGCGCCATGGGTTCTTATGGCAAGACCCGTAAACGAAAAGAAGACGCACCTGTCATCATCGTCAAAAAGGAAAAGAAAGCAAAACCTATCAAGGCTGAGCCGAAAGCCAAGGCAAGTGCTGCCGCTAAGAAACCGGCCGCAAAAAAAACGACCACTAAAAAATCTGAATGATACAAAGAGCTGCCTTCGCAGCTCTTTTTTTTTGCAACTTTGCAACGCATAGCAACAATTAATCAATTTTTATGAAACACAATTTTGGCGCGGGCCCGTGTATTTTACCGCAAGAGGTCTTTAAGGAGGCTGCTGCAGCTGTATTAGACTTTAATGGTTTATCTATTTTAGAGGTCTCGCATCGCCACAAAGATTTTGTGGCCGTCATGGACGAAGCATTAGATCTAGTCAAACAAGCTTTAAATGTTCCAAAAGGCTATTCTGTTGCATTTTTACAAGGTGGCGCTACTTTAGGTTTTACAATTGCTGCACTCAATATGCAACGCGAGCATCAAAGAGCAGGATATATCAATACAGGGACTTGGGCCACTGGCGCCATTAAAGAAGCCCAAAAAATGGGATTAGCAGTCGATGTACTTGCCTCATCGGAAGACCAAAACTTCAGCTATATACCAAAAGATTATGTTGTTCCTGCCGGTCTTGACTACCTACACTTCACGAGCAACAACACTATTTTTGGTACCCAATTCAAGGATGTTCCAAAAACCACTTTGCCTTTGGTCTGCGATATGTCTTCGGATATCTTCTCCAAAACAATCAATGTATCCGATTTTGACTTCATTTATGCTGGCGCACAAAAAAATCTTGGCCCTGCAGGCGCAACCCTTTACATTGTCAAAGACGATGCATTAGGTAAAAGCACTGCCAAATTTATGCCCACCTATCTCGACCTCAAACAACAAATTGACAAAGAATCGATGCTGAACACCCCACCAGTTTTCAGTGTGTATGTAGCCATGCTCAACCTCCGTCATTTATTAGCAAATGGAGGAGTACCTGAACAGCAAAAGCGCAATGAAGCTAAAGCCAACCTACTGTATTCCGAAATCGATAACAATCCTTCATTCAAAGGCGCTGTTTCGACCGAAGACCGCTCACACATGAATGCAACATTTCTACTCACCAACGAAGAAAGAAGTGCTGAATTCGACACCATGTGGAAAGACGCAGGTATTGTTGGCCTCCCGGGTCACCGCTCAGTAGGTGGTTACCGTGCTTCTATGTACAACTCCTTGCCCATCGAAAGCGTTCAAGTACTGGTCGACGTAATGAAAGAATTCAATAGAAAAGCGTGATATGAAAATTTTAGCGAACGACGGTATTTCAGATTTAGGAAAATCGCTCATAGAAGCCGCCGGCCACGAAATAAGCACGGCTAAAGTTGCCCAAGAAGAACTCGCGAAAACCATTAACGAAGAAGGATTTGACGCTGTATTAGTACGCAGTGCAACCACCGTGCGCAAAGAAGTCATAGACGCCTGCCCAGGTTTAAAACTCATTGGGCGTGGCGGAGTCGGCATGGACAACATCGATGTAAGTTATGCACGCGAAAAAGGACTCACCGTGATCAACACGCCAGCGTCCTCGTCACAATCTGTTGCAGAACTCGTTATGGGGCAAATGCTTTCCATATCAAGATTTTTAAACGATTCCTTCAAAAACATAGAAAACGGCGACTTCTCCGCCTTAAAAAAGAACTTCGCAAAAGGTGTTGAACTCCGCGGAAAAACACTTGGCATCATTGGTTTTGGACGCATAGGCCAAAGCTTAGCTGCTTATGCATTGGGCGTAGGCATGAAAGTAGTTGCCATAGAAAGAAAAGCGCGCATTCAACCCATTACACTCAAGATTGCCGGTCAATCTATAGAGGTTCCTGTTAAAGTGGTCGCAAATTTAGCAGACGTAATTGGTCAACTCGACTACATCTCTATTCATGTTCCTAAACAGCCTGACGGTGCTGCGGTAATTGGTGCCGCCGAATTCAAGCTCATGAAAAAAGGAGTGAGACTCGTTAACACAGCGCGCGGAGGTGTTATTGAAGAAACAGCGCTACTAGAGGCCTTGGATAATGGCACAGTTGCGGCGGCTGCGCTAGACGTTTACGAGAACGAACCCACTCCAATTAAAGCACTTTTGGCACACCCGAGAATTGCCTGTACACCCCATATTGGTGCCGCTACCCTGGAAGCTCAGGACCGCATCGGTGAAGAACTCGCCGAGCTGATTATCGCATTTGCCAAGGAGCAGAAAGCCTAAGCTTTCTGCCACTGCTGCAATTAATGTTAAGCTTCTTCTATAATTTCAATGCGGTCAATGCTGTCCCCTTCGCGGATTGCATCTATGACCTCTAAGCCCTCAACAACATTTGCGAATACCGTATGAACACCGTCTAGGTGAGCTGTTTGAGTGCGCGAATGGCAAACAAAAAACTGCGAACCTCCTGTATTGCGCCCAGCATGAGCCATTGACAACACACCACGGTCGTGGTACTGATTTTTACCTGTAAGCTCACAATCGATCGAATAACCTGGGCCGCCCGTTCCTGGATGGCCTACAGCGCCCTCTCTCGTGTTTGGGCAACCACCTTGAATCACAAAATTCGGGATCACACGGTGCCATTTCAGACCATTGTAATAGCCTTCGTTGGCTAATTTGATAAAATTTGCAACGGTGTTTGGCGCGTCATCTGCAAAAAATTGAAGATGCATGTCGCCTTTGTTTGTAGAAATAATTGCCTTCATATATAAATTTTGTTGCAAAATTACAGCTATTTTAGGTACTAATTTGTTGAAAACTCCGTTGATAAAGCACTTTTCTATTGGGTTAGAACAGATGAACCGAATGTTAAATTTGTATTGAAGCAAATTCCAACTTAAAATGTTTAGCTCCTTCACCAAAAAAAAATTATCCGACAACCAAGTGGCCAATGTGTTTATCAATGGTATTTTTGATAGCGTTGATAACGGCTTTGCAGAAGTTGCCGAGATGATCAACGAAGACAGCGCATTTGTCAACAGGCCGAACATCTCCACCTCAGACTCCGGTCAATTTGGCTTAATTGTCATCGTCGGTAATTTATCTTTTCTAGAAAGTACTTTCGAACCTGATCAGGCCGAAAGAGTCGAACACATCATTTTTGAGAAGCTCTCTCGCATTTATGAAATGAGCATTGGCGACTTTCAAAACATGATCCGAGACTACCAAAGTTTCATTATGCGCGTCAACCATCCATCCAAAAACTGGATCTACGGGATGTCCAAAGCAGTTTTTCATAAATATGGGCTTTACGAATTTCAAGACGATTACTTCAAGCGCATGCAAGCTCCAAACCCTCTATTTTTAAAGCGAATGGATGAAGTCATGGCTAATTTCGTTTGGAATTGGGATGCCTTTTTTAAGAAGTTTCGCATCTAAGTCTTATCTAGTTCTGATATAGGCTATTTCTATAATTCACTTTCCTGAAAATTTTCTAAATCGTAATAAATCGTTGGGATTATCTAACGATAATGTAACCATATTACTTGCTTTGCGTTTAGCACTTTCATATATGATAAATCCGGACAACGGACTTAAAAATATTCCTGCTTTAAATGCGACATGGTGCATGCAGGAATTGTTTGTTGTTTGTTTGAAAGTCTCGCCTCGGCGGGACTTTCTTTTTTTCATCATTACATTGGGTAAAAGTTATTCTACGCAGGTCATGATGTCCTCGAACCAACGCACTTTTTCTTTATCATTCATGGCCTCTCCTTTTTGAGCGCAAGCATCCATGACGTCTTTATCTTGATCTAGGGTAGGTTTGGAAAGTTCTTTTCCGCATGTGCATGCGTCTGGGTCAGCAGAAGTACAACTCGAAAAAGCAATAAGGCTGATAAAAAAGAAGAATAGTAGTTTCATTTGCTAAAGTTAAACATTTCATTTGCTTTTTGTATTTTCGTAACCATGCCGAAGTTGTTGTTTGCTATTCTTGTTCACCTAAGTGCCATCAACACTTCGTTTGCCCACGAGTTCTATTTTGCTTATGCTGAAATCTCCTACAATGAACTGCAGCAAAAATTAGAAGGTACCCTCATTTTTACAACCCATGACCTCGAGCGCACAATAGCACCAAAAGGGACCCTCATCGGAAAATTTGAAAAACTAGATGAAACATCCGCTGAGTTAAAAAGCATTGAAAATTATATTAATCAACATTTTCAAATCATTTATGGTTGCGCCCTAGATTCTCATGCGACTGATGCTATTTGCGTTAGCCAATTTTTACTAGAAGGTGTTGTCACTCAACTCAACGGTACAATTGAATGTTATATTTCAGCCTCCATTCCCGCCCTTTACAACCCCATTCAAATTAAGTTTGATGCATTAATGGAACAATTTCCAGGGCAACAAAACAAACTGACTTTTATTTATAGACAACAAAAAGAAACGCTTTCTTTTTTACTTAACGACTCATCTAAATATTTCACCCTCAAGCCATGAAAAACATAGTTCTTGCTTTAATATCGCTTTCAAGCGCAGCTCTTTTGGCCCAAACTAAATTTGCACAACTAGACCAACTGTTGCCAACAGCAAATAGTTACCGCACTGCATCGGGGGCGCCCGGAAACGCCTACTACCAGCAAAAGGCAGACTATAAAATGACGCTTGTTTTGGATGATAATAAACAACGTTTAGATGGCACAGAAACCATTACCTACACCAATAATTCTCCGGATCCACTCGCATATCTGTGGTTGCAGCTCGATCAGAATATCTACGATCAGAATTCAGAAACCAAGCTCATCGAGGTGGAAAAAATGGAAAATTTTAGAAGTGTTGCAGATTTACGCAAACGAGATTTTTACTATGATGGCGGCTTTAAAATCGAAAAAATTACCAATGTTAGCGGCCAGCCATTGCAATATTTCATCAATAAAACCATGATGCGCATCGATTTGGCAAAGCCACTAATGCCTGGTCAAAATATTTCTTTTCAAATTAAATGGTGGTACAACGTCAATGACCGCATGCAAGTAGGCGGCCGTTCTGGCTACGAATATTTTGAGACCGACCAAAACTATTTATACACAATTGCCCAATTTTTTCCGAGAATGTGCGTCTATAACGACGTTACAGGCTGGCAAAACAAACAATTTTTGGGCCGTGGTGAATTCACTCTTCCATTTGGCGATTACGAAGTGAGCATTACTGTTCCTGCAGACCACATTGTGGCTGCCACCGGAGAATGTCAGAACTATGCGAGTATCCTCACTACTGAACAACGCAAACGCTATGAATTAGCCAAAAAATCAGATACCCCAGTGGTTATTGTTACGCAAGCTGAGGCTGAAGCCGCTGAAAAAGACAAGGTGCAAAAAACAAAAACCTGGGTGTATAAAGCGACGAACGTTCGAGACTTCGCCTTTGCGAGCTCTCGAAAGTTCATATGGGATGCACAAAAGCAAACCGTTGGCAACAAAGACGTATTGTGCATGAGTTATTATCCGAAAGAAGGCAATCCGTTGTGGGAGCGCTACTCCACTAAATTGGTAGCACACACCATTAAAACGTACTCCAAATACACCGTCAATTATATGTACCCTGTAGCGATATCCGTACATTCCAAACAGATCGGTATGGAGTATCCCATGATCTGTTTCAATGGGGGCCGCCCAGAAGCCGACGGCACGTATTCCGAAGGAGAGAAATACGGAATGTGGGGGGTCATTATCCATGAAGTTGGCCACAATTTCTTCCCAATGATTATTAATTCCGACGAGCGCCAATGGACCTGGATGGACGAAGGCCTCAATACTTTTGTTCAATACCTCACCGAACAAGAATGGGAACGCAATTATCCAAGCCGCCGCGGCCCAGCCTACATGATAGCTGACTACATGCGCGGCGACGTGAGCGGTATTTCGCCAATCATGACCAACTCGGAGTCTATCAAACAATTCGGTAATAACGCTTATGGTAAGCCTGCCACAGCCTTAAATATCTTAAGAGAAACAGTCATGGGAAGAGAACTCTTCGATTACGCTTTTAAGACTTATTGCGAGCGCTGGGCCTTAAAACACCCAACTCCTGCCGATTTCTTCCGCACCATGGAAGACGCCTCTGCCGTAGACCTCGACTGGTTTTGGCGCGGCTGGTTTTATACTACTGACCACGTCGATATTGCACTAACAGATTTGGAGTGGTACGAGCTCAATACGCAAAATCCCGAGCTTGAAAAAGCCTTTTTACAACAAAAAAATGGACAAAAAGACGAATTTATCGGCGTTACAAGAAATGTAAGCGCTATCACTCAAACCGTAAATGAACGCGATGACCAAATTGACGACTTCTATGCGAAGCGCAATATTTACGCCGTAGACGCCCTAGATCGGAAAGATTACGAGAATTTTGTGGCCAAGACCACAGCAGAAGACCTCGCCTATTTAAATGCAGGTAAACAGCTTTATGAACTCACCTTTGAAAACTTTGGCGGTTTGGTAATGCCACTGATTATCGAAGCAACATTTGCCGACGGAAGCTCTAAAGTAGAACGCATTCCGGCTGAAATCTGGCGCATCGAAGAATTAAAAGTGAGTAAAGTTTTTGTTTATGACCAACCGGTAGTGGCTTTCCGATTGGATCCATTCTTAGAAACAGCCGATACCGACCTCGATAACAATTCTTGGCCGCGCGTCATGACGCCAACGCGTTACCAACTCTACAGGCAAGAGCAAAAGAAAGAAAACCCAATGCAACGCCAACTGCGTTTGGAGCAACTAGAACGCGGTAATTAGTCTACTCAAAGTTTCTGAAAAGAAACCAATTCTTGATGTGCTGCTGACTTGAGTAAATAGTAATAGGTTCCTTGCACTAAAAACGCTACGTCAAAAACTTGGTTGACGGTTCCGGCCTGCACAAAGCCTTCAAAGACTTTTGACCGTACTTTACCCTGCTGATCAACCAAGAAAATCTCGTAGTGCTCACCTCGGCTATTAAATTGAATTTGGTGCTGATTTAAACTCGGATTCGGATAAACCAACGACTTTTGTTGCGCCACTTCAGTTGATTCAGTAATAGAATTAGTGCACCCTTGTAAAAGATCGAGGTAATTGACTTGCTGCTCAAATAAACCTTGTATCACATTCGGATCCACCTCAAACCAATCTTTTAAAATACTCGCATAAACATCTCTAAAGTCAATAGCCATTGTTAAACCCGCTTGATTATTGACTTGATTTGGAATTTGAGGATTTGCGCCAATGATACCAGAACTAATACATGATCCAAACAAAAGCAACGGCGCTGCATCTCCATGATCAGTACCCAGACTACCATTACTCGCAATTTGCCGACCGAATTCAGAAAATGTAAGGCCCGCAACGCGCTGCTCCAAGCCCAATAATTGAAGGTCGTGTTGAAAGGCGTGTACCGCATCGGAAATACGCTGAAGCAAGTTTGCATGCAACCCTTCTTGTACATCATTTGCATCTACTTGCCCATCATGGGTATCAAAACCATTTACATTGAGGATATATACTTTAGTTTTTAAACCGCCTGAAATCATTTGAGCAACATACTTGAGTTGTACTGCCAATGGATTGAGCGGATCATATAAGTTCGATAAAGAATTACCCGAGCTTGCCGCACTGCTAATTTGCTCGCCATACTCGTTGGTTTGATTGATGAGTGTTGAAATATATTCGATTTGCCCTCCGTAATAGGTTCCATCATTAGTAACTGATGTCAACAATAAATTGGAAGAATTAAAAGGATTAGAGACCGCGTGGCTAAAATTACCCATCAGCCCTTGACAAGTAGATGATACCTCAGAACCCATAGAAATGGCAAAAGGATCTTGATAATCAACGTTCGGATATGCATCTGGAAAATTCGGATAAGCGCTGTCAAAATAACGGCCAAGCCACCCACTTGTTTGATTGATATCTAAGGCGCCTGTGGTCCAGATATCCATGGATCTGAAATGCGAGCGGTTGTGCTCTGGATAACCCACATTTTGGATAACTGAAAGTTTACCATCATTAAACATTGTTTGCATCCCGGACATTTTAGGGTGTAAGCCCACCGATGAAGTTAACGGTAAAATGGAATTCTCAGGAATAAGAATGTTGGACCTTTGCACTACTAATTCTGCGTATTGATCGCGAGGAAAAATCATATTCAAGCCATCGTTTCCGCCGTTCATTCGGATCAAAACCAAGACTTTATCTTCGGCACTTTTAGGAACTGAAAACAGTTCTTTGGCAATAGCCTGCATCGAAAAACCGTTTTGCACAAAAGGCAAAGAAAGGCTGGCCAAAGCACCGTTTTTAAGGAAGGATCTTCTTTTCATTAGCAAACGTGAAATTGAGGCATTTTGAACATGACATTGAGCACTGCCTGCATGCGCAGTTCAACTGGATTATAAAAAACCGGATTGGTTGGATCATTCAAATACTCATTGTATTGGATGGTCCATTCAAAATCGGGCAAGCCACCTGTTAGGATATTCTTCAAAGCAAGTTGGTCAGCTACCGGAATTTCTTTTGGAAAGAACACAACACAAAGATCGTTGATGACAGCAGGGGCAGTTGCCGGAGCAGATAAACCGTTTAACAAGTCTATAACCTTAATCTTAAAAGTATTTCCGTTGAGATTTAAACCGTTTGATGTCAATAAATTGGCGACGTCAAAACGCTTTTTGATGTAAGAAGAATTGATCCAAAGTCTGTAAAAAGCTGGCGCTTGATAATATGGCGTCCAGCCGGCAACGCTTGGTGGCGCAGCATAGGCCTGCCCCATTTGATCTGCCAAACCGTACATCGATAAGTAAATTTGATAGGTACTTTGCAAATCAAAATTTGCTGTTGTGCCAGAGGTATTGAGCATTGCGCAAAGTGTTTCGAGTGGAGAACGAATAATGGCTCCTCTGACGCTGATGTCATAAAAGTGTTCACTCGAAAATAGCGCCATGAGCACGGGCGCTATCTCAAAGTTATTGGTAGTAAATATTTGAGCCATAGCTGCAATGATATTTTGCTCTACCCAAGGTGTGATATCGTAGTTCACAAAATATCTGTAGAGTTTCCTGCAGATATATGTTGCGGTGTCTGCTTGATTAAAAACGACATCTATGTAGTTGGCGTATTCAACAGCACCGGCAGCACTGATGCTCTGACTCGCAAAATGATAGGAAAGTGTTTTGTTGATGTTGTCGTGGAGATTAGGCATAAACTGACTGGTCACCTGCGTTTGGGTCGAGCTGCGCACACCCTGCACAATGTAGCCCGTAAAAATCTTTGCAGCTGCTGCTACGTCTTGTTCGGTAAATGTGCTGTAGTCTCCGGCTGCTAGTTGGGCACCCTTACCTACCGTAAATAATTCCAGCAATTCTCGTCCGTAATTCTCATTTGGAGAAAAAACCGTGTTGGTATTGCCATTTAAAAATAACAACATACAAGGGTCAATAGTCACTTCTTTTACGAGTTGCCTTACATTGCCAAGCGCATGTTGCCTGAGTAATTGCAAGTAATGATACATTGCTCTGGCATCACCTGAGGTGGTCACACCAAAATGATTTTGCCAAAAAAACTGCATTTTTTCAGTGATACTAAGACTTTCTTGATTCAAGTTTTTGACAAGCCAAGCACCTAAAGATTTCATGCGTGCCGCCTCGGTTTGTTGATTTGCTGTGGCATTGGCAGGGTATACTGCCGACACCCAGGTTTCGCCGATATTTACAACTTGTTCACCAGCGTCATAGGACAGTGGCTCATCGGTAACGGATGGCAGAAACAACTGATTGAGTGCCGAAGCTAAACCAAGATTTACCGTATTTTGAATTTGCTGATAGTTAGCGCCAAAGGTGCAACGCCTCAAAAGATGAGCGGCTTGATTGGTTGTCCATGGACCTGAATAAGGGGTCATTGTGAAAAAATTTACCGACAAAGTACAAAATTATACGAATCAAAGCAACCGTAATACGCAATATACGTTCTAAAATCACAAATATTTAATATAAATTTGTCTACCTACAAAACCTACTACCCTATGCTCAAAAAGCTGATCTTTTCTATTCTCCTTGTCTCCACCTTTTTTACGCAGGCCCAACAGTCTGTAACCTTTAACTATACCGGTGCGCTTCAAACTTGGACGGTACCAGCTTGTGTGTACTCTATTCAAGTAGATGTTCGCGGAGCAAAAGGTGGTGGCGTATTGGGCACCCCATTTGTTGGTTCAGGTCAAGGTGGAAACGGTGCAAGGGTTCAACATCCTAGTGTAGCGGTTACCCCTGGTCAAGTTCTTGAAATCCGTGTTGGCGGCTGCCCTACCGGCCCTACTGGCGGTTGGAACGGCGGCGGCAATGGCCAACCAAGTCTTTCAAATCCTCAAAATGAATCTAAAGGTGGTGGTGGTGCTTCGGATATTCGCATTACACCATATGCCATGAACAACCGCATTGTTGTTGCAGGTGGCGGTGGCGGCCGTTCAGGTGGTTCAGGGCAGCCTAATTACCAAGCAACAGGTGGCTTTGGCGGTTGCGCTATTGGCCAACAAGCACCTGGTTCACCTTTTACAGGTGTTGGTGGTGGGGGCGGAACGCAAACTGCCGGCGGAAACGGTGGCCCCCCATGGGGTGGTGGCCAACCCGGAACTGCAGGTTCAATTGGCAACGGCGGTAATGGCGGTTTTTATACTACTGCTTCTGGCGGCGGCGGCGGTGGCGGCTATTTTGGCGGCGGCGGCGGCGGTGGCGACAACTGCTGTACTGGAGCCAACGGTGGCGGACCAGGTGGTGGTGGATCAAGTTTTTACCCAGCAGGTGGCACATGTACACAAGGTTTTCAGACTGGTAATGGTCAGGTTGTAATTACCTACACCGCAGGTTCTACCTCCGTAACAGTAGCCAACAACGGGCCTTATTGTGTGGGTAGCCAAATCAACCTCACCGCAACCACAGGTGCACCTGCTTATGCTTGGGCAGGTCCAAACGGTTTTACCTCAGCGCTTCAAAACCCAACTATCCCAAGTGCAACTGCAGCAATGGCTGGTGTTTATACGCTCACTTACGATGCCGGCGGCTGTATTTCAACAGCAACAACAACTGTGGTGGTCAACATACCTGTGTTGCCTACCTTTAATCAAATTGCACCAATTTGTGAAGATGCAACGGCGCCAAGTTTGCCAAATTTATCGACGAACGCTCCGGTCATCCAAGGTACCTGGAACCCTGCCGTTATCAACACTGCAAACTCAGGCACATTTACCTACACGTTTACGCCCAATACGGGTATATGCGCCACCCAAGCAACCATGAATATTCAGATTTTACCCAACGAACAGGCAACCTTTAACCAAATTCCAGATCTTTGCATCAACGATGCTGCACCTGCGCTACCAGCAGCTTCTACCAACAACATCCCTTATACAGGTGTTTGGAGTCCTTTGGTTATTTCAACCGCCGTGGCCGGAACAGCAACATACACCTTTACACCTACTGCTGGTCAGTGTGCTTTTCCAGCCACAATGGATATCATTACCCATGCACTTACAACACCTCAGTTTAACCCCATGGGTCAAATTTGTCAGTACATGACCAATGTGGTCATCCCGACAACTGCAACGAATACGACAAGTTATTTAAATGGACCACTCATCACGGGTTCATGGAATAACCCAACGGTAATTACGACGTCTCCAGGAACGGTCAATTATACCTTTACGCCAGATCCCAATCAATGTGCATCTGCACTTACTTTCCCGATCACCGTTGATCCATTGATTATTCCGCAGTTTACGCAAATCGCGCAATTATGTCAAGACGACGCCAATCCTATTTTTCCAACAACATCTAATAATGTTCCGGGCATAACAGGATCTTGGACACCACCAAACATAGACACTTCTATTCCGGGTATTTTCACACATACTTTCTTCCCTGACCCCGGGCAGTGCGGAGACACCGTAGACATGCTCATCACCGTTATAGCGGCAGTTCCACCTACTTTTGTTGCCGATACGCTCTCTGGTTGTAATCCGCTTCTGGTCAATCTAAGTACAATCGGTGCGGTACAAGGTGCTGTGTATACCTGGTATTGGGGAGGTTCTCAAATTGGCCAAGGCAATAACTTTTCTTACACCTTTGATGCGAGCGGTTACCACGATATCACTTTAGAATATAACCTCTTAGGCTGTGTAGAAACCACCACCTACAACGACTACATTTACATGGAGAGCTATCCAGAGGCGTCTTTTGCTGCCCTGCCAGGAGCGCTTACCGAGGGAACAATGCCTATTCAATTTATCAATAATTCTATAGGTAGTAACCTATCCTTTTTCTGGGACTTCGATGACAACACATCAAGTACTGAAGAAAACCCTAACCACATGTATGTTGGTGTTTCTGAAAACCTTTTGGTAACGCTTACCGCGGCAACGCCTCTTGGTTGTGCAGACGAATATCAATTGAACCTTCCTGTAATTGCAGAGCCCATTTACTACGTGCCCAATACCTTCACGCCAGATGAAGACGAACACAACCAAACATGGCAAGCAGTTTTCACAACTGGTTTTGATCCACATGCATTCCATTTAGCGGTTTTCAACCGTTGGGGAGAGGTCATTTGGGAAACAAAAGATGCTGCACAGGCCTGGGACGGCACCTACGGCTTAGAAGGTACCAAAGTGCCTTCAGGAATGTACACCTGGAAACTCCAATTTGAAACCAAAGAAAATGACTATCGAAAGATAGTCACAGGGCACTTGAATCTTATTAGATAGTGCACGCTCTTATCAAGCGAAAAGGCGAGCCGTTGGCTCGCCTTTTTTTTTATTTTTTCCTGAAGAATATTTTGACTGGGACGCCTTCAAAATCAAAACGCTCTCTTAATCGGTTTTCTAAGAAGCGCTTGTATGCGTCAGTGAGGTACTGAGGTAAGTTACAGAAAAAGGCAAATGCTGGTGCGTGCGTTGGTAACTGCGTCACAAACTTAATTTTAATATACTTGCCTTTCATGGCCGGAGGAGGCGTTGCCGCAATTATCTCGAGCATGACTTCGTTGAGCTCATGGGTTGGAATCTTGCGCGTGCGGTTTTCAAAAACGCGCATGGCAGTTTCTAAAGCCCGGTGTATGCGTTGTTTTTCAATGGCAGAGGTAAAGATAATCGGTACGTCGTTAAATGGTGCCAGCTGCTCGCGCAAGTCGGCTTCAAATTTGATCATGGTGTTTTGATCTTTTTCTATAAGATCCCACTTATTGACCAATACCACAACTCCTTTTGAATTCTTCTCGATCATGTAAAAGATGCTGAGATCTTGCTTTTGAATCCCCTCAGCAGCATCTATCATAAACATACATACGTCTGCATTTTCGATGGTGCGCACTGACCTGAGGACAGAATAATATTCGATGTCTTCGGTTACCTTTGCTTTTTTACGGATTCCGGCGGTATCAATTAATAAAAAGTCAAAACCAAAAGATTTGTAGCGGGTATGGATGGCATCACGGGTGGTTCCCGAAATATTGGTTACGATATTGCGCTCTTGACCCGTTAAGGCATTCACCATAGATGATTTACCAACATTTGGCCTTCCAACAATTGCAATGCGTGGCAAGCTGTCTTCTTCACGGATAGACTCATCCTCTTTATTAAAGAATTTGACGAGTTCGTCGAGGATTTCTCCGGTACCACTTCCATTCGCTGCACTCAGATCAAATACTTCACCTAAGCCAAAAGCGTAAAATTCCGAGGATAGTCCGACGCGCTCGGTGTTGTCTACCTTATTGGCGGCAATAAGAACAGGCTTCTTACTTTTGCGCAATAATTGTGCAACGGTTTGGTCCATTTCGACAATACCGGTCATGACATCTACCATAAAGATAATAACGGTTGCTTCTTCTATAGCAATTTGAACTTGCTTTCTTATTTCACCTTCAAAGATGTCCTCTTTAGTGGTGGCATAACCACCGGTATCGATGACTGAAAATTGATAGCCGTTCCACTCTCCTTTTCCGTAGAGGCGGTCTCGGGTAACGCCACTTACCTCCTTGACAATGGCATCGCGAGATTCTGTCAAGCGATTGAACAAGGTAGATTTACCGACGTTTGGACGTCCGACAATTGCAACTATATTACTCATGATTCTTGTGCTTAATATCCGTATTTCTTGAGTTTGGCATCGGAATGGCGCCAGTCTTTGTCTACTTTGACATAATTCTCGAGGAATACTTTTGTTTCTAAGAATTTTTCCATGTCTAGGCGCGCAGCTTTACCAATTCTTTTGAGCATTTCTCCGCCTCGTCCAATGATAATACCACGTTGAGAGTCTCGCTCCACAATGATATTTGCCCTAATGCGGGTGAGGCCGGGTTCTTCTTTGAATTCTTCCACCTCCACCTGCGTGCTGTATGGTATTTCTTTTTGACAATGAATAAAGATTTTTTCTCTGATGATTTCTGAAATAAAAAAACGCATGGGGCGGTCAGAAATTTCTTCTTTGTCGTAGTATGGCGGGCTTTCTGGAATTAGGCTCAAGATTTCTTCCCAAACTGCCTCTATATTGAATTTATGTAATGCTGAAATGGCATAAACCTTTGCATTGGGTAATTTTTCTTGCCAAAAAACAACCCGCTCCATTACTTTGACTTGTTCTGAGCTATCTATTTTGTTGATCAGACAAAGCACAGGAACCTTGAGCCTTTGAATGCGCTCAAGCGTTTCTTTGTGGTTCATGTCATTTTCATGGGTATCTGTCATGAAAATAAGGACATCGGCATCTGAAATAGAGGCATTAACATAGTCCATCATGTTTTCATGAAGCTTGTAGGCCGCATTAACGACACCTGGCGTATCTGAAAATACTATTTGATAATCTTCTTCATTGACAATTCCTAGGATGCGGTGACGGGTGGTTTGCGCCTTGGAACTTACTATGGATAGTTTCTCACCAACCAATTGGTTCATGAGTGTAGACTTCCCCACATTTGGAGAACCTACAATATTGACAAAACCTGATTTGTGCGCCATAGTTTAATAAAGTGCAAAGGTACGATTATTTGATGGGATGCTCATCAACGAGATGAACGTCGAATCAAAACTTATTTTTTTAATTTCGTAATATGGAAACAATTGAACAACAAATTACAGCGCTTAAATCTCAACTAACCGGAGACTTATTTTCAGATATTGAAACACAGCAAAAAATCTATGAGCTCAAAAAGCAATTGAACCCTGCAATTGAACACGCGCCCGAACAAGACGACGAAGACGATTGTTTATATTGTGGAAGTTAATTTACTTGGGTAGTAAGTGTCTTAAGAGAAATAACTTTCGTTTATTCAACCCTAAACAATCACCCATGAAATTAAAATTAACCGCGCGCAATAAGTATACCCTAAGTTTTGCTTTAATGTTGCCCATTCTGACTTTTGGTCAACTAGGTAACAACATGTATGGCTTGTATCGCCAAATGAATCCTTCCAGTGTTTCTTTTGTCGAGATGGATCCTGTAAGTGGTACTATTACTCCAATTGGAAACCAAGTACTCAGTACTACGATTAACACTACAGGCGTTTCACTGAATCCCTATGACCTAAGCTACTCATACCAAGACGACGATTCTTGGCTATCGATTTCACTTCAAAATGGCAGTATTTTAGCTGATGTAGTCGTGAATTTACCAAGTGTAACCGGTGACTTTAATAATTTTCGTTTCAATACCTCAGACTCCGTCATGTATGGTTTGTATTCTCAAGTGGTTTACAACCAAGCCACCGGAACCTACAGTGGAGACATGCGCTTGGCAAGTTGCGATCTAAGTACCGGTCTTGTCAGTCTAATTTCACCTACTTCAATTGCCACAAGTTACACAATGGCAGGTGCGGTCATTAATCCGCATTTGATGGTCTATTATTTTATTTCCGAAGGCAAACTTCGAGGGCTAGATATCTATAACGGTACCATTTTTTCTAACCCTACCATTTCTATACCTAGTGGTGGAAATAGTTTTGACAATTTTGCTTACAACTGTGCCGACACAACAATGTACGGTCTCATTATGCAAAATGGCGTCAAATGTTTGGGGAAAATCGATGCGGCATCAGGAGTAGTGACACCACTTCCAACTCAACTTAATCTTCCTAACTACATCATGAATGCTGCTTCCATTGATCCGTTTAACGGTATTTATTATTTTGAAAGTATGCTTGGTGCTGGCGTTACTTTAATTGGGCTTTCCTTACAAGATGGTTCCATTGTTTCTTCTGCACAAATACCAAATGGTGCTTATTTTGATATGTTCAGAATTGAAAGCGATTGCTTCGAGGCAGCGCCTACACGTGTGAACCCAGCTTCCTACCTTACAGAAGTCAACAATATTGATATCAACATAACTCCGAATCCGGCAGGTAAACAACTCAAAATTACAGCATCTCAAAATCCTTTAAGCATTGAGATATATAATGCTCAAGGTCAAAAAATGAGTGGTTATTGGTCTTCACAACCTTCTCAACAATTGGATATTGATCACCTCGATTCAGGAATGTACATGCTTAAAGTTCAATTCTCAAACACATCCAAAAGCATCCGTTTTATCAAAGAATAGGCGCCATGAAAAGCATCAAATACGTACTGGTTTTTAGTTTACCGATTACAGTTAATATTGCTTTTCAATCTGAAGGCTGGTTGAGTTACTTACCCGTATACGTTTTCTTTATATTGGTCCCTTTTTTAGAACTGATTTTGCCATTGCGATGGACAACAAACGAAGCGAGTGAAAATGCTTTAAACCGACACGCCAAATATTACAATTACCTATTGTATACGCTAGTTATTGTACAATGGTGTTTTGTGGCCTACTTTTTAAACGCACAAAACAGCAGCCCTGACGCAAACACATGGTGGGGGCGTGTTGTTTCCATGGGTCTAATGTGTGGCATCATCGGAATCAATGTAGGGCACGAATTAGGGCATCGAAACAAGCGCTTTGAACAATTTTTAGGCGAGGTTTTACTTCTAAGTTCCTTAGAAAACCATTTTTTACCCTACCACAATAGAGGTCATCACACCAATGTAGGTACGCACTCAGATCCTGCAACGGCGCGTAAAAATGAACCTGTTTATATTTTTTGGTTTCGTTCGCAAATCGGCAGTTATTTTCAAGCTTGGCAAATAGAATTGACGCGGATGCAAATCATGGGTAAAGCCAAGTTTTCGTTCGCCAATAAAATGGTGATTTATTCCCTAAGTCATCTTTTACTTTTGCTCATCATTTGGCAAATTTTTGACC
This sequence comes from Flavobacteriales bacterium UBA952, assembly GCA_002293185.1. Lineage (GTDB taxonomy): Bacteria > Bacteroidota > Bacteroidia > Flavobacteriales_D > Crocinitomicaceae > UBA952. The sequence goes on along the minus strand of DBCS01000008.1, from coordinate 485,411 downwards.
TGACTGCGCTTCTTGCTTTTATTGCTGCTGCAATCATTGGTATTCTACTGCTAGAAACCGTCAATTACATCGAGCATTATGGTTTAAAGCGCCGACTCAAAGAAAACGGACGTTACGAATTGGTCAAACGCAAACATTCATGGAATAGCAATCATATTCTAGGCAGACTAATTTTATTTGAACTCAGTAGGCATAGTGAACACCACTACAAACCCGATAAACCTTACCAACTGCTGCATTCCGACCCTGAAGCACCGATAATGCCAACGGGTTATCCTGGCATGATGCTTTTATCGTTTGTTCCACCATTATTTTTTAGGGTAATGAATGGCAAAGTAGAACGCGCGTTGAGCGCCTGAAACCATTAAAAAAGCTGCTGGCGCTTCAAGAGATATTTTAAGAGTACTTGATCGTATCCTTCTTCAATTGGTGCCGGCATAAAATCAATACTGTTGTTCAAACACCTTTTACTAATTTGCTCAAAATATAAATTGATTGCCGCCTGATACTTTTCGCGAACTTCTCCAGGACGCAAAAGCATGCGTTCACCTGTTTCCATATCGATGAGCTGATAAGGCCTGTCTTCTAATTGAAAAGACTTCTCGTATCCCGCATGGTGCACATGAAAAAGGATGACTTCATGCTTGTTGTGCTTGAGGTGTTGCAAAGCATCGAAAAGTGGGTCGGTGTGCTGTGGATCATCGAGAAGGTCTGAAAAAAGAATAACTAGACTCCGTTTGTGGGTGAGTTCTGCAACTGCATGAAGCGCAGCAATGGAAGCCGTTTGCTTTTTAGCTTTCTCTTGATAAGTGGTTAAGCGTCTTTCTAGCTCGCTATATAAGTAGCGGTGGTGCAAAAGAGAAGATTTAGCTGGTGTTTGAAGCTCGAGTGTTTCATTAAAGAAACTCAGACCAACGGCATCGCGCTGTCTTTTGAGTAATTCAATTAAACTGGCCGCTGCATAAACCGCGTATTCAAATTTGCTGATGCCTTCTTGCGGAAAGTACATAGAACTGGAATCGTCAATAACGATTTGGCAACGCAAGTTGGTTTCCTCTTCATACTTTTTGGTAAACAACTTTTCAGAACGACCATAAAGACGCCAATCGATATTGCGCGTGGATTCACCTGGGTTATAGAGCCTGTGTTCAGCGAACTCTACTGAAAACCCATGAAAAGGACTTTTGTGTAAACCTGTTATAAAACCCTCCACGACCTGCTTTGCTAATAATTCGAGGTTACTAAAATGTGCTAAACGTAAACGGTCTATTGTCTTCATCTAGAACAAAGTTAATAATCCTTTGCACAACCCAAGCAACCTCTTGCCAAAGGAAGGCGTCTTGTTCATAAATCAAATCATATGAAAGCACTTTACCTACTCCTTTTTAGCCTTTTCATTTTTTCCAAACTCAGTTTTGCCCAAGTGACTGGTTTTGCAATCAATGGACTTTCTCTCGGGCCTAATGCGGTCACTACAAGTTGTGATTCAACTTTAAGCATTGGTTTTTCAGCAGTGAACCCAGCGACCAACTCAACGAATTATTTTGACCTACCATATGTCATCACAGGAAATAATTTCAATGGTTTTCAGTTCCAAACAGTAGTCAATTGGGGCGATGGCGCTACAACTAATGCCGGTGGAGGAACCTCTACAGCAGGCACAAATATTGTGATGAATCCGCCCTTGAATCATACGTATAGCTCGGCTGGCACTTACACCGTTACCACCACCGTCTATAACCCTGCCAATCAAACTTATGCCTACGATAGCATTCAGTATACCGTTGGCTCTTGTACTGCCTACTTCTACTGCATGATACAAGTCGATTGCAACAACGACGGCACCATCGATTCACAAATCAATGCGCCGGTTCCGGTTACCTTATCAAACGCAACAAACACCTACACTGATACCCTCCAAAACAACATGTTCATCATGAATAACATTTGGGCGGGCAGCTACAACATCTCCATTGACCCCGCTTGGCTGAGCGCTAATAATTATGTCATCGGAAATATTATTCCGAGCCCGAACATTCTTGTTTCGACTGGCGTTTCAACAATAGTAATTACCTTAAATTGCGCTAGTCAAACCACAATGCTCTGCGCTTCGGGCCAAGTCTACTGCGATGCCAACGACAACGGCGTCCTGGACAACGGCGAAACGCCAATTGCCAATGCACCCATTACCGTAAATGGCACGGTTGTGTATTCGAATGCCAATGGCTTTTACAACATCAGTTATCCCGGCACCATCAATAATACGTACGCATTGACCATGAATTCAAATTGGCTCGCACAGCACGGCTATCTTATCCTCAACAACAACGGAAGCAATGTCACTAACATATCAGGTACTCCTTGCAACAGCGGTGTGCCGGTAAGTACCGTTAACTTTCCTTTGAATTGTAATGGAGCCGTAACGCCAACGCTTTGTTATTCAGGTTATGTATTTTGTGATGCCAATGCAAATGGGGTGATGAATGCCGGCGAGGCACCATTAAGTGGCGTACCTGTTCTCCTTTATAACGCGAGTGTTACCAATAGTTCTGTTACAGTTTATACTGATTCAAGCGGTTATTTTAGTTACTGCGGACAATACAGCACCAATGCTTATCTGTTAGCCACAATTAGCCAATCTTGGCTGATCTACAACGGCTACAACCCAACAATCGGTGTGCTTACACTTCTAGGTGGCACAAGCAGCACAGCCAACACAGGTTTTATTGCTGTAGATTGCGGCGGCAGCACCTCTACATGCGCAGACCTCTGGACCACCGTTACACCCTGGATTGGCTATTATCAAAATAGTACGGCCTACATCAAAATCAATTGGGGGAGCTACGGCCCGAGCGCTGCTGGCACTTACACCTTGAGCTTTACGTATCCTGCAGGCGTAAGCCCAATTCTTTCCAGTATTCAAAATCCAAACTACAGCATTTCAGGCAATACCATCACTTGGAATTTAACGAGCAACGCTGCTAATTTCAGCAATTATGATGTCATTTTGTTTAGTGTGCCGGGTGGCCTGATCAACGGGGCGCAGCATTTTTACACCTCTACCATTGCACCAACAGGTGCTGTCAATGATTGCGGCACCTACAACAACAGTGGTTCTTTGCTGCAAATCTTGGGCAATGCCTACGACCCTAACGACAAAAATGCAAGTACAGATTACATGAATGAAGCATATCCTTTAGGTTTCTTAGATGCTTTTACCGATGATGCACTCACATATACCATTCGCTTCCAAAACACAGGTACTGCTCCTGCACAAAATGTATATATCATCGATACCTTGAGCACCTTGCTAAATTGGACGAGTTTTACGCTCATAGAAACGTCTCACCCCATGCAAGTAGTCAATTTAGGAAATGGCATCATGCGCTTTGAATTCAATCAAATTTGGTTGCCAGATTCAACGAGCAATGAGCCCCAAAGCCATGGTCATTTCACTTATCGCATTTTAGAAAATGTCAATAACCCTATCATGTCTACCATTGAAAATACAGCCTACATCTATTTCGACTGGAATGACCCGATTGTAACCAATACGACCTTCCATCAAAATATGTGGCTCGACAACCTTGACGAACTTGAAGTTGTGCTCCAGGTTTATCCGAATCCAGCACAAACTCAAATCAGTTTAGGTTTAACTGAGCTCAACCAAATTCAGATCAAAGACATCAATGGAAAAGTGGTTTTTAATGAACTCGTTGGACCAGGCCAAACCATAAGTGTTCAGTCACTTGAAAGCGGTATTTATTTGATTGAAGGAGGTCGTCAAAAAGGTAAATTTATCAAATTGTAACTATTGTCAATTTTCGACACCCTCTTCCCCTCTATTTTTTCGTTTTTGGCATTGTATTTGCAAATACCTGAACGCAGTAGTTTATAGTTAGGTTATGGATAGTGGTGGTCCACCTGCCCTATCCAGAAAAGCGGTTCTTCGGAGCCGCTTTTTTTTTGACTTGCCCTTTAGTTATCTTACCTTTGAGTTGTGAAAGTTATATTGAAACAGGCCAAAAGAACCGCTTTACTGAGCGTCGTGACCAACGCCCTACTTGCTATTGTAAAGGGAGCCGCTGGCGTCATCGGACACTCCGACGCGCTGATTGCCGACGCCATAGAATCTTGTTCAGATATCTTTTCTAGCTTTCTTGTGTTATTTGGTATACACTATGCCAGTAAGCCGCCAGACGAAGACCACCCCTATGGCCATGGCAAAGCCGAACCCTTGGTTACTTTTGCGGTTGTCGGCTTCTTATTGGTCTCGGCCACAATTATTGCAGTAGAAAGCGTTCGACACCTGTCTGAAAAACAAGAACAACCTGCCTTCTTCACGCTTTATGTGCTTGCGGCCATCATCCTGATCAAAGAATTGAGCTATCAGTACGTCTATCGCAAAGGGCAACAAACCAATTCAACTAGTCTCAAGGCCGATGCGTGGCATCACCGTTCAGATGCGCTCTCTTCATTGATTGCCTTTTTAGGGATTTTAGCCACCTTTTTGTTTGGCAAAGGTTTCGAAAAAGCCGATGACTGGGCTGCACTCATTGCCTCATTCTTTATTGTTTACAACGCCTTCCGAATTTTTAGGCCCGCGCTCGGCGAAATCATGGACGAACATACGCATCATGACCTCATTGAGCAAATTCATGAAGCCTCAACAAAGGTTCCGGGTGTGATCGCAATTGAGAAATGTTGGGCGCGCAAAAACGGCATGACTTATGTTGTGGACCTGCACCTTGAGATAGATGGCAACCTGAGCGTAACGGAAGGGCATGGCATTTCGCACGCACTCAAAGATCATTTGATGGCGGTTTTCCCGTACTTAACAGATGTGCTCATCCATATAGAACCCGCGCCAAATCTGAATTAACCTTTTTGTTTGGTCTGTGAGTAGCCCTCTTTGCGCAGTAAATCATAGATTTTTTGCTTGAAGTTGCCTTGGATCAAAATTGCGTTGTCCTTGACGCTTCCACCGACGCCACACTTGCTTTTCAGTATTTTCCCCAGCTCTTTGAGGTCGTCTTCGTTGCCTACAAAACCTTCAATGAGCGTGACCTCCTTACCTGCGCGCTGCTTGCGGTCTATACTGATATAAAGGCGCTGTTGCTGAGGCGGAAGTGTCTGTATATCATTGGATTGCTCAAATTCATAAGCAAAATTTGGATTGGTACTATACACCACGTTTTGGATTTTCTGTTGCTTTTTGGCCATAGCGCTAAGTTATAAAATCTTCTGCTTATAAAAAGTTTTCCACCGCTGTACGCAAGCCTTTATTGCTGCGTTATTCATTGAATGAAACAAGAAAAATCTCTTCAACGACTCAGTGATGCCGAATTACTGATTTTGGTGTGCGGCGAACCTAAACAACAACCCAAGCAAGACACCGTCCTCGAGCGCACTTGGCGTTGGCATCAAAAAAACTGGCGAACTTTAGCCAAAAGTACGGAATGGGATTTGCTCGAAATTTATGGGCTCGATGCGCATACTGCAAAAAGAATTCTTGGACTTTTTGAAATCAGCAGAAGGTATCAAAGCGCAGAAGTACGTCAAAAATGCAGCATCAAAACCTCCAAGGATGTTTACGACCTACTCCAGGTTCAACTCGCCGACCTCGACCACGAACAATTCTTTGTATTGTATCTCAATTACTCCAATCAAATCATTGATATTACGCAATTGAGTATTGGCGGAAGGCATAGTACAATTGCCGACGCAAAAAGAATTTTCCAACAAGCGCTGCGCTGTGCTGCAACAGGATTCGTCTTGTGCCATAACCATCCGAGTGGGCAATGCAAACCAAGCGCTCAAGATCAGTCCTTGACCAAAGACATCAAGGATTTCGCAAAGCTGATCGATATGAAACTACTCGACCACGTCATTTTCACAGATAATGGCTATTTTAGCTTCGCCGATGAAGGGCTTCTATAATATGTCAAAAAAGAAAATTTTAACGGTCATTGGTGCCCGCCCCCAAATTATCAAAGCTGCTGCGCTTAGCCGTGCCATACGCACCCATTACGCCTCAGCGATTGAAGAAGTTCTGGTGCATACCGGACAGCATTACGACGAAAATATGTCGGCCGTATTTTTTGAAGAACTCGGCATTCCACTACCTAACTACAATTTAGCAGTAGGTAGTGGCACCCACGGGTACATGACCGCAGCCATGCTTAGCGGCATTGAAGACATCCTGTTTAAAGAACAACCTTCTGCAGTGGTCATCTATGGCGATACCAACTCCACAATTGCCGCTGCATTGGCCGCAGTAAAGATTCATATTCCCGTTGTCCATATTGAAGCGGGTTTGCGCAGTTTTAACAAGGCCATGCCAGAAGAAATCAACCGGATTTCTGCCGACCATATGAGTACGCTACTTTTTGTTCCTACGAAAGCGGGTATTCGTAATTTAACGAACGAAGGATTCCAACTTGAGCAGCATTTGCCGGCTTCAATTGATGCACCAAACGTCTATCATTGCGGAGACATCATGTACGACAACAGTTTGTACTATGCCAAACTAAGCAATGAAAAGTCTACGATCATCGAGCAATTGGGCCTACATCCAAATGCGTTCATTTTGTGCACGGTTCACCGAGACTCCAATACCGACGACCCAAAAGCACTTCAGGATATTTTAGAAGCTTTACAAGATCTCATCACACAAACCAATTTAGAGGTCATTTTACCCATTCACCCGCGCACAAAAAACAAAATTGAAACCCTATTAACTGCGGATTTTCAGCAAAAAATGGCGGGCCAAAAGAAACTGCGCATGATTGCTCCTGCTGGGTTTTTAGACATGATTGCGCTGGAGCAAAATGCCAAAATAATCATTACAGATAGCGGAGGGGTGCAAAAAGAAGCCTATTTCTTTGCCAAACCCTGCGTTATTTTGCGCGATCAAACAGAATGGATAGAAGTAGTAGCAGCAGGAGCAGCTATTCTAACTGGCGCAAATAAAGAAAAAATAATTCGAGCAGCCACCCATTTAATCGGACAAAAAATACATACAGACCCTGCAATCTTTGGAGACGGAAAGGCAGCTGCCTTTATTTGTGAAAAAATAATTTCTGATCTCTAATGCTTATTTATGTTGAGTATATCACAGAGCGCTTGCTCTATACGCTTTCATTTGTTTTTACAGATAGAAAAGTAGCCTACGAGCTCACCAATGACGGAATTGCATTTATGGGTGCAAAGGGGCCAAAACTCAATTATTCTAACCGAGATTTTGAAGATGCTTTACAAATAAGACCAGCTGAGCTACTTTTTGAAGACGAACTTTTATCTAAACCACCAATAAAAAGCGCTTTTGAGGGTATTGAATGCCTTGAATTCAACGGAACACCCGATGTATTGGCCTCTATTTTTTATGTCCTGAGCCGCATGGAAGAGTACCAAATCTTTTCCACAGATTCGCTCGATCGCTTCGAAGCCAGCGCCTCAGTCGCTTTTACCCATAACTGGCTCCAAGTTCCCATATGCGATGTATGGAGCGAGGCCATCATTTCCTATTTAGAACAACGCTTTAATCAAAGTTTTCAAGCACAAAAGCCAAGATTTTATTTTCAGCCAACTTTTGACATCGACAATGCTTTTGCCTACGCACACAAAAACACAATTCGTACTTTTTTTGCCAATTGCAAAGATATTTTTTACCGCAGATCTGATAGAGTGAAGGATAGAAAACTGGTTCGAAGTGGCTCAAAACAAGACCCTTACGATAGCTTTGATCTTATTGCCAGCATTGCAGCAAATTATCCTGACACCAAAGTTTTTTGGTTGCTAGGAAATTACACCAAACTCGACAAAAACATCTCACACCTTAACCCAGCACAACAAGACAAAATCAAACAAATTGCCGCACATATAGAGGTGGGCATCCATGGAAGTTCACTAACGAAGAATAATCCACAACAATTAGCGCTCGAAATTGAGCGGCTCGAACAGATTACTGGTTATCGCCCTCATAGTAACCGACAGCACTTTTTGCTACTACGCTTACCCCATACTTACAATCAGCTCATAATAATGGGTATCACGCACGACTACACAATGGGTTACGCCGAACAAACTGGATTTAGGGCCGGGACAGCACGTACTTTTAAATGGTTCGATTTACAAAAAAATGAGGTGACTCATTTAAATGTTCATCCATTCGTATATATGGATGGAACACTACTTGAGTATCTTCAACTTAGCCCAGATAAAGCAATACATCGGATTGAGAATTTATATGCTACGGTAAAGAAATATGGGGGTACGTTTAGCTTTTTATGGCACAACGAAACAATTACGGGTTACCAGCATTGGGCCACTTACCAGGACGTCTTTAAAGCAAATTTTTCCTTAACGCCAGGTAAGCGCTAGTCTTTTCCTATTTTTTTATAGGAATCGCAATTACGTAATTCTTCGAGCATTTGTTGCTTTTCCGCTGCAGTCTTATTTGCGTCTAAATGCTCACATTTTTTCATGGGTGCTTCGTATTGTTTCAGAAGTTGATCGACTGGTTGCCCTTTTGATTCGGCCGCTTTTAAGGCTTGGGTCATTTCAAGCCATTGGTCGGCACACTGGCAAACCTCGGACTGACAAGAAAAAAATAAACCCACAAGAGAAATGATCAAATACTTTTTCATAAAAATTCAATTTAATAAAAACAACCCCCGCCCTTTCCTAGGCGAATGGTAAGCGATGCGCCTGCATAAACATACCAATCATTGGTAGTGCTCGTGCCGCGCTTTCCAAAGCGATTTCCGTCCAGACTTTGGTTAGAAAGTGTTGCTGCTACTTGTGAAACTTCATCGGAAAGAATTTGCGGATCTGCATAGAAATCAGCACCGACGTCGTCGAGATGGTCGGTGAAGGTTTTGCGAATAGCAAGATCTAAATTGAAAGTGGCCATTTTCCCTAGACTTACTTTTACCCCCATTCCAAGAGGCAGGCATAGTTGATAGAGATTGTAGGGTTTTTGCGCATTGGCACTCGTTCCCTGCCCTTCTGTGGCGAGGGGTTGAAGATCTTGCCAAGCATTGTTGTAATATACCTGCGGGTTCATGTGAAAGACACCAACTTGCGCCAGTAAATAAGCAGTGGCCGGATAGCGACTACTGCCAAATTGAAAAGGTACATAATGAAATTCTAAACCTGCAGCAACTTCGTGAAGTTTGGACTGAAAACTCAAATTTCGATTGACCAAAAGAGGATATGGAGAAGTGGAGTCTGCAGCAGAAACCTGACCATACAAGTAATTCAAACGAAGCGCGAGTCGGTTATTGAAGTTGTAGCGGTATAAAAGACCACCTGCAAGATGCGCGTTGTTGAATTGTTTATAAGGGTTGAGATCTCCGAGATAATAGGTTTGACCTACGTGGAAACCAATCTCTGAACGCGATAAAAAAGTGCGTTTTTGTGCTTGCGTGATAAGCGCAAGCACTAAAAACAAAAGTAGAAAAGCCTTTTTCATTGTCAACACAACGCAAAAATGGCAAAAATATTACGCTTTACCTGAACGTTTGCGGTCAGTTTCTTTTAACAAGACTTTACGAATGCGCAAACTTTTGGGTGTTACCTCCACGTATTCATCGGATTGGATGTATTCCAAACACTCTTCGAGGCTGAATACTTTAGGCGGAGCTAAACGGACTTTGTCGTCAGAGCCCGACGCCCTCATGTTAGTGAGCTTCTTGGTTTTGGTTACATTCACGCACAAGTCACCGGCGCGCGAGTTTTCACCTATTACCTGACCTTCGTAAATATCTTCGTTAGGTGCAATAAAAAACTTACCGCGTTCTTGAAGGTTATTTAAAGAGAACGGAATGGAGGTTCCTTGTTCAAGTGATATGAGTGAACCATTCTGACGGCCCGGAATTTCTCCTTTGTACGGTTGATACTCCAAAAAGCGGTGGTTCATGATGGCTTCACCCGCTGTTTGGGTCAAGAGATAGTTGCGCAGCCCAATGATTCCACGAGACGGAATCTGGAAGGTGACAATCATACGTTCGCCTTTAGGTACCATGTTGGTCATTTCTCCTTTGCGACGCGTCACGGCTTCTACAGCGGTTCCGCTGTGTACTTCTGGAAGGTCTATGGTAAGTTCTTCGATTGGTTCACACTTGACACCATCAATCTGTTTGATGATCACCTGCGGCTGGCCAACCTGAAGTTCATAACCTTCGCGACGCATGGTTTCTATCAAGACAGAAAGATGCAAGACACCTCTACCAAAAACCATCCATTTGTCGGCCTTATCGGTATCGCTGACGCGCAGTGCCAAGTTTTTCTCGAGCTCTTTATTGAGACGATCTGAGATATGACGAGATGTAACAAATTTACCCTCTTTACCAAAGAACGGAGAGTCGTTGATAGAGAACAACATACTCATCGTAGGTTCGTCCATTTTAATGGTCGGAAGCGGCTCCGGATTCTCGGCATCACAGATAGAGTCACCGATTTCAAAACCTTCAATACCTGTAACGGCGCAGAGATCGCCAGGTTGAACCTCCGTTACTTTGGCACGTTCGATACCTTCAAAAACAAACACTTCTTTAATGCGGTGCTTTTCTTGGCGCCCATCAGATTTTGAAAGAATGATTGGTTGGTTTTCTTTGATGACACCTCTTGTTAGGCGTCCTATTGCAATACGACCAACATATGAAGAAAAATCAAGAGAGGTAATAAGCATTTGCGTGTTTCCATCTTCAATTGTTTTTGGCGGAAAGTAGGCCAAGATTTGATCGAGTAAAGGCGTAATGCTATCTGTTTGCTGTTTCCAATCTGTGGACATCCAGCCATTCTTGGCTGAGCCGTAAATTGTGGGAAAGTCGAGTTGCTCTTCACTGGCATCTAGCTCAAACATAAGGTCGAAAACTTTTTCGTGAACCTCTTCAGGAGTACAGTTTTCTTTATCGACTTTGTTGATGACCAAAAGTGGCTTGAGCCCCATTGAAAGTGCTTTACCAAGCACAAAACGCGTTTGTGGCATAGGGCCTTCAAATGCGTCTACCAATAAACAAACGCCATCGGCCATGTTGAGTACGCGCTCTACCTCACCGCCGAAGTCGGCGTGACCCGGAGTGTCGATGATGTTGATTTTAGTGCCTTTGTAAGAAACGGATACATTTTTAGAAACAATGGTGATGCCGCGCTCGCGTTCCAAATCATTGTTATCCATCATGAGTTCGCCAGTCATGCGGTCACGCTCATTGACAACTTGGCCCGCTTCGATCATTTTGTCGACGAGGGTTGTTTTACCGTGGTCAACGTGGGCGATAATGGCTATATTTCTGATTTCCATATGGAGAATTGTATGGGTAAGGAGAATTAATACTTATTTTTTTTGGCGCCAAAACCGCGATCACGATCAAAGCCACCTGAGCGTTTTTTGTCAAAACCACCTTTTTTCTCAAAACCTGGTTTCTTTTCAAAGCCAGGTTTTCTGCTTCCGCCAAAAGAACCGGGGCCTCTTTTAGAACCGGGGCCTTTGGAGAATTTACGCTCGCCGCGGTCATCGCCACCTCCCTGACCAGGAGCTGTAACTTCGATGGCAACTTTGTGGCCTTCAAATTCATAACCCTCGACGTGCTTCAAGATTTTTTGTGTGTGCTCGTCGTCGGCCTCAATAAAAGAAAAGGAAGTCATGATGTCGATACGACCAAGTGCTTTAGAGTTGAGGCCTGTGGCATCGCAGATAATGCGAACCATGGCGCCTGGGTTGAGCCCATCTCTTCGGCCTAAGTTGACAAAAAAGCGTGTTTTGCCTTCTTCGCGGGCACGGCTTTGACGGTCGGTTTTGCGCTCTGGACGCTCGCGCTCGTCTTTGCTTGCAGCTGCATTGAGGTCGCCAGCTCGCTCGTAATATTCAATAAAACGATTGAATTCAGCAGAAACAAATCTTTTGATGACTTCTTCTTTTGATAAATCGGCAAAAGAAGCCAAGATTTGCTCCATGAATGGTGCGATATCGTCTTCTTTAACCTCCGTGGAAATCGTGTTGTCGATGAGTTTTTTCAGCTGGATTTCGCAAATCTCGGCCGGATTCGGTATTTGACCTTGCTTGAAAGTCATGCGCATTTGGCGCTCGATGGCTTTGATTTTAACGTTTTCACGCGTGTTAACCAATACCAAAGATTGACCTGTTTTGCCTGCGCGCGCGGTGCGTCCACTACGGTGTGTGTAGTTTTCGATGTCGTCGGGCAAGTTGTAGTTAATGACGTGGGTGATATTATTGATATCCAAACCACGAGCTGCAACATCGGTTGCGACAAGTATTTGTAATTCTTTAGAACGAAAACGTTCCATGACGCGGTCGCGCATGGCTTGGGTGAGGTCACCGTGTAGGGGTTCTGCGTTGTATCCGTCGCGGGCGAGTTTCATCGCAACCGTTGCGGTTTCATTTTTAGTACGACAAAAGATCAAACCATAAATGGTCGGATTAAAGTCGATGAGTCGCTTGATGGCGTCGTAACGATCGCGTTCTTTAACAGAGAAGTAAATGTGTTCGATGTTTTCGTTGCTCTGGTTTTTGTGACCAATCGAAACCTCTAACGGGTCGTTCATGTAGGTGCGTGCAATGCGCGCAACTTCTGTTGGCATTGTTGCCGAAAACAACCATACATTTTTTTCGGTGGGTGTTTGTTCGAGGATCATGTCGATGTCTTCCTTGAAACCCATATTGAGCATTTCGTCGGCTTCGTCTAGGATGACGTATTTGATTTCACCTAGTTGAACTACTTTGCGATTGATAAGGTCGACCAAACGACCTGGTGTTGCCACAATAATTGAGGTTCCTTTTTTAACGCTCGTGATTTGCGTACGGATATCGGTTCCGCCGTACACTGCTGTGATATTGCCATCTAGATACTTTGCAAAGACATTTAAATCTTTAGTAATCTGTAGGCAGAGCTCGCGTGTTGGGCAAATGATGACCCCTTGTGGCAGGCGTGCTTTGTTATCAATGTTATTAATCAACGGCAAACCGAATGCGGCCGTTTTACCTGTACCGGTCTGCGCCAGACCGACAAAATCGCAATTTTCTCCTAATAGATAGGGAATTGCTTGTTCCTGGATGGGGGTCGGTGCTTCAAAACCCAATTCTGTCAACGACTTCAGCACCTCTCTCCTTAATCCCAGTTCTTCAAATGTCATGTATTCTTTTTAAAATTAGGTGCAAAGGTACATAGATTATAGGGATTTATTGTTAATAAGTTGATTAGTAGTGTTAAAAAACATTTTAGCCAGTCGTTTGTAGGGTTGTTAATGACTTGATTTTGACAAATAATTTGTAATTTTCTCCGATGAATGTCATCCGTCAATTGCTTCTAATTCTTTTCCTACTCTGCTTGCAAAACCAACCATTATTTGCACAGCGCGTTACGCCACTTTTTGACGACATCTCTATTGATTCTATCCTTCAACCCCAAATGTGGGCCTCAAAAATAGCTTACGACCCTATTGCTGAGCACCTTTTCTATACCACTTCGAGCGGTAACATTTACGAGGTATTGGAAGAGTCCAAAACCGATGTGCTGCGCTACACCACTGCAGATCACGGAATTGCTAAAGTTCAAGGGCTATGCTTTGTGGATAGCACAGTATTTTTATCTGGCAATATTTGGTATACCAATACGGGCATTGGCTTGGTGGTGAAAGGTGAATTACAGCCCAACGGCACAAGAAACTGGACCACCGTTTTGACCACCGCTGCCTACCCTACCAGCAGCGCTTCTGGCGACCATGGCTTTACAGGCATTACCGTCGATCCACAAAAGGAATTTTTATACTTTTCAGGTGGGTCCAGAACCTCTTTTGGTGAAGTAGAGACAAATAACGGTGCGTATCCGGGCATGCGAGAGCAAGCACTGACAAGTAAAATTTACCGCATTCCGCTCACGGCTTCCAATATTTATTTAAACAATGATAGCATCGCGCTTCAAAATTGCGGGTATGTGTATGCCGAGGGCACCCGAAACGCTTACTCTATGGCGTTTAACGGAGCAAATCAGCTATTTGCCATCGACAATGCAGGCGAACGCGACGACCCCGAAGAACTCAATTTAATCGAGCAAGGCAAACATTATGGCTTTCCTTGGCGAATTGGCGGAAATGCCAACCCTTTAATCAATCCTTCTTACGACGCAAGCGCAGACCCATTGATCAATCCGAATAATGCTGCTTTTTTGGCAGGGTACTTTGCGCCTGACCCTTCGTTTCCGATTGCACCAGCTGGTATAAATTTCACAGAGCCCCTTCCAAACTATGGTTTAGCTGCCGACTATTACAAAGAAGAAGGAACTGGAAGCATTCAAAAAGCGAGCGAAAGCGGCCAACCGTTGCGTACTTTTACCGCCCATCGATCTCCTCTTGGATTAGTCATTGACAAAGACAAGCAACTCGGCGGCAAATATACTGGCAATGGTTTTGTCTTGAGTTTCATGCCTGGTGGCGACAGCACGGGTTACACACCGCTTTCACCATGGGGATCTGCCTGCCCTTTTGTAGATACCTCGCGCGAGCTCGTGATGCTGCGTTTTGCCTACGACAGCACCCTTTATGCTTACGGCATTCATACTACAAATGTCGCAACTGGCTTTTATCTGCCGGTTGACGCTACTCAAGTTGGTAATTCCATTTACGTTCTGGAAAATAACGGTGTGATTTGGAAGGTAAGCTTCCCACCATTTGTAAATGCACCGGCTTGTCTTGACGCAGGTGTATTTATCTATCCAAACCCTGCAGGCTCGACATTTCAAGTCTATTACCCAAATCCGAACAATAAAAAAAGACATCTGGAAATCAGCAACTTAGAAGGAAAGATGATCGCATCTTCAGAAGACTTCAAAGGAAACAGCTTGCTTTTTAAACGCGCTGAAATAGCATCCGGAACTTATTACGTTAGCCTTATCGAAAAAGACGCCGTCATTGCCAAGCAAAAAGTTATCCTTTTATGATTTCACACGACAAGCGCTCTGTTTAGTCTTATTTTTCTATTTTTGAGAACTTTTAACAGAAAAACAAACTATGCAACTCAGCGGAATCATTGCTATTTCAGGAAGACCCGGTCTTTTCAAAGTCATTGCTCAAAGCAAAAACAGCGTTATTGTCGAATCTATGATTGACAAAAAGCGTTTTCCGGCTTATGCCTCAGAGCGCATTTCTACCCTAGACGACATCAGTGTATTTACGCATGACGAAGACGTCAAATTGACAGATATCTTCACCAAAATGCTTGCGCTCTACCCTACTGAAGCGCCCTCTCACAAAGCGGATATCAAAGAACTAGAAGCTGCGCTCACTACTTTTTTACCCAACTGGGACCAAAACCGCGTGTATCCTTCCGATGTTCGCAAACTCTTTCAATGGTTCAACTTACTGATCAAAGCTGGCGCTTTTGAAGTTTCGGCCAATGAAGAAAATAAGGTATCCAAAGAAGTAAAAACATCAAAAACCGAAACGATCAAAAAGAAAGCGACAACTGCTACTCCAGCTGCAAAAGCAGCTAAACCTGCCGCTCCTAAAAAACCAACAGCCGTCAAGACTGGCTCTTCAAGAGGAAAATAACATGCAAATTCATAAAGCAGCGCGCCAGTTTCTACCCGAAGACCTGGCCATTACCGAATTTGGGTTGCTCGCTCCCTATTTTCAAGAATTATTAGATCGAGAAATCCATACTTTAAATGATTTTGACCACTGGTTATTGGAGCGCTCCGAACTTGATGCAGTCCTCGAGGAAGATTTAGCATGGCGGTATATCCGCATGAGTATCAATACGCAAGATGAACAACTGCGCGAAGCCTACAATTTCTTTGTATCTAAGATTCAGCCTGAGCTAGCACCACTAGAAGACCAACTCAACCATAAATTAATGGCACTTCCTTTTCTTGAACAAAGAGTGGATAGTGCACACCAAATTTATTTTAGAAGCGTCCGTACGGCACTCGAATTGTATAGAGAAGAAAATATTGTACTTCAGGCAGCCTTGAGTGAAGAAGCCCAGCAGTATGGTGCCATTAGCGCAGCTCAAAGCATTGAATACGACGGTAAAACCTTGACCATGCAACAAGCTGCGCAGCTGCTCAAGGAAAAAGACGAAATTTTGCGACAGCATATTTTTGAAAAAATGGCAGCTGTTCGCAGAAAAGACCGCGAACTGTTAGATACGCTTTTCACCTCATTGATTCAAAAAAGACAGCAATTAGCCCAAAATGCTGGTTTTGCCAATTTCCGCGACTACAAATTTGTAGAAATGGGTCGTTTTGACTACACGAAGGCCGATTGCTTTGCTTTCCACGAAGCCATCAAAACACATATTGTACCCTTAGTGAAGGAAATTCAGGCAGCTAAACTTAAAAAGCTAGGTAAAAATCTATTCAAACCCTGGGACCTCGATGTAGACCCGGAAGGAAAGCCAGCACTCAAGCCATTTAAAACTGGTACAGAGATGTTAGCCGGTACCATTCAAATGTTTGACCGCATTGACCCCTATTTTGGTGACTGCTTGCGCGTCATGGATCAACTTGGGCACTTAGATTTAGATTCAAAACAAGGAAAAGCACCAGGTGGCTATAACTACCCGCTTTACGAAATTGGCGTGCCCTTTATTTTCATGAATGCCGTGGGTAGCCAACGAGATCTCGAAACCATGGTCCATGAAGGCGGGCACGCTATTCACTCCTTTTTGAGTCGAGACCTTAGCCTCACCGCTTTTAAAAATCTTCCTTCAGAGGTTGCCGAATTGGCTTCGATGTCCATGGAGCTATTAAGCATGCCTCAGTGGTCTGAATTTTACGAGCCTCAGACGCAGCAGCGCGCCATGCGCGAGCAAATTGAGGGTACGCTAAAGGTCTTGCCTTGGATTGCACAAATTGACGCTTTTCAGCATTGGATTTACGAAAACCCAACACACTCCCTTCAAGAGCGAACCGCGCACTGGACGCAACTAGCACATGATTTTGGTACAGGGCTCGTCGACTGGACTGACTACGAAGATTTAATTGCCTGCAGTTGGCAGCGTCAATTGCATCTTTTTGAAGTACCGTTTTACTACATAGAGTATGGTATCGCACAACTCGGTGCACTTGGCGTATGGAAAAACAGTTTAGCGAATAATCAACTCGCAATTGAACAATACAAAAATGCGCTCTCTTTGGGCTATACAGCACCCATGAGCACAATTTACGAAACGGCTGGCGTACCCTTTGACTTCTCCTCAGAACGCCTTCAGGCATTGGCACAATTTATCAAGGAGCAACTCGAAATAATGAATTAGTTGCAATTCTATTGTTAAGAAATTTAAAATTCTCTTTATATTTGCACCCGCACATGGCGAGATAGCTCAGTTGGTTAGAGCGTAGGATTCATAACCCTAAGGTCCCGAGTTCAACTCTCGGTCTCGCTACACAAAGCCCGGTTTATATCGGGCTTTTTTAGTTAAAGGCCATAATCCTCTTTTACACAACGTGCAACTATTTTGGCGCTATTAATTGCCAAAGGAATGCCGCCTCCAGGGTGTACAGTGACCCCGGCAAAATACAAGCCCTTTATTTGTTTGGAAAAGTTCGGATGTCTGAGAAAAGCAGCAAAGGCGTTATTGGAGGCGTTGCCATAGATAGACCCTTGCTTGCCACTGTAACGCTCGTCGATTAAGCGGGGCTCATTGATTTGCTCTATTTCAATTAATGGCTCGATGTCTATTTGCAGCGCTTTGGATAACTTTTTTAGGATTTGCTTGCGCAACAATTGAATTTCAAGGTCCCAATCTTGCCCAACGTTGATGGGTGCATTGACCATAACAAACCAATTCTCTTTGCCATTAGGAGCGTCCGTTTTTTCTACTTTTGAAGAAATATGAATATAAACTGTAGGGTCAGGGTGCAATGTTTTGGTTTCAAAAATTGCCTTAAACTCAGCTTTGTAGTCGGCGGCAAAGAAAATATTATGGACACCGAGCTCATTAAATGTGCGATTGACGCCCCAATAAAACACAACTGCTGAACTTGATTTTTCTTGTTGAAGTAAAAAGCGAGGCGCCTTTAAATATGGAAGGAGTTTTTCATAGGTATAATGAATATCCATATTGGAGACAATGACATCAAAGTTATACGTTCCATTTTCAGTGTGCAGACCAACAATTCTGTTATTGCGGTATTGAATTGCTGTAACGCGCTCATTGGTATGAAACCTTACGCCGTGCTGCGCAGCTAATTGATGGGCTCGGCGGGTAATTTGAACCATTCCCCCTATTGGCATAGCCGGCCCTTCATTGAATTCGAGTTGAGATATAATATTTAACATGGCCGGCGCTAAATAAGGAGAGCTTCCGTTGTAGGTTGCCATGCGATCAAAAATCTGAACGGTTTTAGGATTCTTAAAAAAAGATTGATTTTGTTTGTTCATTGATTGATGCAGCCCATATTTAAATAGTCTTGCAATGGCCTTCCATAAATGTTTGGAAAATAATTGTCTGAAGCGATGCAAGGATACCTCAATGAAAACGGGGTAGATGGCCTTGTAATTGGCCTCCATACGGTTTAAATAGTGTTTTGTTTGAGACGGTTCTTCATGGAGGGTATCCGAAATAACCTGTGCTACATTTTCTTTTCCGACAGGAATGATCAATTTGACGCCGTCATTGAAAAAATAACGACAAGATTCTTCTAAACGGTGAAACTTGAAATCTTGGGTAGGATCTAAACTTTGAAGTAGTTTTTGTACCAAATGAGGTTCAGTAAAAACCGAAGGGCCCATATCAAAACGGTAGCCACCAAGAAGTTGTTCTACAATTTTTCCGCCGATGACGCTATTGGCCTCAAAAACTTCAACGGTTAGGCCTAATTTGCGCAGCTCAATAGCACTAGCAAGTGCCCCAATTCCGGATCCGATAATCCCAACCTTCATATCCATAGTACAAAATTGAACCAAAAAAGTTCTGAAAGCCCAATAATGACGGGCATTTTAGCCCGCTTTATCAACAAAATGGCCATTTTTTCAACATTTTAGCACTTTTTTTTAAATGAAACCTTTGTCGGCATTGATATTCCGATATATTTGTTTCGATAATGAATTACTAACCAATTAAAACTGAATTATTATGAACAAGGCTGAATTAATCGATGCAATGGCTGCATCAGCAGGATTGTCTAAAGCTGACGCAAAACGTGCATTAGACGGTTTCGTAAGTGCAACTACTAGCGCTTTGGCTAAAGGTGAGTCACTCGCTTTAGTAGGTTTCGGATCTTTTAAAATTTCTAGAAGAAATGCGCGCAACGGCCGCAACCCAAAAACTGGAGCAGTTATTAAAATTGCTGCTAAAAACTCAGTTGGTTTTAAGGCAGGTGCAGACCTTTCGAAAAGCGTAAACTAATTCAGCACAGCTGAAAATAAAAGGGCTGTCTCCGTGAGACAGCCCTTTTTTTGTTGGTTAAATTTGAACTTTATTTTAAGTGGCATTTTGTTTGGGAACTAACTTCCAAAATAAGTGTGGAAAAAAACGCTTGAGCCGAACGGCTATAAGTTCTTTACCACCGATCAGCACTTCTCTCTTACTTTTTGAGAGCGCCAAGAGCATTTGGTCAACACATTTTTCTACAGGCATTCCTGTCGACTGATTACGATCCATTTGACCATGCAACGCGCCGTTTGCCGTTAAGGCGCTCTTTGAGATGGGCGTATTGATTTTTCCTGGAAATGCAATAGTAACCTTGACGCCGTGCTCGGCCTCCTCCATGGCAATGCTTTCGTAATAGCCTACCAATGCAGATTTAGATGCGCTGTAAATGGAGCGCAAGTGAAAACCAAATTTACCTGCAATACTGCTCACAATTAAAAATTGACCCGATTGCTGCCTTCGATAAATCGGGAGAACGGCCTTTGCCAAGGCAATGTTACCAAAGAAATTCACCTCCATGAGTTGTCTGTTGACGTCCATAGAGGTATCGTTTGCACTTGCGCGCTGAGAAACACCGCCATTATTAATAAGGATATCTATGCGCCCGTACTTGGCTAAAATTTGATCGGTGTAGTTTGTCGTTTCTCCTAATTGACTTAAATCTAAAGGTAATACAAGATGAGCATCAGTATTTACCAGTGTCTTTTTTAAATCTTCCAACTTCTGCTGATTTCTTGCCGATAAAACCAAAAGTGCACCAAATTGAGCCAATTGTTTGGCTAAGTTTTCACCGATGCCAGAAGAAGCGCCGGTAATCCAAATCACTTTATTGTGATAGTAAGAAGCATGATTCATAAGCCAAAGATAAATGATTCGTTGGGCGCGTGAGCGCGTTTTCTTACTTTTGAGAAAAAATCACCATGAATCTTGTCGACATATCAGCGGAATTTTTAGAAGCACAGCAAGTATTGACCAATTTCAATACCCCCGAAAATATGCAAAAAATTGTTCAGGGTATTTCAATTATGCACACTGCTTTGACCAATGGACATAAAATCATGAGTTGCGGCAACGGTGGTTCGATGTGCGATGCGATGCACTTTGCAGAAGAACTTTCCGGACGCTACCGCAATGACCGACCTGCGCTTGCTGCGCTTGCTATCTCAGACGCTTCACACCTTTCTTGTGTAGCCAATGACTATGGTTACGAGCAAGTATTTGCGCGCTACTTGGAAGGATTGGGCAAGCCCGGCGATGTTTTGTTGGGCATTTCTACCTCAGGGAATTCAAAGAATGTCATTTTAGCGGTAGAAAAGGCAAAATCAAAAGGAATACACACGATTGTCTTGACTGGTAAAGACGGTGGCCAACTCGCAGGCCTTGCAGATTTGGAAATTCGGGCGCCTTTTAGCCCATATGCCGACCGTGCCCAAGAAATTCATATTAAAGTAATTCATGCCTTTATTCTTGGGATCGAACAAAGTTTGGGTTTTTAATTACAGTGTTTTTGGAAGGTTTAACTTGGAATGGTTCCGGCTGTAGGTAAAGTAAATTACTAAGCCTACCAATAACCAAATTCCGAAGTAAATCCAATTTTGCAACGGGATTTCACTCATCATGTACAAGCAACTCAATAAGCCTAAAGACGGAATCAGCGATAATTTTTTAGGTAAGCTTACTATTGTTAAAAAAAGAGTAAATGCCCAAAAAATGAGTGAAGGTATCTTTTGACCGAAACTGGACCAATCATTAAATTGAAAATACTTGAACAGCTCGTTCGAATTATAAAAGTAAACCAGAGCACCCAAGAACACAAAAGGGAGTACATAACCAGCGTTTACATATGGCGTCCGAAACGAGCCTCGTGGAACGTCTGGTTTATTTTGAAGCACCAAGACGCCACCACAAACTAATACAAATGCAAAAAGTGTTCCAATTGAACACAAATCAGTTACCATAGTCAGGTTCATAAAAAGGGCAGGAATGGCCACCACAAAGCCCACTACAATAGTCGCAAATGACGGCGTTTTGTACTTAGGGTGTATCTTAGAAAATCTCTTTGGCAATAGGCCGTCTCGACTCATGCTCAGCCAAATGCGCGGTTGGCCCATCTGAAAAACGAGCAAAACTGACGCCATAGCTACAACGGCAGATATGGAAATAATAAACGTCATTTTGGGCATATTGATTTGTTGAAATACAAAGGCAAGTGGCTCGCCAACTGCCAATTGATCATAGGGGACAATGCCAGTCAATACCAATGCAATGACGATATATAAAACCGTACAAATGATGATTGCCCACATCATGCCGCGTGGCAAGTCTCGTTGCGGATTTTCACATTCTTCTGCAGTGGTAGAGATAGCGTCAAAACCAATGTAGGCAAAAAAGACAGCCGAAACACCCTTCAATACACCAGAAAAGCCATTTGGTGCAAATGGCGTCCAATTTTTCATGTCGATATAAAACACGCCGACAGCGATGACCAACAAAATGACGGCAAGCTTGATAATGACCATGGCATTCGAAGCGTTTCTACTTTCTTTGATGCCGCGATACACCAACCAAGTGATCAGCACAATAATAAAAAGTGCAGGGATGTCAAGAACTAGATGCAAGGAGCCAATTATTGGGGCTGTCAGCCAGGCTTCACGTGCCTGAATAAGCATGGGTTCTAAATCCTTTAGATTACCCCCATTTTTCAAGAATTGAAGTGCTTGGTCATACCCTTTTGAAGCACTCAAGTAATCCATTTGCATCCAATCTGGAAGATGAATTCCTTTTAATCCAATAGCTTGAATATGAATTTGTTCAAGCATAGTAGTTAAATAATCACTCCAAGATATCGCTACCGTAATATTACCTATCGCATACTCCATGATCAATGCCCAACCGATGATCCAAGCAATGAGCTCGCCAAAAGCAACATAAGAATACGTGTAAGCTGAGCCAGCTACCGGCACCATTGAGGCAAATTCGGCATAAGCAAACGCCGCAAAACCACTTGCTAGCGCTGTAAATAAAAATAGAAATATAACTGCCGGGCCACCCTGGGCGGAAGCCTGACCTATGGTAGAAAAAATTCCTGCACCAATAATTGCCGCGATACCAAAGGCGATCAAATCTCGTATTTTCAGATGCTTTTTGAGTCCTGGTGTGTCGTTAGAAGCCTCATTTGCGCGCACCTGGGCCATAATGGATTCAACCGTCTTTTTACGGAATAAAGAGTTTTGGGACATTCAGCTATTTTTAAGCGTTAAAAGTAAAGAAATTTTACTTTTGCATATGGAAAAATTTATCACGGTTAAAGGCGCGCGTGAACACAACTTAAAAGGACTTGATGTTCGCATTCCACACGGCAAAATCACTGTGATTACAGGCGTTTCCGGCTCTGGCAAATCAAGCCTCGCCTTTGACACCATTTTTGCCGAGGGACAGCGCCGTTTTATTGAAAGCATGTCTTCTTATGCCAGGCAATTCTTAGGGCGTCTAGACAAACCTGCAATTGACGACATCAAAGGCTTGTCGCCAGCTATTGCCATTCAACAAAAGGTGAGCTCTGGCAACCCACGCTCCACCATCGGGACCAGCACGGAAATATACGACTACCTTAAATTGTTGTTTTCACGAATTGGCACGACCTATTCGCCTATTTCTGGAAAAGCAGTGCGCAAGCACCAAACCAAAGATGTCATCAACTTCCTAGATACGCATTGGCCAGATGCACCTTTTGCCATTCTTTATCAACTACATTTTATTTCAATTGAAAGTTTAAATAAAAAAATACAACTTCTTAATAAAGAAGGTTTTACAAGAATATTTTTGAATGGTGAATTTCATCTAATTAACGACATTGAACCATTTGCTGAAACAGCGCCGCAAATATGGGTCGTCATTGATCGCCTGCAAAATACTGCGCGAGAACTCCCTCAGCAAAGCCGCCTTTCGGAAGGAATAGAACGCGCTTTTGCAGAAGGCAAAGGTGAATGCTGCTTATACAATGCCCAAACAAAGGAGCTGCAACACTTCAATGCACGCTTTGAAGCCGACGAGCTTCGATTTGAAGAACCCACGCCCGCTTTCTTTGCCTTCAACAACCCTTATGGCGCGTGTAAAAAGTGTGAAGGCTACGGCATGACACTTGGCATCGACGAAGAGCTCGTTTTTCCAGACCGCACCAAAAGCATTTACGACGGTGCGATTGCTCCATGGAAAGGAGAAAACATGCAAGAATACCTCCAAAGATTGTTGTATCAAGCCAGCCAGTTTGATTTCCCCATACACCGCCCAATCCAAGACTTGTCTCAGGCACAATACGATCTGCTTTGGACCGGAAACAAATATTTTATTGGTTTAAATGAGTTTTTTAAACAAATTGAAAGTCAGACTTATAAGATTCAATATAGAGTATTACTTTCTCGGTATCGAGGAAAAACAATCTGCCCCGATTGCCAAGGCACCCGCCTGCGCAAAGACGCTGGATATGTAAAAGTTGGGGGCAAAAGCATACAAGATGTTGTGCTCATGAGTATTGACAATGCATTGAGCTATTTTCAAGTATTGGTACTTTCTACTCACGAACAAACCATCTGCAAGCATATTTTGCCCGAAATCCAACAACGCCTGGCTTACTTACAAAAAGTGGGCTTGGGCTACCTCACACTCAACCGCAACTCCAACACCTTATCCGGCGGAGAAGCCCAGCGCATCCAGCTTGCTACCTCAATTGGCTCCAGCTTAGTTGGTTCTTTGTACATCTTGGATGAGCCCTCTATTGGCCTACACCCGAGAGACACCAAGAAACTCATCGAAGTACTGATTGCCCTTAGAAACCAAGGAAATACAGTTATTGTTGTTGAGCACGAGGAAGAGATTATGCGTGCTGCTGATGAAATCCTCGATATAGGGCCACTGGCGGGCTCACAAGGTGGTCATTTAATCTACCAAGGGGACTTCAAGGCCCTCACAAAGAGCGACTCACTAACCGCGCAATACCTCACAGGGAGAAAACGCATTGCCCTTCCACAACGCACAAGAACAGCACTTGGACACTTACATATTCACAACGCCCGACAAAATAACCTCAAAAATATCGATGTATCCATTCCACTTGGCCAACTTGTGTGCGTTACCGGCGTCTCAGGATCTGGAAAGTCGACGCTTATCAAAAGACTGCTCTACCCCCTCGTTCGCAAAGAACTTGGCCTGAGCAGCGAATTAATCGGCAAGTGCAACGGCCTAAGCGGCGACATAAAAAAAATTGGCCACGTCGAGTTTATTGACCAAAATCCCATTGGAAAATCATCTCGCAGCAACCCTATTACCTACGTCAAAGCCTTTGATGACATCAGAGAGATCTACGCAAGACAACCCCTGTCTAAACTCCGAGGCTACAAACCTGGGTATTTTTCGTTTAATGTTTCAGGCGGCCGCTGTGAAGTCTGTGAAGGCGAAGGAAGCATTACCGTATCGATGCAATTTATGGCCGATGTTCAGCTCCCTTGCAAACACTGCAAAGCCAAGCGCTATAAAACGGAAACCTTAGAAATTGTTTACCGAGAAAAATCTATTTCAGATTTACTCGAACTTACCCTGCAAGAAGCACTCGACTTTTTTAGTGCAGACCCTGATAAGCTCGCTCAAAAAGTAGCTGAAAAAATACAACCGCTCGTAGCTGTCGGCCTGGGCTATCTCACCGTAGGGCAGTCCTCGAGCACGATGTCTGGCGGAGAAGCACAGCGCATCAAATTAGCTTCTTTCTTAAGCAAGGGCAGTCAAACTACACCCACACTATTCATTTTTGACGAACCCACAACAGGCTTACATTTTTACGACATTGAAAAGCTGCTCATCGCATTTAATGCCCTACTCGACAAAGGTCATTCGGTGGTGGTTATTGAACACAATATGGAAGTAATTAAGTGCGCAGACTACCTCATTGACCTCGGCCCAGATGGTGGTGAAAATGGCGGGAATTTACTTTTCAGCGGCCATCCAAAAGACTTTATCCAACTTAAAAACAACACCACAGCCCAATATTTAAGTGAAAAGCTTGTTGAAAACTAAGCAACCTAAAAAACATTTTTAATTCATATTCCTTTAACTTTGCAGAAAAATAACAGCATGTCAGCAGATATCTTCGAAAAAATAAAGGCAAACCGAGGCCCGCTCGGCATCCACGCTAAAGAATCTCACGGTTATTTCACTTTTCCAAAACTAGAAGGTGAAATTGGCCCTCACATGAATTTCAGAGGCACGGAAAAGCTCAATTGGTCACTCAATAATTACCTTGGTTTAGCCAATCACCCTGAGGTGCGCAAAGCAGACGCAGACGCAGCCGCCATTTATGGTTTTGGTTCGCCAATGGGCGCTCGCATGATGTCGGGTAATTCAAACTACCACGAGCAACTCGAAAATGAATTATCTGCCTTTGTTGACAAAGAAGATACCATCTTATGCAATTTTGGCTACCAAGCAATCGTTTCTGCTATAGATTGCTTAGTTGATCGCCACGATGTCATTGTCTACGACGCCGAGTCTCATGCATGTCTGATAGACGGTGTGCGCTTGCACATGGGTAAGCGTTTTGTTTTCAAGCACAATGACGTAGAAGATTGTGAAAAACAACTTCAACGCGCTACCAAGCTAGCGTCAGAAACAGGCGGTGCTATTTTGGTCATTACCGAAGGTGTTTTCGGAATGCGCGGAGACCAAGGTAAACTCAAAGAAATCGTTGCCCTAAAAGAAAAATACAACTTCCGTTTATTCGTTGACGACGCGCATGGTATTGGTGTTCTTGGTGCAACTGGTGCAGGAGCAGGTCAAGAACAGGGTTGCCAAGAAGGTATCGATATCTACTTCGGCACCTTCGCAAAATCATTTTCACTCATTGGTGGGTTTATTTCTTCAGACGAACAGGTGGTAGAATACCTCCGTTACAACATGCGCTCGCAAATTTTTGCGAAGGCCATGCCTATAGCACTAGTACTCGGTTTGCTCAAGCGCCTTGAATTAATGAGAAATCATCCCGAGCTCAAAAACAAACTATGGGAAAACACACACGCCCTACAGAGCGGCTTAAAAGCTGCTGGCTTTGAAATAGGTCCAACGGACAGTTGCGTTACTCCAGTTTACCTCAGTGGTTCTATTCCAGAAGCGACCAACCTCATTTTTGATCTCCGCGAAAACTACAATGTATTTTGTTCAATGGTAGTGTATCCTGTTGTACCAAAAGGCATGATTATCTTGCGTCTCATACCTACTGCAGCTCACACGCTTGCAGATGTCAAATACACCATCGAATGCTTCTCTAAAATTGTCAATAAACTAAAATCTGGCGAATATATGTCAGACAAGATTGCCGCAATTTAACGGGAGCTTCAAAGAATTAAAAAAAATACGGGTTATTCGACCCGTATTTTTTTTGCTATCAGTTTTTCAATTGCCTTGAAATATTTATGATCTTCTGGCTCACAGAAAATGACGGAGCGCCCATCTCTACCTGCTCTACCTGTGCGGCCAATACGGTGCACATAGGTTTCAGCAACGGTAGGGACATCCGTATTAATGACCAGATCTAGTCCAGAGATGTCGATGCCACGGGCAGCAATATCGGTCGCAACCAAAATTCTAATTTTACCTTCTTTAAAATTGTTGAGTGCCATTTGGCGCGCATTTTGGGATTTATTGCCGTGGATGGCCATGGCCTCCAGCTTGTTTTTAGCAAGCATTTTTACCAATTTGTCTGCGCCATGCTTCGTTCTGGAGAAAACCAACACGCTTTCTGCTTTGTCTTTTTTGAGTAAGTCTACTAGAGAGGTTTCTTTGTGCTTGCGGTCCGCTACGTGGATCATGCATTGATCGATGCGCTCCACCGTGGAGGAAACAGGCGTTACCGTGACCTCAATTGGATCTTGCAACAAACTCTGAGCGAGACTTCTCACCTCATTAGGCATGGTTGCCGAGAACAATAAGGTTTGGCGCTCTTTTGGCAATAACCTTACAATACGCTTGACATCATGGATAAAACCCATATCGAGCATGCGGTCGGCTTCGTCTAATACAAAGATTGAAAGCTGCTTGAGATTGACGAATCCTTGCTGATGCAGATCTAGTAAGCGACCTGGAGTTGCAATGAGTATAGCTGGTTTTTGCTTCAAGGTCTGAATTTGAGCATGCGCTTTTACGCCACCAAAAACAACCAAAGAACGCAAGCCTAAATGCTTGCCATATTCTTTAAAATTATCGGCAATTTGAATAGCTAGCTCTCTGGTAGGTGTAACAATTAATGCTTGAATACCGCCATCTAGCGGCTTTTTAGCATGAAGCAGTTCTAAAATTGGAATCGCAAAAGCAGCGGTTTTACCAGTGCCAGTTTGGGCTAAACCAATAAGGTCTCTTTTTTCTAGAATCGGTGGGATCGCTTTTTCTTGGATTGGGGTTGCATTTGTATAGCCTTTTTCAGCGATGGCTTGAAGGAGTTTTTGCTCCAGTGGTAATTCATTAAATAACATGTAATCTTGATTTTCGAACGCGGCAAACAACATTTTTTACCCGTCGAATTACTACAAAGGTAAGTAAATTAAATGGAGTGTTCTTAAATTGCCGCTAAGATGCGCTGCAGTCTGGCTTCGTTCACCCTTAAAATAGTTTCCGAAAAGGCAGAATTTTCATCCAATAGTTCTTTTTGGGTTGCCGAAAAATGTATAGCGCTCAGGTTTGCTAATTGTGCTAATTTATGGATATTGCCCGCATTAACGCCCCCTCCAGCCATGATTTCAATACGGCCGTCTGAATACTGACACATTTGTTCAAGAACTGGAATTCCAAGCTCAACACTTGAGGCAAAACCTGAGGTAAGTACGCGCTTGAAACCGAGTTCAATCAGCACGTCAAGCGAACGCTTCCAGTCTACACTTTCATCAAAAGCACGGTGAAAAGTCCAGTCTAACTGTGGAGCTATTTGCCTTAGTTCTTGGAGTAAGTGCTTATCTAATTCGAAATTTGCTTTGAGTAAACCAACTACTACTCCATTTACGCCAAGTGCCTGACAAAATTGGATGTCTTGGCGAATGACCTCCATTTCTATTTGACTGTAATGAAAACCTCCAGCACGAGGCCGAATGAGCACATGTGTTTCCAAACCCAAATTTAAGGCCTGTTGAATAAGCCCTGCAGATGGCGTTAAGCCTCCTTGTTCAAGATTTTGACAGAGTTCAATGCGCTCAAAACGGTGTATCTTAGCGAGCGAAAGTGCCTCCATGGAAGCTGCACATAATTCGAGTTGTATTGGTTTCATCAGGGGTAAAATTGCACATTTTAGAACAAAAATCAGGCCCTTTTTGCGTATATTTGTGTGCAATCAACAGAAAATGGCCAAAGAAAAAGCGACAACAACAAGCGAGCATCTCGACTTCAATAGTTTCAAGCAACAAGTAATCTTTGATTATCAATTGGCTTGTGAATCCAGAGAAGCCTCCTTATTAGGTCGCAAAGAGGTGCTCACCGGAAAAGCAAAATTTGGTATATTCGGCGACGGCAAAGAGCTTGCTCAAATTGCATTGGCCAAGCAATTTCAAGACGGAGATTTCCGCTCGGGCTATTACCGAGACCAAACGCTAATGATGGCGATCTCTGCCCTTACCTTAGAGCAATATTTTGCTGGGCTCTACGCCCATACCGATCAAACAATTGAGCCTCAATCTGCAGGCCGTCAAATGGGTGGGCATTATGCCACACGTAACCTAGATGCCAATGGTCAATGGAAAGACCTCATGGCGCAAAAAAACAGCTCCTCCGATATCTCTCCTACTGCAGGGCAAATGCCGCGTTTACTCGGCTTGGCGCAAGCCTCCAAAGTATACCGCGAACACCCAACGCTAAAAGATATAGAAGCGTTCAAAAAATTCAGTGCCGGCGGCAATGAAGTTGCCTTTGGGACCATCGGTGATGCCTCCACTTCTGAAGGTCCGTTCTGGGAAACCATGAATGCAGCGGGCGTACTGCAAGTGCCGCTCGTGATGTCCGTCTGGGACGACGGCTATGGCATTTCTGTACCGCGCGAACTCCAAACAACCAAAGGCAGCATCTCAGATGCGCTAGCCGGTTTTCAGCGCAATGCCAATCAAAAAGGCTTTGAAATTCTTATTACCAAAGGCTGGGACTACGCACACCTTTGCGAAACCTACGAAAAAGCCGTTCAAATTGCACGCGAACAACATGTTCCGGTTCTGGTGCATGTCAAGGAAGTAAATCAACCTCAAGGGCATTCTACTTCCGGATCACACGAGCGTTACAAATCAGAAGAACGCCTACAATGGGAATCCGATTTTGATTGTATTGCCAAATTTAGAGAATGGATTTTGTCTTTTGCACAAAAAGGCCTAGTCCTAGCTACCGAAGAAGAGCTCGAAGGTATTTCAAATGCTGCAAAAGAACGTGTCAAAAACGCTAAGAACAACGCTTGGAAAGCCTTCACTGCAGATATCATTGAAGATAAAAATGACCTTCTGGCCATTCTTTCTAGCTTTGATGCCTCACACCCATTACATGTAAGTGCCAACAACATACACCAACAGCTCAGCAAAGAAAAAGACAGCATTCGCCGTGACCTCCTTACCCATGCGCGTTTGCTCTTACGCCAAAATCTCCAAGATAAAAGTCCTCAACGTTCCGCATTGGTTACATGGGTACAACGCATCCAGCACAAAGCGCAAGATCGCTACAGTTCCTATTTATTCTCCAACTCTAACGAGCGCGTTGCAAATATTGAAAAAGTTCCGGTTGCTTACACGGCCGAAACACAACTAGAAGACGGTCGTATTATTTTGCGCGAAAACTACCGAAAAATATTAGAAACCCGCCCTGAAGTACTTGTTTTTGGCGAAGACGCTGGCAGAATTGGTGGCGTTAATCAAAGTCTAGAGGGCTTGCAAGAGCAATTTGGCAATTTGCGCGTTTCAGATACCGGTATTCGCGAATGCACAATTATTGGGCAAGGCATCGGTATGGCTATGCGTGGCTTGCGCCCAATTGCCGAAATCCAATACCTAGATTACCTACTCTACGGGATTCAAATCTTATCAGATGACCTCGCTACAGTCCAATACCGTACCAAAGGCGGGCAGAAGGCGCCACTCATTATTTCTACGCGTGGGCATCGTTTAGAAGGTATTTGGCACAGCGGCTCACCAATGGGCATGATCATCAATGCGCTTAGAGGAATCCACGTTTGTGTACCGCGCAACATGACTAAAGCCGCGGCCTTTTACAATACGTTATTAAAATCCGACGAACCTGCACTCGTAATTGAACCCTTGAACGGCTACCGAACAAAAGAACGCATGCCTATCAATTTTGGGGAGTTCACCGAACCGCTAGGCTCTCCTGAAATTGTACAAGAAGGAACCGACCTCACACTCGTATCTTACGGATCAACTTTCAATATTTGCGAACTCGCAGTCCAGCAACTTACTGCCATGGGCATTGCTGTAGAGCTCATCGATGCGCAAACATTACTGCCATTTGATTCCGAGCACCTTATCTCCAAATCTTTGGCCAAAACCAATGCCTTGCTGATCGTAGACGAGGATGTAAGTAGCGGAGCCAGTGCATTCATGCTAGATCAAATTCTAGTGAAGCAAAACGGCTACCAATATCTAGACCTCGCGCCGCAAACCATGGCTGCCAAAGATCACCGCCCCGCCTATGGCTCCGACGGCGACTACTTTAGCAAGCCCAATATCGACGACATCATTGAAAAAGTCTTGGACATGATGCACGACCTCGATCCGCAAAGTTTTCCGAAGGTTTATTAAAAAAATTCCACAAAAAAAGGGAGGCTTTCACCTCCCTTTTGATACTTTTAAGTGTAAAGTATTACGCTTTAGAATCAGCCTTAGCCAATGAGTAAATAACCAAACCGAAACCGATTTTGTTAACGGCGTCACCGATGTTGTAAACAACATCCATCCAAGGATTTGGATCAGCGCTACCAAATGCGCCAAATAGACCGCCTGGTGTACCGATAATGTAACCAAGTGGGTAAATTGCCCATCCTACTAATACGAACCATGCTAAAATGCGTGTTGCTTTAGCTACAGCCGGACCAGCCGATTCTGCCAATTTGGCCACTTCGCCGAACCATACTAAATAAGCAATGTAGAAGTAAGCTGCTCCTGAAAGAACACCCCAAAGAACGCTTTGTCCACGATCTACAGCTTCACCAAAGTAACCAGTAACGAGCATTACTACAGAAGCAAAGATGAGTTTCCATAGTAGGCTTGTTTTTGCACCTGCTTTTTTGGTAATTAAATAGAACTCAACACACATGAGTGGAACGGTAAGCATCCAGTCTACATAACGGAAAAATGTTGGTGATGTAGAAGTTGCTGTGAAGTAATCACGCATGTAATAATAGTGAACAGCGGCAATGAAGGTGATGAGACCAGAAACTAAAATGGAGGTTCTCCACTTTTCTTCCATGTTGCGCATTTCCATAAAGAAGAATGCTGCTGCAGCCATCATGGCCATTGTTCCAATGAAAAAGGTAAATGCAGTGTATGTATACACATCTCCTTTTTCAAATAATTCTTGCACTTTAAGTGCACTAGATAAAGAAAATAACATAAAATAGATAGGTTTAATTTTTCCTACTCTTTTGTGGCTTTTCGGATACCGCCAATAACTTTTATAATAACAATGATATGTAAATATTGTTGAATAGTAGATAAAAATTATTCAACAAAATCAAAAAATTGCACAAAATTACTGTCAATAATTGATAAAAACCTAGTGAAATCAATGGATAGAGAAGGTGAAAGGCATGCGCATTTGAAGACCCTTCATTTTCATAATTTGTGCATATTTTTGATAATATAGCAGTAATTCTTGTGGAATTTGAGCATTTGATTGACTCTTCTCACCCTCAAGTTCTTCATCTAATAAGGCCAAAATAGTACTAAAAGTATCGTCTTCTTGCTGTGGATAAAAGACGACCTCACTCACTCCAGTCTTTTTTTGCAGCGCTTGAATAGCAGTATGCATACCTCCTAGTTGGTCGATTAGACCACACTGTTGGGCAGCCTTTCCGGTCCAAACACGACCACGTGCTACTTGCTGTATTTCCTCTTGAGTCATGTGGCGACCATCGCTGACGCGCTCGATGAATTTCAAATAAATCGCATCTACCTCCTCTTGCATAAAATTTAATTCTTCTGGACTCAGTTGTTTGGTCAACGACAAACTGCCATAGCGATGCGTGCGGACTTCATCGGTAGTTACTCCTAGTTTGTTCTCAAAAAAGTCACCTGCGTAAGGAACAACACCAAAAACGCCGATAGAACCGGTTATGGTCATGGGGTTTGCAAATATTTTTAATGCTGGCATAGCAATGTAGTAGCCCCCTGAAGCAGCGTAGTCACCCATGGAAACATACAGCGTTTTTTTAGCAGCAGTAAGCGCCACCTCCTTCCAGATTTCTTCACTTGCCAGGGCAGATCCGCCCGGACTGTTGATGCGTAGAATAACCGCTTTTACCTCATTGTTGTCTCTGACTTGGCGCAGCAATTTTGTCATGCGCTGCGTACTGACTTGGTCACCCTCAGCTTCTACATCTCCTTCGGCAAGAATGACCGCAATGTGTCGTTCTTGACGCGCCAGCAATTGATGGTCGTGAAAGGTATCTCGGGCATATTTGGCAAAAGCTTGCAAACGCAATGGCGTATTTTCATCGATGCCCACTTTTTTCTTGAGTAAGGCCAAGACCTCACCTCTATACATTGTTTGATCGAGCAACTTTTGCTGAGCAGCATGATCCAAGTTGCGTACAGCTAAATTATTGACGAGCGAATCGATAGCGACTGTATCCAATTGCCTCGAGGCTGCGATATCATTTCGATTTTGTGCCCAGAGATCTTTGAGTATAACTTGCATTTGTAAACGACTCGAGTCTGACATTTTGCTTAGAAAGAAAGGTTCGACAGCACTTTTGAAGTCATTTTCTTTTCCGCGAACCACCATGACCCCAATCTGTAACTCATCTAAAAGATTTTTAAAGTAGAAACTCTCTGCTTGAAGCCCACTCCATATAAAGGAAGAACCATGCATGCCATACACCTCCTTACATGCACTACTTACGTAATAATCCAATTGGCTCACTTGTTCGCCAGTCAGATACGCCACCACAAACTTTCCAGATTTTTGGAAATCGAGCAAAGCCATTCTGAGCTCTTCTGCTGTAGCCATACCCATACTCGGATTTCTCATTTCGAGAAAGATGCCTTTGATTTTTGCATCACTTGCGGCCTCTTGTAAGCCGATTAATATTTCCGGAAGACCCATTGTGCGGTCCAGACGAAATGAAGTTGGATCGAAGGATTCGTCGGATTCATCTTGAATCTGGCCAGAAAGTTTGAGGTGCAAAACGGTTTTATCCTGTAAAGCAAGTGGCTCTGGACCAAAATCTCCGAAAGAGCCAATGACGCCCCCTAGGATGAGAAAGAAAAAAACCATGCCCACCAGACCGGCGATGAAAACAGCTAAAAAACTGGGCCAAAAGAGTTTTGCAAATGAAAGGCGATTATCTGACATATTATGAATTTAAAAGTGCGTGTAATCCTAAGCGATTGACCGGATTGATGCGCAAAGTAAAGCGAATGTTTTGAGCGTAGTTTGAAAAGAGATTGCCCGCTATGAAATTGCCTTCTTCTGTTGCATTATGACCATAAAGCAGCGGAAAATACAATCCAAATATTTTTCCGAAACGAAGCGCAAGACCGGCATTGTAGTAGATATCTATAGACTTTAAACCCCCGTTTACGAAACCTAAATCTGAAAACACGCCAATAAACTTGGGTTTAATCGGTAGTTGTGCATATACTGTTGCAGTCGTTAACCATGAGATATTACTGCCGGCGGAATAACCTGTATGAAATTGACCGTGGCGGTCCATGCGCTGCTGCGACCAAAAACCACTAACATCAGAACGACCAAAATTGTAATCTTCCAAGAATAGATCTTGTTGACCCTGCAAGCCGTTCATTGACCAGAAAAAACGATCCCCACTCAAATTCGAAATTTGATGACCAAGTGTATAGCCACCAAAAAGATTCAAGGAAATATCGCGCTCTAATTTACCGAGACGGTAGGAGAAGTTCTGATTGAGGTTCGTCCAGATTCTAGAGATAAATTCCTCACCGGTTTTAAAGTACTCATAACGATTGGTCCATTGCAACTGATAAACTGGTTTTCTATAATTAGAAGTGTGTTGAACGAAGATACCTTGATCATTGTAAGAAATGTTGTTGCCAAGAATATTTTCTTTGTAAATTCCTTGGATCAATAAATCATGATGAAAAGCATGGCGCGCTTTACGCGCACCAAAATTGATAGAGACGTAAGGAGAGAAAGCCACAAAATAGTTGTTGGCTGCATCGCGTTGCGTACCAAATGATTTAACCGATAAGCCCAAGCGCATGAGTTCTATTGCTTTTGCTGGCAGGATCTGATAGGACAACTCTGCAATACCCGCAGGGCGCAAGCGCGCAGTGCTGAACATAGGGCTGAGTAAATAAGTGAATTTCTTTGGAGCCAAACCAATGTTATGCAGGGTTACTCCGGCCATGAGGCCATCGTAGGCATTGCCGCCGAGCATGGGTGTCCAAAAAATAGCAGTTTGGTTTTTTTGATGATCGCCAAATAAGAATTCAAATTTAATGGGTTCAACTTTGTGCAACACTTGATCTTTGACCCAGAGGTTGTTCTGGCGATTGAGCTCAGGAATATCATTATTGCGATCGAGTTCAACTATAGAAATAGAAGAATAAGGCGTTTTGATAGCAATCGATTTTTGACCGGGTTCTGCCCAAACGGTTTCTAATAATTCATTGTCACCAAAAATATTAACTTCTGCAGGGCCCTTGACTTGTCCTTTGTTGGCCAACTTGACAACACTTCCAGTTTTGGAAATTTGTACCGATTTAACTTTATAATCGATGTGTTTGGTGGTTTGGATGAGGTCTTCAAATAACCAGCTCAAATCTTTCCCTGTTTCGGTTTCCAAAACTTTGCGTAAATCGGCAGGCTGCGGATGCTTAAATTTCCATTGCTGATAATAGGCCGACATGGCTGCATCAAATTTTTCTGGACCGAGATAATCCATGAGGTAATAGAAAACCACACCTGTTTTTTGGTACATAATGACGCCATAGTTGAAACTCGAGAAATCATCGGAATGGGTTTCTAAAGGTTGGTCGAGGCCAAAACTAGCAAGTGTACGATACGTGAGGTCACCGGAGTCATGGTGATCGAGGTCATTGAGGTGAAAACGCCCCCCGGCTACCATATCGGAAAAGCGGGTGTTGTTTGGGTATTTGGTTTGGACATAACGCATTTCATTGAGCGTATTGAGACCTTCGTCCATCCAGCCATGAACGCGTTCGTTGGAGCCCAATATGCCATAAAACCAGTTGTGCCCTACTTCGTGTACAATAACTACTTCGAGTTCTTCCTTATTGCTTGCATTGCCAATAACCGTGATCATTGGGTATTCCATGCCGCCGCCTGCGCTAATGGTGCCGTCGATAGCCGTGACGTGTTTGTAAGGGTAATCGCCATTCCAAAGTGAATAATAGTAAGTGCCGTCGTGTAAGTACTCTAGGGAATTGGCCCAAAGTTTGGCATTTTGAGGGGTAAACATAGCCCAAGTAGTTACGGTATCTTTAGAATGCGGCAATACGACTTCGCCTTTTAAGACCAAAAAGCGTTTGTCGGCAAACCATGCAAAATCGTGGACGCGGTCTTGCTTGTATTGAATGGTTTTCCATTCTGTAGCCGATTCTGGAAAATTCTTGGAACGGTCTCTTTCTTGTTGAAGGAGCTTCTCTAATTTTTTATTGCTCTCGTTGGCTTTATCTGATAAAAAAGCGACTTCACTTGCTGTTTGTAGCTCGCCAGTAGCACCCACTACATAGTTAGCTGGAATGGTAATTTTGACATCAAAACTCCCAAATTCCGAATAAAACTCACCTTGATTCAAATAAGGTATGGCATTCCAGCCGTTTTGGTCGTATACTGCCGGCTTAGGATACCATTGGGTGATTTGATAGGATTGACCGATGTGACCTAGTCGAGATATACTACCAGAAGGTATTTTTACCTTAAATGGGGTAGTAATCTGAATGCTTTCTCCTGGCTTCAGACCTTCGGAGAGTTTTAAAACGACGATGTCTTGATGCGCTTCGCTGTAATTCCACTCCACCACGTCACCGTTAATCTTAAAATCTAAAGAATCTATAAAGCCCAAATCTTTTTCTTCTGCTTTTGCTATTTTATCGCCGTCGTTGCGTTTGAGCTGCTGCGCCAATGCTGTCTCCTTGTTTTTGTATGCATTTGGCCATACATGCATGTAGATAAGATCGAGCGTTTGAGGAGAATTATTTTTGTAGCTCAGCGATTCAAAACCACGCAAAACATGGTTTTTATCATCGAGTTTGACCTCAATTTGATAACTGATATCTTGCTGAAAATATTGACCAATTGCAGCAAATGGGAGAAATAAGAGGAGTAATTTTTTCATTTCAAGCTATTTAAAATAAAGGTACAAAGTTTTGGGTATAAAAAAGCCACCCGAAGGTGGCTTCATATCGTAAGACGCAGCAAACCTTGGTTTGTTACGACACTATATTTTGATGATTCTTTGTACCAATGTGTTGTTGGCGTCTAAAATGTGAACTAAGTAAGAGCCTTGCTCAAGTAGATGAAGATCGAGTTCAAAAGTAAGACCTTTCGCGTCATGTTGAAGTAAGATTTTACCATTTAGATCTGTGACAGTAATTTGTCCATTGATTGCTTTAGAAAGGTGAATAGCAACCAACGCTTTCGTTGGATTTGGAACCAATTGCGCAACTAAAGTTGATTCAGCGATTCCAACAACGCCGTCAACACCATCGCAGTTTTCATCGATGCCATTACCTTCTGTATCAGTAGCGCCAGGGTAAACCGTATTATTACTGTCGTCGCAATCGCCTGTTTGAGTGGCATAACCAGCTATGGGCGAGCAAGAAACGGTTGGATTTCCGATACCATATCCGTCGTTGTCTCCGTCAAAATAATAATTCGAGAAAGTCAAACCTTCGTCTTCTTGACCGTTACAGTTGTTGTCTAGACCATCGCAAATTTCAGTTGCACCCGGATAAACCGCATTGTTTGCATCGTTGCAGTCTCCACCGATCAAAATTGTATTGGGTGGTTGTGTACATTGCTCAACACCGGTTGCATCATCTCCGTAACCGTCATTATCCGTGTCTAAATAATACATTACTGGGCCAGTAATAGCAGCGTTGTTGTCGTTGCAGTCGCCATTTGCCAATACATAACCTGCAGGTTGTACACAGGCTACTTGCGAAACAGACGTATTCCCAACTTGGTCATTATCTAAATCTTGGTACCAAACCGTATTTGGGTTGATCAAAGCATTGGCATCATTGCAATCCGTATTGTTGGCAACATAACCAGCGGGCGCATTACAAACCAACGTATCGATTGCCGGGTTACCAAAACCATCTCCGTCAGCATCAGCATAGAATAAAGATGGTGCAATGGTAATAAGATTACCCCAAACAGAAACGTTATCCATGCGCAATGTAGATGTTGCTGTAGCTTGGTTGATTACATAAAATCTGAAGGTCACAGCACTCACGTTTGAGAATGAGGCAGGTAAAGAAATCGTATCAGCAAGCATGACATTGCCGTTCCATGAACAAGCAATGGTGTCAATATTGGTTGCAAAATTATCTAAGCTCGAACGGACAAAAATAGTTGGTGTTCCGCCGGTAGAACTCGTTCGGTGATTCAAGGCCAATTTTTGCAAGTTTAAATTCGAGCAATTGGCACCACTTAATGTAAAGCTATTGTACTGATTTAAATCGAGAGCAGCCGATTGGTTCCAGCCACTTCTATTGAAGATACCACCACCAGAGGCACAGCTGGTGCCTTGGGCTGTAAAATCCGAGAAAGTATAATTGGAACTTGTATTGGTAGCTGCCACATCTTGTGTGCCACAATCTACTGTTCCCGTAAATTCATAAATACCCAATTGTAATGGTGCGTCAAAACCATTGCAATTTTCGTCTATCCCATTTCCAGGAATGTCTATAGCTCCTGGATTAATGGCATTGTTGTTGTCATTGCAATCCAAACTATTGGTTACATAACCTTGTATAGGTAAACAACCGATTTGGGATACTTGTGCATTTCCATAACCATCGTTGTCTAGATCTTGATAGTAGGTTATGGAACTGACGATATTCAAATTCAAAGTAATGGTGCTGTCACAACCCGCCACATTCTGAGTGAGTTGGGTATAAGCTCCTGAGGTACTATACGTTTGATTGTTTAACGTATAAGGGCCACAGTTC
This sequence comes from Flavobacteriales bacterium UBA952, assembly GCA_002293185.1. Lineage (GTDB taxonomy): Bacteria > Bacteroidota > Bacteroidia > Flavobacteriales_D > Crocinitomicaceae > UBA952. The sequence continues at coordinate 446,603 of DBCS01000008.1, read as the reverse complement.
GTAACGTTTAGCGTGGAAGTATTGGCATTGTTGATGGTCAAATTCAAGTTGATGATGGAGTCACAACCCGCCGCATTTGCGTTAGCCAGTGTTTGAACATAGGTACCAGAAGTTGTATAAGTTTGGTTGTTTAAAGTATATGAATTACATGCAGCGGCCGTCATGGTATTGTAAGTTACACAAGAACTTGCAGCACTGGGCGTCACCAATGCCCAGGTTGTACCCACACGTATTTCATCAAGCTCAAAGGTCCCAATACCAGTTGATTGTCTTAAACATATACCTAATATTGGATTTGTGGGCCAGCCAGAAGTTCCACCTGAATTTATAACAGCAGGTGTAGGCTCAGCTGCACCGGGAATTGGATTCACCCATAAAGATGCTGTAATAAGATCACCTGCAGCTGTAGCTGTTGCTTTTGCAACAATTAAGTATGTTGTATTTGAATTAAAATCTTGAGAAATATAGGTTGGCGTGGCAGTAGTACCACCGGTAGTATTAAGTATTCCTAATTTAAACTGTGTAGCAGTAGAACCTAATGCAATGTAAAGTCTTGGTATAAAAATCTGAAATTGATTAGTAGAAGTATTAGCCCCTAGGTGAATAAAATAACTGCCTGTTGCATTCATATTTGATAAATCAGTTACATTCAACAAGAAAGAGAAATAATAGGTAGTTCCTGTTAAGGTCAATGGCTTGTTGATATCCTCGGTGTTTGAGCCGGACATACTTATTCTATTTCCTACAGAAGTAGCGAGTCCTGGATAAGATAAACTATTACCATTACCTGAAGGTGTGGTTATTACCGTTATTGCTCCAGTAGTACCACTGTGAGCGGTCCAACCATTCGCTGTTGCTAAACCGGTATAATTAAAAGATTCAAAGGCCTGTGCAAATGCATTGAGGCTCAAGATGGTAAGGATAATAAGTACACCTTTTTTCATAGAAATATATTTAGTTTGTCAAAATTACAATTTTGTCAGTTAATATAAGGAAACTAAATATTAACCTTAAAATAAAAAGGGCGGAGTTGCCTCCGCCCTTTTTATTTTGAGCTGTTTTAGATTTTATTCTGCAGTTGGTTGCTCTGTTGCTGGGCGCTCAGGGCGTGGCAACAAAACTTTGCGAGATAATTTCCATTTTTTAGTTTTTGGATCTTTTCCGATGACTTTGAAAGTAAGCATTTCGCCTTCTTTAACGACATCTTCCATTTTTGCTGTTTTTTCCCAAGCAAATTCAGAAATATGAATTAAACCATCCGTTCCAGGTACAATTTCTACAAAGCAACCGAATTCTTTAACAGACTTCACTTTACCTTCATAGGTTGCGCCTTCGTCCACTTGCGGTGGAAATGCAATTTGACGGATCAAGCGAATGGCTTCAGCCATGTCGTTTCCGTTATTAGAAAGCACTTGTACACGTCCTTCGCCATTTGGTAATTCTTCGATGGTGATGGTCGTTTTGGTTTCTTTCTGTAAACCTTGGATGATTTTTCCGCCAGGCCCGATAATAGCACCAATCATTTCGTTTGGAACGATCAAAGCCTCTAAGCGTGGTGTTTGTGGCTTGAGCTCTGGGCGTGGTGCCGACATTGTCTCGGTGATTTTACCAAGAATATGCAAACGACCTGCGCGTGATTGCTCTAGTGCTTGTGTCAATACTTCGTATGGTAGGCCATCAACTTTGATGTCCATCTGGCAAGCGGTAATACCATTTGCTGTACCGGTAACTTTGAAGTCCATGTCGCCGAGGTGATCTTCATCGCCGAGGATATCAGACAACACTGCAAACTTGCCTTCGTCGGCAACTAAGCCCATGGCAATACCAGAAACTGGTGCTTTAATGGGCACACCACCGTCCATAAGGGCGAGCGTTCCGGCACAAACTGTTGCCATCGAAGACGAACCGTTTGATTCAAGGATGTCAGAGACGATACGAACCGCATAAGGGTAGTCGTCTGGCATAACAGGCTTGAGTGCACGAAGTGCCAAGTTACCATGTCCGATTTCGCGACGTGAAGTTCCACGAAGTGGTTTTGCTTCACCTGTTGAGAACGGCGGAAAGTTATAGTGCAATAAGAATTTTTCAGTACCTTGGAATGTGGCGCCGTCGATCATTTGCTCATCCATTTTACCACCTAAAGTAAGGGTAGTTAATGATTGCGTTTCACCGCGGGTAAATACTGCTGATCCGTGAACCATTGGAAGGTAATCTACCTCGGCCCAAATTGGACGGATTTCATCGAACTGACGGCCATCAAGGCGCTTGCGCTCATTGAGCATGACCCAGCGAACCGCTTTTTTCTTCACTTCAGAGAAGTACGTAGAAATGAATTTAGAAGCGTGCTCGAGTTCTTCTTCTGAGAAACCAGCTTTTACTTCAGCTTTAATGGCATCGAAAAGTTCGGTGCGTTTTGCTTTGTTAGCTAAACCTTGACGTGCGACGTCTTTGCATTTTTCCATGGCGAGTTCGAAAACTTTGGTACGAACGTCAGCATCGTGAGACTCATGGGAATATTCGCGTTTTGGATTGGCCGTAGCGATTTCTGCTGCAAGCTCCAATTGGAAATTACATTGTTCAATGATAGCTGCATGTGCAAGTTTGATAACTTCGACCAACTCGGCTTCAGAGATTTCTTGCATTTCACCCTCTACCATGTTCACGTCTTTAGCTGTTCCGGCAATGACAACATCGATGTCGGATAGTGCCATTTCGGCCATTGTTGGGTTGATGATGAATTCACCGTTCACACGACCTACGCGTACTTCAGACATTGGTCCGTTGAACGGGATATCAGAAACTGCGATGGCTGCAGAAGCGGCAAAACCACACAATGCGTCTGGATTGTGAACGCCATCGTAAGACATGAGTTGAATCATGAGTTGGACTTCAGCATGGTAATCGTCTGGGAAGAGCGGACGCAAAGCGCGGTCTACCAAACGCATGACTAAAATTTCGGTTTCAGAAGGGCGTGCTTCACGGCGGAAGAAACCGCCTGGAAAACGACCTGCAGCCGCGTATTTCTCACGGTAATCTACCGTAAGTGGAAGAAAATCGACGCCTTCCTTTGCGTCTTGTGCTGCCACTACAGTAGCGAGCAACATGGTGTCGCCCATCCGCACCACAACAGAACCATCTGCCTGTTTTGCCAACTTCCCGGTCTCTACAAGGATTTCCTTGCCGCCGGTCATTATTGACTTTCTTGTTCCTATATTCATCTTTATTTATTTACAACTTTAAAACAAAAGAAGGGGCTCTCGATGTTATCGAAGCCCCCTCTCCCATAAAATTTTCCGAGTCAGACCCAGAATTAACGACGTAGTCCTAATTCTTTGATCAAGGCACGGTATTTCTCGATGTCTTTTGCCTTTAGGTAGTCTAACAAACTGCGACGTTTACCAACCAACAACTGAAGTGAACGTTGGGTGCCGAAGTCTTTGCGGTTCTTTTTCAAGTGCTCAGTAAGGTGAGCAATGCGAAATGTAAACAAGGCAATTTGCCCCTCTGTAGAACCGGTGTTGTTTTCTGAACCACCGTGTTTGGCGAAGATCTCTTTCTTCTTTGCTGAATCTAAGTACATGCTAATATTTGTGTAAATGATTATTATGTAGACTAACCACCTTGGTCAATACGGCTGCAAAGATATGAACTCTTTTTGATTCCAACAAAAATTGCATGTGGTTTTTATTGTTACCTTTGAACCGTTCTTGGGTGTCCGCTTGTCGGACTTAATAAGGAATCCGGTTAGAATCCGGAGCTGTATCTGCAGCTGTATGTGCTTCAAAAGTAGTATCAAATAGCCACTGCGCAAGCGGGAAGGCGATACCTCAAAAGGCACGAGCCAGAAGACTTGCCCCTGAACTGCGTGAAGACTTCAGATTAAAGTCGGTATCGCCAAGGGCTTCGTATACCCTTGTCGCTCCACTTTTTTCCATGTCATTGTTTAATTATTTTAATTTTCAAAACATGAAAAAAGGATTATTTTTTAGTGCGCTGCTTTTCTGTGCAAGTGCATTCGCTCAGCAGTATGTGCATCAAGTGCTGGTTGCTAACGAAGGTTTTTTTGACTTTCAGACCAACAACATTATTGAGCCCGCTACCATCGGTAGCTTCAACCCACAGACGCAAAGTTATCAGGTTGTCAATACCCTAGCCGGTCAGCGCTTTAGTTCAGATGTACTCATCGACGGCAACTTTTACTTTGTAGCCGCAGATACCAAAATTTACAAATTTGATTTAACAACCCACCAAGAAGTCGGAACAATTTTCCTTCCTGGGGTCCGCAACTTGGCCATTGCTGGCAACAAGCTGATCGCCACACGCGGAGAGTACCTGCAGACCTTCAATTCTTATTTGCAGGTTTTCGACAAAAACAACCTTCAACTGCTTGCTGCCTTTGACACCACGAATGGTCCACAATGGGCAACACAAAACATTGTTATTGTAAATGACATCGCGTACATTGCGGTGAATAACGCCTATGAGTGGGGCAATGAAAAAGGCTTGATTGGTCAACTTAACCTTACTACCCTCCAATATGGTTCAGAAATCGATTTAGGAGTCGAGGGCAAGAATCCTGACAACATGTTCCTTTACAACAATGAAATCTACACGGTAAACAACAAAGATTGGTCAGGTGCTTCTGTTTCTAAAGTAAGCTTAAACGGCAGCGTCAATACCCAAAACATAGCCAATGCAGTGACTGGTTGCGGTACTTCTGCCCTCCGCGACGATAAACTTGTATACCAGATCTCTATGGAAAACACACTCAACGATTACGACCTGAGCACTATGAATAACGTTGGGCCTGTAGCTGGAATCCTCAATAACTTTTACGAACTTGCCCAAGACCCAATTAACGGTTATTTGTACACCTCCTCGACAGATTTCTTTTCCCAGGGAATGGTGCATATCTACGATGCCAACAATGCAATCGTTCATCAGTTCAACGTAGGCGTTTCTCCAGGAACAATTGTTTTTGATATCAGATCGAGCGTTGGCCTACAAGAATACACAGCAAAATTGGATGTTTATCCAAACCCTTCTTCAGGCGTTTTTATCATCAATGGGCTTGCTGCAAACCAAACTTATCAAGTTGTGAACACCACTGGTCAAGTCATTTTGGAAGGCCAGGCTAACAACATTGACCTTAGTAGTTTTGACAGCGGGATTTACTTTTTGAACACCGAAAACAGCAGCATCAAGCTCATCAGACAATAAATCTTCATCAACTTTTAAAAAAGGCTGCTCAAACGAGTGGCCTTTTTGCTGTTTGCTTATCTTTGTTACATGCAAACAATTCTCAACCAGCAGCAAATTAATCAGAAAATTGTCCGCTTAGGGCACCAGCTCATAGAAGCCGCTTTTGATCAAGAGGTCATTTATTTGGGTGGCATTGTAGGTAATGGCTATGTGCTGGCTCAATTACTTGCGCAAGTAATTACACAGAACAGTTCTCTGAAGGTTGTTAGCTTTGAAATCAAACTGCACAAAGATGAACCCTGGAGCGAACCAATTACTTTTTCTATAGCGCAAAAGGAGCTCAAAAATTCTTACATTGTGTTGATAGACGACGTCGTGAACAGTGGCAAAACCATGCAATACGCACTGTTAAAATTTTTAGAACAAGCCACCAAAGCCATCAAGACTGTAGCGCTAATTGATCGCCAACACCGCCGCTATCCCATCAAAACTGATTTTGCTGGTCTAAGTCTCTCTACCACGCTCAAGAATCACGTTGAGGTTGAACTCAGCCCTACCGACGCAAAAGTATTCCTGTACTAATGGAAAAAATAACAGAAGCAAGCTCAGCCTACAACGACCTCGAGCAGTTTAGTACGCGCGCACTCCTTGAAGGTATCAATGCACAAGACCAACTTGTACCTATTGCCATTTCAAACATCGCGAATGAACTCGAAATATTCATAGATACTTGTTTTGAACGCATGCGTCAAGGTGGTAGGCTCATTTATATTGGCGCCGGAACCAGCGGGCGCTTGGGCATCGTGGATGCCAGCGAATGCCCGCCCACCTTTGGTGTTGCCCACGGCCGTGTTATTGGCCTTATTGCAGGCGGAGACCAAGCAATTCGCAAAGCCGTCGAATTTGCCGAAGACGACATCAATCAAGGTTGGAAGGATATTCTTGCACACCATCCAACACCACTAGACACAATTGTAGGCATCGCGGCCTCCGGAACAACGCCTTACGTTTTAGGCGCTGTAAAGTCTGCAAATGAAGCTGGCTTGCTCACCGCCGGGCTGTCCTGTAATCCAGAATCGCCACTTTCTTTACTAGCCCAACACGCACTTACCCCTGTGGTTGGGCCCGAGTTTGTTACGGGTAGCACCCGAATGAAATCAGGCACTGCCCAAAAGTTGGTGCTCAACATGATCTCCACAAGCCTCATGATCAAACTTGGGCACGTCAAAGGCAACCGCATGGTAGATATGCAGCTCTCCAATGATAAACTTGTTGATCGCGGTGCAAAGATGGTAGCTGCAGAATTAAATATCAAAAAAGAAATAGCACAAGAATGGCTTCTCAAATACGGTTCTGTGCGCAAGGCAATTGCCGCTTATCAAAATCAAAACCACAATGAGCACCTTTGACCCAAACGGAGTTGGAATAGCCAACGGCAATATTTTTGGCTTTCCTTACACCGAACAAGAAGCCGATATCGTTCTTGTTCCTGTTCCCTGGGATGCTACTGCTTCTTACGGAAAAGGCACCAGCAACGGACCCCAAGCCATTTTAGACGCTTCTACCCAACTCGATTTCTACCATCCTGAACTCGAACGCGCTTACGAAACCAAAATTTATATGTCGCCGGTATCAAGCGAATGGAAAGCCATCAATGACCAACTATGCGAAGCCGGAGTACAATATATCGCACAAATTGAACGTACCGGAGAAGAAGACGCCATGCGGCTATACGCAAGCACGCTTCAAGAAATCAATGAGGCGCACCACGCCTTACGCCTCAACTTAAAAGAGCGTTGTAGTACCTTGCTGAAAGCAGGTAAAATACCTTGTGTTCTAGGCGGAGAACACTCCACTCCACTTGGGCTGCTCCAGGCACTCGACGCGTTTTATACGGGTTTTGGCATTCTTCAAATTGATGCACATGCTGACTTACGAGATGCCTATGAAGGTTTTGAGCAGTCACACGCCAGTATCATGTTCAATGCTTTAAAAGAGCTAGATAACCTTCAAAGCCTAACTCAAGTGGGCATACGAGATGTCTCGGAACGCGAAATCGAAATGGCCAAAAACGACCCAAGAGTACATACCTTCTATGACTGGCAGCTCAAAAATGAACAGTATAAAGGCCGCACTTGGGCGCAGCAAGTTCAAGAAATTGTTGCGACCTTGCCACAAAAAGTTTATGTTTCTTTTGACATTGACGGTCTTCAACCTTCACTCTGCCCAAATACCGGCACACCTGTAGCTGGAGGTTTTGATTTACAACAAATAGCCTTTTTGCTCTTTGAAGTTGTACACTCGGGCAAACATCTGATTGGCTTTGACCTCAATGAAGTAGCACCCGGCCCCGACAACGACTGGGATGCCAACGTAGGTGCCAGAGCGCTCTGGCATTTGGTATGTGCCACCGAACTTAGCCGCAGACAAGCCCTATGAAAATAAAGCAGTCACAAATATTAGCTGGGCTAGCCCTTTGCTTTGGTCTACTGAGTTTATTTAGTATTTGGAATAGTTATCAATGGGATATACTTGGTTGGGGCACCCAGCTTTTTTTGTTCCCATTTTTAGCTGCAATTAGTTTTTTAGCCAAACTCACACCCCAACAACTGCAACTTTATGTCCGTATTCAAATTGGATTGTTGGTCTTGCACACCCTGCTTTACCTGATTGTTTTTAATTTGCAGGATCCGCATGCACCCAATTTACTGCTATTACTCGTTTCCTTATTGCTCTCTACCCTTACCTTTATTTTTGCAAAAATCAGTTTTCTTACCCCTGCAAACAACCCATCCAAACTCAAACTTCAAACCAATCGCTTGAAAGGACTGCTGCTTGTTTCAGGTTTGCTTTTTCTGGCGATGGGTAGCTTTGCGCATATCGATTTTCTGCTGCCTGGTATTGTACTCGAGGTAGTTGCTCTGATTGGCTATTTTGTATTGCTGATCAAAGAGAGCAAGTAGCCCTTAGTCTATTATAACGCGGCCGTAACCAACAACTCTCGCACGCCAATATGGAGAGGCCTCGATGTCGGCTATAGAAATGCCTATCGAAGAGCTCGCATGAATCATTTGTTTAGGTGCGCCACCAGACGAAACGAGAATCCCAACATGATTGACCTCGCCCCCATTAGAAAAAAAGACCAAATCGCCAGCTTTGGCCTCAGAAGCTTCTATTGTCTGACAGTATGCATACTGATCTGATGCTCGTCTTGGAAGTGTTATGCCTTGTTTTCCATATAGGTAGTAAGTAAAGCCACTGCAGTCAAAACCGGTCGGATCTGTACCCGCCCACTTATATGGAACCCCTATATAATTTTGTGCTTCTTGCAGCAGTTGACTAGATTGAAAATCGAGTTGTTTGCTTGGTTTTGGTGATGCGTCTTTGGATTGGTTAGAACGCTGATTTTCGCCTAAATGGCGCTTGGCCCACCTAGGATTTTTGGCTAATTCAGAAGCTGCTAGCTCCTTATATTTAGCTGGTTCTATGGAGTTGTCATAAGTGGGGTTGGCTAGCAAGCGAACCGCTTTGCGATAGACCATTTTGTAGTACCCTTGGTCATAAAGTTGAGCTAAAGTCTGAAGCTTGTTGTCTTGTGCATTGACACGAGAAACAAAAACAAATGGAACAAAAATGAGAAAAATGAAGTGTTTAGTTTGCATACAACTTGCCATTGAAAAAGACAACGGAGGTCTGATTAGGCAATTTGACCAAAACTTTGTTTCCGTAGATCTCGAATTCAGCATTTTGAAATGTGGTAAGTTCGTGTAAAGTACCGTCTACAATGGCACTTACCCCTCCGATAATGTTGCGAAACACAAGAATGTTATTTTTGAGCAGGTAGCTTTGAGGCCTGTAGGTGGCTACTTGCACACGCTGGCCGTTTGTAAAAGCAAAAAAGTAGGAGTTTTCCATCCAGACACAGATATCGTCTTTGACATCCCAGAGTTCAGTAGAAAAATTCGAAAGTGCAGTTTTTTCTCCATTTTGATAGTGCCACAAATTGCCATTCATGTCTTCATAAACAACAAATCCACGACCGGCTTTGTATTTTTTAATCGGAAAGGACTCGAGTTCTACGAAATTACCTTTATCGAAAACATAAAAAGACTGGGTATAGGGGTCTTTGAATCCGAGCACATCTGTTCCTAATTGAAAATCGAGTACTTCTTCATTGTAGGTGCCGATTTCATATTTGCGGCCATTCCAATAGACAAAATAAGTATTGCTGTTGTCTTTGTATACCACGAGGTTTTCGCCAACACTGGCGTTCATGGAAACCCCATTGGTAATGGTTACCAGGCTTTCTACCTTTTGATTCCAATAAACATTGAGTGCTTGATAGCGGGTATCTTCAAAGACAATGAGGCTGTCTTTGACAACAAACTCACGTCCAAAATTGGTGAGAACGGTAAATTTGCCGGCATCCCACATGCGCAAACCGTTGGCGATACGGTAGGCCATTAGATGGTCTGAAACTTGGTAGTCGACATTCAAGGTCGTGACGTCGATGCGCTGCTTGCCGTCGTATATCTTTAGATTGCCTCTGGTATCGACATAAGCGGCTATTTCGTCGCCGGCTTTATAATTTACAATAGGCTGAATTTCAATCGGGCGAAAAAAACCGTCTTGAAAAGAGACAAAATAGTTGTTGAAATCTAGGGTTGGGACAATTCCTTGGGCTTTTATAGTAGCGATGTCCAACAAAAAAACACCGAGAAAAACAGAGAAACTTTTCAAACGCATCTTTCAAAGTTACCAAAATTTAGACCAATAAATGTATCTTCGTTGAGCTTATCTAATTGACTATGAAAAAAACGATTTTAAACGGTCTTTTTTTGCTGGCTTGTACCTCTGTATGGGCGCAGCAAAAAATCACCTATGACGCATATGACCTCCCGAATGGGCTGCATGTCATCTTGCACGAAGAACATGCCACCCCCATTGTAGCCGTATCAGTGCTGTACCATGTAGGTTCAAAAAACGAAAATCCAGACCGAACAGGCTTTGCGCACTTTTTTGAGCACTTGCTTTTTGAAGGTTCAGCTCATATTGGACGAGGTGAATACAGCGAGCTCGTCGAAAAAAATGGTGGAACGCTCAATGCCAATACCTCTCAGGACAGAACCTATTATTACGAGGTGTTACCCTCCAATCAACTTGAACTTGGTCTTTGGTTAGAGAGCGAGCGCATGCTACATGCCAAGGTAGATATCAAAGGCATTGAGACCCAACGAAGCGTGGTCAAAGAAGAAAAAAGACAACGTGTAGACAACCAACCTTACGGTTCATTTTTTACAGAAATGTTCAAGCGTGTCTTTACTTCTCACCCTTACAACTGGGCCCCTATTGGCAGCATGGAACACCTCGACGCCGCCCAAGAAGAAGACTACGTCAATTTTTACAAAACCTATTATGTGCCCTCCAATGCAACCTTATCAATTGCCGGAGACATCAATATCGAGCAAACCAAAAAATGGATTGCACAGTACTTCGGAACCATTCCGCAAGGGCAGGCCATCAACCTCTATCGCGACTTCATTAGTTTGAGTGACGATGCATTTGCAGCGCGCTATAATATCCAAAAAAGTCAATTCGATACCAAGAACTTCATGGCATCAAGCACTCCAGAAGCCAAAAAAATAATTGGCAGCTACCTCAGCAAACCTTGTGTTATCGACAGACCTCAAAAAGACAACCAAGCAATTACCGGGGTCGTTAAAGACACCATCTATGACAATATTCAATTGCCAGCGCTTTTCATGGGCTTCAAAATGCCAAACCAAACCCACCCTGATTCCTATGCCCTCGAATTTTTAAACGAGGTGCTTTCGAGTGGGAGCTCTTCGCGCATCAATAAAGAAATCGTAGAAAAACGCCAATTGGCACAATACGCCTTTTCTTTCAATTACGGCCTTGAAGATGCCGGAATAGGTATCATGGCGGCTATTGCCCCCAAAGAAGTTGCATTAGATACTCTTTTAGCTGCTTTCGATGCGCAAATTACAGGTATCAAATCAGCGCTTATTAGCGAAGAAGAATTTATGAAGGTTCGCAATAAATTTGAGAACGATATTGCCTCTAGCAACGCAAGCATTGCAGGAATTGCCGAAAACTTAGCCGATAACCACGTCTACTACGGCGATGCCAATCGTGTCAATTCCTTATTATCTAATTATTTAAAGGTCACCAGAGAAGATATCCTGAGAGTGGCGCAAACCTATCTTACACAGGATCAGCGCGTGATTTTATACTACTTACCTCTAGAAAAATAAGCCCTATGAAAAGTCTATATCTCCTCATGGCATTGATCTTGACCAACAGTGTTTTTGCACAGCTGGACAGATCCCAAAGACCAGCACCCGGGGCGGCACAAAAAATTAATATTCCAGCTTCGCAGGTTTTTACTACCGCCAACGGCATAACCGTTATTTTATCAGAGAATCACAAAATTCCAAAAGTATCGATTGAACTTAGCTTAGGAAACACGCCACGTCTAGAAGGATCAAAAGCAGGCCTTGCCGATTTCACAGGTTCTTTATTGATGTCTGGTACCACTACCCGCTCCAAAGACCAACTCGATCGCGAGATCGATTTTATTGGTGCCAATCTTTCAGCTGGTTCATCTAGTATGTACTTGAGTTGCCTTACCAAACACCTGAGCAAAGGTCTAGACCTCATGATCGATGTATTGTACAATGCGAATTTCCCCGAAAGTGAAATCGAGCGGATCCGAAAGCAAAATTTATCTGGTTTGCAATCAACAAAAGCCGATGCAGGCGAAATGGCAAGCAATGCAACAAGAGCCGTGAACTTTCCCAATCATCCACTTGGTGAAATCATGACTGAGGCAACACTTCAGACCATCAGTCGAGAAGACATGCTCGCCTATTACAAAAGTACTTTTACGCCAAAAGGCAGTTATTTAGTAGTTGTTGGCGATATCTCAAGAGCTGAAACAGAAGCGTTGGTTCAAACCTATTTTGCCACATGGCAAGGTGGGCCCGCTTACCAAGCAGAACTCGGGAAAGGTCAGTTTGACAAAGGCAACCGCGTCATTTTTGTGAAAAAACCAGGGGCTGTCCAGTCAGTTGTCTACGTTACTTTTCCTATTGATCTGCGCGCTGGTCACAAAGACCAACTTGCCCTCAATGTGTTGAACGGCATTTTAGGTGGAGGTGGCTTTGGTACACGACTCATGCAAAACCTACGCGAAGACAAAGCCTTTACCTATGGCTGTTATTCTTCTTTGAACATCACTGAAAATGGTTCTTGGATGTCTGCTGGCGGAAACTTCAAAAATGCGGTTACTGATTCTGCTATCACTGAAATACTGAAAGAATTTGCAGGGATCATCGAAGCACAAGTTAGAGACGAAGAGCTAAGCCTTACCAAAAATAACATGGCTGGTGGTTTTGCCCGCTCATTAGAGCGCCCTCAGACCATTGCACGCTTCGCTTTGAACACCATCAAGCAAAAATTAGCTCCGGACTACTACCAAAACTACTTACAGCAGTTAGAAGCCATCACCAAAGAAGATGTACTGAGGGTTGCTCAGCAGTATTTCACGGCAAAAAATTGCCATATTATCGTGGTGGGCAACGAAGAAATCTTATCAAAGCTTTTGCCTTTCGACAGCGACGGAAAAATCGAGAAATTAGACGCGTTTGGCGCAGCCATTAAAGAAACCAGAACAGCTGACATCAGTGCTGATGAGCTCATCGATAATTATGCAATGGCACTCACCGGAACAAGCTCTAAAAAAGCCGCCATCAAAAAGGTGAAAGCAATTAAATCATACGTGCGGGTCTCTGAGATCAGCTCGGCTCAAATTCCTTTTGCACTGAGTTCGACAGATTATTTCTGGGATGGATCAAAAGAAGCAAGCAAAATGGAAATGCCGGGTATGGTATTACAAAAATCATACTTTGATGGCACCAGCGGCTACACCTTTAGCATGCAAGGCGGGCGCGAAGACCTCAAAGCAGAAGAAATAACCGCCAAACAAAAAGCCAGCGGACTTATTCCGGAGCTCAACTACAAATCCAAGGGCATGAACTATGAAATCAAAGGAATTGAAAACATAGATGGAGAAGATTGCTATGTGCTGTATACAACAGATGGTGAGTCCGAAAGCTTCGATTATTTTTCGAGCACTTCATTTATGAAACTTCGTACAACCAACTTACGTAAAATGGAAGATGAGCTGATCGAAACGACTACCACATTCTCAGATTATAAAGACATTAACGGTTTCAAATTTGGGCATACATTTAGCCTAAGCGTTGGTAAGATGACGCTTTCTGGAACCGTCAAGTCCATTGAGGTCAATCCAAAGGAAGTCTTACCCAAAGATTTTTAAATCAATTAAAAGCCACTTTCGAGTGGCTTTTTTATTTTTGTAACTCACTAGGTTTGCCTCAAAAACCAAAAATATGAAGTTGTTTTTTCTGTTGCTCAGTGCGCTTTCACTTATTCAAGTCAAATCACAAAACATACTGGTATCTGGTGGAAACATTTTTGAAGGTGAACCATACCTCGTTGTTGACCCTCAAAATGAACAACATTTGGTAGCCGCTTGGATGGGCTTCCAATTCAATCAAAAAATTGTGATCAAAAGCGTTGTTTCATTAGATGGAGGCAGCACGTGGTCGGCACCCGTTTGGCAAGCGCATCAACAAGCGGGTAACAGCAGTGCCGATGTTTCGCTCGGTTTTGACCTCAATGGAAACCTTTTTATGGCTTATATCGATTACGACAACGTCAGTTTTACAAATGGTGCCGTCATTTGCAGGAAATCCACAGATGGGGGCCTCAATTGGGGCCCAGCAGTGGTGGCCAGAACCATCGCTTCTTGTCCGAATAAATTATGTATTGACCGCCCTTGGATAGCGGTGGATCCACTCACAGGAAGCGTGGTGATTACCAGCACCAATGCCAAGCAGCCAACGCTTGTGCAAGCACCGTATCATCCATACATGGCCATATCTTCGGATGGCGGTGCAAGTTTCAGTTTACAAGAGCTCGATGCCGCACCATTTTTAGCAGGCAACGCGATAACTCAGCCCATGCCCTCACCTGCATTTGCCAACGACGGCACTTTTATGGCACTTTACCCAAGTTACGACCCAAGTCAAAGCATCTTACCGCGCATAGTAGAGGTAAACAAAGCAGCTCCTGCCTCTTTTTATACTTACCAAAGTGCGTTTCAAGGACTCGGATTCGGCACCTCCAATGACACCCTAAAAAGTGGTCCGCACTTGGCGCTCAATCCAAACAACAGTAGTCGAGGCACCTACTTTTTTATAACTGAAGTCTTTGGAGATCCTGATATTGCCTTTATTGAAAAAAATGGCAGTAATTGGAGTGTGCCATCCAGAGTAAACAATGACCCACAAGGGAATGGTGTTGTACAAGATTTGATTTGGGCCGACTACGACACCGATGGCGACCTTGCCGTTTGCTGGCGAGACCGCCGCAATGGAAGCCCAGCAACTTATAGTAGCGCCAGCCAAATCTTTTGCCGCATACAAAGCAACCAGGCTTGGGGAGCAGAATTTACCATTAGCCCAATAGTGGAACACGATTCCATCTTACTTGAAAATGGCAACGACTTCTTGAACGTGCAATTTCAAAACAACCAACTTTATACTTTGTGGGGAGACGTCCGAAGTGGGAGTTTGAAAATTTATCTCAATAAATACAATCAAAACGACAGCTCGAATATTGTGCAGCAAATTCCTACATCCTTACCTTTCTACCCCAATCCAAGTATGGGGATTTTTGAGGTGCCAACAATGTATTTTGGTCAACCTTATACACTTAAGAACCAAAAAGGAAAAGTTGTTTTAAAAGGCACGCTTGAACACCAGCTCGACCTCAGCCCTTTTTCAGCAGGAACTTACTTTTTATCGGTCGAGCCTCAAGAATTTAAATTGCTCAAAAATTAAATGTTGTGTTGATATCTTCGCTGCACATTTTTAAAAATTAGCGGTATCTTTGAGCTATGAGTGAATTTGTTGTTTCGGCACGGAAGTACCGCCCACAAACTTTTGATACAGTTGTAGGTCAGCAGTCTATTACCAATACGCTCAAAAACGCCATTAAAAATCAGCACCTCGCCCAAGCATTTTTATTCTGTGGCTCAAGGGGTGTGGGCAAAACCACCACGGCGCGCATCCTTGCCAAAACCATCAACTGCTTCAACCCTACTTCAGAAGTAGAAGCCTGTGACCAATGTGACTCCTGCTTGTCTTTTCATACGGGTAATTCTCTCAACATTTACGAGCTAGATGCCGCCTCAAATAATTCTGTCGACGACATCCGAAACCTCATCGACCAAGTGCGTATTGCACCACAACTAGGCAGCCATAAGGTTTATATCATTGACGAGGTGCACATGCTTTCTGCTTCTGCCTTCAACGCCTTTCTTAAAACACTCGAAGAGCCACCAAAACACGCTATTTTTATTCTAGCCACTACCGAAAAGCATAAAATTATCCCAACCATTCTCTCGAGGTGTCAGATTTTTGATTTCCAAAGAATTAGAGTTAAAGACATCGCAGATCATCTCAGTACCATTGCAACCAAAGAAGGGGTGTCTGCAGATCCAGAAGCTTTGCATCAAATCGCCATGAAAGCAGACGGCGCTTTACGAGACGCACTATCCATTTTTGATCAGTTGGTGACCTTTGCTGGCAATACGCTAACGTACAAAGATGTGCTAGAAAACCTGCATATCCTCGACTACGAATATTATTTTAAGGTGGTAGATGCTGCCGAAAAAGAAGACATTTCATCGGCTTTACTCATTCTCAACGACATCTACGAAAAAGGATTCGATGGTCATCATTTTGTCATTGGGCTCGCAGCGCATTTACGCAACATTCTCGTCTGTAAAGACCCCCGAACGGCTAGCTTACTCGAAACACCAGATAGCATTAAACAGCGTTTTACACAGCAAGCTAATGAAATAGAAGCGCAGCGTTTGCTACGCGGCTTGCAAGTACTTTCCAAAACCGATGTCGACTACAAAGCCTCCAAAAACCAAAGGTTACTCATTGAAGTAGCACTCATGCAGCTCTGCTCTCTCAAGCAAGAGCAAGAAAAAAAAAAGGCCTGACTGAGCGCATAGACATCCTACCCTCACCCAAATCTTCACTGCGAAAACCAAAATCCAACACGCCTCCGATAACACCCGCTATCGAAGAAAAAGCACCACAACCAATAAAACCACAAATTAGCGCAAAGGCGAACATCATCTCTATTCGAGAAACGCTTGAAAAGGACCAAGCCAGTCAGCAGCAAGTACGCCAAGAAGACCTACCCCGAGAACGTTTTCATTTAGATCATGTCAAGATGTATTGGAAACAATTTGCTTTTCAGGTTAAAGAAGATGGTATGGAAACCTTTTACAACGCGCTCATCAAGCGAGACCCCGTATTGAAGGGAGAGGAAACCCTTGAACTGATCGTAGATAATCTTGTTCAGTTCAATTATATCCAAACACATTTACTTACGTTCAAAGATTTCATGCGCAAGCAGCTGCAAAATTTCTATCTAGATATTATACTCGTTCAGACCACAGCCGACCAAGAAGAAGTCAAGTTTTTAACTGGTAAAGATAAATTTGCCGCTTTGGCCCGTAAAAATCCCAATTTGCATACACTGAAAAATCGCTTCAACTTAGATATCGATTACTAATGGCGGTTCAATGGAAATTTACAAGCCCCGGACTGCAACTCCAACAAGAGGTCAAGCAATTCATCAATAAATGGCAAAATGATGCCCTTTTTGAAATCAAAAGTTCAGGCACAACGGGTACACCTCAACGCTTTCAATTTAGTCGTTCGCAATTGATATTGTCTGCACAAAACAGTATAGATGCCTTTGGTTTAGATGCTCAAACTAAGGCACTACTTTGCCTGCCCTTGAGTAGTATTGGGGGTCTTATGCTCCTAGCACGTGCCATTGTCGGGGACTTTCAATTGACCATACAGGAGGCAAGCGCCAGACCATTAGCCAATTTTGAAGGCCCAATCGATTTTATTGCGCTTGTGCCAACACAGCTTCAGCAAAGCCTTCAGCACGACCTCCATAAACTCAAAGCAATCAGACAAATTTTAGTTGGTGGCGGTGAACTCAGCACAGATCTTCAGCAAGCATGCAAAGATGCAGGGATCAATGTCTGGCTTAGTTACGGCATGACCGAAACACTTTCTCATGTTGCACTCAAACAAATCAGCCCAATTAACGCCTCATGCTTTACGGCGCTGGCCGGCATTCATTTTTCGAGCAAAAACAATTGTTTGGTTATTCATTACCCGCAACTACAACCCCAACCGCTCTACACAAAAGATCTCGTCGAACTTCTCACTCCTACGTCATTCCGTTGGTTAGGGCGCGCTGATCATGCCATCAACTCCGGCGGATTCAAAATCATTCCAGAACTTTTAGAGCAAAAACTCGCTGGGCACTTTCAGAACCCCTTTTTTACGACAGGGCTTCCCGACAAAAAATGGGGCCAAATTGTCGTGATTATTTTTGAAGGCTTCATTCCAAGCGATTATTTACATTTTGACGGTATTGGACTTACTACGGCAGAAATTCCTAAAAAATACGCTTGTGTTCCGGTGTTTAAACGCACGAGCACACACAAAATTCAACGCAAAGAAATTCTTCTATCTTTGACTGATGCAGACTGGCAATCCATATAAAATACTTGGAGTTCATACGGATGCAAGCCCTGAGGAAATCCGAAAGGCGTATCGGGCCTTAGTCAAAAAATACCACCCCGATAAAAACCCAAATAAAGAAGCTGCAGCATTATTTATCGAGATCCAAAATGCGTATGAACAAATTTGCAATGGTAGCATTCAACTTGATCCAAATACAGTAGCACAAAAATACCGGGCCACACAAGAACAATATGACCGAGACCTGGCCGACTATAAAAAGCAACGCGCTGCAGCACGAGAAAAACTAAGGGAACAAAAACGCAAAGAAGCTGCTTATCAACTCGAATATTTGAAGAAATTAAAAAGTGGTGTCATAGGGCGTTGGCATTTAATAGTGGCCTACTTGGGTCTATTACTATTTCTTGTCGTTTGGATTGATTTTCTACTACCCAACAAACAGACACCAATTATCGTAAATGCCTACGGTATTCACACGTATGAAAGCGTCGACGGCCACCGCGTACAACTCATGAAAAGCATAGATAACCGCGCATTTTGGGTGAGTGACTACTTTAGCCAAAACCTCCCGAAAGTTCAGCACCTGACCGCTATAGAAACACCTTGGCTTCGACAAGTAACAGCCTTACAATTTAACGAGGGTGCATATCAACTAACTAGGCCAGTCCATTTTAGTTTTTACTGGGCTCAAATTTGGATAAGCTTACTATTTTTGCTTCCCGTCGTAAGTTGGTACTTTGCCAGTGCTGACATCATTTTTGTTGCAGGTTCCTTTTTGGCACGGTATGCAATTTTTGCAGTCATGTTGTGGTTTTTAATCAGTGAAAATCGCTATCTTCATTTCCTAAGTCTGGGCTACCTATGAGTCGTAAAAAAGAAAAAGCACAGTTCATTGTTGAGGCGCTGGAAAAGTTGTACCCAGAAACACCCATACCGCTGGATCACAAAGATCCGTATACACTGCTCATTGCAGTTTTACTCTCCGCACAATGCACCGACGCAAGAGTAAACACGGTTACGCCAACTTTATTTCAATTAGCCGATAACCCATTCGATATGGCACTGCAACCTGTCGCTCATATTCAAGGAATTATACGGCCTTGTGGACTGTCGCCAAAAAAAGCTGCTGCTATCTCTGCATTGTCAAAAATACTCGTAGAAAAATACAACGGAGCAGTTCCACAAAATTATGAAGACCTAGAGGCCCTGCCTGGTGTGGGCCATAAAACCGCCTCTGTCGTCATGTCTCAAGCCTTTGGATTCGCGGCTTTTCCTGTTGACACACATATTCATCGGCTTCTCACGCGTTGGGGACTAACGAGCGGTAAAAATGTAGAACAAACAGAGCGGGATGCTAAAAAATATTTTGCAGAAGAAACCTGGAATAAACTGCATCTGCAAATTATTTTTTACGGTCGGGAGTTTTCGCCAGCGCGGTCTCCAAAGCTAGAAATAGACTTTATTACCAGACAAATTGGGACCTCCAAAGCGATCAAGGAGATGTCGTGAATTTCAACAATTGTTCATAACTACCCTTTACAACTTTTTTATAACTAAGCGCTTCAAGATTTTCGATTTCCACGCTCCTTTACCTATATTTGTTCAATGGACGCCCCTGACAACAATCGCAAACCTATCACCCGCATCAAAAACCAAGCTCAGCCTTTAGCTGAACTCGGGCGAATTCCACCGCAAGCAACTGACATCGAACAAGTTGTACTTGGGGCTATGATGCTCGAAAGCAAAGCCATCAATGATACCATAGATATTCTATCTGAAAAAACTTTCTACGACAACCGACATCAATATATTTTCAAAGCAATTCGTGCACTTTTTGCAGCTACCAACCCTATAGATTTAGTTACCGTCACCTCGCATTTGCAAAAAAGTGGAGAACTCGAACTCGCCGGTGGAGCGGCTTACGTTAGCTCCTTAACCACAAGGGTTGCGAGTGCAGCTCACGTTCAGCACCACGCCCGCATTTTGGCGGAAAAATTTATCAAACGCGAGCTCATTAATGTCAGCTCCAAAATTATCCGAGATGCCTACGACGATACCCGAGATGTATTTGATTTACTCAATGATGCCGAAGCAGATTTATTTAGCATTGCCGAAAACAACATGTCGAAGCAAGTGGGTACGATGTCGTACATTGTACAAGAAGCCATCCACGAAATCGAACTGGCTTCCAAAAATACAGATGGCGTATCAGGAATACCAACGGGCTTCCACGATCTCGATAAAGTGACCTCAGGATGGCAACGCTCTGACATGATCGTAATTGCGGCCCGCCCAGGTATGGGTAAAACTGCATTTGTACTCTCCATGGCGCGCAATACAGCGGTAGAATATGGAAAAGCTGTGGCTGTTTTCTCTTTAGAGATGTCTTCTGTGCAACTCGTCAAGCGCCTCATTGCCAGCGAGTCTCGCCTCTCTGCAGAAAAACTCCGTAAAGGAGATCTCAAAGAGCATGAATTCCAACAACTGCACAGCCGTATAGGTAAACTTGCAGAAGCACCCATCTTTATCGACGACACACCCGGCATCAATATCTTCGACTTTAGAGCCAAGTGTCGCCGCCTCAAAGCCCAACACAACATCGACCTCATCATTATTGACTACCTCCAATTAATGAGCGGCAAAGATTCTAAGAGTGGTGGTAACCGCGAACAAGAAATCTCTACGATATCTCGATCTATCAAAGAAATTGCCAAAGAATTAAATGTGCCTATAATTGCACTTTCTCAGCTGAGCCGTTCAGTAGAAACCCGAGGTGGAAACAAGCGTCCAATGCTTTCAGACTTGCGTGAATCCGGCGCCATCGAACAAGATGCCGACATCGTTTCTTTTATTTATCGTCCGGAATATTACGACCTCACCCAAGATTCCGATGGCAACTCCACATTGGGAATCGGAGAAATCATTATTGCAAAGCACCGTAACGGAGCCCTCAGAAATGTCAAACTGCGCTTTGTTCCAGAATTTGCGCGTTTTGAAAACCTCGACGAAGTAGAAGCGTTAGACCTACCAGGGACCACCAATGCTGGGCTCAATCAGTTCAACCAAGAGTTTGCTACCTATACCATCAAAAGTAAAATGGATGAAAGCAACGAGGATATTTTCAGCAAAGACAACAATGATGAAGATCCGTTCTAATATTCTCTTTTTATTTTTCTCTTTTTGTATTGGTTTTCAAAGTTGGTCTAGTCAAATTCTAGTGCCCATGGACGACGCACAACGCGACCACCTCAAAGCGTATGGCCTAGCCTATTGGACACTCGAAAATCAAATCACCATTGAATGGTTACTCAATTACCGTGGTGGCAGCTTTTTAATTCCCCATTTGCAGCGAATCGAAGAAGAACTGTTGTTGCGCAACATCAGCTATCAAGTTTTAGCAGACGGGCAAGTCAATAAAATTAAAAGCGAAATTGCCGATCCAGAAGTCAACATGGAAGTGGTGCAACTAGAAAAAGCACCCAAAATTGCCGTTTATACCCCACCCAATAAATTACCATGGGACGATGCAGTTACACTCGTTTTGACTTATGCCGAAATCAACTACGATAAAATTTACGACTCCGCTATTGTGAATGGTATCTTGCCTAAATACGATTGGCTGCACCTTCACCACGAAGATTTTACGGGGCAATACGGCAAATTCTACAGTTCTGCACGCATGCAAAGTTGGTACCAACAAGAAGTACAGCGCTCCGAGGCGTCAGCCGCCAAATTAGGCTATGCCTCCACGGCAGCACTCAAGCGCGCAGTTGCTTTAAATATTCGAAATTTTGTCATAGGCGGGGGCTTCTTATTCACGATGTGTTCGGGTACTGATTCTTTCGATATCGCACTCGCTGCACAAAATGTCGACATACAAGAAGCTGTTTTTGACGGCTCCCCTTCCGATCCAAATGCCCAAACTAAATTGGACTTTACCCAAACTTTTGCATTTCAAGATTTTCATATCATTAAAGACCCAATGGTTTATGAATACAGCGATATCGACGGCACCGAACTACGCACACAGCGTCAAATTACCGAAAAAACAGATCAATTTACCTTGTTTGATTTTTCAGCCAAATGGGATGTCATTCCTACCATGCTTACCCAATGCCATGTAGATGTCGTTAATGGATTCATGGGTCAAACAACTGACTTTCACAAAGAATTCATTAAACCCAATGTGTTGATACTCGGCGAAAACAAAGCAGCAAATACAGCAAAATATGTGCACGGCTCCTATGGTCAGGGTACCTGGACCTTTTACGGAGGTCATGATCCCGAGGACTACCAACATCTTGTTGGCGACCCACCTACAGATCTCAATCTGCATCCGAATTCTCCAGGATACCGGCTCATCTTAAATAATATTTTATTTCCCGCTGCAAAAAAACAAAAACGCAAAACATAGTTTTTCATCATTAACGCTTTTTTTTGCAAATTTTTACTTAAACTTGCACCGGATTTCTAATCGCCCATGTCAGGGCCTTCTCCAAACTCAGCTTATAACATACCATTAATGGATTTAAAGACATTAGAGACAAAAAAAATCTCGGACCTGCGCATTATCGCGCAAAGCCTCGGCATCGATGCCGGAAGCCTCAAAAAAAACGAATTAATCGCTGCAATCGGTGGAAACACGGAACAAGCCGAAACGCCAGTGGTTGCTGTAGAGCCTTCTATCAATGAGCGCGCCACTACCAATACGGATTCACCCGAGGTACGCAAACGCGGCCGAAAGCCAAGAATTATCGCTGCTGAAATCAGCCCGGCAGAAGTCAGCTCTGGAGCTGAACAAAGCACTCGAGCTGAACAAAGCACTCCAGTACAAACAGAAGGCCAAGTTCAACAACGCCAGCGCCAACCTCAACATCAACATCAGCAACAAAACCAGCAGCAGCAAAACCAACGTTTTGAGCAGCGAAACCCAAATCAAAATCCTCAGCAACGTCAACACACACCTGCCGTTGCGCCGAACGAAGAAGTCCTCAAAGAAGATAATTTTGACCTAGTTGGTATTGTTTCAGCAGAAGGCGTTTTGGAGGTAATTCAAGATGGCTATGGTTTTTTACGTTCCTCCGACTACAATTACTTGCCTTCTCCGGACGATATCTATGTATCGCAAAACCAAATCAAACTCTTTGGACTGAAAACAGGCGATACCGTCAAAGGCACCATTCGCCCACCAAGAGAAGGCGAAAAATTCTTTCCACTTGTCAAAGTAGAATCCATTAACGGCCGCGATCCCTCTTATATCAGAGACCGCGTGCCCTTTCAATACCTAACACCTCTTTTCCCTTCCGAAAAATTTAAATTAACTGGTCATGCCCAAGAATCACTCTCTACCCGAGTGATGGATCTCTTTGCGCCAATTGGAAAGGGTCAACGCGGTATGATTGTCGCACAGCCAAAGACAGGTAAAACAATGTTGTTAAAAGATGTAGCCAACGCAATTGCGGCTAATCATCCTGAAACCTATCTGATTGTCTTGCTTATTGACGAACGCCCAGAAGAAGTGACAGACATGGCACGTTCTGTAAAGGCAGAAGTTATTGCCTCTACCTTCGACGAACCTGCAGACCGCCACGTAAAGGTGGCCAACATGGTGCTCGAAAAAGCAAAACGAATGGTCGAATGCGGTCATGACGTCTGTATTTTACTTGACTCCATTACGCGTCTGGCACGTGCTTACAACACGGTTTCTCCTGCTTCAGGAAAAGTTCTTTCTGGCGGTGTTGATGCCAATGCCCTCCACAAACCAAAAAGATTCTTCGGTTCTGCGCGTAAAATTGAAAATGGTGGTTCACTCTCTATTCTTGCTACCGCATTAACAGAAACAGGATCCAAAATGGATGAAGTCATCTTTGAAGAATTCAAGGGAACAGGCAACATGGAACTCCAACTAGACCGTAAAATATCGAACCGACGCATTTATCCTTCTATTGATATCACGGCTTCAGGAACACGCCGAGAAGACCTCCTTGTTGGTAAAGATGTCTTACAACGTGTGTGGCTTCTTCGCAAGTTTATTGCCGACATGAACCCCGTTGAGGCCATGGAATTTATCAAGTCTCACATGGAAAACACACTTTCTAACGAAGAGTTTTTGGTTTCAATGAATAGCTAATGAACAAAGGTTGGCTGAACGGACTCTTTTTTAGTGGGCTTTGGGTTGCGCTCAAAATGCTTGCCTTTTGGTTGAATTGGCGCCTAGATCAAATCCAAATTTTTGTACTGCTCAATATGGCACTCTTGACATGTGCCATAGCGCTATTTATGTACCGCAAAAAAAGATTCGATACAGCGCAAAGCAACATCCTAACTGATATCAAAGCAGGCCTCACTGTTGGCTTACCTTATACCCTTGTGGTGAGTTTCTTTTTGTTTTTTTATTACCAGGATATCTATCCACAATTCAATGCGAATAAAAGGGCAGCCTACGAGCGCAAGATGGATAGCAAAGAAGAAATTGCCGAGATTCGCAAAGCAAGTAGCGCATTAGAAAATAAAAGTGATGCCGAGATTATCGCTATGGCACGCAAAAATACCGCCATGATGTACGACCCACAATTTACACTTAGTGTAAGTCTTTTGGCACTCTTAGTTTACAGCACCTTAAATAGCCTGCTCATAGCTGTGATTTATCGCAGAGTTGTATTTAGAGACTAGCATCAAACGCCAGACGCGCACACAACTTTTGCCCAAGGGCATCATAGTCAATTCCATCAAAATTTCCGCTTGACATCATGAGCAGTACTTTATTGTGCCAATCCTGGGCTTCAATAAATGCCAACACATCTTCTGTTTGCGTACAAATTTGTACAGCCCCACCAAAACCAGCCTTTACCTCCTCGGTTTGAAGCGCGGGTAATTTTTTATGTTCTACTACATCCGGACTAAAATAAACCAGTGCCTGATCAGCAGCGTCCATAGCACCGTTATACTGTGGCAAGAATCCTTTTTGTAGCGAACTAAACGTATGAAGTTCCATACAGGCAATCACTTTACGGTCTGGATACTGCGCTTTAACAGCGGCTGTAGTTGCTTTGAGTTTGGATGGAGAATGTGCAAAATCTTTATACATCACAAAAGTGTCTTGCGATACCACTTTTTGTAAACGCTTGCCTGCGCCGGTAAAATCAGACATTGCCGTCAGAAAATCGTTGGACGAAATGCCCATTTGAATAGCTACATGCATAGCCCCCATTAAATTTTGTAAGTTGTGCCCGCCAAAGACGCGTAAGTGGTACTGCTCACCATTATAAGTAAGCAGGGTTCCATTTTCCGTGGGTTCAAAGCTCGGCGTTTGATAAGCAAATAAATGAATACCAGCTGCGTTTTGGGCAATTTTGTGAATCTCGGGGTCTTCCAGGTTGTAGACCAACGAGCCGTTGGGCTCAATGAGCGCTACAAAGGTTTCGAATTGAGAAATATAATTCTCAAAAGTTGGAAACACATTGATGTGGTCCCAGGCGATTCCTGAAAGCAGGGCAATATTGGGCCTATACAAATGGAATTTAGGACGGCGATCTATTGGGGAGCTCAAGTATTCGTCCCCTTCTAGAATCATATATTTGGCCTCTTGAGTAAGCTTAACCATACAGTCATAGCCTTCTAGCTGGGCACCCACCATGTAGTCCACATCTAGGCCGAGTTTAGCCACAGCGTGTAAAAGCATCGATGTAATCGTCGTTTTGCCATGACTACCGCCGATTACGACTCTTATTTTTTCTTTACTCTGTTCGTAGAGGTACTCTGGATAACTGTAAATAGGAATACCTAACTCTTTTGCTGCGAGAAGTTCAGGGTTATCAGCACGAGCATGCATCCCGAGAATAACCGCTGCCAAACCGTTGTGAATAAGGGTAGGATCCCAACCGAGTTGCTGCGGTAAAATACCTTGCTTTTGCAGCCTAGAAAGGGAAGGTTCAAAGATTTCGTCGTCTGATCCTGACACTTGCATTCCTTTTCTAGAAAGGGCAATGGCGAGATTGTGCATGGCGCTTCCACCTATGGCGATAAAATGTACTTGCATTGACTTACTTTTTGAGGACGTTTGCGCCGCTTGAGTCATTGAACCAAACATATTCAGTACTCACTTGTCCGTCTCTTGTAAAATAAGTTTTGCCATTTTCATCGGTGGTTTGCTCATAAACTACACCGTATCCGTTTGAATCAACAACTACTCTTCTGATGATAACCCTAATGACATACCCCTCGCTATTTTTGATTTGATAAGTCTTTTCAGTAAAGGAGTTGGGAGCAAATAAGACGCCGTCTTCATCGCGGAGGTAATTTGGAACGGTTTTGAGCTGAACGGCAGAAGCAGCGGTTTGCTGAATTTTTTCAAATTGTATTTGACCTTCTATTGTGGCGGCCTCTTGCTGCTGTTGTTTGGTCATTGTAACCTCTTGCGCGCGGGCATTCGCTGCCGTCATGTTTTGCTCCGCTACAATCAAATCTTTTTGATCCTGGAGCTCCAAAACATTCTGAAATTCATTCAGTCTTTTGAGTTCAGCTTCTTGGCGCTGCTCAGAAAGGTTTTTGTCCGTCTGATTTTGATGGTCTTTGGCATCCTTCCAATCGGTAAGATTGTCCATATTTTCTTGTTGTCGGTCTGCTGCTGCTGCCTCTCGATTTTTAAGCGCAACTTCATATTCTTGGGTATTTTGAATTTTGTCGGATTGCAAAATAGCTTGGTTATCGGCGTACTGTTTGGCCGAGAGCTCGCGTTGGGAACGCGTCATTTCGAGCTGGGTATTGGTTTCAAAAGAACCCACTTGTGCACTTTGTTGCGCAAAATAATTTTGGTAATCAACTTCTGTTTTGATTTCTTGCTGGATTCTGTAAGGTGCTTCTTGCTTGGCCTCTCTAGTGATTAGCAGGTCATTAAAAACCATCGAGTTCTCATTGCGTAGCGGCTCTCCTGGCGCAGTAAGGCGAATACCTGCAGGTTCCACCGTTACATCTGGTTTTACCTGAACCGCTTGAACAGGCTTGAGTATTTGTTTAAGAGAGTCGATGCTTTTTTGCAGTGCAGGAATCTCGGCCGCATTCAGATACTGCTGCTGAACTAGGGCCTGAGCATGGATTTTTTCAAGCGCACCTAGTGCCATTGTGCTTTCTTTGCTTTTTGTAATCCGATACGCTTCTTTTCTGTCCGAGTAGTATTTCTCCATGGAAGCAATCTTTTCTTTGAGTGCAATGACCTCTGGCTCGTTCTGACGGCTTTTCATAGGGTCAGAATTTAAAATTGATTTGGCTGTGCCATAAAACACGGGGCCTTTCAAGAAATTTTCATTTGCTTTGGCCAGCTGATTTTGGTAAACCTGAGACATAGAATTGATTCCTTCGGTGACGCGAAGGACACCTTCTTGCAATTCTTTTGAGTATTTATCGATCAGATTTTGCTTGCTAAAAAGTGCGATTTGTTGGTCTGCTTTTTTGTAGGTTTCAAGTGCAGTTTCGTATTTCTTTTGAACAAATTGTTCATTGGCTAACTTAAGTGTTGCCTTGAGCTCAAGTTCGTTCTGGATATCGAACTTCAATGCTTTGAGTGCGGCAAGTTGGGCATTTACCACCTCTTTTTCAGAGGGTTTGATGAGTTGTGCTTCTTTGTATTTGGCCTCTGCATCGTCGTACTTCTTGGAAGTGACAAATGCTGCAGCTGCTTTCATTGCGTTCTGAAATGCCTGTGTTTTGGCTTTTTCGTTTTCAACATCTGTAATTAGGCTGTTGATCAGGTTTTGCTCTGTAACAACCTTCGGATTATTAGGCAAAACAGCAGCGGCTTCTTTAATTTTAGTGCTCGCCAAAACCAGGTCGTTTGCTGTTCTTGCAGAAATAGCTTCGTTTAACAAAACGGACTGCCGAGCTTCGGCTTGGCTGCGCTTGAGCGCTGCAGCTTGATCGGCTTCTATTTGTAGTTTCTTTTGTGAGGCAAATGAATCTGTTGGTCGAAGCAGTAAGATGGAGTCTAGCAAAATAAGTGCTTGATTTTGATCAGCAGAACTCAAAGCTTGGTTGGTGGCACTTAAGAGAAGATTATAGCGCTTTTGATCTAGAGCAAGTTGATACGCTGAAAGTGCATTTTGATCAGCTTCGGTCTTGGTGAGAGGAACCTGTACTATAGCATTCGCGGACCATACATATTTGTCGGTAATTTGATTTTTTGAAAAGCTGAGATCAACATCTGGTTTGAGCTCGTATAGTGCACAATTGAGGTCCCGAATTAAAGACAAGCCATTTGGACTGTTTCTTTGCCCTTGCAGGGTGGTGAGGTCAAAAAGAATCAATTTGGTTTGGTAACCTCCTTTTGTTAACCTGAGTTGGATCGGGGTTCCTTGCGCAATTCTTGCAGATATGTAAAATTGTCCGTTTTGATCGCTAATGACTTTGGTCAAAACAGCTTCTTGCTGTATGATATCAATAGTGACGCCATAAACATCTTGCTGATCCAACAGATTTTGTGCCTTGCCTTCAATAACAACTAGAAAGTCTCGCTGAGCAAGAGCTGCCAAAGGAAGGAATAACAATACTACGATAAAGAATCTCGTCATGGCATTTAGCGTTTATCAAATAACCAATTCAACACAATTTGGTACATTTGTTTCAGTCACAAAATTGCTAAAAATCAACGAGTAAAAAAAATGCTGCGCTTCGAACAATTAAGTTTCTGGGAACACCAGCAATATCTGCACAACAACACCTTTGTAATTGTTGGTGCAGGACTCGTTGGCATGTCGACAGCACTCAGTTTAAAAAGTCGTTTTCCGAACGAAAAAATATTGATCTTGGAGCGGGGGTATTTACCCACGGGTGCTAGTACTAAAAATGCTGGTTTTGCTTGTTTTGGTAGCCCTACAGAACTAAATGATGACCTGCAACACATACCAAAAGAAAAGGTATGGGAAACCGTTGAACTTCGGCTAAAAGGTCTTGAACTTCTCAAAAACCGTGTAGGCCTCAGTCAAATGAACTACAAAAATTGTGGTTCATGGGATTTAATCGGCCCGAACGACATCGCGCTAAATGCAGATTTTTTAGCGCAGCTCAACTTAGAAATGCTGCATCGTTTCGGATTAAAAGAGGTCTACAAAATCGATCCTGAGTTTCAGCAGAAATTTGGATTTCAGGGTTACCATACCGCCTATTTCAATGCACATGAAGGCAGTATTGATACTGGCTTGCTTATGGCCACACT
Organism: Flavobacteriales bacterium UBA952; assembly: GCA_002293185.1. GTDB lineage: Bacteria > Bacteroidota > Bacteroidia > Flavobacteriales_D > Crocinitomicaceae > UBA952. The sequence continues at coordinate 417,500 of DBCS01000008.1, read as the reverse complement.
CTATAAACAATGTGTACTGGCGGATATTCAATTTTTATTTGCTACCGAAGTAGAAAACTGGAGCGCTTCTGAACAAAATGTTTTGATCCAGACAGCGCACGGACAAATTGAAACCCAACATCTGTTCTTGTGTACCAACGGATTTGCACAGCAATTCTTTGCAGACGAGCTGAGACCTGCGCGGGCCCAAGTGCTGCTCACCAAACCCCTGAAACATTCCATCAGCGGTACGTTTCACGCGGACCGCGGTTATTATTATTTTCGGGATATTGGCCCGCGCATCTTACTCGGTGGTGGGCGTCATCTCGATTTCGATACAGAGACCACCACCCATTTTGAGCAAAACCTGCTCGTCAGACAAGCCCTTGTCGATAAACTAACACGGGAGATTCTCCCCGGACAGCACTTTGAAATCGAACAAGAATGGTCTGGCATAATGGGTGTTGGCGCTCAAAAAAAACCAATTATTCGTTCGCTGAACAAAAACGTGCATGCAGGTGTTCGTATGGGAGGAATGGGCATAGCAATAGGTACTGCCGTTGGCGATGCGCTGAGCAAACTCGTGTAAAATGGAGCAAAAGAAAAAAACAAAAATAGCATTTGTCAATCCGATTGACCCGGATAAAATTGCTGAAAATCCGCATTTGCTTCCCTATGCACATACCGTTGGCGGTGCGGTCATTAAGCCCGAAGACACCGGCAAACTAAAAGGTAGGGCCCTCAGCGCAATGAACCAGCAAACCGATATGCAGCTCTCGCAAATTTACGAGCAAATGCAATTATTGGCCACACAGGCTCAGAAAATTCAAGCGCGAAAATCGATATCAGATTATATTTATCAGACTGAACTGCGCTTTGAACCGCTCATCAATCACGACTATCACCTCTACAGAAAAGCAGATCAAAAATTAATGCTTTCACTAATCGGCCCGCTTTCATGGGGAAGATCAGGTCAAGATTTGACCTTTTTAGCTACCGTAAAACTGCTCGCTGATCATACTTGGGAGGTGATCGAACAAAATCCGGACTTTAATTTCAACGGATAAATATCCAATCAGTAGTGCTAGATTGCGCAGCCACGAATGTATATCCTAATGCTGTAAAATTTTTAATTTCTTCCGGGTTATCAATTGAATTTTGAGCACACCAACGTGCCATGGTTCCTCTGGCTTGTTTAGAAAATACAGAAACTGCTTTGAGTTGCCCGTTTTTCTCTTCAAAAAATTGCGGTGTTACCATGCGTGAACGCAACTTGGGCGCCTGAATGAGGTCACTGTATTCGGAGCTCGCTAAATTCAATAAAAACTCCTCTTTTGCCAGGGCCTTCGACATATAATTTTCAACTTTGATACGCCAAAATTCGTAAAGTGATAAGCCTTCAGAAGCCACACCTCGCTGTGCCATTTCCAAGCGATACATTTCTATCCGATCCAAAGGCTTTAAAATGCCATAATTTCCAGATAGAATGAATAAGTGACGCTGCAAGTATGCCAATTCGTCTTGCGAACACGTATCGGCGTCAAGTGCTTTAAAGGCTTCTCCAATATAGGCGAACAGCGCAGGGCTCGTATTGACTTGATTCTTTTTAGCACCCCATGATTGAATGATTTGGTAGGTTTCCTTTGCTTTGGTCTCAGAAAGCTTCATTCGGGTACTCAGTTCCTTGGCAGACCACACTTTTAAATTTTTCATCAATGCTTTAGCCTCTTTCAAATAAATAGGCTTGCCAGTGAACGGCACTTGATGAGGGCGCATGAGCTTAGCTGGGGATAAAATCATTTTCATTGCCTCAAAATTAAGTGTTCAGAAACGATTATCATTAAAAATTCCTAATTTCAAGGTGCTAAACTCAAAATATCATCTATGAAAATTTTCTACCTTATCGGAACCCTTTTGCTCAGCTTCCAACTCTTTGCACAAGAAGCGACCTTTTATGGCTATGTTAGCCCAACTATTGCGCACCTGGTTCCAGCACCAAGCGAAGCTGCGAATTCAAAAGACATCGTTATTCCTAATTTCAAAGGACGAGAATTACCTGTTCAGTTCGGATCAAACGAGCACCAACCAGACTGGGTTTGGCAACAGCACCAAAACACGCAAAAAACGACCTCAGCAAGCCTAATTTGGCAGGTTCAAGGCATTGGAAATGGTATTTCTCCGCCTGATCCAACTGGTGAGGCCGATTCTAGCGTTTACATCCAAGGCACAAACTCAGGAAGCGGAGGTTCCTATAAAATATTCAATAAGAATACCGGAGCTAGTGTAAGTGGAACCCTCGTGATGGCCACTACACTTGCCAGCCCTACAGTTGGCGGACTTGGCGATCCCATTATTCTATATTATAAAAGTGCCAAACGTTGGATCATAACGCAATTTGCTACGCAAGCACAAAAGAAGTTATTGGTCTATGTTTCTCAAACCAGTAACCCCCAAGGAGCTTACCATTTTTATCAATTTTCCTGTCCAAATTTTCCAGACTATCCAAAATGGAGCATTTCCGAAACTTCTGATGCTTTGCTTGCAACCACTAATGAAGGCGGGCCACCAAGGGTCTACGCTATGAAGCTCAGCGCATTAATATCCGGGGCCAACTCTCCTTTTATTGGCGTACCAATTGGCTACACCCTCAACGGTTTTGGATTTCAATCGATCACACCCGTAGATCTAGAAGGCGATTTAGCTGCTCCAGCTGGTCAAAAACCTTTATTTGTACGCCACCGAGACGACGAAAAGCATAGCAACGGAGCACCTGACAGCCCTTCAAATGATTGGATTGAAATTTGGGAAATGACCATCAACTGGACCAACAACACGGGAAGTGTTGCCAAAATTCAAGATGTACCCATCACAGAAATTGATTCTGATTTGTGCGGGCTCACCAGTTTTTCTTGTATTGCGCAACCCGGCACCACCGTAAAACTAGATCCACTGCGCGAATGTGTTATGTACAAAGCGCCTATGCGCGTATTCAATGACCATCAGGCTATGGCGCTGTGTTTGGCAACTGACGTCAATGGCTCTAACCGAGCTGGTGTGCGTTGGTTAGAACTGCGCAGAGCAGCAGGAAGCACCGGTGCTTGGTCTTTATTTCAAGAAGGAACATATGCGCCAGGCACGACACTCAACCGCTGGATGCCCGCTATTAATATCGATAAGTACGGCAATATTATGATGGCCTACTCTACCTCTAGCGCTACAGCACCAGACTACCCCTCGATTCAAATGACTGGTCGAAAAGCATGTGATCCGCTCGGTCAAATGACACTGCCCGAGACCATGATCAAGCAAGGTATGTCTTCACGGACCTCTAATACGCGCTGGGGTGACTACCACCATATGTGCGTCGATGACTTTGATGGCCTTACTTTCTACTATACTGGTGTTGTAATGAACGCAAACAACAATATTGTCACAAATGTTTCGGCATTTAAAATGAACCCTGACAGCCTCGATTTAGCCATTTTAGATGCTTTTACGGTACAAACAGGTGGTATCTGTGGTTCGAGTACACAAATTGCCGTTGTAGTTGAAAATAGAGGAGCTAACGCGGTCAATACTTTTTCGGTTTCCACTCAAGTAGGAAGTTCTCCCTCGCTCACTCAAAATTACACAAGTAATAATTTAACAAGCTACCAACAGGTCGATACTATCCTGATAACGGTAGCAGGGCTACAAACCGGCAACAACACGCTTACGCTCCAGCTTTCAACCATCAATTCAAGTACAAATGATGAAAATACTTGCAATGATGAATACAACCTCAGCATTAACGTTATCGGCGCCTCAGGAGCCATTGTCAATCCTGTGGTGAGTCAACAACCAAGTTGCAATGCAACGAATGGCGAGATTCAACTGCTCGCAACAGGAAACAACGGCCCATTTACTTATTCGGTCAATAACAATACACCGCAAAGTTCCAATACCTTTACGAACCTAGGCGCTGGAATATACAATTATACGGTAACTGATAACCAAGGGTGTACGACGTCCGGAAGTATAACTATTACTGCTACCACAACTATCGGGGCTACGCTAGCACAAACCAGCACAATTGCTTGTGCGGGGGCCCAAACAGCCAACCTAGTGGTTACGCCTTCTGGAGGTAGCGCACCATACAACTACTCGATCAACAACGGCGCTGACCAAGCGAGTAATTCCTTCAATAATCTCGGTGCGGGCACATATACCATTGGCGTCATTGATGCCAACGGCTGCACGACGAGTGTGCTTTATACAGTAACCGAACCAGCGCCACTAGGTGTAAACATGATTCCGACTATGATCAGTTGCAATGGCGCCAACGACGGCGTTCTGACCGCTCAAGTCAACGGCGGAACAAGTCCTTATACTTACGCACTCAATGGCGGAACAACAATGAGTAATCCAGTATTCAATAATTTGATGGCCGGAACTTACATGCTTATGGCAACCGATGCCAATGGCTGCCAACAAGCATTCACGAGCACCATTACAGAACCAACTGAGCTTACACTAGTTGCGAGTACTACTGTTTCAAATGGAAATGATGGAACGATTGCGTTATCAGGTGTAGGTGGCAACACTCCATATACCTATTCTATGGACGGCCAAACTTACTATTCAGGTTCCTTCTTCTCAAATTTAGCTATCGGCACCTATACTTGTTATGTAAAAGACAACAACGGTTGCGTCACCTCGATTGAAGTAACGGTCAATAGTTCAAGCATAGCAGAACTGACATTTGAGCTCATTAGCCTTTATCCAAATCCGAACCATGGGGTTTTTGAACTCGAAATCGAAGGCGTAAATAGTGCAAGCTTGGACGCTAAACTTTTCAATGCACAAGGGCAACAAGTGGCCAACTTCGTTCTTAAAAGCAACAACGGAAAAGTAAAACAAACCATCGAACTCAGCCCGAAAATTGCAGCCGGAACTTACTATCTCGGTGTTTATGAGCAAACCACAGGAACTGTTATGCAATTTGTGAAACAATAAGCATTGTTAAAAGATGGCAATACGATGCAACAAAAAAGCCGCTCCAAGGAGCGGCTTTTTTGTTGTCATCTATTTCTTTTATTAAGCGCGAAGACGCTTAGAGAAGTCAAGTAAGATTGGTGTAGCTACACACAATGAAGAGTAGGTTCCGATCAAGACACCAACAAGCAAGGCAAACAAGAAGCCTTTGATGGCCGGGCCACCAAAAATAAACATGATCAAGACAACCACAAATAAAATCATTGAGGTATTAAAGGTTCTTGAAAGTGTTCTATTCAAAGAGCTGTTGATAATATCGCCGTGGTTGTCTTCTGGCTTGCTTTTGCGGAGGTTCTCGCGGATACGATCAAATACAATAACGGTGTCGTTCATAGAATAACCAATAACTGTTAGAATGGCCGCAATGAAGGCTTGGTTAACATCTAGAGTAAAAGGTAAGTAACCGTGGAGCAAAGAGAAGATAGAGATCACAAAGAAAGCATCGTGAGCCAAACCTACAATAGCACCCAAAGAGTATTGCCAATGACCAAAACGGATGAGGATATAAGCAAAGATAGCCAACAATGCAAGAGTAATTGCGATGGTCGAAGAGGTCCAGAGCTCGCTAGAAATAGAAGCTGAAATAGCGCGAGTTTCTAGTACTTGATAGTTGCCCATTTTGTCTTTGCAAGCGTCCAAACCTTGCGCTAACTTGGCGTTTACTTCATCTGTAGCACCGTCGTTGTTGAGCAAGTAGTTGGTGACAATCTCCACATTGAAGTCGTTCGATTTTGTTTTGAGATCTAGTGAAGCAGGCTCACCGTTTTCAACAAAGACTTTGGTGAGTTCTTTGCGGATATTTTCGATGTCTGCCTTCTTTTCAAATTTGACAGCAAAAGTACGACCACCAGTAAACTCAACGCTTTGTTTTAAGCCGCGTGTGCTCAAGGAAATAACACCTGCAATGGTAACCGCAATAGAGAATACATAGAAGTACTTTCTTTTACCCATCCAGTCGAAATTGAAGTTTTGGAAGAGACCCTCTGAATACTTTGTATTAAAAGTTACTTTTTTACCTTTAGATAACCAGGTATGGATGGCCAACTCGGCAATCACCATGGCAGAGAACATCGAGGTGAAAATACCAATTATTAGCGTTGTAGCAAAAGATTCAATCTCACCTGTACCAAAAATCTTGAGGATAATAGCAACAAGTAAGTGCGTGACGTTCGCATCGATGATAGAAGGAAGAGCCTTACGGAAACCCGTGTTAATGGCAGTTTCTGTATCCGAACCCAATGCTTGTTCTTCTCGGACGCGCTCAAAGATGAGAATGTTGGCATCTACGGCCGTACCAATGGTAAGTACGATACCGGCAATACCGGCAAGGGTGAGTACCGCTCCGAAAGAAGCGAGAGAACCAAAAATGAATACTACGTTGACGATAAGTGCAATATTAGCAGCCTGACCTGCTTTACCGTAATAGAACATCATGTAAAGAAGTACGGCAATGAAGGCAACACCAAAAGAGATCAGACCTGCTTTGGAGTTCTCGGCACCAATGGTAGGACCTACTTTTTGGAGGTCTTTAATGACACAAGGCACTGGAAGCGCACCGCCATTGAGTAGACCAGCGAGGTCTTCGGCTTCTTGGAAGGTAAAGCTACCTGAGATTTGAGTGTTGCCGTTGGTGATGGCGTTGATGACACGTGGCGCACTGTATACAACGCTGTCCATAGAAATGGCAATAATGCGGTCTTTGTTTTCGGTAGTCATGCGGCCCCATTCAGAAGCACCTTCATCTGTCATGGAAAGACTGACAATGATGCTGCCGTCTGTCTGATCGTAATCGACTTTTGCATTGCTAACGTGCTCTCCACGAACGCGCGCTTTACCAGAATCTGGGATGCGACATGCGTAAAGAAAATAGGCTGTCTTTTTGGATTTGTTGTCAATACTTTCTGGTTTGGCAGACCACATAAATTTGAGGTCTGTTGGAAATGCATTGCGGATGTCTTTGCGTCGTAAAATGGCCTCTACTGCAGATTTCTCATTGGTATTTACATACCCCATAGCGTAACCTCCTACCGGTACTACAAATTCTGCAAGACTCTTTTTGGCAGCGTTTGAAATAGAATTTTGCGTATCGGTGGCTATCGTACTTGCGGCAGTATCAGGAGTTACTGCAGTGGAATCTGCAGTAGAATCTGCAACAGCGAGGTCGTCGATGATGATTTCGTTGGTTTTACTCAAGCGCGCAGCCTCTTGCCATTGCATTTGGATTTGCTCTGGCATGTAAGTTTCGTAAAACTCAAGATTGGCCGTGGATCGAATTTTGCGTGATACAGTTTCTTCGTCTTGAACGCCAGGAAGTTCGATGTAAAGTCTATTTGTAGCGAGGTCGCGTTGGATATTTGGTTGTGCAACACCAAATTGGTTGATGCGTCGTCCGATGATGTCTTCGATGCCTTTCATGGAGGAAGCAACGAGATCTCGGAGGTAGTTTTCTACCTCTGCATCAGAGGTTTTGATACCAATAGATGCACCTTTGATGATGTAACTCAAGGGCAAGGACCCGTTTGCTTTTTTGTAGGCAGTAATAAATGTTGCAATGAAATCACCACCTTCTTGATTATAGGTGGCCACTGCACGGTTAAATGGTTTGGTGAATTTGGGATCGTTGACACTTTTGACGTGGCCACGAATTAAATCTGGATAGGAGATTTCTACTGTAACGCTCATCCCTCCAACAAGGTCTAGACCAAAAGCCAAAGACATTTTTTTGACTTGAGCAAAGGTAGAACCAAGTACAGGGTATACTGGTTTTTCTCCTTTTTCACGAAGGATTTCGTTGATGAAAGCCGCTTTTGCGAGTTCTACAGCTTCTGGGTCATTGAAGTTGACTTCGGTATTGTTGGGAAGCAGTGCAACCCCACCGTTGTTCTTGGCTTCGTCGCGAAGCATTTTTACTTTAAGATCTGCTTCTTTTGCTGCTTTGTTTTCAACGTTGCTCGCTACCCAAGTAAAAGAGAGCTGATAAACGCAAACGGCTGTAAGTAGAATGGACAAGAACCAAAAAAATCCTTTTAAACGCATTTTTTGAATATTTGAATTTGAATTAAGGTTGCAAATATAGGATTTTGGATCCTTAAATTCAAATAAAAAATCTAGGCTTCTTCTGCGAAGTGTATCAGGCCTAAAGCAAATGAAAGCCAAGCATCATCGTGATCGATATTCAAGGTGGCTAAATAAGCATTACACTTTTCGATATCTCCCTGATTAAAAAGACTTTGAATCCGATCAGCAAAAGAGTTTGGGTCTGTAGATAGGAGATCAAAGCCCTGACCACTTGCCACCAAACCTTCGGCCAAGCCCCCAACATTTGTGCACAAAACTGCGCGTTTTTGACTCAAGGCTAAAGATCGAATTCCAGACTGAGTAGCACTCAAATACGGCAACACCACCAAATCAGCAGCAGCAAAGTACATATCTACCTCTGTATCGGGTAGGTAACGGTTCACAAATTTCCAATTTGGGTTGGGTAGTTCGTTCAATGCCTCCATATAAAATTGGGCATCTCCGTATACTTCTCCGGCAATCAGTAATTGGTAGCTATCATCGAGCCGTCCAAAAGCGTTAATCAGTTCTGCCAAACCCTTGTAGGTTCTAATTAAACCAAAAAAAAGCAACGTTTTTTTGTGTGGGTCGAGACCAAGTTGGGTGCGCGCTTGCGCTTTGGATAGTAACGTTCCCTCCGCTTCATACGGAGGATGACTGAGTAAAACAACATTCGCACTCGGCTTATAACTTAATACGTCTTGTTGTACAGCTGAAGAAAGTACAATAAAAATGTCGTAGGCACTCAAGAAAATACGATTAAACAGGGCGTCAAAAAAACGTTTTTCGTGCGGGATAAGATTGTGAATAATGGCTACTTTTTTGGTGCGTTTGGGTAAAAAGAGGGCCCAAAAAACCATTAATGGAGACATAAACGTCATCCAGTAGCTCGTCACAAATACGGTTGGCCTTTCTTGCCTGATTCGCAATAATGAGGTGAGGTAAGTGATCGGATTGAAGGTAGAAACAATTCTTTCTGCCAGCTCGTCGTTTACATCGGGCTCAAGTTGAGAAGTTCCGGGAAACAAAATATCTGGGTATTGTTTTCGAAAGGTAAAAGACTTGACATCTTTTGATTGAGACAAGGCCTGAAGGGTCCGGGCACTAAATTTGGCAATACCTCCCCTAAATGGAGGTAAAGCTGAGAAAAAGACCCATTTGTCAGTGCGTTTCATTTTTGATTCGGATCCAAGTTTTGCGCTTTGCATTTGTCGAGAAATGCTTTGAGTTCTTTGTCGTTGAGTGCATAACCATCGCGGTACATTACCTTCGATTTTAATGCGCCTGCTTTGTCGTAAAAATAGGCCCACCCATGAAGTGCATCATGTTTATAATGAACTTTGGTCATGACCCTTCCTGTGTTGTAATATTCTGTCCATAAGCCAATGCGCTCTCCTTGAAAATAGGTGCCCTCTGTCTTGGGTTTGCCGTTGTAAAAGAATTCATGAAAGCTTCCGTCTAACTTTCCGTTCAAATAATAAACCTCCCTTTGTACTTGTAATTTTTGTTCGAGGTATTGCCCTTCTTTAAAGTAATAGATGCATTTACCGTGAAGCTGATCTAACTTGTAATTTTCGGCGCTCATGAGCTCGCTAGATGGGGCATAGTTATACCATAAAGAATCTTTTTTCTCTCCTTTATAAAAACCGTCTGAAAGCAGCTGTCCATTTTCAAAAAAGAGTAAAACCGACGAAACGCCACCGGGTAAACCATGCTGGAGTTCTGCCTTTTTCTGACCGCTTTCAAAATGATAAATGAATTTCCCGACGGGTTTATCGTCTTTGAAGGTCCCCTTGTACTGCGGAACGGTCGAACCTGGAAAATTCTTTTGCCAAGGGCCTTGCTTTCTACCTTGCACATCGGTCTGATTTACTTGCGCAAAGGTGGAAGTGAAAACTAAAGTGAACAAAAAAAGAAGAAGTTGATTCATCATAAGTACAAACTTAAATCAGCAAGTTTTGACAGGCTTAAATCGGGTGTCTCCTTCACTATTTCTTGAGATTCAATGCGTATAGTATACATCCCGAGGCGCTGTCCGAACTGAATATCGGTATTGGTATCGCCAACCATTATTGATTTAGAAAAATCAATTGAAGGATAGATTTGTTGTGCCTCCAAAGCCATTTGCGGAGCTGGTTTACGGCGCTGTGGCTGGCCATTTCTAAATTCAGTAGCAGCCAAAACCAAATCGATAGTTAAACCAGCCTCATTTAATTGCCAACACATTTTCTCATGGATGGCATCCAGGGCAGGCTGACTCAACAAACCTTTTGCGACACATTGTTGGTTGGTCACCACAATAACGTGGTCAAAAGCTGCACCAATTTTACTGGCGCTATCTAATAACCCTTCCGTAAAGCGAAAAGCCGACCAATCGAGTACATAATTGTCAAAGATGCGTTCGTTGATTACGCCGTCGCGATCGAGGAAGAGCGTCCAGCCGGGTCCTATTTGAGGAAAGTTTGTCATTCGCCGAGGCGGCTCGAAATTAAATAGTGATTGCGGGTACTGGAGTTGCGCCCAATGAGCTCGGCAATAAAACCTGCCATAAAGAATTGCACGCCAATGACCATTGCTACAAGCGCCACATAAAAGTCAGAGCGCGTCGCAAGACGTTCAGCGGTGTGGTGTATCAAGAGTTTATCGATGCCCATGTAGGCAAAAAGGCCAAAACCTAGAAAAAACATAAAGACCCCAATGGCACCAAAGAAATGCATGGGTTTTTTACCGAATTTACCCATGAAGGCAACGGTCATGAGGTCAAGTGGTCCATTTAAAAACCGGTTCAGACCAAATTTGGTGACGCCGTATTGCCTTGCACGATGCTCCACAACTTTCTCTCCGATATTATGGAAACCTGCATATTTGGCAAGTGCTGGAATGTAACGGTGCATGTCGCCGTAGAGTTCAATACTTTTAACCACTTCTAATTTATAGGCTTTTAAACCGCAATTGAAATCGTGTAAATAGATGCCCGTAATGCGGCGGGCAGCCCAATTGTAGAGTTTGGTGGGGATGGTTTTAGAAAGCGGGTCGTGACGCACTTTTTTCCAGCCCGACACAACGTCTAGGTCATCTTGGGTGACCATACGGTATAGCGCCGGGATTTCGTCTGGGGAATCTTGCAAATCGGCATCCATAGTAAGAACAACCGCACCTTGTGCAGCTTCAAAACCAACTTGCAATGCAGCTGATTTTCCATAATTGCGCTGAAAACGCAAGCCTTTAACTGCCTTATTCTGTTGCTGTAAAGCCGTGATGACTTTCCAGGAATCGTCTTTACTGCCGTCGTCGATAAACCAGATTTCATAGCTCAATTGCGAGGCATCCATGACCTTGGTAATCCAGTCGTGGAGTTCTGGTAAAGACTCTGCCTCGTTGTAAAGTGGAATGACGATCGAAAGTTGCATTGGCTAATTCTGAAAATCAAAGATACATTTTATTGTGCTGTTTTGACCCATGTAAAGCAGTGGCCCTCTACTGTAACGAAATAAATGCCATTAGGAAGCCCCTGCGTATTGACGTTGAAGTGGCCCGGACCCACCGTTCCTCGATAACAGTACTTACCGTCCAATTGTTGAATAGTAAGGGTTGTCTCCGCTTCGATTCCGTGGATAAACAACTGATCTTGACCAGGATTGGGATAAACTACAATTTGGGTAGCATTTGCTTCTTGGGCCAGCTCAAGGATGGGGTCATTGGTAATACTAAAATGATCAAAAGCGGCTTCGGTAATATTTGGATGCGAGGCGTAGTCGGCGGTTCGAATAAATAATTGCATAGAGTTGGTAAATGGAAGCAATCCGTTTAAGGCAATACTTTGATAGGACCAAGTCATAGGCGATCCTTGGGGCGCAATGAGTTCTTCTAAAACCACTTGGGTTAAGCCGTTACTCAATATAATGCTTAAAGTGTCGTCAAAGTTACCCGGGCCGTGATAGCAATAAAACGAACGGGCATAATTCAAATGCGGCGTGCTTAGGCCAACCAAATCAAAAACAGGAGAGATCAAGGTTGTAAAACCGTTGTCGACATCGTTTTGATCGGTGTTGGGTGTAGATCCGTTACCGGTAATCATAGCGTTAATGTAACAGTCTAACGGAGAATCGTTGTCAAAAACAGTGGCAGAAGTCGGATTCGGATCAGCGCGCTCCCACATCCCGGTTTCAGCATTGCCAATTACTGACCAACCAAAATCAAAAGTAAAGTCATCGTAATAACCCTTTTTGAGGTAGACCTCTAGGTTTTGTGTACTTGCGTCAATCAAGGGCTCGGAACATGTTGTTTGATAGCCCCATTTCCCGATGGTTAATTCGTAGGTGTCTTGGTAAAATAAGGTGAGGTTCTCTTGACCCAAGCCGTTGGTTTGGCCTTGGTGCGCAATTTGAGGGTGCTTCAATTGAATTTGAGCATTCGAAATCGGAAGGTTGGTGCCCTCTTCAAGAACCTTTATTTCTAAATTAAAAGGCGGAATGGGCAATAAATTAACATTTAGGGTCGTGGTTTGACCTTCGACGAGTGTAACGGGTATGGTTTGAGGATAATAGCCGGGCTTATTGACATTGACCACATAGGAACCGCTATTGGCCATTCCGGTTTTGTAAAATCCTTGTGCATCGGTTTTTTCGGTCATGGCTGCACCAATGAGTTCTACATTGACTTGCTCTAAAACCTCACTACTGATTAAATTTTTTACCACACCCACCAAGCTTGCTGCTGGCGCGTAGTTGATTTGTAAAACAAATAAACCCTCCGTAATATCAGCGGCGACCGCCTTGTTAGAGGCATAGAAAGGAAACACGCCCCAACAACCGTCATAACCTGGGGTTTGCCCGGGGTAGGTATCGAAAGCACCTAGTTTGATCAGATTGGAAGGGTCATGGGCGTCGTGAACCACAATGCCATCGCTGTAATAACTCGTGACCAAATAAGACCCATTTACATGCACGTTATGGGGTATAACAGAAGTGCCTTGGGTACTTTGAACACGGTCAATTTCTTTTATTTGCTGCAGGTTGGTGATATCATAGGCCGCAACAAAGGCCCCTGAGATTTCATCGGTGGTATACACAACGCTGCCGTCTGCACTCGGCCAAATGTTGTGGGTAAATAGATTTGGCGTTGGGTGCGTAGCCAACAAAATCGGATTGCTGTGGTCCGATACATCGACAATACTGAAATAACCATCGTAGATGTGTCCGGTGTAAAGGGTATCATTGCGCTCAAAGCCATCGTGAACATAAGAAATATCAAAAACGCCTACTTCCGTGGGTTGCATGGGGTTGGCGTTTAAGTCGAGAATAATGACGCCTCCTTCTCCCCTGTTTGCACCAAATATATAAGCATAGCCACTTTCTGAGGTAAAACAAGTATGGGCACTCTGCCATGGACTAGAGGATGGGCCGGTGTAAATGGCCGTAGGTAAATTTGTCGACTGAGGCAAAGGGTTTAGGTCGATGATCAGCAGGCCGTCCTCAGCCTCAGTGGTTACGTAAGCGTAATTTCCGTACACACACGGATCGCGCCAGATAGAGGTGGTGCCAGCAAACCAGCATATTTCTTGAGCTTGCGCACCATTGGTAATATTTACAATTGAGGTGCCTTTAGAAGTACCTACTATGGCATACTCATTGCCAAGTTCATCCGTGTAGCCCCATACGTCATTCAGGTTGGCACCGTGCAGCGCTTGATAATCGATATGCGACAGTGAATCAATAGAAAACTGCGCCAAAAGGTGGAAATGAAAAATAGTAGCAAAGAAAAAAACCAGTAATTTCAGATGAGTCATAGCTATTGTCGGATATATTTTTGGGAATAAGTACCATTTCCTGTTTCTATTTGAAAGAGGTAGGTTCCAGAGGGATAACTACGCATATCGATGAAGCTTTCTGCAAAATGAGCAGTTGCCTGCATGTCTTCGTGATATAAAATTCTGCCCGTCAAATCTAAAAGTTTAAGGGTTGCTGACCCGTTTATTGGGCCGCTTAATTCTACTGTGGTAAGACCCGCTCCTGGATTTGGATAAATGGAGATTTCTGATGCCATGTCATGTTCTGGTATATCCAAGGTAAAACCAACGGTGAAGTCATAGCGGTGGTAATGACCGAAATCTCCCGGGAAAAATTCGATGTAACTGCCCCCTACTTGGCGCAAGCGCATCTGCCCTGAGGTCTCTCCTTCAACTTGGGCGGAATACCAAAAAGCCAAACCATCGTGATCTGTATCTTCTATAATGATGGAATAGCAACCCGGAGCGAGGTCAAAAGTATCTTTGTATTGTGTAGTATTTTGAAGATTCGAGCGCTCAAAAAGAACCGTACCCGCATGGTCTAGCAATTGATAACTATTCTCACTGGCTTTGTTGTTGGTGGTAAGCCAAATAAAGAAAGGGCCATCGATGCGCTCTGGTGCATCGTATTTAACGGTTTTGAGGCTATTTAAATTATATTCGTCAGGGCCAATTATACCATTGACGTCGGCAATCCAGGCCGTAAAGGTGTAAGAGCTATCTTGTTCATACCACCAGTTCATGTCGGTAACAGGAATCTCAACCACTGTTTGTTCGAGGAAACCGAGGTTTCCAGTCCAGTCGAACACCAAATTGGCGCCGTAGTCTAACCAACAGAATATTCGGCAAGAAGTCAGGGCTTGGGCACCCGTATTTTTGATGACAATACGCGGGTTCTGACATGTGGGGTTCCATTTTGAGTAATACTCATAATTATTGGGGTTCAGGACATCGACAATTGCGGCATCGTTTTGAAAGTTTGGTTCGGTATAAGAAATGAGGTCGTATGCAGCAATGTAATTGCCTCCTGACTGGCCGGGATCATTGGTGGGCACCGCATTAACTGCGTAATCGAGGGTAACGGTGTCGCCGGGGGTAACATATGGCGTGAGTTCAAATTCAAATTCTTTAACTATATCGCCAGGGCACCAACCCTCTCGGGCATAGGGCCATGTTCCGCCCTGTCCTATATTTGGATTGTCGCCACAAATCATTGCATCCCAGATGCTCCAATTAAAGCGCGGAACACCATCTACTTTGATTTGATGGCTGTTGTTGACCCACTCACAACAGGCGTAGTCTCCAACTTGGCCATGACCAGACATTCGGGTTTTGATTTTAAACATGTCTGCGCTGTCGCTGAGCACAACAGGCTTGGCTTGCAAAACAGCGTCTGCAGACATTTGACCAAAATTGTACGACTTGAAGTCTGACCAAATGGGCTCGCGCTTAACGACATCACGTGGTGGAATCCCTTTGATAAATGCAAATTTTAAATCCAGGAGTTCTTGGGTGTTGTGGGCAGCGAGGTCGACCAAACCATGCAGGTATTGTTGATAGTCCGTAACGTCGTAAATCCAGGTAAAGCCGTTTGGCCCGAGGTCAAACTGAATGCCGTAAGGGGTGATGTAGCGTGCAATTTCGACATCTCGGATGATTTCGAAGGGTGGATTGTAAACAGTTTGTGACTGGTTTTGTAGCGTTTGGGTAGTCAGAATTGGCACACTGCCAGTTAATTGGCCATTGAGGTCATAGGTATTGGTGGTGCCCGCCTGTACACCAATAAAAGTATTGACAAGTTCAAAATGGTGGTGTAAAGGCACTTGTTCAAAAATGACTACCGGTTCTTTGAGTTTGAATTCATTGACCAAATGAGTGGTTACATTTAAGGCCATGTTCCCCTGCCCAAATTCAAGCAAAGGGCGCTGGTTGTGAATGGTTTGACCCACATAATTAGCGGTATTACTTGTAATCATGGCGGCTTCAGAGGGCATAAGGACATGTCCGTTCGGGCTTAAGTCTCTGGCATAAGAAAGGTTGTCGAAGTCGTGGTATAAAATCAAACTCGACCAATTCGGATGGGTTGGGTCTATTTTTTGAAGATAGTTAGCGGCTATAGTTGCAGCACTCAGGGCACTTTTAAAAATGCGGAGTTCATCCAAACTGCCTTTCCAGGTGAGCGCTTGGTTGCCACTCGCACCGATAATAAGGCGGTGAAAGTAGCCCATTTCTCTGTTTTTATTATTGCCAGAAAGCCACAATTGGCCATTTTTATAAATAAACATTTGGCCTGTTGACTGGTCTTTTACAAAAGCCCAGTGGTTCCATTGGCCGTCTATTTCTGCGCTACTTGCCGCCTGATTGATGCGGTCGTAGCCGGTTTCGTCGCCAGCATCAAAATAGATGTTGTTATTGCTCCATGGCATATGGATGTTAAATACCCGACGACCTGCCGTATCTAGGGCCTCCATGAATGTGGTGTTTTGCGCTAAATTGCCATTGCCCTTCGCCCAAAATTCAATGGTGAATTGGTCGCCAATTTCTTCATTGGCAAAAGAAGACATCGTGTAATTGTTGCCGCTTAATTCCAATTGACCATTGCGTGTACCATAACTCACAGCCATTGGCGCGGTGTTGGCATCCATCTCAAAATCGATAGCCGTTTGCGCTGGAAAGTCATTGCTAACTGTGAATTCAATCAGAAGATTACTAAGGCCATCCCAAATAAAATCTTCGTAAAACACAAAGTTATTCCAGCCAACTAAAAGAGGCATTTGAGCCATACCCGGAGCGTGAGATGCACGGTATACCTCAGTGAAGGTAGGCGCTAAAAATTGAGAAAGTGTTGCCGCCTGGGTTGGTGCAATACGGATAGTTAAATGCGCTAATTGACCACCTGTAGGGGTGTTCAAACGCAGCGAGCGAATAGCCCCAGGTTGGATTCCTGCAGCAATAAGCTCTGAGGCAAGCACCACAAATTGATACTTGCTTCCTTGCTGATCAGTTTGAAACGGAGTAGCTGACAACCCTCCAAAAGAATTAATAGATTGGTAACTCAGGCCTGAACCATCTCTGGAAAACTCTTGCGTTTGGTATTGGTTGGCATCTTGATATGGCAACGGTTTGTAGTTGATCTGAGCTGGGCTCGCAAAATTGGCCAAAAATTGCATACCGTTTGTAGCTACTGAATCGAATTGACCGGTGTGGTCAAAAACACGCGTATAGGTGAGGTAATCCCATTCGCCACAGTTGTATTGATCCCAGGTGGTCAACGGAGAACACTTGAGTTTGTAGTACATCTGTACCTTCTCAAAGCGCGTTGTATCTAGCGAGGCAGGGAACTGAAAGTTAGCCCGACGCGTCGTAATGGAGTCAAATGTAAAGGTCTGAACCCAAGTGGTATCTTGAGCAAAAATGTAAGTATTGGATACAAACAAAAGCGCAAATAGTAGGTATTTCATAACAAGAACTTAGTAGCCCTCTAAAATACAACTAAATGTGCTTAATTGAAAAACAATTTGAGGGACAGCCCGAGGGTAGTTCGCAACTCAGTGCGCTCAATTATGTAATCGAGAAAGCCGTGCTCAAGCAAGAACTCGGAAGTTTGGAAACCTTCGGGCAAGTCTCTACCTATGGTTTCTTTTACAACGCGCGGGCCAGCAAAGCCAATAAGGGCTCCTGGCTCGGCAATATTGATATCGCCTAGCATGGCAAATGAAGCAGTAACGCCGCCTGTAGTTGGGTCCGTGAGATAAGAAATATAAGGCAACTTGGCCTCTGAAAGCTGACCTAATTTACCTGAAACTTTCGCCATTTGCATGAGCGAAAACCCAGCCTCCATCATGCGGGCGCCACCAGACTTAGAAATGATCATGAATGCCGCTTTTTCTGCTATGGAAACGTCTATAGCTCTGGCGATTTTTTCTCCCATTACGGAGCCCATAGAACCTCCAATAAAATTGAAGTCCATAGCTGCCACTACCAAAGGTATGCCATCAAGCGTCCCTTTGGCAGTACGAATAGCGTCTTTAAGCCCTGTTGCTTTTTGAGTGGCTACTACGCGGTCCGTATATTTTTTGGTATCCACAAAACCAAGTGGGTCACCAGATTGAAGTTCTGCATTGAGTTCATCAAATTTTTGCGCATCAAATAGGAGCTCAAAATACTCCGCTGCACCAATGCGCTCATGATGAGAGCAGCGGTCACAAACGTAGCTATTGCGCATGAGGTCGTCTGCGGTGTAGAGCGTTTTACAATTCGAACAACGTACCCAGAGGCCCTGAGGCACATCCATTTTATCGTTAGTGGAAGTCGTAATTCCCTCTTTATTTCTTTTAAACCATGCCATAGTTTCAGTTCAAAGTATTGATGTTATTTAAATCGGCAAAAGATTGTTCGAGGCGCTTGATAAAAGTGAGTTCGCCATCGCGCAACCATTTGCGTGGATCATAGTATTTTTTGTTGGGCTCCTCTGCATGAGATGGATTTCCAATTTGAGTGCGAAGATAATCCATTTTTGCTGCAATATAATCACGGACGCCCTCCGTAAATGCAAATTGCAAGTCGGTATCAATATTCATTTTGACAACGCCGTAGCAAATAGCCTCTCTAATTTCTGCCACACTTGATCCGGACCCTCCGTGGAATACAAAGTCGACGGGGTTTGCTGCGGTCTTGTATTTTTCTTGGATAAAAGTTTGTGAATTTTTCAAGATGACGGGCGTAAGTTGAACGTTTCCTGGTTTGTAAACACCGTGCACATTGCCAAAAGATGCCGCAATCGTAAAACGAGGAGAAATTAACAATAGCGCTTCGTAGGCTTCGGCAACCTCTTCAGGTTGGGTGTACAGTTTGGCGTTGTCGACGTCCGTGTTGTCAACGCCATCTTCTTCACCGCCGGTAATTCCTAATTCGATTTCGAGCGTCATGCCCATTTTGGACATCCGGCGCAGGTAGTGCTGGCAAATTTCAAGGTTTTCAGCGAGTGGTTCTTCGCTGAGGTCAATCATGTGAGAGCTAAAAAGTGGCTTGCCCGTTTCTTTATAAAAGGCTTCGCCTGCATCTAGTAAGCCGTCTATCCAAGGCAATAAGTTCTTGGCGCAGTGGTCGGTGTGTAAAATGACCGTAGCACCATAGGCCTCAGCAAGTGCATGCACATGGCGAGCGCCTGAGATGGAACCCAAAATGGCTGCCTTTTCAGCGGTATTTGAAAGCCCTTTGCCAGCAAAATATTGACCGCCACCATTAGAAAATTGAATAATGACAGGTGCATTAAGGTTGGCTGCTGCCTCCATCACTGCATTGACAGTGCTGGTACTCGTTACATTTACTGCAGGGAGTGCAAAACCCTTTTGTTTGGCGAGTTGAAAAATAGCTTGAACTTGTTCGCCAGTGGCGACTCCGGGCTTGATCATTTGCATGTTTGTTGTTGTTGATTGATAGATCAAAATTAGAAATTATCCTCGATATAATAATTTCAGGTTTTGATCGTTAATATAGAAAACATTTTAAAGGCCTATGATTAAAAACACTTACTCCGCACAACCTACCACAAGCGCCACATTTCTACCCCACCCAAGCGTTCTTCAATTTCTGAAAATGTACAGTAAATCAATAGAAGTAATCAAAGGGAAGTCCGCTTCAATTATAGTAGGAAAAAATTAGCCAAGCGCCTTCGGGCGCTTTTTTTATTGGTAATTTTAACCCATGCAATTTGAACTGGTTTCTGACTATAAACCAACGGGTGATCAACCTGAAGCCATCCGCCAATTGGTCAGTGGCCTCAACAACGGTATACAGCAGCAAACCTTGCTGGGCGTTACCGGGAGCGGCAAAACCTTTACAGTTGCCAACGTTATTCAAGAGGTGCAGCGCCCCACGCTCATACTGTCACACAACAAAACCCTTGCAGCACAACTTTACGGTGAATTCAAGCAGTTTTTTCCTCATAATGCAGTAGAGTATTTTGTTTCTTACTACGACTACTACCAACCTGAGGCCTATATTCCCTCTACTGGTACGTTTATCGAAAAAGACCTACAAATCAACGACGAAATCGAAAAACTGCGCTTGGCAGCTACCTCTGCCCTACTTTCAGGCCGACGAGATGTCATCGTTGTGGCGTCGGTAAGTTGCATTTACGGTATTGGGAACCCTACTGAGTTTAAGAACAGTATTTTACACCTTCAAGTTGGCGACACCGTTGTGCGCAATCAATTTTTATTTCGCTTGGTTGAAAATTTATACCAACGGGCCAGCAATGATTTTGAACGCGGACAATTTCGCGTTTCTGGCGATACCGTTGATATCTTCCTTGCCTATACAGACTACGCCTTGCGCATTAGTTTTTGGGGCGACGAAATCGAGAAAATTGCGGCCATTGACCCCGAAACTGGCAAGACACTCGAGCAGTTCCAACAAATCGATATTTTTCCGGCAAACCTATTCGTCTCGAGCCCAGACAACACGCGCCAGGCCATTATCCAAATTCAAGACGACCTCGTGGAGCAAGTAGCCAACTTTAAAGAAGAAGGTAAAATCGAAGAAGCGAAAAGACTAGAAGAACGCGTCAACTACGATCTTGAAATGATCCGAGAACTCGGTTATTGTTCTGGCATCGAAAACTACTCTCGCTATTTTGACCGCCGCGAGCCCGGCGAGCGTCCCTTCTGCTTACTCGACTACTTCCCCGAAGACTTCTTAATGGTCATTGACGAAAGCCACGTGACCCTTCCGCAAGTTCGCGGCATGTACGGCGGCGACCGCTCCCGCAAAATCAATCTAGTAGATTACGGTTTTCGCTTACAAGCGGCCATAGACAACCGCCCCCTTAAATTCGACGAATTCGAAGGCTTTTTATCGAACGTTATTTACGTTTCGGCCACACCCGCCGACTACGAAATGCAGCAATCAGAAGGGGTCATTGTAGAGCAGCTCATACGGCCCACTGGCTTGCTCGACCCCATAATTGTAGTATATCCGTCAAAAAACCAAATCGACCACCTCATCGAAAACATCCAAGAAAGAAGGGCCAAAGACGAACGCGTGTTGGTCACAACCCTCACCAAACGCATGGCCGAAGAGCTTCAAAAATACCTGGATCGCTTGGGTATTCCGTGCCGTTACATACACTCAGAAATCGACACAATTGAGCGCGTAGAAATACTACGCCAATTGCGTTTAGGTGATTTTGATGTGCTCATTGGTGTCAACCTTTTACGCGAAGGCCTTGATTTACCCGAAGTTTCTTTGGTAGCCATCTTAGATGCCGACAAAGAGGGCTTCTTGCGCAACGAGCGTTCTTTGGTGCAAACGGTAGGGCGCGCCGCCCGAAACGTGAATGGCCGGGTGCTCATGTATGCCGACAAGATGACCAACTCCATGCAGCGCACCATCGACGAAACTGCGCGCCGAAGGCTTACCCAAGAAGCCTACAACTTGGCCCACAATCAAGTGCCCACCGCGCTTGTCAAGTCCAAAGATAAAATCATGGAATCGACAAAAGTAGCCGATGGCGACCAAGCCACACGTCTGGTCAAACTCCTACAAAATGAAAAAGAACTGCAGCAGTCTATTGAGCAAGATGCCAAGTTTCAAAATCCGGAAGAAAGAGCAAAAGAAATAAAAGCCCTCAAAAAAGCTATGGAAAGCGCTGCCAAAAACCTCGACTTCATCGAAGCCGCGCGC
Source organism: Flavobacteriales bacterium UBA952 (assembly GCA_002293185.1). GTDB lineage: Bacteria > Bacteroidota > Bacteroidia > Flavobacteriales_D > Crocinitomicaceae > UBA952. Next base: position 395,956 of record DBCS01000008.1, on the reverse strand, counting down.
ATACGAGATATCATCAAAACAATCGATAAATCCTAATATATGTCTAATAATAACGCACTTAAACAATTCAGAATCGCCGCTATCGCCGAAGGTTTTTCATGGCTGGGTTTACTGGTAACCATGGCCTTGAAATACGGCTTTGATATGCCAGAACCCAACAAATGGGTCGGCTATATCCACGGCTTCTTATTTATCATTTATTGTTTTTACATCGCCTACTTTCTCTTTGAAGAAAAATGGCCATTTGTCAAGTGTTTGATCTTATTTATCACCGCCTTTTTACCGTTTGGTACGTTTTGGGCCGAACGCAAGTATTTGAGGTAAAAAATAGAAAGCGCGTCCTCGAAAAATAAAGTTGTTACCTTTGTTAAAAATTGAATCAAATGTCAAATCACTTACTTAAAGGAAAAAGAGGCATCATCTTTGGTGCATTGAACAATCAAAGTATCGCTTGGAAAGTAGCGCAAAGAGCCCACGAAGAAGGTGCAACTTTTGTGCTCACCAACGCTCCTATTGCCATGCGAATGGGCGAAATCAATGAATTAGCAGCTGAAACGGGCAGTCAGGTTATTGCAGCTGATGCAACAAGTATTGCCGATCTCGAAAACCTCGTTACCCAAGCCCAAGAAATTTTGGGTGGTAAAATCGATTTTGTATTGCACTCTATTGGTATGTCGCCAAATGTGCGCAAAGGAAAGCACTACACTGAGAACGACTACAACTACTATGGCCAAACCATGGATGTTTCCGCAATGTCTTTGCACAAAACATTAGCAACCCTCTACAAGCACGATGCCATGAACGAATGGGGTTCTGTTGTTGCGCTTTCTTACATCGCTGCACAACGCATCTTCCCCGACTACAACGACATGGCTGACGCCAAATCTTTGCTAGAATCAATTGCGCGTTCTTTTGGTTACCACTACGGTATCAAAAAGAAAGTACGTGTCAACACCATTTCACAATCTCCTACTGTAACTACAGCAGGTCAAGGGATCAAAGGCTTCACAGAATTCATCAACTTCTCTGAGCAAATGTCTCCACTCGGAAACGCCAGTGCCATCGCTTGTGCAGACTACTGCATCAGCATGTTCTCTGACCTCACCAAATACGTCACTATGCAGAATCTCTTCCACGACGGAGGCTTCTCCAATACAGGCGTTACCCAACAAGTCATCGAGCGCTTCGGCGATCAATAAGTCATTTCACATGAAATAAAAAAGGCCGCAGCAGCGGCCTTTTTTATTCGTTAAAGATTTGGATCAATCTTCTTTCCAATCTAATCTCGACCTCGTGTACGGAATATTTGCTTTATCGAGCGCCTCGTGAAGCTTCAATACGCGTGTTTGATAAGTTATGAGGCTGGTCATGAATTGCGCATATTCTTGTTCGACCATTTGTAAGTTGGCCTTGTGCGTTGCACTCACGCCTGTTGTGTTTTCAGAAAGCTGGTAGTCGATCATGCCCAAACGGCTCGTGAAGGTTGGCGTGGTTTCAAATTCGTGCCTTGTTTTGATGTCGTCTCCGTAGAGCTGCTCGCGGAGTTGCGCTTTGAGTAACTTGAGTTCTCGAATTTCTGTAAATAGCAATAGGTCCGTATTCGGATAGTTCAAAACAGCTTTTTCTATAATCTCCAATTCGGCATTGAGCTCCTCGTAACGTTTTTCGGAACCACTCACTTTTCGATTGAGCTCGGCAACGCTTGCGCGAAAGGCATCTAAAGCGGGCTGGTCCTTGGCCAACAGCGTTTGGTTATTGAGGCCTTTCACTACAAATGGTGTGTTGGCAATGAGTTGCTCTACTTTTCCATTGTGAACCATCACGACTTGCATATTATAGATGCCCGGGACCACCAATGGTCCTCGGCCGCCGCTTCCGATGGGGTTGGTGCTGGCTTTACGCAGGTTCCATTGCTGGCGAACCAGCCCTTTTTGGGGGCTGCTGCTCATGCGGCGAATTTCTGTTCCGTTTGCATCAGAAATGATCCAGATGAGCTGAGCGGGCTCGTCTAAAGCCTCTGCTTTTAGCGCTTCAAAGCTTGGATAGACCACATCTTTCTTGTCTTTCTCTAACTCTTTTTCTTTGGTCTGACGGTCTGTTTTTAAAGAACTTGGAACTTCCTTGAGGTGCAATGTAAACGTAGCGCCAAAACTTGGATTTTTGGCTGACCACATGTTGTGCCCTTGAAAGCCAGTACCCTCCAAGCCCAGCGGATCAGCCTCGATATAGAGGAGTGCCTCTTTTATTGGGTACAAGTGTGCGTTTTTGTCAAGGTTTTCTTTAGAAATTGTGCGCAACGGGCTGTAGTTATCCAAAACATAAAAACCGCGGCCAAAGGTAGCGGCTACGAGGTCTACCTCGCGCTCTTGAATATCGAGGTCATAGACCGCAGTGGTTGGTAAACCCGAAAGTTTGGTCCAGTTGAGGCCGCCGTCAGTTGTGAAATAAGCGCCGAATTCAGTCCCGACAAATAACAAGTTTTCTTGAATTGGATCTTGCTTGAGACAGTAAACTGATCCACGAGCAGGTAAGTTTCCAGCAATACTGATCCAAGTTTTGCCTTTATCTGTAGACTTCAGTAAGTAAGGTTTGAAATCGCCTTGGCGCTGCGCATTGAAACATGCAAAAACAACATTTTCTTGGTGTACCGACGCCGTGAGCATATTGACTCTTGTATTCAATGGCACCCCAGGAAAAGTTTGGTATTTGGCCCAAGTTTGGCCATCGTTTTCGGAGACTTGTACTAAACCGTCGTCTGTACCCACGTACAGCAGACCTTTCTTCTTTGGCGATTCGTCTAGCGCCACAATGTTTCCGTAGATGGTGGTAGACGCATTTTTCATGACCGCATCGATGGTCCAGACTTGGCCCATGACTTCAATTTCATTGCGGTCGATTTGTTGGGTGAGGTCAGGGCTAACTGTTTGCCAGTCGTCACCACGATTACTCGATTTAAAAAGTTTATTGGCCGCAAAATAAAGCGTACTGGCATCGTGCTTAGATACAATTAAGGGTGCATCCCAATTCCAACGATACGCTTCCTCCCCAAGCGCTGGCATGGGTTGAATAGGTACTTTTTCACCTGAAGCGCGGTCATAGCGCACGAGCCAACCATACTGTGCTTGCGCATAAGTAATGTTTGGATTTGACCAATCTGTAGCTGACTCGAAGCCGTCGCCGCCGTTGGTGATGAACCAATCGGTATTGAGAATGCCCGAAACGTTTGGCGTACCGGAAGGGCCACCCATCGAGTTGTTGTCTTGGGTGCCTCCATAAATATTATAAAAAGGCACCGCGTTATCGGTTACAACTTTATAAAATTGAATGATCGGCAAGTTGCCAAAAAAGCTCCATTCTTTGGCATGCGTATAGGTTTCATACAAACCACCGTCGCAGCCCACCAACCAATGATTGGTATTGCTGGGGTCTATCCAGATGCAATGGTTGTCTACGTGCTTGTTTTTCTCGCCAGTGGGTACGAATGTTTTACCGCCGTCAGTGCTGTGGTGCATGTAAGTGTCCATAGCAAAAACTTTATTGACGTCCTTGGGGTCACAGAATATTTCTTGGTAGTAGTTGCCGCTCGTAGAGAAGGATCCTTGCTTGGACCAATTCTCGCCTTTATTGGAAGAGCGGAAAACACCCCCTTTGCTGTACCGTGCCTCTACAATTGCATACACCACATTGCCATCGGCAGGCGAGACTGCAAGGCCTACGCGGCCCATATCTGATTTGGGTAAGCCGTTATTGATTTCTTTCCAAGTCAGACCACCGTCGGTAGATTTATACAGACCTGATTCTGGGCCCCCTCCAATGTAAGTGTATTCATGGCGGCGGCGCTGGTGTGCAGATGCGTACAAAATGTCTGGGTTGTTCGGGTCAATAGCAATTTCTGCGATACCGGTGTGGTCAGAAACAAAAAGCGTGCGGGTCCAGGTCAGGCCGCCGTCGGTACTTTTATACACCCCGCGCTCGCCACCGCTGCTCCAAAGTGGGCCATATGCCGCTACCCAAATGATATTTTCATTAGTAGGGTGCACAATAATTTCACCGATATGCTCAGAGTTTTTGAGGCCCATATTCGTAAAAGACTTTCCGCCATCTAACGACTTATATACGCCATCGCCGTAAGAAACCGAACGCTGGTTGTTATTTTCTCCAGAGCCAACCCAAATGGTATTCGGGTTAGACGCTGCAATGGTAACGCAACCTAAAGAATAAGAACCGTAGTTGTCGAAGATAGGCTCAAAAGTGATGCCGTGGTTGTTGGTAAGCCAAAGGCCACCTGAGGCTGCAGCTACATACCACATATCTTTATTGGCAGGATGAACAGCCAGGTCGATAACCCGTCCTGAGGTAAGCGCTGGCCCTACCATCCGAAAAGACAAAGCACCTACCGTTGCGGCATCAAAAGGAAGTTTTTCTGGTGCAGCAGTAGATTTCTTTTGGGCAAATGCCAAGCTAACAGAGCATAAGACGAGTAAAAGCAATAATTTCATACGTTGTTTTTTTTTGCTAAAAATACATTAAATTCGTGCAACCTCAAACCCCAATTTAACGTCTTGTTGATTTAGGCCCAAGTCCTGCTGCTATGTTTAGAACTATACTATTATTCATCTCTTTTTTCTTTATACTACAGGTTCAAGCTCAGGTGCTTGTCGATTCTCCGCTCTATCATCAACTCAAAGGTTCAGGACAACTTGGAACGGTCAATATTGAGGCCAGCACCTCCTTGCATATGCCCATAGCCAGCGTCAAGCCCGCTACCTACAACAAGGCCAATGCTTGTGACTGCTACATAGAACCCGACTCTTCATACACCCTAGCCATGCAACCCAACGACGACGGCTCTACAGGGTTTATACCCATACCTTTCAACTTTAATTTATACGGTCAATCCTACAACGGTATCTACATCAACAACAACGGTAACCTCACTTTTACTGGCCCAATGGCCACGTTTTCTGCCACTGCTTTTCCATCAGTTGGCAACGGTATCGTGGCGCCATTTTGGGGAGATGTCGATACCCGAAATGGCAATGGACAAGTACTCTACAAAATTACCCCAACTGCAGTTTATGTCAACTGGGTGGCGGTAGGCTACTACGCATATCACGGCGACAAACTCAATACCTTTCAGCTCATTATTACCAACGGCTCTGATCCTGTCATCGACGGTGGCAATGTGGCTTTTTGCTACCAAAACATGGACTGGACCACCGGCGACGCCTCACAGGGCATCAATGGCTTTTATGGCATACCTGCCACCTGCGGCGCCAACAAAGGTGACGGCATGGCTTACTTTTTGATCTCACGCTTTGACCACCCCGGCAATGACTTCGACGGAGCACTTGGCAACCCAGATGGCATCGACTGGCTCGACTTCAAAAGTTTTGCTTTTGACGCCTCCAACGGCGGCAATATTCCACCGATCCCGGAGGGCATTGCCTCCTGCGATACCTTTAAAATTTGCGCCCTCGGAGACTCCGCCGACTTCAGTATCAACTTTCTCTCCCCAGAAACCAATCAAAGCACTTCCATTACATACTCAAATGGTGGTCTAACCACCCTCCAACAAATTTCCAACACGCCGGGCAATACCGCCAATATTGTGTTGCGTGCCATTGGTTCTTTAGCCACAATGGGCACCTATGACATCACCGTCACAGCTACCGACAATAACCTCCCAACGCCAGGTGTTACGGCGCTCACATTTGTAGTCGTGATCGATACCATTGTCAATAATCTCGACTCCGCACTTTTGCTCGTGTCCAACTCCTGCGGAGCCATCGATCTGAGCGTTGGTAACGGCCCCTATGACAGCTACCTCTGGGACGACTTCACCGTCATGCCAACGAGCTCCATTAACACCGACCAAATCTACGGCGTCACCGTGAGCAAAAATGGCTGTTACAAGCATATATCCGATACCTTTGATGTGGTCAATCCATTACCCATCAACTTACAAGGGCCCTTGGCATTTTGCCCGCCAGATACTTCGGTTAGCTTGAGCATACCAAATGCCAGCGCTTATTCAACAGTGAGTTGGGGGCTTTCCAACCCCACCCTCAATTCACAATTTACCAACAGCTTAGGGGCCGGTACCTACACAATTAACCTACTCGACAGCGCTGGCTTGTGCAGTACCGATACCACATTTACTGTTTTTGGAACCAGCGCTTCTAGCATTTTTAACGATACCCTTGTTTGTCAAAATACCTATCAAGTAACAGCAACCAATTCTCCTGGAGGAATTTGGTCGGCCTCCTCTGCCAATATTTCATTCAGTAATGTCTCGGAGCTCAATCCGCTGATTTCCATAAGTGCGCCTGGTGTTTACACAGTATCATTTACAGACAACGTATGTCAACAAACGTTGAGCACAAGCATCACCCTCCCACAAAACCCGCAAATTTTTGCAGACTCTGCCCTATGCCAATTGAATTTTCAGGTATTAGGAACTTCTGCCGATATCGGCGGCGGTACCTGGACTTACACAAGCAATAACCCACTTGCAAGTCTCAATTTTACGCCAAACAATACCGCGTTAAATCCTGCGCTCAACGCATCAGAATCCGGAATTTTTACCCTGACTTTCACAGATTCCGTTTGTAACCATAGCGCCACAACCACCCTAGAACTCTATGTGCAACCCTATATTTATCTTGACAGCATTGGCTGCAATTACCAAGCGCAAGTCGAGGGCACACTCTCCGCTCTAGGTGGCACCTGGACCTGCCCAGACAGCACCATCCTATTTTCAGACAATCAGGCAGAAAACCCACTCATAACAGCGACCTACGCAGGTGTCTACCCCATTAGTTTTACAGACAGTGCTTGCGGCCAAACCCTAACGGCTTTTATTGAGTTTCCTCCTTATGTCTACCTCCAACTACTTGATACCAATATTTGTCAAGGATCAAGTTTCTCAATGAATCCTTTTATCTTAAATACACCTAAAGACAGTACACTGACCGACTGGACTCTCCAAAGCACCTACAATCCGCAAGTACTCGGAGCCTGGCTAGATGGCAATACCGAAGTTCCAAGGATCGTTAGCACAATCGGAAACTACGTCTACACCGTGAGTAATGCGTGTTATACCTTTACCGATACAGCAACCATCGGCTTTAAACCCTGTGACATCATTGCACCCAACATCATTGTCCTTTCATCGGGCAATGGCAATAACACTTTCTATGTCCAATACAGCGGAATTTCTGAATTTGAATGTACGATCCTCAACCGTTGGGGCAATACCATTTATCAGTACACAGACCCCGCTGGCGCTTGGGATGGGCATACCCAAAATGGCGACAAAGTCGAGGAAGGCACCTACTTTTATATCATAAAAGCCATCTACGAAGGCGGAATACCACTAGAGAAACACGGATTTGTCGAGGTGAAGTATTAACTTTGCCCCATGAAAACAGCAAGCGTCAGCTATTTAGGAAATCTCCGCACCGAATGCACTCATTTGGCTTCGGGTACCACCATCCTTACTGATGCACCCCTAGACAACCACGGCAAAGCCGAGGCGTTTTCTCCGACCGACCTCGTTGCCACCTCCCTTGCTTCTTGCGTCATCACTATCATGGGCATCTACTGCCAAAGCCACAACATTCCTTTTGTAGCGGCCGAGGCAACGATAGAAAAGCACATGGTTTCAGACCCGCGTCGAATTGCCAAAATAGTCCTTGATCTCGATCTCAGTGGCAATAACTGGGACGAACTCACCAAAAAGAAAGTCATTGCAGCAGGTAAGGCTTGCCCAGTGGCGCGCACCCTCGAGGGTAATGTAAGCCTCGAATTTAACATCCACTAATGGAAGACAAATATCAAAGAAGCGAGCGTCCTGAACGCCGCGAAACAAAAGAACGCAGTTACCAACGCAAAGAACGTACCGATATCATTTTCGGTATTCGCGCTGTACTAGAAGCCATTCACGCAGGTCGTGAACTCAACAAAATTTTAATTCAAAAAGGAATCAACAAGGCGCTTTTCGAAGAATTGAGAGCCGCCCTTACAGGCAAGAATTACTTCTTGCAGTATGTGCCGAACCAAAAATTAGATTCGCTAACAGAGGGCAACCACCAAGGCGTAATAGCCATGGTGCCGCCCATTGCCTACCAAGAAATTGAACCGCTAATTGACCAATGGTTAGAAGCAGGTAAAAAACCAAGTGTTCTAGTCCTGGACCGCATCACTGACGTTCGCAACTTTGGTGCTATTATCAGAAGTGCAGAGTGTATGGGCATAGATGCAGTGCTGATCCCAAGCAAAGGATCAGCGCTAGCTACTTCAGATGCGATGAAAGCCTCGGCAGGTGCCCTCAACCGCATTCCAATTTGCAAAACCGAGCAACTCAAACAGTCTTTATTTTATTTGCAACAATCCGGCTTGCGTATTGTGGCCTGTACAGAAAAAGCGCTGGTACCGCTTCACGAAACCAACTTGCGTGGTAGCGTAGCGATCATTATGGGCTCTGAAGAATCTGGCATTACCCAAGACCTCATCAATTTAGCCGATATCAGCTGTAAAATACCGATGAAAGGTGAAATTTCTTCACTAAATGTTGGCGTAGCTACTGGAATGGTACTCTACGAGAAAATTCGCCAAGAATTAGTGGGTTAAGAGCAGCTTCGGTAGCATCTCGGGTATCGCTGAAAGTTCTGAAATACAGTTATCGTAGTTGTATTGATTTTGAGCGCTTGGATCAAACCATATGGCTTGCATTCCTGCGCGCAGTGCGCCCGCTACATCTACGTGGTAATCGTCGCCAATCATCACAGACTTTTGGGCCAGTGCACCCGCTTGCTGTAAGGCATAATTAAAAATGGCCGGATCTGGTTTGTTTTTACCCACAAACTCTGAGCACACCACCACATCAAAAAAGGCGCGCAAACCACAATTTTCAAGCTTCACAAATTGCACCTCCTGAAAACCATTGGTAATAATGTGGATATTGAAATCCATTTGTTGGAGTGCTTCAAGTGTTTCTATGGCCTTCGGAAAAAGCGCGGTCTGGCGAGGCGAAATTTGAACATAGGCGTCAGAAAGCCGCTGTACCAACGCTTCATCTTTAACCTTAAAATACTTCAGTGTGACCCGAAAACGCTCGTGGCGGAGGTCGTCTTTTTTAATGATTCCCTTGCCATAGAGCTTCCAAAGATGGGCGTTTTGATACACGTACTGCCGATGAAACTGATCAAAGTCCACAATTAGAGCCGCTAAATGTTCGGCTGTAAAAATTTGACGCAGGGCAATTTCTGAATTTTTGTCGAAATCCCAGAGCGTGCGGTCGAGGTCAAAAAAGAGATGGTAATCAGAAAATGGCATAGCTCAAAAGCGCTAGAAGAAAAGCATTTATTGCCAAACCAAGCAGAATAAACAAAAACGTAGTTTGGTAGCGGCCATAGAACTTAGCGGCTACAAAACTTCCAATTGGGACCGAAAATAACAAAGGTGCAAAAAGCGTGATGCCATAAAAACCAAAACGCCATTTAATGCGGATAATCCATTTTTTGGTGCGGGTTACTTTATGATAATTGATGGGTTCCTTGCCAGCGGCAAGCGCAGCAGCTCTTTTCTTTGCACGAATGCGGTTAGAGAATCGCATGACGAGCTCACTTCCGAAGTAAAAAATGGCCGAAGCGGTGGCTGCACCTAAAAAAGAGGCCAGCCAAGTTTCATGAATGGCCATCTGAAACTTTTCACCTGGAAAAGACGACACCAAAAACTTGACCATGGCCAAGGTGTAAATACTCCAAAATCCAACCCAATTCATTTCGTTGTCCTTTATTTTTTAGTGCCAAATGCTAAATCACCGGCGTCGCCTAGACCCGGTACAATATAAGACTCAGCGGTAAGTTCATCGTCTATGGCTGCTACCCAGATTTGGGTATCAGCGGGTAAATGCTGCTGAACAAAGCGCAAGGCCGCTGATGTGGCAATAGCGCTAAGGATATGTATTTGCTTTGGGGTACCGTGGCTTTTGAGGGCCTCGTAGACAGCTACCATGGAACTTCCAGTGGCCAACATTGGGTCAGAAATTACCCAAATTTTGTGATCGATATCAGGTACGGCCATGTATTCGACCTCAATTTCGAAGTCTTCGGGGGAGCTGTGTTTGCGGTAGGCCGAAATATAAGCGCTATCGGCGTGGTCAAAGGTGCGCAATACGCCATCGTGCATGGCTAAACCTGCGCGCAAAATGGTAAATAAGACCGGTTGTTGAGCGGGAAGCGCAACTTGGGCAATACCAAGCGGCGTTTGCACTTCTTTTTGAAGAGATGGCAGTGTTTTAGACATTTCATAGCTCAAAATTTCTGCAATACGGGATAGGTTGTGTCTAAAGCGAAGGCGGTCTTGCTGAACGGCAGTTGCCCTGATTTCAGCCATGTACTGCCCCAGGATTGAACTTTGTAAACCGATGTGATGAACCTTCTCCATTTTTCTTTAAAATTACGTATTATTGGGCATTCAAATCATTAAAAAATACCTTTTCATGAAAGAGCAACGCAAGGTTTTGTTTTTAATTGTTATTGCAGCGCTTGGCTATTTTGTAGACATCTATGATCTGGTTTTGTTCGGTGTTGTCAAAGCTGAAAGCTTGGCAACTATTATGCCAGATGCCAGCCCAGAACTCAGGGCTTCTACTGGTAAATTTCTTTTTAATGTGCAAATGTTTGGAATGCTGCTCGGAGGTTTAATTTGGGGCATGCTCGGCGATAAAAAAGGCCGCTTGAAAGTACTTTTTGGTTCCATCCTACTCTATTCAGTAGCCAATATTGCCAATGCCTTTGTCACAGATATTCCGAGCTATACAGTCATTAGATTCATTGCAGGCATTGGTTTGGCCGGCGAGCTCGGGGCGGGTATTACGCTGATCAGCGAACTCATGCCCAAAGAAACCCGGGGCTATGGCACCATGATTGTCGTGACCTTTGGTGCGCTTGGCGCCGTTGCTGCCTCATTGATTGGTGCAGAGGGGCAAGTGGTAGGCGCCTTTATTACCCAATTGAGCGGATGGTCACCGGCAAACTGGCAGGTCGTCTACTTGATTGGTGGCGCCATGGGGCTCATTTTACTCTTCTTAAGAGTTGGCGCCCTAGAGTCTGGTTTTTTTCAGCAAATGAACAACGACACGTCCATACAAAAAGGCCAACTCAAGTTGATTTTTGGACAACGTGCCAACTTCATCAAATACCTGCATTGTATCAGTATTGGCATCCCCATTTGGTATACCGTTGGGCTGCTGATCATGAATTCTGCCGATAATTTTGGCCCTTGGTTGGGTGTATACAATATCTCGAACGGAAAAGCCGTGATGTACTGTTACTTGGGGCTCAGCGCCGGCGATTTACTCGCTGGTTTTTTGAGTCAATGGCTCAAAAGCAGAAAGAAGGTTGTTCGGATTTATTTGCTTTTCTCGTTGATCTGCACAGTGGTTTTTCTTGCCGGGATGCACCAATTGAATATCTCGGATAGTACTTATTATTTGTTGTGTTTCTTACTTGGAGCAGGGACGGGCTATTGGGCCATTTTTGTAACCATAGCTGCAGAACAATTCGGAACCAATATTCGCTCTACAGCAGCCAATACCATCCCGAATTTTGTACGCGGGTCCGTAAACTTAATTGTTTTGCTATTCAGTCTTTTGGTCAGCTTTCAGATCAATGACGGTGTTTCGGCCATGATCGTTGGCTTTATCTTTATTGGCCTTGCCTTGTACAGTTTAAGCCAATTGAAAGAAACCTTTGGCAAAGACCTCAATTATTTCGAGGTCTCGTAAAAGTTTGCAGAAAATATTTAAATTTTCTGGGAGTAGTCTTCGAAGTCTTCTATGAGCTCTTGGTCTACTTGATTGGCCACGGTAATCGGAATAAAATCCACGACTACATTCGTTTTATCCAAACCAAAATCCTCTGCAGGCTTGAGGCCTGTTGACTTCACAAAACGATAGGTCTTGACACACAATTTTTGGAAAGGCGTAAGGTGATTGTCCATGGCAACTCTCGAATTAAGAACAATAAATTTAAAGTCAACCTGATCGAGCTTCCCACGCACACTTTCAAAAATACTTTCGCCGCTCAACTCCCCCTTTTCAATCATCTTGCAGTAGATCTTGCGCATCATGTACTCAATGCGGTGCTCTTCCTTGAAGCCCATTTGCAGCGTTACATAATAACAACGCTTGTCAATAATCTGATGCACCGAATAATGCACTCCCCAGGGTTCGTTGAGGATATCGAGGTGCAAGAACCAAATAGTACCTGCTTTGCGTGGCTTTTTGTAAAATAAAGAATGATACACCGTTAAATCCAGTTTATTGGCAGAATTGGAACGCGTCGGAAAGACCAAATTAGTAGCCTCAAAATCGATGTATTTATCGTCCCGAACTGAATTGATAAGTGGAATAACGGAATTCATTGGTAAGTATTCCGTAATGCTAGTACGGAGTTGCTTGGCTCTAAAATAAAGATATAATATGGCAAAGAAAGTCGAAGCTAAAATAAGGGTAAACCACCCTCCCGAAACTACTTTTCCTAAATTAGACATTAAAAAGATACCTTCAATGGCAATGAAAATCAAGAAGATCAGAATGTAGAACGCTTTGGTTTTAGGATACTTGAGTATAAGCAAAAACCCGAGCAGAATAGAGGTCATGACCATATCGATCGTAATGGCCAAACCGTAGGTATGCTCCATGGCGCTCGACTCTTTAAAGATGGCAATCACAACCAAGCATCCGATCATTAAAAACCAATTGATAAACGGAATATAAATCTGACCTTGGTGCTCAGAAGGATATTTCACTTTTAGGTTGGTCCAGAGTTTGAGTTTGATGGCTTCATTCATTAAGGTGAATACCCCCGTAATGAGGGCTTGCGATGCAATAATTGTGGCTGCAGTAGCCAGTACAATAGCGAGGGGCAAGATGTGTTTTGGCACCATACTATAAAAGATGGTTTGATTCTCCACTACATGAAAATCTGGCGATAAACAAAGTGCAGATTGTCCGAGGTAATTGATGACCAAAAGCGAAGAAATAAAAGCCCAACTCAAGCGAATGTTGCCTTTGCCGCAGTGTCCGAGATCAGAGTACAAAGCCTCTGCACCGGTAGTGCACAAGAAAACAGAACCCAAAACGGCAAAACCGCCATCCACATTTGCCACCAAATTATAGGCCCAATAAGGGTTAAACGCTTGCAAAACGACGGGGTTATCAAAAATATGAATGGCGCCTAGATATCCTAAAAACAAGAACCAAAGCATCATGACCGGCCCGAACGCTTTACCAATAGCAGCTGTACCAAATTGTTGAATCATAAACAGCAGCACAATGATCGTAACTACGATTGGAATAACGGGAACATCTGGATTAATGGCATTGATGCCTTCTACTGCCGATGAAATAGAGATGGCGGGTGTAATGAAACCATCGGCCATCAGGGTGGCACAGCCAATGAGCGCCGGAATAATGATCCATTTGTATTTCTTGTTTTTCAAGAGCGCGAAAAGTGCAAAAATTCCGCCCTCGCCTCTGTTATCGGCATTCAGTGCAAAAAAGATGTACTTGACTGTAGCCAGCAAAATCAAGGTCCAAATGACACTCGAAAGCGCACCCAAAATAAAAGGCTCCGAAATGTTTTTACCACCATCCGTGATTGCCTTAAAAACGTATAGTGGTGAAGTTCCGATATCCCCAAAAACAATTCCTGTCGTAATTAATAATCCAGCAATAGAAATCTTTTGGGTGTTGAGGTGTGCCATGAGCGAATAAAAAAATTTCGTCGAAGTTATGTCTTTCTAACATTTCTACGCATACTTTTCGTTAAAATATTTATCTTTGCATCCCGATTCTTTATCGGACAGTCTGCTGCCCACGTGGTGAAATTGGTAGACACGCCATCTTGAGGGGGTGGTGCCAACAGGTGTGCTGGTTCGAATCCAGTCGTGGGCACATTGATCAAAGCATCTTGCCGAAGGCAGGATGCTTTTTTCTTTTCTACGAGTCCAAAATGAAATTTTGAGGGAGTTAAAAAAAGAAAAAAGCATCCATTTTGCGAAGCAAAAAGATGCTTTGATCCACTATAAAGCCAAGACTGGTTCACCGAACGAAGCGAGGTAACCTACTTTTCACTAAATTTATCCTGTTCAAATAAAGACCAATGAAATTGATATTACTTCTTAGTTGCGGATGCCTTTTAGCGCTGTCCTCCTGCAACAACACGACAAGTACCAATGCTCCTGAGCCCACTGCGCTGGTGGCCACAGACGAGAACACAAAAGAATTAAAGGCGCGCCTCAAAGACGTAGCCGAAGAAGAAAAACGCCTAGAAAAAGAGGCTGAATCGAACATGACCACCATGAGCTTCAATGTATTAAAGCACGAGTTTGGCACGGTCAAAGAAGACACCAAACACCTGTGTAGTTTTATCGTGACCAACACCGGTAAAAAGCCCTTATTTATTCAAGACGTGAAGGCTTCTTGCGGCTGCACCACTCCCAAAAAACCAGAAAAAGCAATCCAACCAGGAAAGTCCGACATCATTGCTGTGGAATTCCATCCTAAAGTTGGGCAACTTGGTCGCCAAGACAAAACCGTAACGGTCATGGCCAACACCAAACCGGCAATGGTGGTGCTCAATATAGGCGCCAACGTCATCAAAAACCCCGCCACCGCCGAACGCATCGCCACCAATTAACATGAAATTACACCTACTCAATACTGGTTTTTTTAAGCTCGACGGCGGCGCTATGTTTGGGGTTGTCCCGAAAACCATTTGGCAGAAAACCAATCCGGCAGATGCCAACAACATGTGTACATGGGCACTGCGCTCCTTGCTCATCGAGGATGGCAAAAGGCTCATCTTAGTAGACACGGGCATCGGCGACAAACAATCCGAAAAGTTCTTCTCGCACTATCACCTGCACGGTTCGGACAGCCTGCACGGCAACTTAGCGCGTTTGGGTTTTCATGCCTCGGACATCACAGACGTCATCCTGACGCATCTGCATTTTGACCACTGCGGTGGCGCCATTGCTTATGATACGCAAAAAGATGCTTACAAAACTGTCTTCACAAACGCTACCTATTGGAGTTCTGAGACGCACTGGCAATGGGCCACAAAACCCAATCCAAGAGAAAAAGCTTCCTTTTTAGCAGAAAATATCCTTCCCATCCAAGAAAGTGGGCAGCTGCAGTTTGTCGAGCGCAATGGCCTTATTACTCAAAATGCACTACCAGGCATCGATCTTTCTTTTTTTGATGGCCACACCGAAAGCATGATGCTTCCACAAATGCAATACAAAGGAAAGACCATCGTTTTTATGGCCGATTTACTTCCAAGTACTGGTCATATTCCACTGCCGTACGTCATGGGCTACGACACCCGCCCCTTGCTTACCCTTACCGAAAAAGAACGCTTCTTGAAAGAAGCTGCCGACAACGACTACGTCTTATTTTTTGAGCACGATGCCCAAAACGAGTGCTGCACCCTACAACACACCGAAAAAGGCATCCGCTTGAAAGACACTTTTTCTTTGTCTGAATTGTAACTTAGCAAAATGAAGAGCCCAAGAGAAATTGTTCAAGGCATGCTAGACAACGATGCCTTTAGCCAACTGCTTCAGATGGAGATCGTCGCTCTTGAGCTCGGTGCTTGCCAATTGCGCTGCCCAGTTACGGCTCAAACCACCAACGGATTTCAAATTGCGCACGGCGGCCTCACCTACGCATTAGCCGACTCCGCTTTGGCTTTTGCAGCCAACACCTACGGGTATCAATGCATGAGTATCGACACCCAAATTGCACACCTCGCCAAAGTACAACTCGACGACACCCTCACCGCCAGTTGCACAGAAATACATCGCGGAAAAAGCACTGGGGTGTATGAAGTGCGTATCGAAAATCAAGACAAACGCTTGGTTGCTTTGTTTAAGGGGACCGTTTTTATATCGGCAGAGCGCTGGTAATATGCTTGCGCTATTTAGGAATTTTTAAGATTTGTCCTTCGCGAATGAAGTCCGAGCGCAAACCATTGGCTTTTTTAATTTTAGCCACCGTAGTACGCTGCTTTACAGCAATTCCAGAAAGGGTGTCTCCGAGCTTCACTTTGTACGTTCTGTAGCTCGGCTTTACATATTTTTTTACACCGGGTAACTCCTCACCTTTTGTGGCGTACGGGTATTTTTCAACGTATTCTGCTAGTGTAATTGCAGCACCAACTTGAGGATCAGCATATTTGTAAAATACCTGTCTGATATTCACATAACTACAAATGTAATCGAGCGGTCTGCTATTCCAGTCAAAGCATTGAATCACATCTTCATTGAAATCTAACATACGCATAGGGGTAAGCGTTGGATATAAGTTGTGCATTCTAGACAACTGAGGTGTAACTGCGCCCATACCCCCACCAGCAGAACCACGGCTATCCAAGCGCACATAACAACGTCCGTCTTCGCTAGGCCCTACCACGGCAGTCCAGTAAACGGTCAGCGTAAGCGGATTAATCTGAATGTAAAGTTGCTTAAGATCAGAATTGAATCCTTTTTTTCGGATATCTTCTAAACCCTTATTGACTTTGGTATTGATATATCCACCAAAATTATCTGCAACCCTTGCATTAAAGGAATGCAGCGCATCATAGGCCGAGGGCATCCCGAGAGCGACGTAAGAATCACAAATTACCTCGTCATGTGGGCCAAGCCGAAGGGTGTCTAGATTGAGCAGACAAAAAGGAGGAATAACAATCTTTTCTCGAATTTCGACTTTTTGAATTTCAATGCTGGAAGAATCCAAGTTGAGTGAATCGGTTTGGATTTGAGCACTTAGTTGAAACGATATGCTTGAAATAAAGAAAAAACTGAAAAAAAGTGGAGCAATTTTTTTCATCACCACAAATTTACCAAAATCATACCAAAATAAAAAGAGCGCCCGTGATTTGCCTGTAAACTGAAAATTATCCCTGATTTTATTTGTTCTTTTCAAAAAAGAACTTACTTTTGTACGCGCTTAAACGAAAGCATTACACAATTCTCAAGCAACTGTTGTTGCTCACGCAAGTGAAAGAAATTGGTTTGGTAGTTCAGTTGGTTAGAATACCTGCCTGTCACGCAGGGGGTCGCGGGTTCGAGTCCCGTCCAGACCGCAAACGCTTCGTTAAAGACACGTCCTATATGGCTGTAGGAAATAGAAAACCCTAGAATGTATCAATGTTCTAGGGTTTTTGCTTTTATAGGTTTTTGGTCTGTTTTCAAAACCCTACCCCCTACTATTCGATTCGTATCAACGACTTGTCTCTTTGAATCAATTCGCCGATGCATTCGGCATAAAGTCCTTTGCTTTTTAAAATGGATTCTACTTCTAGGGCAGCTTCTTTTTTAACAGCAATTAACAGGCCGCCACTCGTTTGGGGATCGCACAAAATATGTCTTTGCCTTTCGTCCTCAATTGTTAGTTTGTGTCCGTAGCTGTCCCAGTTTCTGAGTGTTCCGCCCGGTACGCATTTTTGATCTAAATAGCCATGAATCTCATCGAAAACAGGAATTTTATGGTACTGTAAAACAGCAGATACATTGCTGCCTTCACAAACTTCAAGTAAATGACCCATGAGGCCAAAACCCGTTACGTCGGTTAAGGCGGTCACTTCTTCAATTGCACAGAGCGCTAACCCTACATCGTTTAAAATCACCATTGAATCAGCAGCAATGGAGGCGTGTTGTTCTTCTAAGAGGCCTTTCTTTTGTGCAGTGGCTAAAATGCCAACGCCCAAAGGCTTCGTTAAATAAAGAAGAGACCCTGGCTGGGCCTTATTATTTTGTTTGAGGTTGGCGATCAGCACAGACCCAGTAACGGCCAAACCAAAAACAGGTTCTGGATTGTCAATGCTATGGCCACCAGCAATAATGATGCCCGCATCAGCACAGGCCTTTCGGCCACCTTCCATAACCTGAGCAGCAACTTCTGGGGCAAGTTTGTCAATGGGCCACCCTAGAATTGCAATTGCCATTAAGGGCTTTCCCCCCATGGCATATACATCGCTTAAGGCATTGGTGGCTGCAATTCTTCCAAAAGTAAAAGGGTCATCGACTATAGGCAAAAAGAAATCGGTAGTACTGATAATTCCTGTTCCATTTCCGATGTCGTACACTGCGGCGTCGTCTCGGGTATCATTGCCCACTATAAGGCGGCTATCTGCTACTTTTGGCGTGTTGCTTTCCAATATGGTTGTCAAGACTTTTGGTGACAATTTACATCCGCAACCTGCGCCGTGGCTAAAACTGGTGAGTTTTATTTCGTTGTTCATTATATTGAGTTAAGTAAGTTTATCAAAAAATCAGCCGTTTTTTCTGGACTGACCTCCGGCGTTTTGTATTCTTGGACGCTGACGTTTTCGCGATTTTGCAATCCTTTTAAATAGTATTTGTCATAATACGACAACGTAATCTTCACCACTTCAGCGTAATTTCTTTTGGCCAATGCTTCTTGTGCAAATTTAGCGTTGTCATAGCCTAATCTTTTGGTAATCCGAGTAATGGCATCCGCTAATTTCTCGTGGGTCAAATTGGCATAGGTGGCAACCAAGTGCTTTGTTCTTTCCTCTACAGGAACATTCAAGAAATAAACCGTTCTTTCTCTCATTTGGTTATAAAATGCTTCCGGTATAGAAACAGTACCCACCATTCTACTTTCATCTTCCACCCAAATGGGTAGTTTGCGGTTCAATCCATGAATTTTAAAAAAAAGTGTATTTTCGAATTGCTCAGTGCTTGGCTGTGCCGGAAGATCTATTCCTCCAAAAGCCGAACCTCTGTGGCTAGCCATGCCTTCTAAATCAATGACTTGCTGACCTTTCTTTTCCAAAAAATGGAGTATTTCAGTTTTACCTGTGCCTGTATAACCGCCCAGAACATGCAGCGCAACAGGCTGCTCAAAAAATTGGATCACATAGTTGCGAAATGCTTTGTAGCCACCTTCAATGACGTATACTTTTTCAAAACCATTAGCCACCAAATGATCTGCAAATGAATTACTTCGCAATCCACCACGCCAACAGTGTATGGCAAGCTCCTTAAGCGGCGCTATTGTAGCAGATTTACTTATAAAATCGTTTAGTTTGGGCTTTACGAATTCATATCCAAGTTCGTAGGCTTTTTCTTTTGATTCTTTTTTGTAGGCCGTGCCCACTACTGCACGTTCATGGTCTGTAAATAATTCAAGATTGGTGGCATTTGGGATGTGTCCTTTGGTAAATTCTCCCGGCGACCGCACATCAATAAGTGGAATATGCATTAAATGCTGATAGTAAAAGTCTATCGAAATACTTTCTTTCATAAAAGATTTTACTACTATTTGGTGTCTTACAAAAGGCAAACACCTTGCCTACAAAGGTAAGCAATACAAATGGAGCAACTCAGTCTAGATTATTCAATTACTTTATTGTTCTTCGCAAAAATTTTATTTGTAATCTTTTTGATTTTTATGGTTACCTCTTAAGAGGTTTTGGTATAAACCACTAGAAGCGCTTCTCTAGTATTCACCATCTAAAATAAACTACCATGAAAAAACTCCTTTTGATTTTAGTACTCACTGCTAGTAACGCACACGCCCAATGGAAACCGGATAGGGCTGATTACGAAGTTCTCAATGACGGTAACTTCTACACCACTGCCCACGACATGAACACAGCGCTGAGCATCGCTCTCAACACCCTCGAGTACAACGGTGCTAAGATGCATAGCTTAAATGTCAACCGCAAGGAAATCGACACACCATTGTTCAATTACTTCCACAAATCTAGCGCACCTGACCAAGTCTACATCGCCTACGTGGCCAGAACAAAGACCGGCTATGTGATTTGGTTCAGATCCCTACCTGATGTTCCTGTAGAATTTGACGAAGAATATGCAGTTCTCGAATATGAAGGACCGAAGTAATCAAGATAAATAATATTCAAAAACCATGACACCACTATTTTTTCCAGACGAGGTCTTTCTCGATTGCAGCAAAGACCTCGACACCTCAGCGTGTACGTTCACCTTCAAAGGCAAAGAAATTTATCTCCAACACACCCTCGAAATCAAACCCAAGCAACACGTCCATAGAATGACTTGCAAGGTCGACGGCCAGACATTCAATTTCGGCGCTGGCCGCTCCACACTTGGAGGAGGCACTTTTGGCACTTGGCCGAGGATCAATTTCAAAGGCAAACTCTATAGATTCAAAATAATTTGGTCAATGACCGATGATGAAAAAGGAATCCGGCTTGAAATGGAAGATAACCCACAATTACTTGCCGAACATCGAGAGGCACTTGCTGAAAAAATGAAACAAGAACGCACGCATGCGTCAATAATGGAATACATGACCAGCCACCGACTTTCTAAAGGTGAAAAACAAGTAGATAATGTCAATAAAGAATCTGAAAAATCAACAGAGTTCATTTTCTTAAGCCCTACGCTGAAAAAACAATGGAGTGAGGAGGCAAGAAAACGGAGGGAACGGAATGAGGGTAAAGATGGGGAAAATAATTAAAAGATTGCAGCCCGATATTTGGTCAATATTTAATCGTAACTTCCCTAAAATTACTTGTTATGAAAAATCTACTTTTACTCCTGTTTTCAATTTCTCTTTCATCAGCAGTATTCTCTCAGACCTATAAGAAGGATTGGCAGGGCAACACGTATTTTGAGGCTGCTCCCAGGGGGTTTTAGGAAATTGGTTGCTGAGGCATCAGAAAAAACAAACACTCTCCATTTTGCTTATTCAATTTTTGAAGATAAAGCCTATTATCATTCATCTAGAAGGTATAATAGAAAATATAAGTTTCGTATTCTTCATTGTAAATCAGATTGATCTCCATAGTGCTGCCTCCGTCAAGATAAGCTTTCCAGGAGGTTTCAGAAATAATGACATATTTCTTATTATAAATTTCTACCTGTGCGTTTAAGGCTTGTAGGTCATCTGGGATTTGAACACATAAATTGGTAAGACCAGTTTCACCGTCAAAATAATAAATAAAAGTACCAAATAACTGCTGTGCGGTGGTATATATGGTTCCGTCATTGGTCGTTTCAACTTCAAAAGTAAGGTCAGGATATCTGCTCTCTAGACCAGAAAAAGACTCGCCTAAATGCGCTTGAGCTTCACTCATTAAAGGAAGCAAAATCAAGATAAAAAAGTATAAGATTTTCATGTGAACTTCGTTATTGAATACGTACTAATTTACAATAATATCGGAAAAAAATAAACAGCGCCATGAAACACCCCTACCCTACATCCATTTTTCAACTCAAATTACTACAAGATGAGGCTTATTCAGCGCATCAAAATAGGGAAAGTAGGGTTTCTCCTAATAAAACGTTTTAATTTTTTTAGACTAAGCTGAAAAGTAATAAATTAGACTTAACCTAAAATAAAGTCTACTATGAACAAGCTCAAAAAATTTCTAAATTCCTTCGAGGAAGACTATCTCTTTCGCTATGGCAAACGATCTTGGCAAGTTATTTCCTTGATATTCTTCTTGATTTTGTCTTACACCATTGTTCAGTACTTATGGAATTTGAGGCCATCGTCAAGAGAAGAAGTTTCGATTTCAAAAATTGAATTTGACCGTTCGCGAATCGATTACGATTTTGATATCACCAATGACATAGATAAAGCCACTTTAGCTGATTACAATAAAGCACTCAAGGGCCTTAAGGGGGCCATGCCAGCTGCAGAATGGGAGGATTTAGGTGATTCTATATCGAAAAGCGAATTTAGTTATGTTCCGTATGAAGCCTACGACCCTTATTGGGGTTTTTCATATACGGACTACCGCCGCATAGAAACCAAATACAAAGTTTTTGAAAAGAATCGCGATGCCATTCCCAATATTTTAGAAGACATTTATGAGGCCAAAGGCATTGATTCATTGCAGTATTCAGAAAAAATCAAGGTCTTGAATTTGGCCAAGGCATTGATTGCATATTCATCTAAAAAGGAATCCACCGATCTATTGCGAGATTATTTCAAGAGCTACTTAATTTATGCTGGTGAATTGACGCCACAAGCGGTTAAAGATTTAGCTGCCACTTTCAAAAAGGTAGACCGCAAGCCTTACCTCCATGATCCCTATGGTGAAAACGACGATTGGAGTGAATTCAGTTCATACTTGAGTATTGGTCAAAGTGATTCACTTACCCAAGAGCGCTTTGAAATTGCCAATAATGCCCTAGCAAAACTCAAAAACAAAGTGAAGTTCAAAGAAAAAGAACAAGCGCATTATGTGGCTAGAATTGTTTTAGGAAGTTACCTTAGCAATGAAGACCTCAAAAAGGCGACCGAAGAATTCTTCGCGAGTAAAGATTACAAGTTAACAGAGAAAAATGCTGGTGAAATCTTCGGCAAGTACATGGGTTTATTCTCTGAAAAAGTAACTTTGGCTGAAGGGCTGTTAGCCGAAGAAAAAGCAGAAAAAGAATCAAATCGTTCGGAATACTACCAAGAAGGACGCTATGCATTTGTAGCAATTATCCTGATTGCCGCCATCTTGATCTTGTTCTCTATTCGCCAAATTATTAAAAGTAGAGGCTAGTTAAAAAGAATCCCCTACACCCCTCCATGTTGGTAACAATAACCATTTGATTTGCCATTGCGCGAGCATTGCGTGCCCTTCTGGGTAGTTGCGCGGCAGCGGCCGAATTGACCGGTGGTTTTGACCGCGGCAGGAGGAGGTGGCGGTGCTTGTTGCTGTGTAGGTTGATTTGGGTAATTTGTTGGTGTAGGTGGGTTGCCTGCCGCTGGCATTTGAGAGGGTTGGCGCAGGGCTTGAACCCTGAGTTCGTCTATTTGGCGCTGCAGAAATTCGATATCTTTTTGGAGGGTGGCGGTCTTGACCACCAACTCTTGATTTTTTTGATCGAGCGTTTGAACCTGTGCTTTGAGGTTGGTAATTTCTAGATTGAGTGTTTCTTTGGATTGCCCAAATACCGACAAGCAGCTACACAAAATATAAAACAGAAAGACGAAAGTTGGCTTCATGAGTATGGTTTATGCCAAATATAAGAAATATAAAAGGTAGTGACAGATCCGCTATCAAATCGCAAAACCGATCGAGGTATTGATAATAGACCAGGGTGGGATTAGTAGGTAATTATTTGGAAAAGGCAAAAAAGACTTGGATAAGGTTAAATCCGTTCCTCAAAATTACTTTCTTAATTAAAAGAAACAATTAAGTTCAAAAACTTATATGAGTCTAAAATATCATCTGAACCAAAGAGTAAATTGTTTCATGGTCATTTGTATTTAGTCCATTTTGATAAACTTGCTTTTTATAAGGCTCATTAGTTTATCATGTGTTTCAATATAATAATTATTTGAATTAAAGCCAAACATTGGGGTACCAAACTCCTTATTTAAATCTTTGAAAACATCATTAAAATGAGCTGAATGGTCTTTTATTAAAAATAGATCAAACATAAAAAGCATATCTACTGTATTTTCAGCTGTTGACATTTCAATTTGGTAGTTTGGAGTAAACATATTACCGGTAATTGTCTTTTTGTACAATTCATAAAAAATAGACCTATCTGAATATAGACCAATCGCACGATTGTATCTCAATAATGGGATGTCATCTTGTTTTAAATGATTAGATATTGCCCAATAACTTATTAATCTAACAATGATTTTTTTCGAAGGCTCACTAATTATTTTGTTTGAGAGAATGCTATGCAATGCAATACCAAAATTCCCAGTTGATGGTATATTTTTGAAAACATCATTGATATTAATCATTATTTGATTGATTAGCTCATCAGCAAGATCTACTGACTCCTCAAACTTTTCGTCCTCACCAACGATATTTAGAAAGCGTAACGCAATTAACTCAAGCTTAGCTTCTAATTCCCAATTATTTTGATTATTCACAGATTCAAATTTACTTTTACAATACCAAATTAAACTATTCAATTTGAGATTTTAGCTTTTCACTATTAATTCTAACAATTTCATCAGGAAAATGGTAATCCATCTCTTTTAGATTTTTATACTCTAGTACGCCAATTTCTTTCAAATACTTTATATTCCTGTAGTTTATTCTTTTATGGTTATAAATACTAGGTTTGTTGTTCTGAGTTACATGTGATATAAGCGCTTGATTTGCTTCTACCGATAATGATGAACTATTCAAGTCAAAAGGTCTGCCATACATGTAGAACTCATCCAAATCTTTAAATGCAAGGTCTGTCTCTGCAATTAACCATTCCAAATATGAATAACTAAACTTGTATATTTCAAAAAACGATAACCCCTTCAATTCCCCAAATCCAATTTTGCTATTTATGTCGACAATTATTTTCAAAGTACTTTTATATGTTGGTTAATTACTTCTAGATAGGAATCACACCTCTTGTAAAATTAGGACCATACTAGCATTGTAAATGTTGGGGTCAGATTTCATCGCTACCTCACAATTACATCCATCCCGACGTAAACATTGTTGTAGACCACAGGAGCCAGTTTTGGTGGAATATTGACACAGCCATGAGAACCGGCGTTTTGATAGATGTTTGCTCCAAAACGACGTCTCCAGGTGGCGTCGTGCAGTCCGTAACCTTGGTAAAAAGGCATCCAGTACTTGACAAATGAGGCATAACCGGGTCCGCGCAGTACCCGGTCCGTTGTTTTATGCAAAATGTGGTAACGCCCTTTCGGAGTTGCACGGTTGTATTTTTCATTGCCCGTAACCACGCTGGTCTCTAAAACGAGTTGGCCATCTTTAAAAAGCCAGAGTTTCTGATCGAGAATACTGACTTCTACAAAATCTTTAAGCCCTTCTTTTAAACCCTTGGGTAGCCCCTGTGGAACAAATACGATTGAACGCTGCACAGCTTTTCCTTTGGGCAGCGCACTAATAATAAAGTCTACCTCTTGAAAAATTGGCATGCGAGGATAGGTTTGATTCATTAGGGTGTCTGTTTGAAACTCCGTCTCGTGCAGCGCTAGAATTTCACTGAGGGGTTTTTCAATAACGCGGGCAATGTCCTGAATAAAATTTTGAGCGGCGATGTGATCAACTTTTAGTTTGAGGTCGTCGTCTAAACTGAGCCAAGTAGCAAATTTTGCCCTGGTTAAAGAAAATCTTGAACTCCCGTAGCTGAATTCAACTGAGGAATTGAGTGCCAGATTGAGCGCTCTTTTTGCCTTCTTAAGCGCTTCATCATCTTTTGAAAAGCGCGGTTTTACATATAAATCTTCTTTGGTTAGATCAATGATGGTATCCGAAGAGCGGAGGCTTCTTTTGACCGCTATATACAATGCTTGGGTATCAATTTCTGATCCGGTTTTTTCTTCGATTAACTTCCAATTGTTGTAGGTATATTTATAGGTCGCATTTTGAGCCTTTTGATGGGGTTGCTGATAAATAAATCGAAGGCAAGGTGTTAAACAAGAGTCCAGCTTTGTGCCAGACCAGGTAGAATCTTTCCATTGCTGCTGTGCACTTCGACTTAAGTTGTGGAGTTCAACACTGTAATTTTTATTTTCAATTTTGGGGATCTTTAGCACGAGTTGCAGGTCTAAACTATCCTTACCCAAAACGTGAATGATTTTCTCGACAAAATCAACGGGTAAAGATTTCTTGTTTTTTTTTGGAGGAGCACTACTGCATCCGACCGTAATCAACGCTAAGAAACTGACAATGATGACAAAATATCTTGATAAATAGACTTGTTTCATAGTTCTTTTTTATCCTTTACAATTTAACGCTTGGAATAGAAAATGAGTGTGTTTGAGAAATTTACAACAAAAAAAATAATTCGCCATAACATTTAAAGGAAACCATATCTTACCTTAATATTTAAAGGAAAACGGTCAAAATTTTCTGAAAATATCGTAATTTTCAGCACTGTAAAACAATCCGTTGAATGGAGCCCCAAGCACCCACCAAAAAAAAACGTAGCCTTCTAAAAATTAGCTACTACATAGCTCTTCACCTGCTCTCTGCGTTTGCCATATTTTTGATCATTACGGCGCTGGCCGTTAAATTTAAATGGACCAACACCAGTGGTAATGTCGATATCAACAACCGCTATTTCTCCAAATTAGCTGGCCAATACGGTAAAGACCTCAAGGCTAAACAACAAAATTTCGACAACGAAGAAAACTTACTACTTCAAAAAATTGGATTGTTGGCTAAATACAAACCTGTCGATGCGCTTAAAATTAGTGCAGCCTACCACCAATCCAAAGACCTTTTTATCGCACAGCGCATGTTCAATGCCACCTCGCTCTTGCTAAAAGCCAACAAATCTTTTCAATCCGAATTAAAAGTGCTAAAAGCCAAAAAAGACCGTACATCATTGTTTGAATTCTCCAATTATGCCGTCTGGAATACCTTCTGCAATGCTGTACGCAAAGACAAAGCAGCCATAGATTCAGCAGCTCGAATTGCAGGTGTCGAATCCAGAATGATCGTGATGTGCTTGGTAGGCGAACAAGTGCGCATGTTTAATGCAAGTAGAGAGCGCTTCAAGCAATACGTTTATCCATTTAATTCAGTTATTTTACCCAACAACCGCGGCTATGGCGTTACAAGTATTTTGGAACACACCGCCCTACGCATAGAGCGTCAACTCGTCGATAAAAACAGTAAATTTTATCCGGGCGACTACTTTTATAAGTGTTTAAACACTACCGATGCTGCACCTGGTTTGGTAGTCGATAGCATCAAAGCGCATCAGCACAAAACCATTCAGCGCCTCATCAAAGGCGGTGATCATTTCTATTCTTACTTGTATACCGCTTTTTTGATACGTCAGTACCAAGCACACTGGCAGCGCGAAGGATTTGATTTATCGTACAGGCCAGAAATTGTTGGCACCCTATTTAATCTTGGGTTTGACAAGAGTAAGCCCAAAAAGAAGCCAGAAGTTGGTGGTTCTTCTTTCAAAGTCGGTGACAAAGAATACACTTTCGGTGGGCTTTGCTTTGAGTTTTACTACAGTGGTGAAATGATGAAAGACTTTCCAATTACAACCCAACCCTTTACTCCTGTCCAAGAACTCGAAAAACGCAATAAGGTGCATCTCGATAAGGTTGAAAAGGCCATCGCATCGTCGGACTCATTAAACAGCGTAGCGCAAGAAGCGCAAGAAGCGCCCGTTCAATAGATTGGAACTATACAAAATACAACTCCCCATGAACGAAATCAAATGCCCGCATTGCACCAAAACATTTAACCTCGACGACGCCGGTTATGCCGAAATTCTAAAACAGGTTAAAAACCACGAGTTTGAAATCGAGCTCGAAAAACGCGAGAAGGATTTACTACGCCAACGAGAAGAAGCGCTCAAACTTGCTGCCTCACAGGCCAATGAAAAACTCCAAGAAGCATTGCGTGAAAAAGAATTACAAGCCGCTGAGCTGCGCAGTAAAGCAGAGACAGCGCTTGCTGGCCTTCGGGCGCAAATTGGCAATTTTGAACTCCAAAAAAGCTTGGCTATTAAAGATGCCGTTACGGCCCTAGAACAAGAAAAAAGCAAGCTCGCTGCCGAGCTCAGCACCGAAAAAAAGCTCAAAGACATGGAGCTTCAAAGTATGAAGGCTACTTTGGAAGAAAAACTGCGCTCAGAAGTTGAACGCAAAGACGACGAGCTGCGCCTCAAAGATCAAGCCATTCAGAGCCTACGAGACTTCAAAGCCAGGTTATCTACCAAAATGCTAGGCGAAAGCCTAGAGCAACATTGTGAAATCGAATTCAATAAAATCCGACCAACTGCCTTTAAAAACGTTTATTTCGAAAAAGACAACGATGCTTCTAGCGGCACCAAAGGAGATTATATCTACCGAGAGTCTGACGACGACGGCACCGAATTCATTTCCATTATGTTTGAAATGAAAAATGAACAAGAAGACGGTGGCGCCAAAAAAAAGAACGAAGATTTCTTTAAAAAACTCCATGATGACCGCCTCAAAAAAGGCTGCGAATATGCGGTATTAGTCTCTATGCTCGAGCCGGATAATGAATTCTATAACGCAGGTATTGTCGATGTATCTTACCGCTATCCAAAAATGTACGTGGTGCGACCTCAAGCTTTTATTCCGATTATTACATTATTGCGCAATGCCGCGCTCAATTCTTTGCAATACCGTACTGAATTGGCAATGGTTAAGGCCCAAAGTATAGATGTTACCGATTTCGAAGACCGCCTCAACAAATTCAAAGATGGCTTTGCCAAAAACTACCAGCTTGCTTCGGATAAATTCAACGTTGCGATCAAAGAAATAGACAAGTCTATTGCTGCGCTTATGAAGGTGAAAGAAAACCTTATTGGGTCAGAAAACAACCTGCGTATCGCCAATGGAAAGGCCGAAGAAATCACGATTAAAAAACTCACACACGGCAACCCCACCATGAAGCAGAAGTTTGATGAGCTTGGTAAAGAACAGAAAAATTAAAGCGATACGACGTAGACTAAAATTATTGCCGATTATTCCTTCAAAATAACGTACTTTTGTTTCTTTTTTGACTAGACGGATTCCAATGGTTTTACCACACCAACTCGAAGTACTGAAAGCCATTGAACCCGAGGTCGGGGCTTTCATTGACGACAAAATGAACCTGCCTGCCGAGTGCTGGCAACCCTCAGATTTTCTGCCCGACTTATCTCAGCAAGACTTCCCCGAGACCATCAAAGCACTGCAGCTAAGGATGGCCAATTTGCCCGATACCGTTTTGGTTTCTTTGATTGGCAATATCATTACCGAAGAAGCACTGCCGAGCTACCAGACTTTTTTTAATTTGTTAGAAGGCATCAATGAGGAGCGCAACGTGTCAAGTATGAGCCCTTGGGTACGTTGGTCTAGGCTCTGGACGGCAGAAGAAAACCGTCATGGCGACCTCCTCAATAAGTATTTATATTTAAGTGGTCGAGTTGACATGCGTGCAGTGGAGCAAAGTATTCAACAACTCATACACAACGGCGTAGATTTAAGGACAGACGCCAACCCTTATTACGGACTCATTTACACTTCTTTTCAAGAGCGTGCAACCAAGATATCGCATGTCAATACGGGTAAACTAGCTGCCAAAGCTGGCGATACCATCTTGACTAAAATTTGCAATACCATTGCTGGCGAAGAAGCCTTGCACGAGCGTGCTTATAAATTTTTTATGAGTAAAATCATGGAAATCGATCCAAATGGTGGCCTTTCGGCCTTTATGGCCATGATGAAGAAAAAAATTGTGATGCCAGCAAGCCTCATGGACTTCGGCACACAGCATAACTATTACAAAAACTACGCAAGTATTACTCAAAAGATCGGTGTGTATACCAGTCTTGATTATGCGCAAATCATTGACCACTTGGTCAAGTTTTGGAATATTGATAAGCTCCAAGAACTCAACGACCAAGGCAAACGCGCACAAGATTACCTATCCACTCTCGCAGAACGTCATTACCGCCTAGCAGAACGCCTCCAAGAGCCCGAAGATGTGCAGCTGATTTGGCTGAAGCATTAATATCCCTACCTTTGCGCCCTCAAACACATCCATGAAACGCATCAACGCCTACAAAAAATTATTCCAGATTGACAATCAAATTGAATTGGCAGCGCTGAAGCAGACCTACCGAGCCCTTGTAAAGCAATGGCACCCCGATAAATTTCAGGATGGTGACCCCCTCAAAGAACAAGCCGAAGAAATGGGTCGCCAAGTAGTAGACGGCTATCATTTTTTGGTGAGTATTGCCCCCCAGACCAAAGCTGCTCAGCTTGCAGATTATCATCGTACCATCAACGAATGCGGCATTGCAGATTACCGCCACAAAGGCCTTCTTCTCGAGATTACCTTCACAGATGGCTCTTGCTACGAGTATTTTGGGGTGAATGCGAATGTCTATAAAAAACTTATCAATGCCGACAAGCAGGTGCGCTTTGCCAAGCGCTTTGTTTACGAAAGTTTCTTATATCGCCAGTCTAAGAAAGCGACTACCGTAGAGGCATAGATTCGGTTTAGATGGCGCTCCGTTTAGAGTTTAATGATTGCAGTTTTTGCTGATCCATTATTAAATTCAACTTCTATTGTATATTTTCCTTGAGCTAACAGACTGAGTTGAAGTTTTTCAGAAAACTGTGTAGCATCGTAATCATAAGAACGGATACACTGTCCTGCATCATTTAAAATACGGATACCTTTAATTTGTTTTGGCGCAGTAATCAAGCACACATCTTTGACCGGATTTGGAATACAGGTAAGTACCGGAGGAGTGTTTTCGAAAACTTGAATAGTTGGCCCAATTAAACCTTTACGGTACATAACCGTTCCAGTCGGACCATCCTGATACACTACATGGATTTCATTGCCATTGAGTGTAAGATCACTAAAGGACTGATTACCGGTTTGGGATTCATTTGCGATGTGTTTAGATGTGTAAAGCGCGCTGCTGTTCGCTATACTTGCAACGGAAACATACACATCAAAGTTAGATCCGATATTTTCATGCCAACAAACTGCCATATGAGAATCAGAGGCCTTGATTCTTGGGTGATTTTGATTGGCAGTAACTTGTGATGGAGCTATTAAGGAATCTATATAATCAGGAGTTATCTGATTACTGACAAGCGCTTTTGAAAGATAAATACGGTAAGAACCCGTTACTTTACTTGCCGAAACACTGAATAAGGAATCATTGATGATGACTCCATCGGGCGCTGTAGAAGGGCAACTCATCACCATCCAAGATAGGTTTTCTAAATTACTAAAGCTAGCAAAACTACTGCCGCTATTGTTAGAGTATACCCCAAAAATATCGCGCTCATTTTGATTGTTATTACGGTACAATAAAACTTGCTTCTCGTTGTCGATAACTAATTCCGATGGACAGCAATCACAAGCCTCAACCGGAATAGAATTAGTAAGACTTAGCGCACCTGTAAAAGAGGTTCCTTGGTCGATTGAATGTTTGATATAATACTGCGGATCAGTCCAATTTTGCTCGTGCCCCATGTAAACAACATGTGGCTGACCATTGTTATCTACATCGAGCGATGGTAACCACGCTACGCCCATTTGTTGGTGATCTATAAGTATGGAGCCACTCAGTGTAGCACCGCCATCAAAAGAACGTACTAAATAAATAGGACCTGTCTCGAGCGGATACGCTTTATAAACAATATATATTGTATCCCCTTTTGAACCTATATCGGCTGAAGTCCAATTGGTAACATAGGCCCCTGCGCTAGCAGCAAGTTGCTGCGGTGTTGTAAATTGAGCTCCATTTTTACGAGCCAAATACAATTCCCCATTATTTTTTCCAAACACAACAACAGGCTCACCAGCACCATTCAATACAATGCGCGGTTTGATATTGCCATATTGTGATTCTGCAACAGACTGAGCTGCCTCCCAAACAATCTCTAATTGACCAAAAATGGAAGGGCTGATGGAAATAAAAATAAACATCAGATAAACCTTGATGTAAGGTGTGGTTGCGAACATCATTTGCTATTTTTCATTAAATTTAAGGGTATGAAATTTATATGCTGGATATTTTGTCTATTATTTTTGCCTTTGCATTTAAAAGCGCAAACCTTCGCAAGAAGTTGGGATGCCTGGTTTGGGCAACTGCAAATTGGAGCAGCGCAAGGCATGCAACAAACGGCTACATCCTACACGCTGGGGCTGTATAAGTCAGAACAAAACCATGGCTACGGTATTGACTTCGGAGGGACGAATTTGTCTGATTCCAGAGTACTATACGGTAACTTAACAGTGAGTCAGGACCTGTTGCGCATCACTAGAAATAGGCGTAGCTCGTTTTATTTGTATGGTTCTTTGGGTCTTGGGCTTACCCACCTGCGCAACGCCCAGCTCCAAGACAACTTTTTATTGCGTGGCGACGACATGCTGCACTTTCAGGTTGGCCTGAGCCCTACCTATTTTTTCAATAGAGATTTTGGCTTACAACTCAGTGCTAAATATCAAAAACAAGCACTCATCGATTTTCAATTAGAAGAGCTCTACAGTGTTCAACTCGGTTTGTTCTTTATGATACCGAGCTTCAAACCATTCTAGGTTCGGCTTGTTGTAAATAAAAACAAACCATTATGTCCTTGATCCGAATAGACCGCCCCGAAATCCAAAAAATGGGCCGCATTGAGCGTCTCAACCTCATTAATAGTTGCACCGGTTATAAATCGGCCAACCTTATTGCCACCATAGACAACGCGGGGCAAACCAACGTGGCCATCTTTTCGAGCGTAACACACCTCGGTAGCGACCCCGCACTCATCGGTTTTATCTTGCGCCCTAACACTGTGCCTCGACATACCTACAAGAACATCAAAGAATATGGTTATTTTTCAGTCAATCATATCACCGCTGATCAGATTGCTGATGCGCATCATACCTCAGCAAATTATCCAGAAGATGTCAGCGAGTTTGACATGACCAACCTAGAGGCGGTATACCATGGGGGTTGCCCCGTACCATTTGTAAAAGGAAGCCCCGTTAAATTGCTGTGTAAATATGTCAATGAATACCTCATTGCAGAAAATGGTTGTATTCATGTCATTGCGTCTATAGAGGCTGTATTTTATGAAGAAGAACTGTTAAGCTCTGACAACTGGTTGCAACTAGACAAAGGCAAAGTTGTCACTATCAATGGCTTAGATGGCTACTCGCAACCCGAACTTTTGGAAAGATTTGCCTATGCCCGACCTAAAAACACGAAGCTAACGTGAACCGAGTCTTTCTTGCTCAAAGTTGACCTGGATTTGTCCAAATTTTGGCACTAATTTTGTCTTTAGCAATTTTAAATAAAGCACATGTACAAATATTTACTTTTTATATTTATTCTGTTTGTTGCCACAGGTTGTATTTCGATACAAGAAGCACCCAATGTTGTGGAGCTTTCGCAGGCGCACAACCGTATTGCAATTCTACCTATTCAAGCAACAATAGAGCGCAAGATTTGGATGAACCAAGAAAAATATACAGAGCTCAACCGCATCAAAAGCGAACAAACCCAGCAAAGGCTTTACCATCAACTTGAGTTTTACAGCCGCAGTGGCAGTGTGCACGCAGAAATCATGAGCCCAGATGAGGTTAACGCTATGCTGCACGGGGCTGGCTATCCAAACAGTGCCCTCAACAACAACGCTTTATGTAGCCTCTTGCAGGTAGATGCACTCCTTTATGGCAACATTCAAGTGCTCGAACCCATGAATGAAGCTACTGCTATGATGCTCAATTCAGCAAACCCAAATTTCAATGCCATTACGAATATTGTACAGCTCAACCTGATGGTCTATGACGCCAAAAGTGGGCGGCAAATTTGGTCTTCAGAGGAGGTCAACCGCGGGCAAATGGGTTCTATTAAAGAAAACATGCAGCGTCAGGTTTGTAGGCGTGCCATTCGAAATCTCCCCCACACACTAAAAAAGCGCCGCTACAAAAAAGCATATAGTCAGTTCTGATCTGAGCAATCCGCAGCAGCAAAATAGGAATCAAAGTAAGTTTGATTAAATAGTGGCATATTTATTTGACTGCATTTTTCAGCTAATTGGGTTTTTAACAAGGTAACGTCTTCTTTAAAGTGCTCCTTGACTTGTATTTGAAAGAAAGTACACATGATATCCATAATGGTTTTGTAACCAAAACGAATTTTTTCTATCGGATTATTAGCTAGAAGCTGTCGTGCCATCTGGAAATCTTTGCGTGCAATACACCTTGAAGCCAAAAAGATCTCTTCAATACCAAGCAAAGAAATCTGATACCAATGAAAAATTTGTGGCATGTCATCAAGTGCTTTTTCTGTAAATGCAGTAAGGTATTTTTCTTGGGTCAGCAAACTATGGATAGCTGGCACATAAAGTAATTCAGCTCTAGTGCTCGGTTCTGCTTGCAGGCGTTGTTCAAATAAGTCAATGTAGAATGCTCTTTGTACAGCTTGCTTTGAAAACATCATCTTTAAACAAAAGATACGACCAAACAATATAGGATGCTGCGTTGGGGCTAAATCAGGGATGCGATAAGCAATTGCCTTTGGAACTAATTGGTTATTAGCGATATACATAAAAGGTCTGATGCAACGAACAAAAAGGAGCGTTTCAGCGTCTAAATCTGTTTGTAGCTCAAGATAATGAATCCATTTGCCATATTTTGCATTGAACTGCGTATAATCTATATTCGACTTGACCACTAAATGAAGAAAATTTTCTTCTGCCAAGAGTTGCTTTTCCAACTTAGGGTAGTTGTGATTTCTAAAATACATATTTAGAATCACCCCTGCTTGACTCACTTGGTCAAAATGCAAATTGGAGAAATGAAAATCAGGTTCTCGAAACAAACGAAACACGTCGTTGTATCGCTTCATACCTATCAAATCTTTTATTGCAATGGCAAAGGCAACCCCAAAATCTTGGTGTTCAATTTTGCGGCATTTCAATTGCAATAGAAGCTGGTCGTAAGATAAACTCGCCAGGGAAAGAAACAAACCTTCCCATTTAGGCCAATGGTAAATACTGGGAAAGCGCTGGTAAAAATCTTGATAACTCGAAAAGCCACAATAGACAGCTAAGGTATCGAGTGTAGATCTGCTTGCTTTGGTATTTTCAACGAGCCCAAAAAACCTACGCATGGTGTTGTAAGAAACGAGTATATTGGTTTTCAGATAGATATCTTCAGCCAATAACTCAGCCTTTCCTCGGTCATTGATTTTTTGACCAAAAGTTTTTTCTACTTGAATTTTTAAGGCTTGTAACATGAGTCAAATGTACCATATTTGGACCAATTTTTTGTACAATTTATTCTTTCTTTACAAAAAGAAGCGTAACTCAATCCATATGGATCAACAAGATGAACAACAAATAGAAGGCAATAAACCAAAAAGCTCAGCAGGTAAAATATATCTTTTTATTGTGCTGATCTATTTGTTAGTTACCGTGTTGTATTTGGTCAATCGTTCTTAAAATAGGCAGAAAAATAAGCCCGCGTAAAAATTGGATATGGCATTTTGCCAAGCCTGGATTCAAAATCAACAAGATAACTTTCCGTTTGATGACACTTTGTTTCTTTGGCAATAACCCAATGAAAAAATGCAACATAGAGCTCTATAAATTCGCGGTATCCGTGTCGAATGTGTCCGAAAGGAATATTCTCTAGAACACCCAAAGCTTTGGCATATTGCCCATTGCTTATCAAAACTGAAACCTGAAAAACCCGATGAATAGCCACCTGTGAAAAATGATACCAAAATTTGGTGTCATTGATCAAAGATGCCTTTGAAATAACAAAGTTGGAAAGCGCGCTGTTTTGGAGCACCAAGCTCTGCACTGAGGGCTCGTAAAGAAGTTCTGTGGCTAAATGAGGTTGGGTAGCCAAACGATATTGCATTTGTTGAATAAGTTCGTCTCGGTCTTTTTCAGAACGAGCCGCATGCATTCTCATGCCAAAAATTCGACCAAATAATATTGGGTGTTGTTTTAAATCCAATTGCGGGAGCTGCTCCATAGCTTTTGAGGTGATCTTTTCGTTGCACAATATCATTCTCCAAAGCGCTAAACATGCAATGAAATCTTGAGTCTCGACATCAATGTCATCTTGCTGAACTAAAAAGGATATCCAAGACCCATACTTACTGTTCAAACGACCATAATCTACAAAAATTTTAAATACGAGGTCCCTAAAATTGTGCAATAAAAGCAACTTCTGCTCTAAAACAGGGTCGTCAAAATTTCTAAAATGTAAGCCAATCAATACTCCAATTTGAGCAACCTCGTCATAGGGCAGCGCCGCGAATTGAAAGGCTGGAAATTCAAAAAGAACTTTCAACATGTCAAAGTCTCGTCTGTTGAGTAATTCACGAACAACGATCGTAAATGAGATGGTAAATTGCTCTTGCCTTAATTTTCTATAATGTAGTGTTTCCAGGAGTGCGTTTGGTTCATTTAAAGAAAGTACCACATAAATACTTTCCCAAGTTGGCCAGGTATCTATTTCGGTATATCGCTGCGTAAAATCTTTGTACGAACGAAAACCGCAATAAACCGACAACTGATCAAGCGTGCTTTCTCGAGGCTTGCGGTATTCTGCCAAGCCGTACATACGACGCAAGGTGTTATAAGACAGTACAGCACCGGTCTTTTCATAAATATCTTGGACAAGTGCCTCGCAATCTCCTCTATCCTCAATTTTGCGGCTAAACGTTTTTTCTAGTTCGTTTTTCAATTCATCAATCATACTGTAAATGTATCGATTGTGTATCAATAATATTTAAGAAATATAATATATTTACTCATTAACAATTGTTGTCATGCAAGATAAATCACTTTTTAAAATCCTTCGTTTTTCATTTTGTTTAATCGCAATTTTGATTACTCAAAATTCCATTGCACAAACCTTAAAAACATTCAGTGGTAGCTTTGATGATGGAAAAGCAACCTATACTTATTACTTAGATGAGTATGGGAATAAGGTCAAACACGGCAACTTTACTTATAGTGAGTCCATAACAATCGAACGAGCCACGGCTTCAGTAAAAATATCTGGTTTTTTTAGTGATGGAAAAAGAAATGGCAAATGGACATTTGAGACAGTTGGAAAGGGCTCCTTTACGAAGAATGTAATGGGCACCTATGTAAAGTACAACTTGAATGTCAGCCAAAATATAAGGGTTAACTATAAAAACGGAATTTTGAACGGCGAATTTTATTATCGAGCAATTCAAAACGATTACATCCCTGACCTTGGTCAATATGGCCATGTAAAAGCAGATATTACCTCGCAATTCTTTTTTGAGGATGGCGTCGTTAAAGGGAAATTTACTATTCTTGATAAGGACAAAGATGAACCTCAGAATATGAGCGGTACCATACTTAATGGTTATTTCGATGGACTTTTATCGGACAATGGTAGAGAATTAGTTTTTACCCAAGGGATCATGACTAAAAATCAAAATTGGAATAAAAATGAACAAGATAAACTCAAAGAAAATGTGCAGCTTTTTCAACCCTATTTGAATAGTTCAACAGAAGAACGGGAAATAAACAACTTCTCTCTTAAAGAATACTGCTCAAACTATCCTACTTCACTACTGGAAAAATATATTGCTAAATTTTACAATAGTAATGACTATTTACACGACGAAATTGGTGGCGATGACGGATATAAATCAGCAGGTTGTTATTACCTCATTGAAAACTTCAATGATAAATTAGATTTTACCCAAACTAATCTTTACAAAACCCTTGAAACCGCTAAAAAAAATGTTGACGTGTTTGAATTCATTTCTACATATAATAATGCTTCTAGTAATTTCGATAAATACAAACCATCTAGTCTCAAACAAACCAACTTAAATTATCTCGAATCGCTAGCTCAACTCGATTCCATACTTCTTTTAAATGCAAGTTGGCTTGAGAGGCAGGAAAAACTAAAGAAAAACTTTGACAACTACTACAAAACAACCTTTGCTAAAGAGGTCATTGCAAAAAGAACTGATGTAGCTCGAGGAAAAGCTATTTTCTATGTAAAAACAGAAAGTGGAGCAAAGAAAATATTTTGTCAGGAGAATGGTAGAGGATTTTTTACACCTGCTAAGTGTATGCATACAGATGCCGTTCAAAATATGTTAAACAAACTGAACCAATTAAACCCAACATGGTTCAGACATCCAACAAATGGTAAACAATATAATATTTTAACTGTCGCTCAAATCAAAGACCTGACCAATCTTGAGTCTGAATTTGAACATCTAGAAAAAGATTTTAAACTTTTAGAAGAGACTGAAGATGCGCTGATTGCAAAAGCTGTGGCTTTGGATGAAGCAAGTAAAAAAAATACTTTTGAAAAGTCCTTAGCTGATGTGTTGTATACCATGATCGGAACGGCCATGATCACTAAACACAAAGCAGAAGATTACCTTCAAGAATTAACGCAGCTCACTATTTTTCTCCAAAATAGTATTGAGCTCAAATCACGTATTGACGGTTATGCTAAAAATATCAGCCAATTTGAAGTTGAAGTTGGCAACTCCAGAAACACGCTAGAGAAAGCACTTTCTTATTTCTATCAGATTGACTGTAAATCCAAGCAAGATGAATTTTATGTGCTGCTTCAAAATAGTATCAATCAAGGTTATCTCCAACTAAATAAAGTATTTGACGCATTAAATCAATTTGAGAAAAATCAAACCGAAGCAGTAGAAAAAATAAAATCAGTCATCAAGACTACAGATGAATTTAACACTATGAATACTACATTTGGAGCCGTCGAATTTAAAGACAAGACCATTGCTAAGTATGCTAAAGAAATTCAAACCATAAAGCTCGAATCTATCAATGGGACCTATTTGGCTAATAAAAATATTTCTGCAGCAGGAAGCTCCATTTTAGAAACAACAATTCAGTATGGCGTAGAGGTAAATCAATACATAGAATTACTTAATAAATTGATTGCTTTGAAGAATAAAGAACTCAACAAAGAACAAACCAAAAAATTGAATAGTTTGAAGAAAAATATCGACTTATTGATCGAAGAACTAATCAAAATGTAAGATAAATAAGAGTAAATAGTAATAACCAATAAAATAAATGAATATGATTTCAATTAATGATTTAATTACAGATGAACAAGACCCGAAAGTAATCGAGAAAATACTTCCAAAGGTTCAAGAATTTTGCACGTCAAACGAAGAAATAAAATACATTGCAGTTCAAAAGAAAACTTTGGGTATAAACTTTTCTCCTGATTGTATTGCACTTACAAGCAAAAGGGTAATTATTATTAGACCCAAATCTTTTGGATTTAGCTTAGATTTTCAGGACTACTCCTGGATGAATATTGCAGACATTCATATGAAAGAGGGTATGTTGTCTGCAACAATAACAGTTAAAACATTATCCGGCGAGTCGGATAGTATGGATGACATACCAAAAGCACAAGCAAGAAAACTGTACCGTTTTGGGCAAGAAATGGAAGAAAGTAAAAAGGAAGAAAGAAGACAAAGAGATCTTGAAGATAAACGAGCTGCGGCAGGCGGTGGAATTGTAATTAATACTGGTGCAACTGCTCCTGCTGCTCCTGCTGCTCCTGTAGAAGATCCAATGGAAAAACTAACAAAGCTTAAATCGATGTTGGATATGGGAATCTTAACCCAAGAAGAGTTCGATGCAAAAAAAGCGGATATTTTATCAAAAATGTAATTATCAAATAAAGAAAGGGTTAACGCCCTTTCTTTATTTTAATGCTTAAAAGGATCCTCTAACAAATACATAAAGATGTACAACGAACAACTAGAAAAATTAATAGAACTCGCTTTAACGGATGGTGAACTTTCAGAAAAAGAAAAACAAATTCTTTTCAAAAAAGCAGAATCATTAGGTTTGGATCTAGATGAGTTTGAAATGGTCCTTGAAGCGAAGTTATTTGAAAAAAAACAGCAGAGCAAGATTACCGAAAGTCAAAATACTGCTGCCCCAGTTTCTAATAAATTAGGTGACGTAAAAAAATGTCCAGGGTGTGGTGCAATTACAGAGTCTTTTTCAACAAAATGTAATGATTGTGGGACTGAATTTAGAAATATTAATGCATCTCAAAATATCATAAAATTTTTTGAAAAACTCAATGAATTAGAAGCATCTAGAGAAGAAAGTCTTTTTGTAAATCAAAAGTTGAGCGCAAATATTGGCTGTGGAACGTTGATTAAATGGATTTTTTTATACCCAATATTAATACCCTACAATATTATCATCTTTGTAGTCAATAAGTCAAAACCTCCAAAATGG
This sequence comes from Flavobacteriales bacterium UBA952, assembly GCA_002293185.1. Classification (GTDB taxonomy): domain Bacteria; phylum Bacteroidota; class Bacteroidia; order Flavobacteriales_D; family Crocinitomicaceae; genus UBA952. Next base: position 356,175 of record DBCS01000008.1, on the reverse strand, counting down.
TCCACAACTGACATCAGAAAAGAGGAGATGATAATGAACTTCCCGGTACCAAATTCCAAAGAAGAAATTATTGAGTTTTTAACGCTTTCCATAAGTAAAATTCAGGTAGTCACGCTTCTGAACCGTTTCAATGAAGAAGGTAAATATATTTCGAAATGGAACGCTATTTGGCGCAAGAAAGCAGAACAAATATTCACTAAAGCAAAACTCTCGATGTCCAACGATAAGGAATCCATAGAAATAATTGAAAAATTACTTATCGACGCTAAATTAATCGATCTAAAAAAATAACTATGGGTCTATTTGGAAATAAATCAGAAGGCGGGTTCATGGATGTAATCCGTTGTGATGAACAAGAGTATTTAGTATGGAAATGGCGACCTTCTGGAGAGGCAAACACTACCAAAAAAGAAAATGCAATACGCTATGGGAGTAGTTTACGTGTTAAAGACGGTGAGCTTGCAGTTTTTGTTTACCAACAAAAAGACGGAGCCATGCAAGATTTTATTGTTGGTCCGTATGACCAAACGATAAAAACCGCAAATTTTCCAATTTTATCGAGTATTGTTGGCGCCGCATTTGGGGGTGCATCTCCATTTCAAGCTGAAATTTATTTTATAAACCTTGCTGGTAATGTCCCAATTAAATTTGGCGTCCCCTATTTCAATATTACTGATACCCGACTTCCTGACTTTCCAGTACCAATGTCAGTAAGAGGTCAAATTATTTTCAATATAACTGACTATAAATTATTTATTAAAAACACCCGATTAATCAATTTTGAATTAGATGATTTCAAGAATTTGATTAAGTCTGCTGTTACAAGTAGCATTAAATCTGGTGTTATGAATATCAACAGAACGAATCCTTTGAATTTAGTTCAGATTGAGGAGAACCTAGATTTCATTAACGAGTCGCTCAAAACAAAATTGAAAGATACTTTTTCTGAAGATTTTGGTGTGAATCTCAAAAGATTCGATATTGATACTTTAGAGCTTGACCAAGAAAGTGAAGGATTCAAGAGGTTACTCAAGGTAACAAGAGAACAGCAAGAGAAAACCATTTCTGCGCAAACAGACGTGAATATCAAGAACCTAAATGACATGCAGCAGATCAATGCTGATAACCTTGAGGATACTTTAAAAATTCAGAGAGAAGAGGCACAAAGAGCACAAAAACTTCAAACTGAAACTAATTTCATTGGTGCCCATGCACTCAATCAACAAACTGATGTACTCAAAACCGCAGCAAATAGCCTTGGGGAAATGGGTAACATCGGTGGAGGTGGAGGAATGAATCCTGCGGGCATGATGGCTGGCATGGCCATGGGTGGCGCCATGGGTGGTCAAATGGCTGGCATGATGAACCAAATGGGTCAAAACATGAACCAGCAACAAAATACGCCCCCACCTCCACCTCAAATACAGTACAGCGTATCTGTTAACGGCCAAACAGCCGGGCCATTCAATTTGCAGCAACTTCAGCAAATGGTTCAAAATGGTCAGCTCACGCAAAATACCCATGTTTGGAAACAAGGTATGACCGCTTGGGAGCTTGCCGGTAACGTTCAAGAATTATCTTCATTATTTGCTTCAGTACCACCTCCCCCACCTCCTCCAACTATGTAATTCGATAAAATTATGGAAGACAATTTCTTTGCCGTAGATAAACTGGTTGAATTTGGTTTAAGCATGGCTGTTGCTCAGCAAATGATTCAAACAATGAATCAATCACTAAATCAAATGCAAGTAACGGGTACTCCTAACGACACGTCATGGAATCATGCAGCATTTTACTATGTAATGATTGATGAAAAACAAGCTGGACCATTCTCTGAACAAGAATTAATTAGATTAATACAAGATAAAACAATTACCAAAAGCTCCTATATATGGAAACCTGGATTATCGAATTGGATGCTTGCTGAACAAATACCGGAAGTATTGAAACTTGTTGTACTTAGCCCTCCTTCATTTACAAAATAACAGCAATATGAAAATAAATGCCTTTTTGACCATGATTTGCCTTGCAATTAGCGCCTTAATTGCCTACGGATTGTATACTTTAACTACTGTAGAAAATAATGTCTTAATTGTAAGTAGTAGCTTTATATGCTTTGCCACAACCTTAACAATGGCGATAGGCGCAAGTTATGATACGCCAAGAACGACAACAAATATTCGCACACTAGCAACTTCTTTTTTCGTAGTTCTACTGATATTGAATTTTTCATTCGTATTTCTGCAGGTATCGAATCCAACATATATTATTTCCGTCGGAATCATCATGTGTTTATTTTTAATCGCTTTCTACGGTATCAAAAGAGCAAATCAATAACTCGTACTATTTTATACGAACTAACGAACCTCCACACCGTAATCTCGGAAGCGAGACAGTAACATAGAAAGCTCGTAGGTTCGATAAATATATAATTCTACTACAATATAGTTCGGATGATCAATAACAATGCGTTGCGACGCATGCAGTTTTCTGGACTTCACGTAGGAGATGGCCCAATCGGTAAATTTCAAACGAATAATTTCTGGGGTGCTCTCCTTAAAGCGTGCAATGCCCAAACAATGCTTGAAATAGGTTTTGAGCCCTACCTCTTCAGAGAGCTCCTGCCATGAAAAGTATTGTAATTCGCCCTCTGCGCCGTCTTCTCGTTCAACCAAAGCGGGTACCATTACAAAATCTTCGATTAAATCAAAGGCAAAAACTTTTATAGCAGGCCTCGGTGCCTTCAGAAGCTCAGACCACACGCTAGCTACGAGATAATAGCGTCCTTCGTAAAAACGCACCTGAAGCGGTGCCACAACCTGAAGTTTAGTCTTGTAGGTTCCGAACGCCGACTGGTATAAAAATTGAAGCAAGTACTGCTGAGTAATTGCTTGTGTGCAAACTGCCGCCAACTCAAATGACTTTCCGTCGTCATTGAGTGCAGAGAATTGAAATACCAGCTTGTCTTGAAGGCTTTTTTCTATACGCGTTGTGCTTGCACCTAATTGTGAGGCAATTTGTTCGAGCATAGCGGCTTTGAGCGTGTTTGAAATTGCTTCGTGCGGGGCCGAAAGTAGCTGGTAATAATGTTTTTTTGAAACGCGTACGTGCAATAGGCGCTCACCCCCTTCTTCTCTTAATATTTGTAGATCAGACTCAAGCGAACGTCGAGAAATCGTTTTTAAGCCTAGTGAGGGCAATACAGCGCGCAGATAATCGTGGATTTGAGCAAAAGAAGCACGCATAAAGGCCTGTTCCTTTAAAAAATCAAGGATCAGTTGCAAGCGCTGACTTTGAGCTTTGAGTTGAAGCATGGCCAAAGATAATCAATCCGCAATAATTTTGCGTAGTTAATTTTTGATGGCAGAAAAACGCAATAATCGGATGAGCCATTTAGGCAGGTTTTTACCTGCTTTTTTGCCATGCACATTTAAAAATACGCCCCATTTTTCAATGAGGGGAATTTTGTATACCTCGATGAGCTCAATTAATACGCCATCGGGGTCCGTAATATAAGCGCAGTGCACGCTCGTTTTTCCCATATCGAGCGCAGATAGACTATCACACTCAAATTCGATATGACGATGCAGCAACTGTTGCTGAAGACTGCTCATGTCTTGGACATCAAGACCGAGGTGTACAAAACCGGTATCGCCCCAAATACGGCCTCTGAAAATTTTCTGCGCTTTGCGATTAGATACAGCAATGAGTTCTACTTTAGAAAAGCCAATGACAGCGCCAAAAGGACCCTCGGCCATCTCTTTAGTACCGAGTATCATGCGTTGTACCGGTTGGTCGCCTCCCGGAAAGCCCTGAAAATCTGAAAATACACCACTCCCCTCATAAAGAACTTGATCAAAACCAAGACCCGCATAAAACGCTTTAGAAGCGCCTATATCAGCAACTCCGATGGATATTCCACCTACGCCACCAATCGTCTGCTTTGTTTCAAGATAAATTTGCTCGTCTTCAATCGCAACAAAATAATTACGATCTGGATCTTGAATTAAAAAGCGCTTGTTGCCCATAGGATCTGCTTGTAAATCGGATCGCAAGCCCAATGGATCAAATTTTTGAAAGGTTTGCGCCGGCTCGGACATCCGCATGTGGATGGCAAAAATACCAATGTCTCCTAACTGAAAATCTGAGGGCAGTGCGGTGGGCTTAAATGAAGTAGGTTCTATAACTTCCATGGCGCTACCCCCTCTTAAATTCATCACCATACTCGCTCTTTTGGCGATGACCTCATTGCGGGTAAAGACCTGCATTAAAGGAGCTGCCTGAACGCTATCAAAGAAGGGAATATTCATCCCAAACCACTTCCTATAAAGCGGCAAGGTCCGATTCATATCGGAAACTGCAACGCCAATATGCTGAATACCATGAATTTTAACCATAAACTAAGTTAAAATTTTTGTCAAATTAAATTATACTTTTGTCAAAAAAAAGTCGAAAATATGAAAACTACCTTATATTCCCTTACCCTACTCGCACTACTTGGAGCATGTTCTAAATGGCAAAGTAACCAAAAGCAAATCACTAATATTTCTACAGACGGAACTTGGATTGTTAGTAGTTACATCGACGACGGCGACGACGAAACCTCAGATTACAGTACTTTTAGATTTAACTTTTTAGAGGACGGTGTACTTAACGCTACAGATCTTTTGAGCAGTAATTCGAATCCGTATGTGGGCACTTGGTCTATTACAGACTCAAATAGCAATGACGACGACAGTCTTGACGACCTTGATTTTAATATCAATTTCACGGTAAGTAATCAACTAGACGACCTCTCTGACGATTGGGATATCATTTCTTTCACAGACACAGAAATCAAACTCATCGATGTTTCTGGAGGCAACGGTGGTACCGACTACCTTACCCTCAGCAAACAATAACAAACTGATTTTAACAGAATTGATGCACAGCCCTGAGGAAACTCAGGGTTTTTTGTTCTTCAGAACCCTCGGTCGGTTCTTGATTGTATACCCAATTGGCCATCGGCGGCATGCTCATCAAGATAGATTCTGTTCGGCCACCCGAATAGATGCCGAATTTGGTTCCGCGGTCGTGTAACAAATTGAATTCTACATAGCGGCCGCGTCTGAGTGCCTGCCATGCTAATTCTTCAGCTGTTGGCTCCTTTAAAACAACATCTTTCAATTGGTTTGAATACACAATTGGAAATAAACGCCCAAGATCTTGGCAATAGGAAAATAGTTGATCTTTGGTAAGACCAGAACTTTCATCGAGCTGATCAAAGAATATACCGCCAACTCCCCTAGACTCGGCCCGATGGGGCAAGAAGAAATAGCGATCTGCCCACTCCTTAAATTTTGGATAGAAGTCAGGGTGGTAACGATCAGATACTTCTCGCAAAGACGCGTGAAAAGAAATGGCTTTATTGAGGTCTACGTAATGTGGTGTAAGATCAATACCGCCGCCAAACCAGTATTTGCTGTCCTCGAGTTCAAAATAGCGCACATTCATGTGCATGATCGGATGGCGTGGATGTTTGGGGTGCAGTACAATAGAGACCCCTGTTGCGAAGAAACGCTCGCCTTCATGACCTAATTGCTGTTTCATGGCGGCAGTAACGGGCCCATGAACTGCACTAAAAGCAACACCCGCTTTTTCTAAAATTTGACCACCTTGAAGCGTACGCGTATGACCTCCACCGCCTTCAAGACGTTCCCAAGAATCTTCATTGAATGTAGCCAAGCCATCCAGTTGTTCGAGGGCTTTACAAATGTGCAGTTGGAGCTCGCGAAAACGTGTTGAGATATCCGTTTTATTCATGATTTGGCGCTATCAATTGGGCATTTTTGTACGGGACCACAACTGCGGCCGCGTTTTCGATATATAATTGATTGGGAGAAAATCTCAAGGACATGTTGCTAATCAGACCATTTTGAATAGGATACTTGCCTACTAATTGCTTTCCAATGTGTAGTGTTACATCAAAGCCCAAACAAGCCATTTTGGCGAGGTCAGTGTTGTAACTTCTTCTGAAATTTTTATGAAATCTAATCACTTGCGGAGCATGGTAATTGAAGTAACTCGGTAAGGCTACTAAAAATGTCTGATCTCGGACTTCAGGGTCATCGAGCTCCTTGAAGTCTAGCCATTCTTTTCGTCCAACAATAATAAGGTTGCTATCCACTGCTGCAGCTTTGAGCAAACCCACTACTTTGGCTCTATCCGAACTGAAACTTACCAATACTTGAGCCCCACCTACAGATTTGAATCTTTGATAGTTAGTCCAAGAGGCCTCTTGTAATTTAAGCTTGGAAACAGCCGTAGAAACACCCATGAACGCTTTCTTGAATTGTTGCTCCAATTGCTGATCCGCGGCTATTGGACTATTGATGAGTAGGATTGTAAAACCCTGGTAGTGCGTATGAAGGTGCGATGCCAGTGTTTGAATATGGGCCTCCTCTGGAGCGGTGTAAGCGATGAAGTTAGCTGCCATTTGAACCATTGCTGTGGGCATTTGAACAGGGAAAACAACTGGAATACCATGCGCTTTTGCAAAAGAAGCTACTGCTTGAGCCTGTTTTTCTTGAAGTGGAGAAAAGATGAGGTCCATCTGTTTCATTTCAGGACCTTCGAGAATTTTTGCCAAACCAGGAAAAACAGCGTTGTCGTCATAAACGTGAACATTGGCCACTAGACCTATTTTTTTAAGGCTGTCTAACGCTAATTTCATACCCATGTAGTAATCAAGGGCAGCTGCTGCAACAAAACGATTGTTTGCAGTACTTGAATCGAGTTGAAAAGGTAAAAATACGGCAATCTCATATTGCTTTTTTTTGGGAACTGGAAATTCAAACGAAGTAGAAGAACTCCATTTTTGAGCAGCAGGAATGGCTTGATTGGGAACCTCGTTGGACTTCTCTTTTTGAATGGGAACCATTATTTTTTGGCCGGGAGCCACGCGGTAAGTACTCATTTTATTGAGCGCCAGCAATGAATCTACCGGAACCATATAACGCTTGGAAATGGAATAGAGGGTTTCTTTTTCTAGTACGATATGTTTAATGATGGTATCGGAAAGCTTAGGAGCAAAATTAGAGGGAGTTGTTTGGCTTGGCAATTGAGAATCAGCGATGTCGAACGGAAGTATGGAGTTATGAATGTAGATGGTTTGGCCAATTTTTAGACCATTTACAGCGCTCGGATTCCAATTGAGCAGGGAATCTATGGCCACCTCGTAAAGCCGGGCAATTGCATAAAGCGTTTGTTGCGGTGCTACTTGATGGGTGATTGTGCCAAGTCGAACAGGAAAGACAACGATTTGCTGCGGATCTATGCCTCTTTCTAATCCCGGATTGAGTGCTAAAAGTTGGTCGATATCCGTATGTAAAAGTGCTTGTATTTCACTAATTGATTGGCCTTCAAGGGTGGTATAGGCGTAATATTTTTGACCGTCTTTTTCTACGATTGGCAACGCTTGCCCAGTTGCAAACCGACCGAACAAAAATAGACCAAAAAGTAGAAAAGAAGCCTTCATGTTATTCCCATTCAATGGTGGCAGGTGGCTTAGAACTGATGTCGTAGGTAACGCGATTAATGCCGCGGACTTGATTGATGATGCGATTGGAAATTTTTGCCAAAAACTCGTAAGGTAAATGACACCAATCGGCAGTCATGCCGTCTGTGGAGGAAACTGCTCTGAGCGCCACAGCATTTTCATATGTGCGTTCATCGCCCATGACGCCAACAGACTGAATAGGCAAGAAAATGGCACCCGCTTGCCAGACGTCATTGTAGAGATCATCTTCTTTGAGGCCATTAATGAAAATGGCATCGACCTCTTGTAAAATACGGACTTTTTCGGCAGTGACATCGCCTAAGATACGAATACCAAGACCTGGGCCAGGAAACGGATGACGACCCAAAATACGTTCATCGATTTGAAGCGAACGGCCAATGCGACGCACTTCGTCTTTGAACAATAAACGCAATGGCTCCACAACTTGTAGTTTCATGTAGTCTGGCAAACCTCCTACGTTGTGGTGAGATTTGATGGTTTGAGAAGGGCCGCCAGTGGCAGAAACAGATTCGATGACATCTGGATAGATGGTGCCCTGACCCAACCATTTGGCGTTTTCAACCAATTTAGACTCTTCGTCGAATACATCGATAAATACTTTTCCGATGGCTTTTCTTTTGAGCTCAGGATCGGTGAGGCCGGCCAATGCATCGTAAAAACGAGCCGAGGCATTTACGCCTTTGACGTTTAGGCCCATCCCTTGATAGGAGGCCAAAACTTCTTCAAATTCATTCTTGCGAAGTAGCCCGTTGTCCACAAAAATACAATGCAAATTAGGGCCTATGGCTTTGTGCAATAAAACAGCAGCTACAGATGAGTCTACGCCGCCTGAGAGCCCCAAAATAACTTTGTCTTGCCCCAGCTGCGCTTGAAGGCGAGCGGTGGTTTCATCGATAAAAGAATCGGGGGTCCAGTCGCAGGCGCAATGGCAGACATCGACAATAAAGTTCTGTAAAAGTAGTTTCCCTTCTGTGGAATGATAGACCTCTGGATGAAACTGAATGCCAAAGGTTGGTTCATCTGCTATCGCATAACCAGCTACCTCAACGTCATGGGTTGAGCAAATCACTTGATAGTTGGCAGGGATTTTTTTGATGGTATCGCCATGAGACATCCAGACTTGGGAGCCTTTGGTAAGGCCTTTAGTGAGGACATTGGCGTTGTCTACAAAATTGAGATGAGCGCGTCCGTATTCACGGGTATTTGAGGGCAATACTTCACCACCAAAGTGGTGTGAAAGGTACTGAGCACCAAAACAAACACCTAAAAGTGGGAATTTTCCTTTGATGGCTGATAAATCAGGACGTGGTGCCTGTGGATCGCGGACAGAAAACGGACTACCAGATAAAATTACACCTTTGACATGGCTGCCCATTTCGGGGATTTTATTCCATGGGTGGATTTCACAATAAACGTTGAGTTCGCGGATTCTTCTGGCAATCAGTTGGGTGTATTGAGAACCAAAATCTAGGATTACGATTAATTCATGCATGCCACAAAGATAGCTGAAATACGATTTATTTGCGGCGAAAATCCATAGTTTTCATTAATTTTGAGGTTCGCTAAATTGAACACAGACATGATCGGAGATTTACTCAAATCTATTTTCGGAGATAAGACCGCAAAAGACCGCAAAGAATACTGGCCTTTCGTAGAAAAAGCCAAAACCGCTTGGGAAAGCATACAACATCTTTCCGACGACCAACTCCGCGAAAAAACCCGCGGTTTTCAAGAACAAATTCGTCAGAGCATTGCACCATTAGAAGCTACCCTCGAAGCGCTTCATGCAAATGCCGCTGACACCCAAACTTCCTTTGAAGAAAAAGAAAAACGCTACGAAGAAATTGATCAAATGGTCAAAACCATCGATGAGCGTATCGAAGAAGAATTACTTGTCATTATGCCTGAGGCCTTTGCAGTAGTCAAAGAAACAGCAAGGCGTTGGGCCGAGAATGGCCAACTTACTGTAAGTGCCACTGCATTAGACCGCGAAATTGCGGCCAACCGAGACGGCATTACAATCGATGGCGACCGCGCTATTTGGCACAACGAATGGACTGCCGCAGGCAACAAAATCCAGTGGGCAATGGTTCATTACGATGTTCAGCTCATGGGAGGCGCCGTATTGCACCGTGGCAATATTGCCGAAATGCAAACTGGTGAAGGAAAAACTTTGGTGGCCACCCTACCCGTCTACCTCAACGCTTTGTCTGGAAAAGGTGTTCACATTGTAACGGTCAACGACTACCTCGCCAAACGCGATGCCGAATGGATGGGCCCGCTGTATGAATTTCACGGTTTGCGCGTCGATTGCATCGACAAACACCAACCCAATTCTCAGCGCCGCCGACAAGCCTACCTTGCCGACATCACTTTCGGAACCAACAACGAATTTGGTTTTGACTATCTCCGCGACAACATGGCCGGAAACGTCGACGATATCGTACAGCGCAAGCACCACTTTGCCATTGTCGATGAGGTCGATTCCGTCTTAATAGACGACGCCCGTACGCCGCTCATTATTGCAGGCCCAACGCCAAAAGGCGATGAGCATGAATTCCACGAACTCAAACCCCGTATTGAACGCGTCGTAGAGGCGCAAAAAGCATTTGTTCAACAATGCCTCAACGATGCCAAAAAAATGTTGTCGGTCATCAATGAACCCAACCCCGATAAAAACGAACAAAAACGCTTGCTCGAAGAGGGTGGTATTGCGCTTTTGCGTGCGCACCGAGGTTTGCCTAAAAACCGTTCGCTCATCAAATTCTTGTCCGAACCAGGCATCAGAGTGCATTTGCAAAAAACGGAGAATTTCTACATGGCCGAGCAAGGCAAGCAAATGAAAAAAATCGACGTTGATCTGTTCTTTGTGATCGACGAAAAAAACAACTCCATAGAGCTCACCGATAAAGGGATCGACCTCGTATCTGGTAAAGAAGATCGCGATTTCTTTATCATGCCAGACATCGGTGCCGAAATTGCCAAATTACAAAAAGAAAAACTCGAAAAAGATGCCTACCTAGAACGTAAAGATACCCTAGTGCGCGAGTACTCTATTAAATCAGAGCGCATTCACTCCGTTAGTCAGCTCTTGCGCGCCTATACCCTATTCGAAAAAGAAGTAGAATATGTCATTATGGATGGCAAAGTAAAAATTGTCGACGAGTCTACGGGGCGTATTATGGAAGGGCGCCGTTATTCAGACGGACTGCACCAGGCCATTGAAGCCAAAGAAAATGTCACCGTAGAAGCTGCCACCCAAACATATGCTTCTATTACCCTACAAAATTATTTCCGTATGTACCACAAACTTGCTGGTATGACCGGAACTGCAGAAACAGAAGCGCGCGAATTCTGGGATATCTACAAACTAGATGTTGTTGTTGTGCCAACGAACCGTGCTATCTCGCGCAAAGACCAAGACGACTTCGTCTACAAAACAGCCCGAGAAAAATACAACGCCATTATATTAGAAATCGAAGACCTCGTGTCCAAGGGCAGGCCTGTTCTCGTTGGTACCACTACCGTCGAGATCTCAGAATTGCTCTCTCGCATGCTGCAAATGAAAAAAATTCAGCACCAAGTACTCAATGCTAAATACCACCAAAAAGAAGCCGAAATTGTAGCCAATGCAGGTAAGGCAGGCACCGTAACCATTGCTACCAACATGGCCGGACGCGGTACCGACATCAAACTCGGCGAAGGTGTCATTGAAGCCGGCGGTTTGGCCATTATCGGTACCGAACGTCATGACTCCCGCCGTGTTGACCGCCAGTTGCGCGGACGCGCAGGTCGCCAGGGCGACCCAGGTTCTTCTCGCTTCTTTGTCTCGTTAGAAGATGACCTCATGCGTAAATTTGGCTCTGAACGCATTGCCTCCATCATGGACCGCATGGGGCTCAAAGAAGGCGAAGTCATTACTGCTGGCATGGTGTCTAAATCCATTGAACGCGCCCAGAAAAAAGTCGAAGAGAACAACTTCGGGATGCGCAAGAACCTCCTCGAGTACGACGACGTCATGAATTCACAGCGCAAAGCCATTTATCGCAAGCGCAGAAATGCGCTTTACGGCGACCGTCTCGATATTGACATCGACAACATGTTCTTCGACCTTTGTGAGAACACCGTTGCCGCTTATTCGAAGCTACCATTCCACGAATTTGAATTGGAACTTTTACGTCTGATTGGCATCGAAACGCCAGTAGACGAAGCTACATTTAACCAAATCAGCACTGCAGAACTCACCGAAAAAGTATACGCTACATTAAGAGAGACCTACGACCGCAAATGCGATAAAATTGCACGGATGGCCTTTCCTCAGGTCAAACATGTTTTTGAAACAATGTCTCAGCAATACAAAAACATTGTATTCCCGCTCACCGACGGTCGCCGTCAAATGCAACTTATTGTCAATTTAGAAGAAGCCTACCAATCTGAAGGTCGTGTTATCAGTAAATACTTCGAGCGCAATGTACTATTGAGCAAAATTGACGACGAATGGAAAGAACACCTCCGCGAAATGGACGACCTCCGCTCTGCTGTGCGCAATGCACAATACGAACAAAAAGATCCATTGGTCATCTATAAACTCGAATCCTATGAGCTCTTCCGAAGCATGCTCATGCGCCTCAATGAAGAAACTCTTGACCTACTTATGCGCATGGACGTCCCATTAGAACAACAAATCCAAAGCACCAACCAAGAAGACCACCAAAACAACTACGACAAAGCGCAAACAAGCAACCAAGAAGCTATCGCTAATTCAGCGCCTGCTGCGCCACCTATTGAAAAGAAACAACCGGTAGTTGCCCAACTCAAAATCAACCGCAATGATCCTTGCCCTTGTGGAAGCGGCAAGAAATTTAAACAGTGTCACGGTCAGTAAATGCACGTACCTCAAATCGGCATCGTTGGTTCAGGAAAAGTAGCACAAACAATGTTGCGCTTGGCAAGCAACGCGCAAATTCCAATTGCCGGAATTTATGCCCGTTCCTATGAAAAGGCACAAGCATTAGCAACCAAATATAAGTGTGCTGCATTCGAGCAATTAATAGACCTCAAGCCAGAGCTGTTGCTCATTTGTATTTCCGACGATGCGCTCCCCGAAATCATCGGGCAGCTCGACCCTCAACAAATAGCCGCCTACACTGCAGGTAGCCCGAGTATCAAACTTTTTGCACATCCGCAACTAGGTGTTTGTTATCCCTACCAATCCATTTCAAAAGGTCGAGACCTCCTTGCTTCCGATATTCCTTTTATGATAGAAGGTAAAAATGACCTCGTGTTGCAACGCATCAAAGGTTTTTTGCAACAACTAGGCGGACAATACCAACAATGCGGGTCCGCACAACGTGCACAGTACCATTTAGCAGGTGTTTTTGTCAATAACTTCGGAAATCTGATGCTACTCGAAGCGAGTAAAATTCTCCATCAAGCACAGCTCGACCTAACACCATTGTATCCGCTACTCAATGAAACCATCGCCAAAGCCATTCTTTTAGGGCCAGAAAACGCCCAAACAGGCCCAGCTTTGCGCCACGACCAAAATACGTTAGATAGGCATCGTGCACAACTAGACCCCGAACAATTGTTGGTCTACGACTGTCTGACCAATAGAATTCAAGATTTGTTTAAAAATGCTTAGTTACAAAGAAAGACTCAATCCGATCAGCACCTTTATTTTTGACGTAGATGGCGTATTCACCGACGGAAAAGTCTACCTCATCAACGATGAAATTGTCCGAGCAGTGAATGCCAAAGACGGTTATGCAGTCCAGTATGCCGTTAAAATGGGCTATAAAATATTTTGCATAACAGGAGGGTCTTCTCCCGAAGTAAAAAGAAGACTAATGGGTTTGGGTGTTCACGACGTCTATTTAGCTGCCCACAACAAACTCGAACGCTATGAGCAAATCAAAAAAGAATACAACTTAACGGACACCGAAATTGCGTACATGGGTGACGACATCCCGGATATTCCTGTTCTTCGTGTAGCAGGGCTTTCTGCTTGTCCGCAAGATGCAGTTAGCGATGTTAAAGCCACTGTCCATTACCAAAGCCCCTTTCTGGGCGGTAAAACTTGCGTTCGCGACCTCATCGAACAAACTTTACGCTGTCAAAACAAGTGGCTCACCGACCTCGCTTTCGAGTGGTAAACCAATATTCCTTTAATTCCGTAGCCAAGCGCAGTTGGTTTTCAGCTCTTCGTAAATTATGATGCTCGTGTTGCACTTTATAGTACACATCGTTTTGTAAATAATCTGATAAAAAGCGGAGTGCCTGAACGAGAATGACACCGCAAGCCGAAGTAAAAAGTTTTGCCTCATCTACTTGAAAGGCAGCAACTAAAGCCTCAAAGACATCTGCCCTAAATAAAGAATCTTCTTCGGAAACTTCTTCTCCAAAAGAGCAGTAAGAACGAATCATATCCGCATAATCATAAAAAGGGCTTCCGAGCTGAATCGTATCCCAATCAATTAGTGCGCGCACTTTTTTGCCATTCGGATGAAACAAAAAATTGCTCAGTTTTGGATCTGCGTGTATGAGTACTTTGGGTTCTATTGCTAAAAATTGTTGCCAATCGAGCAAGTAAATCCAATTGGACTCGAGCAAATACACAGCAGCTTTTGCGCTTTGCATCCTAGATAGCGATGCCGTTTCTTTGGCAAGTAAAAAATGCTCCATACGGATACCCACGTCTAAAAAATGAGGGATGGGTTCTTTCCAATCATGCACATTCAATTGAGCAAGTGAATCATGAAAAGCTTTTAGAGCTTGAGCAGCCAAAATTGTGTGTTCGACGGTCACCCTTGTTAAAGTTCTGCTTGGCGCAATGGCAGCAAGTAACCTGTAAAATTGATTGTCCAACCCAACACAAGTGAGCCCTGATTTGGAAGGTATATAACGAAGGGGTACTAAAAAATCTGAATCGATCTTTTTGGAAAGTGCTACCAACTGTTGTTGGAGTTGCTGCGGGTCTTTAAAAACGTGGGTATTGATTTGTTGAAGAATATAATCTGCGGTAGAAGTATGCACCAACCATGTATGATTGATTAGCCCTTGTTCAACGGGCAAAATTTTGGTAGGTTGCAAACCCCATGCAGCGGAGAGTAACGCTATTAAATCCATGTAGGAAAAACAAGTGAATACGCCTTGCCTTCAAGAGCAAGTATTTGCGATTTTGCTTCTGCTAAATCATCTGCGTAGGTAAGTCCGAACCACTTTGGAGGCATCTCTAGGACTTGAACTGCTAGTTTACCGGCTGCTATCATTTCATTGATGACCTTCGGGAGGTAAATTTCAGCTGTTTCGTTGTCGGTATTGGCAATCAAAAATTGCTCCACAAGTACTTTTAAATGTGTTAAAAATAGTGGTGGCAATAACCAAGCATTCATAGAGATCAGTGCAGCAGGAGACAAGGTGCGTTGCGATTCATCCTTAATTTCATTGCCCTTATATTCAATTTGGAGTACCTCCTCTATCCCTAATAAATAATGGTTCTCTACATTGCATAAGCCTCTTGCTACTGGTCCGTTCGGACTCAGTGTTGGGGCCAATTCAAATAGGAGCGCGGCAGCTTGAACACCATTTTGAGCAAGATCAGCTGCACTTTGACAAATACCCGAACCGTAATAATCGTCTGCATTCAGCACCAAAAAAGAACCCTCCCACTTGCCGTGAAGAAAATGCAGCGCATGTGCGGTACCCCATGGTTTTGAACGGTTTTGCTCTTGTACGAGTATCTCAAACCTTTTTGAATGCATCCAACGATTCAATTGCTTGCTAATCACATCTTGCATTCCAGGACGTACAATAATAAAAACCTTTTCAAAACCTGCTCGCATGGCATCGTAACAGGCATATTCAAACAAAAAATGACCTTCGTGACCAAAGGGTTCTATTTGTTTGGCCCCACCAAAACGAGAACCCAAACCACCTGCTAAAATGACTAAAGCTAAATCAGTAGTTGGCATCTAATGCAAAAATAGGTTGGCGGGTTTTCCAGGTCCCTTGCGTAAAATCCGGAATTTCTTGAGGGGCACCATTTTGTGCTATAGAGCTTTCACTGAGCGGAGTAACGGCATACCAAGTAGCTAAATCATATACATCTAAAGGAAAAGGCTTGTTCTGCTTGATACACTCGATAAATGTGTTGTCTACAAAGTAATCCATGCCACCATGACCAGAGCTTTCAGCGGCGGCTGCATTGGCCTTCCACAGCGGATGATCGTAGCGCTCGAGCCAATTTTTAGAGTTGTCCCAGCGATGCGAATGTTTCATGGCTTCTTCAAAATAGATGTGGCCTTGTTCGGGGTCGCCCCAACCGAAGTCTTGCCAAATTCCTTGAGTGCCTTGAACCCTAAAGCCTAAATTGTATGGGCGCTGTAAGCTCGTGTCGTGCGTCAAAATAATAGTTTCCCCGTTGGCACATTGCAAATGAGTGGTGACGACATCACCTTGCTTGAATTCAATCTGAGCGTTAGGGTGCGCTGCTCCTCCTTTCGGATGTTTGACGATATACTCATGCAAGCCCCTTGCTTTACTGGCAAAAGAACTCAAACGCAATAAACGATTGCCTCGGTTTAAATCGAGCATGGTAGCCACTGGGCCCAAACCGTGTGTCGGGTACAACTCACCATTTCTATTGAGGTAATGATTGGTGCGCCAAGCGGCTTCACTATAACCTTTCTCTCCAAATTCAACACCAGAATTATAGGCGCTTTTGCCATCGTTGAATAATACGCCGCGCAAATCGTGCTCATAGCCACCCTGCGCATGTATAATTTCGCCAAACATCCCTTTGCGTACCATATTTAAAACAGCCATGACATCGCGGCGATAACACACATTTTCAAGCGGCATAATTGGAACGCCAGTTTGTTCCGATGTTTTGACATAAGCCCAGCAGTCTTCGAGCTTCATAGCCCCACCAACTTCCATCCCGACAATTTTCCCGGCTTTCATAGCAGCAATACCATGCGCTAAATGCCATTCCCAAGGTGAGGATACAAAAACAGCATCGATATCTGTTCTTGCCAAAAGCTGGAGATAATCATTGGGGCCATTTTGATAAACCGCAGGCGCCGGTAGACCAGCTTTTTCGATGAGCGCCAATGCATCTTTGATCATGCGTGGGTCTGGATCTGCAAGCGCAATAATTTCGACGTCTGTGCGCTTCAACATTTCTTCAATGTGGGTCTGGCCGCGGAAACCTGTTGCTATGAAGCCAAGGCGCACTTTTGATTTGGTGGAGGGTTGAAAGGCGCCGACAAATTGCGGTAAGGCCAAGGCAGCCGCTGCTATACTTGTTTGTTGAAGAAAGGTTCTGCGTTGCATGTCGTTTTTAGATGCAAGATAGGGATTACTTTGAAAAGTTTAAATTGTAAACCACAGAAGTCCAAAGGGTATGATTGCGCTCAATTTGGATTCCATTGGCCTTAAAAACCATCTGGTTTAAATAGCCGAACTGTATATTGAAGTCAGGCTTGAACCTATAGCCTAAGGCTGTAATGAAACGATTTTGATCGAGGATATTCTTTTCAATACCATTTCCAAAACCCAGAAATAACTCATCATTTACATTTAAAAATAAACCATTTCCTTTGGTCAGATAGGCAGCTTGTAATGGAATAATGACTTGAGCACGGTAGCGTATGCGCTGTCTAAATACAGTGTCAATCCAACGTTGTTCAATCCTGTATCGGTGTTGGATCTGTAATTTATTTAATTGCTGAACCAAATTGACTTGCTCCCAGAGTCGATTTTCATTGGTTTGCATTGCAATTGGTTGTGAACCGTATGGATAACTTACTACCCAAGCATAACCACCAGAAAATGTCAACGCTTTGTTGAACTGGTAATCTAGCCCTACCCTTGCCAAGGATTGCTGCCATTCTGAAAAACCATTAGCTCTGCGCCATTGGTATTCTGTGTGTACATTAATTTGTTTGTTTAGCTTATGGTTACCTTGATAAACTACCCAACCATGAAGCTGATCGTCTATTTGTTTTTGAGCAAAAATTTGAGGATTTCCTAGAAAAAGGAGGAATACAAAAATTAAAATAATTTGAATTGGGTAGGGGAAATATTTCATGAAGATCAACGATTGATACATTAAAGTTAGACAAAATAAAAAAGCAAAATTTCAACTATCTTTGCTCCATATGCAATCAACAGAAACATACAGCGCCAAAACGCAAAGTTATATCGACTTAGAGCAGCAGCACGGCGCACACAATTATCACCCGCTACCAGTTGTTCTTGAAAAAGGCGAAGGCGTTCTTGTATGGGACGTCGATGGTAAGCAGTACTATGATTTTTTATCTGCCTACTCTGCGGTCAATCAGGGGCACGGGCATCCAAAAATCACCGCAGCATTGGTGAAACAGGCCCAAACATTGGCCCTTACCTCACGCGCTTTTTATAACAATTGCTTAGGTGAATACGAAAAATTTGTCACTAACTACTTTGGTTTTGACAAAGTATTACCCATGAATACTGGAGCCGAGGCCGTAGAAACCGCGATTAAATTATGTAGAAAATGGGCCTACGAGAAAAAAGGAGTTGCCGAGAATCAAGCGCAAATTATTGTTTGTGAGGGCAACTTTCATGGCCGCACCACTACTATTGTTGCTTTTTCCTCAGACCCCGATTCAAACGTAAACTTCGGGCCTTATCCTGCGGGTTTTATTTCCATACCTTACAACGATACTGAAGCTCTTCAAAAAGCATTGCAACAAGAAAACGTCGCAGGCTTCTTGGTAGAACCTATTCAAGGTGAGGCTGGTGTTTATACCCCCGCTGACGACTTCATGCGCCGCGCACGTGCACTTTGCACACAATACAACGCATTGTTTATTGCCGATGAGGTTCAGACCGGCATTGCACGTACAGGCAGTTTGCTAGCCGTTTGTGGAAATTGCAGCTGCGAACATAAATGTGAACAACAAGCCGCTACCTACGCCAAACCTGATATCCTTATTTTAGGCAAAGCACTATCGGGCGGTGTTTATCCTGTTTCGGCAGTTTTGGCCAACGACGATATCATGATGGTCATCAAACCTGGCCAACATGGCTCTACATTTGGTGGCAACCCTATTGCAGCCAAAGTTGCAATTGCTGCACTTGAGGTCATCGATGACGAAAATCTCATTCAGAATGCCCGCAAACTTGGTGCTTTATTTCGTCATGAAATGCAGCGCATCCTCGACGGCAACGACCTCGTTGTAAAAGTGCGTGGCAAGGGCTTGCTCAATGCCATTGTGGTCAACGACAGCCCAGATTCTGATACAGCATGGCGCCTTTGCTTGGCACTCAAAGAAAATGGACTACTAGCCAAGCCTACCCACGGAAACATCATCCGCTTTGCCCCACCGTTGGTCATCACAGAGGCACAACTCATGGATTGCGTGGCCATCATTGAAAAAACAATTCACACTTTTAAAAAATAATATTTTGGCAACACCCATTAAATTCGGAACCGACGGCTGGAGAGCCATCATTGCTGCAGATTTCACCGTAGAAAACGTCGCAAGAGTAACGGAAGCTACTGGCCTATGGCTCAAAGAACGTTTTGAAAAGCCTACCGTTGTGCTCGGCCACGACTGCCGTTTTGCCGGCGAACTTTTCATGGAAACCGCCGCCAAAGTGCTTTTAGTGCAAGGCATCCATGTCAAACTTTCGCGTGGTTTTGTTTCTACCCCAATGATTTCTCTAGCCGCACACCAATTGGGTTGTGAAATCGGCATTATCATTACGGCAAGTCATAACCCGCCAAGCTACAATGGTTTCAAACTGAAAGCCAAATTTGGCGGCCCGCTTGAACCAGAAAAAATCAATGAAGTTGAGGCATTGATCCCGGACACTTGCCAAGTCAATTTTCAGTCCATTGATCTTCAACAAGCCGTCCAAGCTGGCCAACTCGAAGAAATCGACATGGAAACACGCTACGTCGATCACGTCAAGGCCAATTTTGACCTCAACGCCATTGACCAATCTGGGCTCAAACTCATGTACGACGCCATGTATGGTGCTGGCCAACGCGTTTTGCCAAGAATCTTACCAAAGGTTTCGCTTTTACACTGTGACCCCAACCCTTCTTTCATGGGCACTGCCCCCGAACCTATCGCCAAAAACCTTCAAGAACTCGCTCAAACGATTAAAAAACAGGGCGATGTCGCTTGTGCTTTGGCTACCGACGGCGATGCAGACCGCATTGGCCTCTACAACAGCCACGGCGAATTCGTAGACTCTCATCACATCATCTTGCTCTTGATTCATTATATGGTCAAGTACAAGCAAATGACAGGCAAAGTTGTGCTGGCATTTTCAGTCACGCCAAGAGTTGAGAAACTTTGTAAGCACTACGGTCTAGAACTCGAAATAACTAAAATTGGCTTCAAAGAAATTGCTGCTATTATGATCAAAGAAGACATATTGCTCGGCGGTGAAGAATCTGGCGGAATTGCCGTGAAAGGCCATATTCCGGAGCGCGATGGCATCTGGATGGGCCTCATCATTTGGGAATTCATGGCAAAATCAGGCAAAACACTCGATCAGCTCATCGATGAAGTATATGCCATTGTTGGGCCCTTCCAATTTGAGCGCAATGACCTCCACATCACCGAAGAACTCAAGCAAAAAATCATCATTAATTGCAAAGCAAATAACTACAAATCGTTTGGCAAATACGAAGTGCAAGAGGTACAAACCATCGATGGTTTCAAGTATTTCTTTGACGACGAGCGCTGGGTCATGATCAGACCTTCTGGCACAGAACCTGTGTTGCGCACCTACGCCGAAGCGCCTACGCTAGAAGAAGTAAGAGAAATTCTAAAAGCCTGCGAGCAAACCATTTGTGTTTAATCTTGCATCAACTACTGACAAGCCTTCCATTTGGGAGGCTTTTTTTTACCCTAAGGCTACATCCAAGATCATCATCACGACAAAACCACCAATGAAGCCTAACACAGCAACGTCGGTATATTTATCTCGCTGCGTTTCCGGGATTACCTCCTCAACGACTACAAAGATCATAGCGCCGGCTGCAAACGAAAGTGCAAAAGGTAAAATAGGCTCCATGTAAATTACTGCCATGGCGCCAATGACACCCGCAATTGGCTCTACAATTGCCGATAACTGCCCATACATGAAACTTTTGGTGCGGCTCGCTCCTGCTCGCCGCAAAGGCATGGCCACGGCAAAGCCTTCCGGGAAGTTTTGGATACCGATTCCAATGGCCAAGGCAATGGCTCCGGCAATTGTGGCGCCTTCCATGCCGTTGGCCGCTGCCCCAAACAAAACCCCAACGGCGAGCCCTTCAGGTATGTTGTGCAGGGTAATGGCGAGTACTAATAGTGTGGTTTTATGCAGCTGCGTTTTGACGCCTTCTGTTTCATTTTCATGAAAATTAATGTGCAAATGCGGTAATTTTTTATCCAGGAAAAACAAAAACAACGCACCTGCAAGAAAACCAACAGCAGCTGGCATCCAAGACGCGCTTGGGTAGAGCCTTTCCGAAAGTTCAATAGAAGGCATGAGTAAGGACCAAAAGCTGGCCGCCACCATGACCCCTCCGGTAAAACCGAGCATGCCATCGAGTAGGCCACGATGCATATTTTTGAAGAAAAATACCAAACTAGCACCTGCCGCAGTGACCAACCAGGTAAAAGTGGTGGCTAAAAAAGCTGCAAAAACAGGATGAATATGGGTGAAGAAATGTTCAAGTTGTTGCATCATAGATACAAAAATAGCATTAATTGCTACTTACAACTCAAAGGCTTGGATGGCCAAGCGGTAACCTTCGAGTCCGAAGCCAAAAATACAACCCTTACAAACTGGGCTCAATAAAGACACGTGTCGGAAGGGCTCGCGCCCGGCAATATTGGAAATATGCAGTTCGACTACGGGAATCGAAATTGCTGCGATGCAGTCACGCAAAGCAACACTCGTATGGGAGTAACCACCTGCATTTAGGATAATGCCATCAACGCTCGCTTGTTGCAGGCAGTCGATTAATGCTCCTTCGATATTGGACTGAAAATAGCTTAAATGATGCTTGCTGTTGGCTTTCAATGTTTCAAAATACGCTTCGAATGTGACATTCCCATATATTTGTGTTTCTCGGGTACCGAGTAAATTTAAATTAGGGCCATTGACGACGAGTAAGTTCATAAAAGATGCATTGGGAGCGCTATATTAAGGATTTTGTTTCATACCTGAAAATCGAAAAAGGTTTAGCTCAGAATTCCATTCTGGCCTACCAACGAGATGTCCATTTATTAGCTGACTATTTTTCGCTCACAAAAAACAAACCCGAACAAGTTTCGTATGAAGAACTCAAGACGTTTATTGCTCATCTGTACGATCTA
Organism: Flavobacteriales bacterium UBA952; assembly: GCA_002293185.1. Lineage (GTDB taxonomy): Bacteria > Bacteroidota > Bacteroidia > Flavobacteriales_D > Crocinitomicaceae > UBA952. The sequence goes on along the minus strand of DBCS01000008.1, from coordinate 334,248 downwards.
GGCCTAAGTGCACGCAGTCAAGCGAGAATTATCTCGGGCATTAAGCAGTTTTTTAAGTACCTCATCCTAGAGCGCTACATTCAAATTGATCCTTCTGAACTGCTTGAGCAACCCAAATTGGGCCGTAAATTACCGGAGGTTTTGGACATCGAAGAGATCGATGCATTATTAGCAGCCATAGACTTAAGCACCCCAGAAGGAGAGCGCAACCATGCTATGCTCGAAACTTTGTACAGCTGTGGCCTGAGGGTGTCAGAACTGATTGGTTTGCGTTTTTCAGACTTATATTTTGACGAAGGATTCATACGCGTGATCGGCAAAGGAAATAAGGAGCGCTTGGTTCCGGTGTCCGGGCAAGTGATCAAAGAAATCAGCGCCTATACCGAACAAACCAGACTCGAGGTTCCTATTAAGAAAGGACAGGAACATTTTATCTTTCTCAACAGACGTGGTGCAGCACTCACCCGTGTCATGATCTTTACGATCATTCGGCAGCTCGCTCAAAAAATAAGTCTCCAAAAACAAATTTCTCCGCATACTTTTCGACACAGTTTTGCGACCCATTTAATAGAGGGTGGCGCAAATCTGAGAGCTGTGCAAGAGATGCTCGGACACGAATCTATCACGACCACAGAGATTTACACACATCTCGACCAACGCTTTTTACGAAAGGCTATTTTGAGTCACCATCCGAGAAATCAAGGTAAATAACTTACTTTGTTGAAAAAGGCGATGAATTTGTGGATAATGGATTTGTAGTATTGTAAAAAGTTGTTATCTTTGCATCCGCTTTTGTAATTACACGTAATAATATAGACATGTCACGAGTTTGTCAGTTAACAGGAAAGTCTGTGATGGTTGGAAACAACGTATCGCACTCAAATCGCAAGACCAAGCGTCGTTTTTATCCGAACTTGATCACCAAAAAGTTTTTCATTCCTGAAGAAGAAAATTTTATCACTTTAAAGATTTCTGCTGCCGCTTTGCGCACCATCAATAAAAAAGGAATCTCGGCTTGCCTAAAAGAAGCGCGCCAAAAAGGATTTTTGAAATAACCTGTTGGGAAACAGAATAAATAGTTAAAAAAATGGCTAAGAAGAGTAAAGGCAACCGCATCCAAGTAATTCTAGAGTGCACTGAGCACAAAGAATCTGGCATGGCTGG
>DBCS01000008.1:305962-333052 GCA_002293185.1 Flavobacteriales bacterium UBA952 | reverse complement strand
ACATCACGCTACATCACCACCAAGAACCGTAAAAATACGCCTGACCGTATGGAGATTAAGAAATTCAATCCTATCCTCAAGCGTATGACTGTCCATAAAGAAATTAAATAAGTAAGTCATGGCAAAGAAAGTAGTTGCAACGCTCCAGAAAGGTGGAGGTAAAGAACATACAAAAGTGGTCAAAATGGTCAAGTCTGAAAAGTCTGGCTCTTACACTTTCAAAGAAGAAATTGTACACAACGATAAAGTTAAAGAATGGTTTACTAAAGGCTAAACCGTTGTGCATTCCCTTATAAAGCTTCCAAGTTGGGAGCTTTTTTTTTATCTTAGCAAATGGGCCTATTTGATTTTTTTTCAAAGTCTAAAAAAGAAAACCTTGATCCAGTTCAAAAAGAAACCCTCGATCAAGGCTTAGAGAAAACCAAACAGACGTTCTTCTCCAAAATTACGCGCTTGCTCGTCGGCAAAAGCCGTGTAGACCAAGACGTTCTCGATAACCTAGAAGAACTCCTCATTACCGCCGACGTCGGCGTCGAGACCACCCTCAAAATCATTGAGCGCATCGAAACACGCGTGTCCAAAGACCGCGTCATTAACTCCGAAGAACTCAACCAAATTCTCAGAGAGGAAATTATTGCACTTCTCGAAGAAAACGCTGCCAACTTTGAAGGCCAACTCAAAGTAGACAAACCAACTGATGGCAACCCATATGTTTTGATGGTTGTAGGCGTAAATGGCGTGGGTAAAACCACTACCATTGGAAAGCTAGCTTATCAGATGAAACAAGCGGGCTTGAAAGTCGTTTTGGGCGCTTCAGATACCTTTAGAGCCGCAGCCGTAGACCAACTCATCATTTGGGCAGAGCGCGTTGGTGTGCCAATTGTACAACAAGGCATGGGTGCCGACCCTGCAAGCGTAGCTTTTGACGCGTTACAATCCGCCAAAGCACAAGGAGCTGATGTTGTGATCATCGATACCGCTGGTCGCCTGCACAATAAAGTCAACCTCATGCAAGAGCTTTCTAAGATCAAGCGCGTCATGGACAAAGTGGTTCCCAATGCACCCCACGAAATTTTGTTGGTTCTAGATGGTTCTACAGGGCAAAACGCCTACGAACAAGCCAAGCAATTTGCACAAGCCACCGATATCAATGCGTTAGCGGTGACTAAATTGGACGGTACGGCAAAAGGAGGTGTGGTTATTGGTATCTCTGACCAAATGAAAATTCCTGTCAAGTACATTGGCGTAGGCGAAAAAATGCAAGACCTCCAGCTTTTTGACCGCAAAGCCTTCGTCGAAACGCTCTTCGAATAAATAAGCGGGATCATCCGCTGTTCCCTTAAGTTACTAAATCAACTGCTGCGCTACGTAATTAGCATACTGGCCTTTGAGCGCCATGAGTTCGTCGTGCTGGCCTTGTTCGGTGATTTGACCATCTTGCAAGACCAAGATTTGGTCTGCCCTACGTATTGTAGATAAACGGTGGGCAATCACGATAGAGGTACGGCCTTTCATCAATTCTTCCAAAGCATCTTGAACCAATTTTTCAGAGGTAGAATCGAGGGCCGAGGTGGCCTCATCTAAGATGAGAATACTTGGGTTTTTGAGAATCGCCCGCGCAATAGCAATACGTTGTTTCTGACCTCCAGACAACTGAATACCGCGGTCGCCAACCTCAGTATGCATTTGTTCAGGGAAGGTCGAAATGAATTCCCAAGCATTTGCTTTTTGAGCGGCTTCAGTAACCTCAGCGTCAGAGGCATCTGGACGCCCAAAACGAATGTTTTCTAGAATACTCCCTGAAAACAACAAAACCTCTTGTGGAACAACAGCCATGTGCTTGCGCAACTGATGAAGATCGAGCTCATTTGCATTTTGGTTTCCGAAGTAGATGCTGCCAGAGGTTGGCTTGTAGAATTGTAAAATCAGGTTGGCAATGGTCGATTTACCCGACCCACTCTGTCCAACTAAGGCAAGCGTTTGATTTGGCGCTAAATTGAAATCAATACCCTTCAATACATTGATATCGGGTCTTTGTGGATAATGAAAAACAAGTTGCTCAAAACGCAGTGAGCCATCAATTGCTAATGATTCTTCCGCTTGGGAAATTAAATTTTCACCCTCTTCTTGGAGTAAATCGAGTAAATTTTCAGTAGCACCCACCGCTTTTTGTACGCTGGCATACAAGTCCGGGAGTGAACCAATAGAGGCACCCATCATGATGGTAAACAAGACAAACTGATAGAAGCCCTCTGAGGCCAACTCAGGATTAGGGCCTTGGGTCATGAGTAGGCCTTTCCAAACAATAAATACGATAGCGCCAAATAGGCAAAAGATGATAAACGATACAAATAAACCCCGCCAAATTCCGCTCCTCACGTTGAGGTCGCGGGTTTGTTGGGTGCTTTTTTTGTATTTACCCAATAAAAACCATTCGTTGGTAAAAGCCTTCACGTTGGCAATACCCGTTAATGCTTCTTCTAAGACCGAATTGGAGGTGGCGATATAGTCTTGGGCTTCTTTACTGAGTTTGCGGATGTAACGTCCAAAAAAAACCGCTACAATAGCCATTACAGGTACAGTTGCCAACATAATCAGCGAAAGCTTCCAGGATATAAAGAACAAAAAGGCAATACCTCCAAAAACAATGATGATTTGTCTGAAGAATTCAGCAATGGTGGTGCGCAGGACTTCTTGAATTTGCGTGATGTCCGATGCCACTCTTGATGTAAGCTCCCCTACCTTTTGACGGTTGAAAAAGTCCATTGGCATGTAGACCAGTTTTTGAAAGGCATCGTTTCGCATGTCGCGCAGGGCATTTTCGGTGACGTTATTGAATAATACGACTCTAACAAATGAAAATACACTTTGAAAAAAGAACAAAACAAAAAGAGCAAGTGCAATTTGGTTGACATTCGAGAGGTCAATTAAGCGGATAGCCTGCTCTGGATTGGCTGTGGTATTTGTACTGCCGAGTAGCTTACCCATCAGATAAGGAAAAACCAAACCTGCAGAGGTGCTCAATACCAAGAAAATCCAGCCAATAAAATAAGTGCCTGCATATGGTTTGAGATAGCGTAGAAAACGAGCAGCTTTGCGCCAGCTGTCTTTGGTTAATTTAACTTTGGGTTCTTTCGTTTTTTTGGGTCTCATCATGGCTATTGGCGCTTTGCACTACAAATTTAACGTGCTTTCTTTGGGCAACTGCTTTTTTTAACGATTTTTGTCGAAAGAATTTGAAATTCTAAAAAATATACTATCTTTGCATTCCCAAAAACATTACAAATAACGACACGACATGAAAAGAACGTTTCAACCATCGGTAAGAAAAAGAAGAAACAAACATGGCTTCCGTAGCCGTATGGCCACAAAAAACGGTCGTCGTGTATTGGCTGCGCGTCGTAAAAAAGGCCGTAAAAAATTAACCGTATCTGACGAAGGAATGCACAAGCGTTAAGCCGTCGATAAATCCATATTTTCAAAGCCCTGTCCGTTTAGTCAGGGCTTTTTTTATGCACGAAGATCAAACGAACATTTTTCCACACAACTTTGATTTTCATACATATTGCATGCATAAAAAAGGGCCGCTTTTGCGGCCCTAATTCTTTCCAAAATTGTTGACTGATGGAAAGGAGGAACTACACTAGTACTTTAGGTGCTGCTGCCAAAATAGCCTGATCTGTTTGGGCAGCAAACTTTTCAAAATTTGCGACAAACTTTGCTGCTAAATTTGCAGCGGTGTCGTCATAGGCGGCTTTATCGGCCCAAGTATTGCGTGGATTGAGCAGTTCGGTCGGAACGCCTTCACAAACGCTAGGAAAGGCCAATTCAAAGACAGGCATTTGCTCGTAGGCAACATTATTGAGCTTACCTGTTAGCGCCGCTGTAATCATGGCGCGTGTGTATGCTAATTTCATTCTTGAACCCACGCCATAAGAACCACCAGACCACCCTGTATTAATGAGCCAAACATTAATGTTCGTGCCCTCTAATTTATCGCCAAGTAATTTGGCATACTTCGCAGGATGTAACGGCAAAAAGGCGGCACCAAATCCTGCAGAGAAAGTTGTGGTAGGCTCTGTAATTCCTACTTCAGTACCGGCTACTTTGGCAGTATAACCAGACATAAAGTGATACATCGCTTGCGCTTTGTTCAGTTTAGAGATTGGAGGCAATACGCCAAAGGCATCGGCCGTAAGAAAGAAAATATTTTTAGGCGCGGCACCAATAGAAGGTATCGCAATATTGTCAATGTGATGAATTGGATACGACACGCGTGTGTTTTCAGTAATACTGCTATCGGCGTAGTCTGGTGTTGAGGATTCCTGCGGAAAGCCCACATTCTCGAGTAAAGCACCAAAGCGTATGGCGTCGTAGATTTGTGGCTCCTTCTCTCTGGTAAGGTCTATGGTTTTGGCATAACAGCCACCCTCAAAGTTGAATACGGTGTTGGCACTCCAACCATGCTCGTCGTCGCCAATGAGGCGGCGATTTGGATCTGAAGAAAGCGTGGTTTTACCAGTACCTGACAAACCAAAGAAAATAGCGGTGTCACCCTCTTGACCAATATTGGCAGAGCAATGCATAGACAGCACGTTCTTTTGGTGAGGCAAGATGAAATTTAGAGCAGAAAAAATACCTTTTTTGATTTCCCCCGTGTAGCCCGTGCCACCTATGAGAATCATCTTTTTGGTAAAATTGAGGATGGCAAAGTTGTGTTGACGCGTTCCGTCAATTACGGGGTCGGCTAAAAAACTAGGCGCACAAACGATATGCCATTCAGGTAGGAAGTTCTCGATTTCTTTGGCCTCTATACGCAAAAACATGTTGTGCGCAAAAAGACTCGACCATGGCAACTCAGCAACCACGCGAATATTCATGCGGTAGGCCTCATCTGCACATGCATAGACATCTCTAACATATAGATCTTGGTCCGCTAAGTGTGCTTTCATACGCTCGTAAAGGGCATCGAATTGCGCGGGTTCAAATTCAATATTGACATCTCCCCACCAAACGGCATTCTCAGTAATGGCATCTCTAACAATAAATCGATCTTTGGGTGAACGGCCAGTAAATTCGCCTGTTTCTATGGCGAGTGCACCGGTATCGGTCAACATGCCTTCGCCAAGTATGATGCAGTCCTCGATGAGTTCTGCAGCAGTGAGGTTCCAGAATTGATCGCCTGTTTCAGACAAACCAATACTTGCGGAGAGATCGGCATTGCTACCGAATTTTCCATGTAATTCCATGTTGCTTTTTTAGAGTTATTGGACACCACAAAAATACGATGCAAGAAGCGCTCAAACCATGATTTATATTAGGTTTTTGTAAACAGTATATGATTCAAAATGTGGACAACTTAATTTGAGTTTTTCAAGTATTTTTATTATATTGAAGTAAGTGTCAGAACTACACTTTGAGTTTTGAAAAGCGCAGAATTATAGCTAGTTTTGATCTAAATGAAACGGATGCGTCTCTTCTCTTCTCTACTTGTTGTTGCTCTATTGGGTTTTGCTTTAGTGCGGTTTTACCCTATTGAAAAAACGACAGAAAGTAGCTCTAAATTTAAATATGAGCTTCCAAACAAATGGATTGGAGCCCCATTGTCTAATTTAAATACACTTCCCCAATCTGAGCAAATCCTTGGGTTTAGAAAACAAATTCAAATCCTGAGCAACAAGGGTCAGGTATTGCCCTTGGGTCGTTTGGATCAAAAATTGGCCTGTATGGCGCTGGGTGGTAATTCATCTGTTTACACTGAAACACTTAGCTTATATGCCGATAGAATGGCATTTTTTGCTGCTGACTCACTGCAAATTCCGGCAGCAGTTTCCAAATTTTATGGCCTTACCAATCCGGAAATTTGCCTATTTAGTTTACATGCAGCAGCTCCTCATAGCAACCGCATACCGCAGTGGGCGGCTGAAAAAATTGCATTGCTCGATAGCACAGATCAAAATATACTCGTCGTTTTTGGCGAGCAAAAAATCCTCAAGGATGTAGATACTTCCGTATTTGACGCGATCATTTTAGCGCACGAAAACCACCCGATTGCTCAGGCGCAAATTGCACAATTACTCATGGGAGGCCTCAGCGCAGCAAGCATAGAAGCCAACGGCCGCCTCGGCATCTCTAGCCCCGAAGAAATCGGACTCAAAACTTCGGACCTCAAAGGAATTGATGATATTGCGCAAAAAGGAATTGACGCTGGGGCGTATCCAGGTTGTCAGCTTCTCGTGGCGGTAGAAGATAAGGTCATTTGGCACAAAGCCTATGGCAAACAAGGGTATGAAGCCAATGCACTAGATATTGATTTGCAGTCCATGTACGACATCGCGTCGGTGACCAAAATAGCAGCCTCTACCCTATTGGCCATGGAGCAACATTCCAAAGGAAAGTTCATGCTCGATCAAACCATAGGCAGTTATATCCCTGAAGTGGTTGGTTCCTCGCCGTTTGCGGCACTTAAAATTAGAGAAATCATGGCCCACCAAGCTGGCCTCACCCCCTGGATTCCTTTTTACAAACGCACGCTTTCCGACGGCACCTGGAAAAGCAACATTTACCAAAGCAGCCGGACGGACGATTTTGCGCTCGAAGTTGCCAAAGGCATGTACATCCACAATAACTATCAGGACAGCATGTACGCCCAAATCATGCGCTCTGAGCTCGGCCCCAAGAAATATGTCTATTCCGACCTTTGCTACTACTTTACCCAACCTATTTTAGAGCGCCTCATCGGCGAGAGCCAGGCGAGTTATTTGCGACGCAATATATATCTCCCACTAGGACTTAACCGCATTTTGTATCAGCCCCTCCGTCAATTTTCCGAACAACAAATCGTACCCACCGAAGACGACCAAGCTTTCCGCAAGCAACTCTTGCGCGGCTATGTGCACGACCCGGGCGCAGCCATGCTCGGCGGAGTTGCCGGACACGCCGGTATATTTGCCAACGCCTGGAGTTTGGCACACGTGATGCAGCTTTTCTTGAACAAAGGAGAAATGGCAGGGCAGCGTTTCTTTACAGATGCCACCTACACCGAATTCACCAAACAACAGTATCCTGGCAACCGCCGCGCCGCAGGCTTTGACCGCCCTAACGCAAGCGGAGGTGGAACCTGCGACGTCTTGGCATCCCAACAATCATTCGGCCACTCCGGCTTCACCGGAACCCTTGCTTGGGCCGATCCTAAAAACAAAGTCATCTTTATTTTCTTATCTAACCGCGTGCACCCCAATCAAGACAACTGGAAACTCCGCGACCTCAACATCCGCACCGATTTACAACATGTTGTTTATCAGGCGCTAGCGAAGAGGGGAAGGTGATTTGAACCGTTCTCCGAAAATCTACTGAAAGTACTTTACTAGGTCTAGTTTATTTTTGAAGAAAAATAAATCCCATGATAAAAGTACGTAATTTAGTACCTAAATCGGTACTCATGTTAAGCGCAACCTATTCAGAATTCAGAAAAGACCTCAAACAGTTTCTAGACCAAGTCATCACAAATGTTGACACCCTCATTATTCACCGTGGGAAAGGAAAAGCTGTTGTGGTTATGTCACTCGAGGAATACAACGCATTATGCGCTACCAGTCATGAGCTTTCATCAATCAAAAACAAAGCGCACTTAGATGCTTCTATCCAACAAATTGGAAAGGACATGATTGATTATACCCCAGAATGAATATCAGCTTTACCCCAATAGCTTGGGAAGATTATCAGTATTGGATGAGCCAAGACAAAAAGAAAGTTGTCAAAATAAACCAACTTCTGAAAGATATTCTCAGAAATCCATTCGAAGGAATTGGTATGCCTGAACCATTGAAATTTCAATACAGCGGTTTTTGGTCACGAAGAATAGATCAAACCAATCGACTAGTTTATAAGGTTGATGCCTGTCAAATTATCGTAGTGAAATGCCGGTATCATTATGATGATTAAAGACTACCTCACCACCAACACCTTCGCAAAGCGTTTTTGGGATTGGCTTTCGATGAGTAGTGTGTAGTTGCCGGCAGGAAGGTTGGCTACTTCAATTTGTTCTGTTGTTTGGCCTTTCTGAATCAATTTGCCTTCACTGGATAGTATGCGGTAATGGTTGTATTCCTGAATCAATGTTTCAGGGATATTGATTTGATCAGAAACTGGGTTAGGGTATACTTGGAAAGAAGCACTTCCTTCGAGCTCTGTTGTACCCATGATGTAGTCGCAAACTTCCAAATAGTTTGGTTTGTAGATAGCAAAATTGTTGTCAGAATAACAACGGAAAGGACCACCTTCATTGGCATCAACTGCGCCATCAAACATGTCATATGGTAAGAAATAAGATCCGATGAAACCAATATTTTCTACAATGGTATCCTCAAAACCTAGTGGGTTCATTTGCGGATCAACAAATTCGACTTTCACGTATTTTAAGGTACTAGAATTGATCACTTTTGTACCTGTTGCGATAACTTTCAAACGGCTATTTTGAGAAGCGACATTAGCAAACGGTTGTTTTGCCATGCGCCAGCTATCACCGACCTGCGCAATGAAGTTGTAAAGTGTATCCCACTGATTTTGGTAGCGCAAATAGACAACGCCATTGGCTTCGTAGGTATATTCTGTACCAATGCTATAAGACGTAACGTCCATACCCCAACCTAAGCCATGAAAAGTTTTGGTTAGTTTTTTTGTGACTTGCCCATCAATAAGGGTGTCACTAGAATAAGCGATATCGACATAGCCAGGAAAAAACCCGTAATAAGAATAATGCCATTGAGCGCCGTTAGGAGCCCAATTCTGGGCAAAAGAAAGCCCAGAGCACAATAAAAAGAGTAAGAGAAGTCGCATCATATTTTTACTGATTTACAAAATAAATAGAATTGACGACCATCAGTTTGCCGCTTTCCCAGAAGCCGCGGAAGAGTGGATTGTCAATCAAATAGACAACGGTGCCGCGGCCGTATTGGACCGTTCCAGCGATGTCTGCTTCGGATTGTTGTTTTTGAACGCGCGCGCCCACAAATCCATTGACTGCTGTGGCATTTTTCTCCAATTCGAAAACGGGCTGGCCTTCCATTTCATAGACGCTAGCTCCTTGACGCAAGGTGTAATAATGATTGTAGCCAAAAGCCATTGGGTTGGAGTTGTCCAGGACGCAAGGGTAAATGGCGCCAATGATGTTGTCTGAGATTTGATCGCGCTCTTGGTTGCCGTAGCTTACAGGTGTGCTTGGCCCAGCACTTCCTTCTTTGCGTTTGATACCAAAACCTTCTTGGTCGGCAAGGGCATCCACGGCGCCACCGGTCACGATTAAAGTTCCGCCTTCGCGCACCCATTTGGTGAGTGCAGCATTGCCTGCGATATCAAAGCCACCCTCAGGTACAAATAATACATCTAAGCTTGCAAGTGCGGCATTGAGATCGTCTTCAAAAATGAGGTGTGCGGGTTTGTTCAATTGTTGTTCGAAGAAATGCCAGATTTCGCCGACATTTAAGGAAGAAAAGCTATCGCCGGCTAAAATACCAACGCGCGGGTTGGGCACCATTTTAACGGAAGAAGAACCGAAGTCTGGCCCTTGATCTACCATTCCTGTGAGCAAGCCCTTGATGTCTACTTGATAACGCGCCGCATAATCATTGACCATCTTATGGAAATCTGGGCGCTGGTTTTCGCCAGCAAGTAAAAGAAGTGTTCCGGGTGCGTAAGTTTGGCCCTTGAGCTTGAAACCTTTTTCATGAAAATAGACCTTGAGGCCTGCTTGCTGCACCGCATTTAAAAAGCGCGCGGTTTGCATGGTTTCCCAGCGAACGGCATAGCCCATGAAGCCTTCAACGGCCAAAAAATCAGATTTGCGCTCGCCAGTAGCTGCAAAAGGTGTGGCTTTTAATTGGCCTTCTACTGCGTAGGCGTCTAAACCGTAAGCGTAAGGCATGGACCACGCCGTGATGTCATAAGTAAGACTGTCGGACAATTTGGTTCGGGGTTCAAACAAGACCGAAACGAGCGTTCCTTTTTCTTGTTGGGTAGAGACTACGATGTCGCCAATTTCTAACTTAAATGCTTCCTGAACACCAGTTTTGAAATGGAAACCTTTGGCAGGCACCGCTTGGGTGCTGGTAGAAACCATTTGCCAATCGATATTGTTTTTGCCGAGTAGTACCAAAAGTGGTTCGATCTGGTTATTACTACCTTTAATGACGTAGCTGTCGTATTTGAAATCTTTTTGTTTGCGGAACTTTTGATATTCAGCAACCAATTTATCAGCGTTGCGCGCACTGGTTTCTACGGTTGAAAGCCCGGTAGTAACGTGATGCGCCACGCGATCGGCCAAACGAAGGGTGTCGCCCACTTGGGTAATTACCGCTAGGCCTGCGCGCCCGCTTCCGCCCTGCTCGTAGGTCATGCCGATGCTTCCACTATAGGTAGGGTAAGTGTCGCCATAGCTTGGGTAAAGCAAGTCGAAAATTTCTTTAGAGAAATATAACCAGCCTGCTTTGTCGAAATACCCTGCGTGGTTTTTGCCGATTTCTTGCTGGAACTCGCGCTGCCAATTGGTAATTACTTCATGATACGGCTCTGCTGCCGGCGGAAAATAATACGGCTCGTTGATGCCCTGCTCGTGGAAATCGACATGCACGTGAGGTAACCAAAGGTTATATTGTTGCATGCGAATTGAAGACTCGATTTGCGTCATCCAGGCCCAGTCGCGGTTGAGGTCAAAGAGGTAGTGATTAGGGCGCCCGCCTGGCCAAGTTTCGTTGTGGCTGGCACTGAAACGCTGCATATCGATTGGGTTGGCGCCATACTGGTAATAAAAGTTCACGTAGCGGTCTCGTCCATCCGGATTCAAACATGGGTCCATAATGACGACCGTATTATCTAGATAATTAATTTTGTCGGTGAGCAAGCGATACGCCGTTTGCATGGCCGCTTCTGTCCCGGAGCTTTCATTGCCGTGCACATTATAAGACAACCAAACAATTGCCAATTTTTCGTCAGACGCTTGGGTAAGGTGCTTCTGACGGATTTCTTCGAGTTTCTTGAGGTTTTCGGGCGTGCCAATATAACACAACAAAAGGTCTCGTTTCTCATAGGTTTGCCCCGTCTTCACGACTTTAATGTTATTCGGAAATGCTTTTTCAAGTGCAAAGAAGTAATCGACCACACGGTGCTGGCGGGTAAATTGCTCACCAATATTGTAGCCCAAAAATTGTTGCGGCGTAAAGTTGTTTTGCCCAACTAATTGGAGGGTCAGCAAATTGAGTACGGTAAGAAATAGGACCTTTTTCATAGTTTCTTTTTTAATGGGCTTATTGTTGTGGCTTTTCTTTGGCTATATGGATGATGGCGTCGCCTTTGTAAACGACAGAAGCCTCGTTGATGCAAATCACATAGCCATTCTGACTTGCTTTGATTTTCTTTTCGTATTTGCCGTAAGGGTCGGTAACCAAGGCTAAAATATCTCCCTTCTGAACAGCCGTTCCGTTGGCCACAAAACACTGAAACATGCCGCTCGATGGTGCGCGCATCCATTTGTTTTCACCGATGAAAATAGGCTCGCGGTCTTTGGAAATATCAAATTTATAATTGCGCATACCCAAGTGGGTAATGACGCGTTTGAGGCCATTGAGGCCTTCTTCAACAACATTTTCTTCGATGTTATTCGATTTGCCTCCTTCGAACAGCAAGAGCATTTTATTGCGCTTCACCATGCTTTCGCGCAGCGTTTTAGCAATAAGACTTGAATTGAGTATAAAAGGTGGATTGAATATTTTGGCGAGTTCCACACTTTCTTGATCAGAGAATACACAGCGGATTTGCGGAAAGTTGTTGCGCTGGGCTGCCCCGGTATGAAAGTCAATGATGTAGTCACAATAGGGGGCAATTTCCTTCATGAAATGAAAGGCAAACTGCGCGGCCAAAGAGCCGTTGTTGCTACCCGGAAAACTGCGGTTGAGGTCTCGGCCGTCGGGCAACTCGCGTTTGAGGTTCAAAAAACCAAAAATATTGAAGATTGGCAGGCATATAATAGTGCCTTTGGTAGGTTTATTGAGTTTTTTGCGCAAAAAACGGCGCACAATTTCTATACCATTGAGTTCGTCGCCATGCAGACCTGCCATAACCAATAAAGTAGGACCGTCTTCTTTGGCGCGTTCTACCAAAACAGGTACCTGAATGGGTGTGCGGGTGTGCAAGTGCGCTACCTCTAAATTCAGCTGAACTGCCTTGCCTGGTACAATTTCTTGCCCAAGAATTGTCATTTTTTTGTACTCTACCTTTCTAGCGCTTGACATTTCTTTCTATAAACGCAATAATTTTACCAGCAATATCATTTTGGGTGGTTTGTTCTATTCCTTCTAGCCCCGGAGACGAATTGACCTCCAGAACCAAAGGGCCGCGTTCAGATTGTAAAAGATCAACACCCGCAATACCCAAACCAACGGCCTTTGCTGCCAAAATAGCAGTGTATTTTTCTTCCGTACTAAGTTCAATGGCTTGAGAACTCCCGCCGCGGTGCAAATTTGACCTAAACTCGCCGGGTAAACCCTGGCGCTTCATGGCGCCTACTACCTCTCCGTCCACAACAAATGCCCGAATATCAGCGCCTTTGGCTTCACGGATAAACTCTTGAACAATTACACGTGCTTTGAGGCCGTTAAAGGCTTCGAGTACCGACTGCGCGGCGTTCAGGTTTTCAGCCAAAACAACCCCCAAACCTTGGGTGCCCTCAAGTAACTTGAGCACAACCGGTGCACCTCCTGCGCTTTTTACCACGTGTTTGACATCTTTCGAGTAATTGGTAAAAACCGTTTTAGGCAAACCGATACCTTCTTTGGAAAGAACTTGTAAGCAACGGAGTTTGTCTCGGGAATGAATGATTCCTCTCGAACCCACGGCTGTAAAAACGTTCATCATTTCAAACTGACGCACCACCGCCGTACCATAAAAAGTTACAGAGGCCCCGATTCTAGGAATAACCGCATCAAAGCCTTTGAGGTATTGGTTGTGGTAATAAAGAGCCGGGCCAGTTTGTTCGATTTCAATGTTGCATTTGAGGTGGTCAATAACGTGCGCTTCGTGGCCTGCTGCTTCTGCTGCTTCGACTAACCTACGGGTCGAGTACAAATGGGGGTTTCTGGAGAGAATGGCAATTTTCATGCTGTAATGGAGATTGGGAGATAAAGATATTTTTGACTTGTGTCGATGAGAAAATATTTGTTGAGAATTTTGCGGCCCAACAAAATCGGATAGCGCATTCCTTTTCTTACGGTTAAAGAGAATTCTGTTTGAATCGAAAGACCCGCAATTATCATTGTTCCGAATACAAAATACCGCTCTTGAACTTCTCCATTGCTGCTCTTGACTTTTTTTGTTCTGAACTTTTTAAAGTGCATCTCTTGGCCTGTAAAGCCAGGGTGTTTATTGTCGAGAAATACGACATGGAGTTGGTCCGCTTTTTCAAAGCATGAAGTCACGTGTATACTAGAAGTGTAGGCACCTGAGTCTACCTTTACCTTCACTTGTTCTAAACCGAAGTCAGGCAATGCCGCGAGTTCTCTGCGGCCTATAATAATTTTATCTGAAGACAACATAAAGCAAATGTAAGCGAAACTTCCAAGACATGAAAATGAACGAAAACCAAATAAAGCGCACAAATGCACGTTAAGGATTGTAACTTTGTAGCAATGAAGCAGCTTTTACTTGTTTTCTTTCTGTCCGCTCCCTTGCTTTTCTTCGCTCAACAAATTACCGTGTTTGGGCATTGTTACGTCAAAGGAAAGCAAGCTGCAGTTGGTGCTCAAATTCAATTAAAGGTGATCGACAACCGCTCGGTAAACATCCCAGCTGAAACAACCACGGATCAACAAGGTTATTACGCTTTTCAGAACGTCCAAGTAGGGCAATTGATCGAATTACACTATTTTTTTGAAGGAACAGAACTCACCTTCAATACCCTCATTACAGACAACAAATTACGCCAAGAGCTACCGGATCAAAATTTTGCTATTCAGGATAACCGTGGTGTTGTCGTACGTCAAGAAGGACAAAACCCTTTTGAAATTGAAAAGCTTCCGCAACTTAATTTAAAAGGAATTGTGGGTTTGGAGCGAACCCTAACCCTCACTACTGCAGCAACCTCCAATAACGAACTCACCTCAAACTACAATGTTCGGGGTGGCAACTACGACGAAAACTTGGTTTACGTCAATGGCTTTCAAGTATTTCGGCCTTTTTTAACCCGCAGTGGGCAGCAAGAAGGCATGAGCTTTATTCATTCTTCTTTGGTCGAGGACGTACGATTTAGTGCCGGCGGTTTTGCAGCAAATTATGGCGATCGCCTCAGTTCGGTGCTCGACATCACCTACAAAACCCCTGACGCTTTTCATGCTTCGGCAATGGCCTCCTTGCTCGGCGTGGAGGCACACGTCGAAGAAGCCGTAAGTCAACGCTTTAATTTTTTAGTTGGTGCGCGCTACCGTTCAAATGGCTACTTTCTCAATACGCTGCCCACCAAAGGCGCCTACAACCCGGTATTTGCCGATGCACAAATACTCACCAACTACCAACTCAATGAACACTGGACCTGGAGTTTTCTAGGGCACTTCTCGACCAACGCTTACCGCTTTGCACCCCAAACAGCGCAGTCCGATTTCGGAACCGCCAACGAAGCGTACCGCCTCATGATCTATTTTGAAGGCCAAGAAAACTCAAACTTTCAGACACTCATGGGTGGCACCTCTCTCAAATACGCCAAAGATCAGCTTAAACTCGATTTTTACGCCTCGGCATTTCAATCTGATGAGCGCGAATACTTTGATATCTTAGGACAATACTTTATCAATGAGCTCGAAACCGATCCGTCTAAAGAAGAATTTGGAGACTCTATAGCCACACTCGGTGTGGGCGGCTTTCTCAATCATGGCCGCAACCGCTTGCGTGCTGAAATTTTTTCGGTTTACCACAACGGAAGCTACTTAATTGAAGACGGATTTACCGATGTCAATAAAAACCGCAAACGCTACAACGAAATTTCATGGGGTTTTCAGTTGCAAGCCGACCACTTCAAAGATCAACTCAGCGAGTGGCGTCTCATCGACTCTTCCGGATACAGCCTTCCGCAAACACAACCCGATTCAATTGTTTTGTTCGAGACCATCAAAGGAAACCTTACACTCGATGGCTACCGCAGCACCGCATTTGTGCAATGGTCCAATTCCTGGACACGGGTGCAACGCAACAAAATGGTGACTGGCGTTTACAAAGTTGAAGGGCGCAAAGAAACTTGGACCGACACCCTCGATATCTCAACCCGTAGACTTAATTTTCAGCTTGGGCTCCGCGGTGGGTATACAAGCATTAATAAAGAGCCTTACTTTACGCCTCGCCTGAGTTTTTCTTACGCACCCGCTGCTTATATGTGGCAAAACGGAAAAGCAGTGCGCCGAGGACTGCTCTTTAAGTTTTCGACCGGGCTGTACTACCAACCACCGCTCTACAGAGAATTTCGGACCTTTGATGGCCAGCTAGCCCTTGGGGTACAGGCACAAAAATCTTTGCACATCGTAGCCGGATCCGAATTTTTATTTCAAATGTGGGGCCGCCAAACCCCTTTTAAACTCAATACCGAACTTTATTACAAATACCTATGGGACCTCAACCCCTACGAAATTGAAAATGTGCGGACCCGCTACTATGCCAATAATAATGCCGTTGGCTACGCTTATGGCTTAGATCTTAACGTGCATGGAGAGTTTGTAGAAGGTATTCAATCCTTCTTTAAATTGGGTTTGTTATCTACAAAAGAAGACATCATTGGCGATACCTACACAAAGTATTTTAATGCAGCTGGAGAACGTATTATTTTTGGCTACAGCGAAGACCAAACAGTAGTAGATTCAGCCGTTATTCTACCCGGATTTATTCCGCGGCCAACCGATCAATGGCTCACCTTCGGAGCACTAGTGCAAGACCAAATGCCAGGATACGAAGCCTTTAAAGTACAAATGGGCCTACAATACGGTGCTCGTCTACCTTACGGCCCTCCAGATTTTACCCGCTACAAAGACACCCTTCGCATGCGTTCGTATTTCCGTGTAGACCTCGGATTATCCTATGATTTGCTACACGGAAAAACCGAACTCAGACAAGGTAAAAAAGGTTGGAGCGCATTGGATCAGGCGCTAATTTCTCTAGAAATTTTCAATATCCTTGGGGTCAATAATGTGCTATCAAAGCAGTGGATACAAGACGTTCAGGGTAAGTTTTACTCCGTGCCAAATTACCTTACACAACGGTTATTCAATCTGAAATTTAGCATTGCCTTTTAGGCGTATTGACTTTTTGAAGTCTTAAGCTAAACTAGGCGCAAACAAGAATCTATTTGGAGATACCAAACTGGTTTTTACGGCATACATAACGATTCCGGCGGTATTCTTGACGCCGAGTTTGGCCATGATATTTTTGCGATGGGTATTGACGGTATGTTTGCTCAAGAAAAGCATATCGGCGATTTGCTCATTGGTTTGACCTTCGGCAATAAGGGTAATGATTTCGTTCTCTCTTTCGGACAAAACCACCGGACCACAATTAAAATCTTCGGTGTTGAGCTCGTCGAGATCTATATTTGATTTTTGAATTGTTTCTAGAATTTGGCCGCAAAAGAACTGTTTGCCGTTTGCTGTTTCTTTGACAGCATCAATGATTTCAGTGAGCTCACAATCTTTTTTAACATAGCTCGTAACACCTGATTTGAGCGCGTCGATAAGGATAGGTGCGTGCTGCGCTTCTGTCAAGGCAACAAAACGAAGTGCTTTATACTTAGAAAGTGCTTTGGGAACGGTGTCTATACTGAAGCCATGAGAGGTAAAGTCGATCAAAACGACATCGGCGCCAAAGGTTTTGAGCTGTGCCATAAGCTCCTCATGGTTTTTGGCTTCGCCAACTATGCTGATGTCGGATTGAGAATTTAAGATGGTTCTCAAACCCAAACGGATCAGTTCATTGCTATCGGCGAGGATGATTTGCATCTTATTTAGAATTATTCTACACAAAGTTAAGCGCAAAAATGATTTCTTCGATGAGAACAGCATTTTTTTTTAGAAAAAAATGCTAAATGATCAAGCAAAACCTTTTCTATCAAATAAGAACCTAAATTTGTGTTATGAATACGGAGATTGGTACGAACCTCAAAAAAGCGCTCACTTTGATTCAAAGTGGAAAAACCGTCGCAATCCCAACTGAAACCGTCTATGGTTTGGCCGCCGATGCCAACAATGACGGCGCAGTACTCGATATTTTTAAGGCAAAGGGTCGTCCGACAAATAACCCACTGATCCTGCATTTTGCAACTCTTGAACAAGCTTTACCTTACATAGATACTTTTGCTGAAGTATTCGAACAATTGCGCCAAGTATTTTGCCCCGGGCCACTTACTTTTATCGTCCAAAAAAGCAGTTTGGTGAGCCCACTCATTACCGGTGGGCAAGAAACAGTTGCCATTCGCTTTCCGAAGCACCCATTACTTCAAGAACTCTTGCTAGCGCTTGATAGGCCCATTGCTGCGCCGAGTGCCAATTTATATGGCCAACTCAGCCCAACAACTGCCGCGCATGTTATTGAACAACTCCATGATCGCATCCCTTACATTCTCGATGGCGGTCCATGTTGGGAAGGATTAGAATCTACGATTATTGGCCTAGAGAACGAGCGGGTGCTTATCTACAGACATGGGAGCATCACCACAGAAGCACTTGCCAAAATATTAGGTTACAGCCCAGACTCAAAAGTGCATGAACACAATGGTGTGCGTACAAGTGGAATGGTCAAACATCACTACGCAACACACACCCCCTTGTTTTTAGGATTCAAACCTTCCAATGAATACCTAACTACCCTGCAAATTACCATCGGTAAAAATGAGCACATCAAAGGGCCGCACCTGATTTTAAGTGAAAAAGGTACGCTCTTAGAAGCGGCGCGCAATTTATATGCAACGCTGCACCAAGCAGATGCATTAGGTGTACAAAAAATCTATGTTGAGTCCTTTCCAGACCATGGTCTTGGGCTTGCGATGAATGACAGACTTTCTCGGGCGGCAGCCAAATTTCTTACGGAACAAAAAGGATAGAAACGAAAAAAGGCTCCAATTAGGAGCCTTTAATATGTAATGGGGTCAATAGAACATTATTTCATGTGACGACCGTAACGGTTCTTGAATTTGTCGATACGACCTGCCGTATCCACAAATTGTGCAATGCCGGTAAAGAACGGGTGAGATTTGTGTGAGATATCGAGCTTCACTAAAGGATATTCGTTGCCGTCTTCCCAAGAGATGGTTTCTTTAGTTTCAGCACAAGAAGGACAGATGAACGCGTAGTCGTTAGACATGTCTTTGAACACTACTAAACGGTAATCTGAAGGATGGATCTCTTTTTTCATTTGTATTACTTTTCGAAAATGGAATGCAAAGATAGGTATTTCTTCTTGAAAAACAAGATTTTTTTGGATTTATTGGAAAATTGTGGCCTCACTTTGAACAACTCTGCTTTCATAAGTTATTGTCCGATACAATTTGACCTAGGTCTAAAGCTTTTACATTTGTAACCTACGGCACATCTATGCAAAATCGGCAAACTTCAGCATTAGCTCACCTTGAACTCAAGGACAACCGTTTGCATTCTATACTAGAGCTCACTAACGCTATTAATGCAAATTTAGCGGTTGAACACTTATATCGAATTTTTACCTTCATTCTTAAAGAACAACTACACTTTAACCGATTTCTTTTGATCTTCACTCAGGGAGATTTAGCACCCATTAAAAGTGGTTACAAAATGAAAATGAACCTCAAGGAAGTCATGACCGAATTAGGGCGCTTCAAAGAGATCACACTCGTTGCATCGTCAAAAAGTACGGTGATCCAAGATTTTCAGGCAGTGATCCCCATCTACCACCAAGAGCAGGCACTGGCCTATCTACTGTTATCGACCCACAGCAACACCGAATCCTTAGAACCCGAACATTTTTCTTTTGCGCATACCCTGACCAATATTTTATGTGTTGCACTCGAAAATCAAAAGTTGAGTGCACAAAATGCCATCAAAGAGCAGATTTCCAAAGAGCTCGAGCTTGCCTCAGAAATGCAAAAATTACTATTTCCTCAGGACCTACCCTCCAACAAAAAAATGGATATTTCTGGACGCTACATCCCGCGGCATGCAGTAGGTGGCGACTTCTATGATTTTATCCCCCTCGGCGACGAAGAATACATTATTTGCATTGGCGACGTTAGTGGAAAGGGTATCACGGCTGCGTTACTTATGGCCAATTTTCAGGCAACAATCAGAACACTTTTTAAGTACCAACGATTTGAAATGACATTTTTAATGGAAGAGCTCAATAAATTGGTGATGAAAAATGCCAAAGGTGAAAAATTCATCACGTTCTTTATTGCCCATTACAATGCCTACACACGTCAGTTGCATTATGTAAACGCAGGGCATAACCAACCGTTCATTATTAGTGGAAAAAATACGACCCTATTGACAGAAGGCTCTATTGGACTAGGCATGCTCGACGAGCTGCCATTTGTGCAAGTTGGGAAAATGCAAATGCAGGCCAAATCTACAATGGTGCTTTTTACAGATGGTGTGGTTGAACTCGAAAATGAAAAGGGAACACCTTTTGGCGTGGAACAACTCATTAAGCAAGTGCGGTCATTTTCTACCCTAAAAATGGAAGACATGAACAACATTATTTTCTCCAAACTCGAAGATTGGAAAGGAAAACTCCCTTACATCGACGACACCGCTATTTTCAGTTGTAAATTTTTCTGATCAGCTTTTCGCTGAAAACGCCCATTTGAGCGAGAACAAATGCGTAAAATAGCCCTCGCCACCCAAACCTAAACGCGTAAACGCATAGTCGATCGTCCAGTTTTGAAGTAGGACTCCTGCGCCTATATGTGGCTGAAATGCTAGGCTTTCTTTGGCTTCAAAGTCCGTGAAGTATTGAAATTGTGAAAGGCCTGTACGCAGCGTTAATTTGTTATCGTAAGTTAAATACAACCCTACTCTTGGATCCAATGAAAATACCTTGCCCGAAAGCAGGGTATTGCGCGGGCCGTCTGTGGTTAATTCTGTGTTGAGTTGGCCACCAAGCTGATATTTTTCACTTTTGAGCGGTAGTTTACCTGCAATACCCAAAACCAACCTTGGTAACATTTGTTCGATTCCATTTTGAGGCAAGGAATTATTGGTTTGCAAAAAAGTCGCCTGCATTTCTGGGCTCAGGTTGTAGGTCCAGGCACTAAACGTGCTTGTTGCATCCCGGAAATTCAAGCCGGCAGACCAAAACCTACTTGGGCTGTATTGGAGCCCAGCGTCAAAACCAAAACCATAAGCGCTCGCAAAATTACCAATGTGGCGATACAAAACCTTTGCACTTACCCCCATGGTCAGGTGCGCAACTCGGGTGGGTTTGGCCAACGAGCCAATAATGGCGTAATCTGCACTATTAAACGTTTGTAGTTGGCTGTAGTCAATGTTTCCTTGGTTGTCGATCAATTGGGTGGTATTGTAGATGTTATCTACACCCAAACGCAGCACATTGACAGCCACTACCGTTTGCGCGCTCACACGCCGAGAAACTCCGATATGATCAAAAGAGGCCAAACCGCCAAAATAAGAGGCGTGCATGAGCCCGATTTCTGTGGTTTGCTTTTGCTGAAGCAAGCCTGCCGGGTTCCAAACACCTGCGGTGAGGCCTTTTGCGTCCGCAACCACTGCTGAGCCCATTCCGAGTGCATCTGCACCTACGCCCATATTTAGAAATTCGTTGGCATACTTCGGATTAAAATCTTGGGCATATGCCGTAACAAGACCAAATAATGTAAAGAATAAAGTGGTTTTGATTGATAACATGCTACAAAAACTCAAAATTGCACAAAAAATTGTGTTTAATAGGTACTTTTACAAAAAACACACACATGTTTGGTTTGGCCAATCTCCTCACCTCTTTGAACCTGCTTGGTGGCATTTGTTCTATTATTTTTAGCCTGAGTGGTCGGCTAGACTGGGCAATTTACGCCCTGGCCATAGCTGCTGTGCTCGATTTCTTAGATGGCTTTGTAGCACGCTATACCAAAACAGACGGCCTACTCGGCAAACAACTCGATTCCTTAGCTGATATGGTCAGTTTTGGCGTTGCACCTGGCCTATTTATGTTTGTCATGATCATTATTGGCATAGACCCTAGTGGCCTAATGAAAAATGCAGAAGGAGTCCAAAGTTACGGCGGTGTAGCTCAAGAATACGTTGTAGCACAACTCATCGACTGGAAATCAGCCTTTTTTTATGGGCGTAACAACACTTATAATGCTTCTATTCAGTATTTACCATTCGTAGCACTCATCATTCCATTCTTTGCATTGTTTCGCTTGGCTAAATTCAATATCGACGAACGGCAGACCGATAGGTTTATTGGCGTACCAACACCGACAGCAACCATTTTCTTTGCGTTCTTTCCGCTCTATTTTTGGTTTGAATTACAGAATTGGGGTCATCAATCTACCTTTATTTACACTGTCTTTGACTGCTACAGCCTCAGTATAATTTCTGTAATATTCTCTATTTTGATGATTGTAGAATTGCCTTTAATAGCGCTCAAATTCAAAAATTTTAAATGGAGCGGCAACCAATACCGGTACATTTTACTCCTTATTTCGTTGATAAGTATTCCACTTTTTTTGATTTGGGCCATTCCAATAATTATAATTTTGTACTTGATTTTATCCATCATTGAAAATTTTCAATTCAAACAACATGAAATTCAAAGCTGAAATCGACGTCATGCCCCTTGACGCACTTTTAGATCCACAAGGAAAAGCGGTCACCAACTCCATGAAAAACATCGGGCTTGCCCAAATTAATGGCGTTCGTATTGGCAAACACATTCGCCTTTTTTTAGAAGCTGCACACAAGGCAGAAGCAGAACAAATGGTGGATACCGCCTGCAAAAAAATGTTAGCCAACCAAATTATGGAGAGCTATCATTTTGAGCTCACTGAAGTTTAAGCAAATGTCCAAAGGTTTCAGGACCTTTCAAGCCGCCCTCAACACCTGGGATACCCAATTGTATTTCCCAACGCCTACCTCCTTCTTGCAAGATTGGGAAAATAACATTCAAGAAGCCCAAAAGCGTTTCAAAGCTACCACGCCAACCCAAAGGGCAGCACTATTGCTTCGCATCGCCTCTTTTTTACAACAAGATAAATTAGACATACAAGAGGTTTACTGCAGAGAAAGTGGGCTTTCCAAAGAAAGATTTGAATCGGAATTTGCCCGACTCACGAATACGATCTTCGTCTTTGCCGAACACATCCAACAATTTTCTTGGCAAAAGCAAAATATACTCCCACTTGAAAACAAAACCCTGCTCAAAAAGCGCATAGCCCTTGGCCCTGTATTGGTTCTGGGCTCCTCAAATTTTCCACTTGCGTATTCCACCATGGGGGGAGATACCACAGCGGCTTTAGCTGCAGGTTGTTGTGTAGTGGTCAAGGCACACCCCATGCACGTAGGCACCAGCCTTGCTGTGGCCAACTGCGTAAAGCGCGCACTCCAAGAACTAAATCTTCCAGACCGCATTTTTAGTCATGTAATTGACAACACCTACGCTTGGGCCACTACTTTTGCAAAGCACCCTCAAATTCAAGCAATTGGTTTTACCGGCAGCATCAAAGGTGGCCGCGCACTCATGGACCTCGCAGCACAACGTCCTCGACCAATTCCAGTTTTTGCCGAAATGGGTAGCCTGAATCCTGTTGTCATTTGTTCAGATCTTCAAATCGTTCAAATAGAGACAATTGCGCAGCAATTAGCGCGCTCCATTTGCACAGATGCGGGTCAATTTTGCACCAAACCAGGGCTTTTGCTCGTGGACGCCACCCATTTTGAAACCTTTAAAAAGTTGCTTTTAGAAGCCCTTGCAACCCTTGTTGCTGTTCCGATGTTACACCCCGATATTTATCAAAAATTTGAGGCGTGTAAACGACAAGTATTTCAAGTAAAAGGAGTAAAGCCTTATCAATCAAATGTAAACCAAGACGGGCTTAAAGGACTTTGGGGAATTGCCCAAACCACTCCAGAGCTACTCCTGATCGAATCCACCTTATTAGAGGAAGTTTTCGGCCCCTTCGCTGTTTTGAGTCCTTTTGAAAATGAAAATGTACTACAACCCCTCTTTGAAAAAATGAATGGCCAACTCACCATTAGTATTTTTACAAACAACGCTCTTGACATTCATCCTGTCCTCACTCATTTTATAGAGGAAAAAGTAGGTAGAGCAATCATCAATGGGGTGCCCACAGGTGTGAGTGTGATAGAAGCCATGCACCACGGCGGGGCCTACCCGGCTAGCAGTGACGCGCGTTTTACTGCAGTTGGCCCCGACAGCATTTTGCGCTTCACAAAAGAAGTCTGCTGGCAACTACATCAATAGTTTACTGCTCAGGCTAATTGCAAGAATTTCTTTTGTATTTTTGATTGACAAATTAACCATAGTATGGAAACACAACCTCAAACACCGCAAAAATCGAATAGTTTTTATTTCATTTTTATCTTTATTTTATTGGCAGGACTTGCGGGGCTCACACTCGCTTGGTCAAGGCAGCGCGCAGCACTTAACACCTGTAACAACAAAAATTCAGCCTTGCTTTCCGATATGGCCGATATGGAAGCTGCGCTTTCCGGCTACACTGGTAGCATGAAACAAGACCTCAAGCAAGACCTACAACAGATGCTTCGTAACTACAACAAACTCATCGAAAAAGATGCCTCTAAAGCCGATAGCCTCAACGCCCAAAAAGCACAAATTACCTCTTTATTGCAAAAACTCGACCGCTCCAAAATGACCGCTCGAGAATTAGTCAAAGCCCGAAAAGAAAATGAAACACTGCGCTCGATTATGCGCAGCTATGCACGCACCATAGATTCTTTAAACACCCTCAATATCGATTTAGGAAGCCGTTTAGAAGAAACCAACGTAAAGCTATCCACCACCACCAATGAAAGAGATACCTATCGCAAGCAAGCTGAAGAATCGCAACAACAAGTTAAAAAAGGAAGCAAATTACAAGCCTATGGCATTCAATCGGAAGCGCTCAAACAGCGTCTAAATAATTCAATGGATGTCACTGACCGCGCTAAAAATGCAGTGCAATTCCGCAGTAGTTTTACACTATCTGAAAACCCCCTCGCTGCTACCGGTCGTAAAAGCGTTTACCTCCAAATTATTGCACCAGACGGAGATATTCTACAAGGCAGTAGTAATTTTGTAACCGAAACAGAAAGCGGAACAGTGGCTTATTCTCAACGCAAAGAAGTAGATTATCAAAACCAAGCGCTCGACCTAACCATTTACTATGAGCTCAAAGGAGAAGCCGCAGCCAAAGGCGCTTACAAAGTCAGAATTTATTGTGATGGTGCATTAATCGGAACAGACAGCTTTACTTTAAAATAAGAATGGACGCACCACACGACGACGGTTTTGTTTTAAACGAAATAACCGAATCAGGCATCGGGATCATCACTTTTGGGCACCCTATGAGCAATGCTTTACCTGGCCATATCCTTCAAACTTTGGCAGATACCATTACAGAAATAGCCGCGGATGAACGCACAAAAGTTCTAGTGCTCCAATCACAAGGAAGTAAAGCTTTTTGCGCTGGGGCCAGTTTTGACGAACTCATGAGCATCCAAGACCTCGATTCTGGCCTTGAATTTTTCTCGGGCTTTGCCAAAGTGATCAACGCCTGTAGAAAAGCACCAAAACTTATCATCGGACGCGTTCAAGGACGCGCGGTTGGCGGGGGCGTGGGTCTTGCCTCAGCTACTGACTACTGTTTGGCCACCACCATGGCAGATGTTAAGCTATCTGAACTCGCTGTAGGAATCGGGCCTTTTGTAGTTGGGCCTGCAGTAGAAAGAAAAATTGGTTTATCTGCCATGAGTGAGCTTGCCATTAACGCCTCAGAATGGCGCAGTGCACAATGGGCCAAAGAAAAAGGACTTTACACCGAGATTTTCGAAGATGAGCAGCATTTAGATGCCGCCATTCAAACGCTCAGCACCAAGCTAGCGCAGTCCAACCCCGAAGCCATGAGTGAACTCAAAAAAATCTTCTGGCAAGGTACCGAAAACTGGGATGATTTACTCTTACAAAGAGCGGCCATCAGCGGGCGTTTGGTCTTGAGTGAATTTACTCGAAACGCGATTTCAGCCTTCAAAGCAAAATAATCTCATATTTTTTCTGCTTTTCGTTTGTAAATAAACACAATAGTTGTATCTTTGCACCCCTAAATTTAGGGTAATTAAGTTTTTTATTTAATAGAAAGAACCGTGAACACATTAAGTTACAGAACGTTAGCTGGTAATACCGAAACTGCCGATAAAAAATGGTTTGTTGTGGATGCTGAAGGTCAAACCGTCGGACGTTTGGCAAGTAAAGTTGCCAAAGTCATCCGAGGAAAATATAAAACCTGTTACACACCCCATGCAGACTGTGGTGACAATGTGATCGTTATCAATGCGGAGAAAATCGCCTTTTCGGGTACCAAACTCCAAAATAAAGAATACGTTCGTTTCTCTGGTTATCCGGGAGGTCAGCGTTTTACGTCTGCTGAGAGCATGCTCAAAAACCACCCTGAGCGCCTCATCGAGAAAGCAATCAAAGGAATGCTTCCAAAAAATACACTTGGTCGCAAACTTTACACCAATCTTAAAGTATATAAAGGTGCTGCTCACAACCACGAAGCACAGCAACCTGAATTATTGAATCTTGATACCCTCAAATAATAAGTATGGAAGTCATTAATGCATTAGGAAGAAGAAAAACAGCGGTAGCCCGCGTTTATTTAACAAAAGGAAATGGTAAAATCTCCATCAACAAACGCGAGATGACTGAGTTTTTTCCGATTGACTTTCTTCAAGCCAAAGTTCACCAACCGTTTGCACTTACCGGAACAGCTGGTCAGTACGATATCAAAGTAAACGTTGTCGGTGGTGGTATCAACGGTCAGGCAGAAGCAGTTCGCTTGGGTATTTCCCGCGCACTCGTAGAAATATCTGCAGACTACAAACCAATGCTCAAAGTAGAAGGCCTCATGACGCGCGACCCACGAATGGTAGAGCGTAAGAAACCAGGTCAACCAAAAGCAAGAAAGAAATTCCAGTTCTCCAAGCGTTAATTCGCCTACTGGACTGTTTAGCATCCAAGCGTTGGAGCACCTGCCTTTATGGCCCCTTCAATGTTGGTAATTTAATTAGGAACGTAAACAAAACAAAATATGTCTAAATTAACCTTTGAAACCCTACTAGACGCCGGTGTACACTTTGGTCACCTCAAGCGTAAGTGGAACCCGGCAATGGCTCCTTACATCTTCGAAGAGAAGAAAGGTATACATATCATTGACCTCAACAAAACGATTTTACACCTAGACCACGCATGTGCTGCAATGAAGCAAATTGCTAAATCTGGTAAAAAAGTACTTTTCGTAGCAACGAAGAAACAAGCCAAGGATATCGTTTCTGAACGCGTAGCAGCAGTCAACATGCCGTTCGTAACAGAGCGTTGGTCTGGTGGTATGTTAACCAACTTCCAAACGACGCGTAAATCTATTCGCAAAATGTCACTCATTGACAAAATGAAGTCAGACGGAACTTGGGATACCCTCAATAAGCGTGAAAAACTATTCAAAAGTCGTCAACGTGAAAAACTCGAGAAGAACTTCGGTTCCATTGCAGACATGACGCGTCAACCTGCAGCCATTTTCATCGTCGACATCCTCAAAGAGCACATTGCCCTTGCAGAAGCACGCCGCTTGAATATCCCTACGTTTGCCATGGTAGATACCAATTCTAACCCAAAATTGGTAGATTTTCCTATTCCTGCAAATGACGACGCTACAAAATCCATCACTTTAATTCTCGATGCTATTTGTGGTGCCATTAAAGAAGGATTAGAAGATCGTAAAAACCTGAAAGCTACCGACAAAGACGAAGCTCCTGCTGAGGCACAAGCCGAAGCTCCTGCTGAGGTTGT
>DBCS01000008.1:224233-305884 GCA_002293185.1 Flavobacteriales bacterium UBA952 | reverse complement strand
CGAAGCTCCTGCTGAGGTTGTAGCTGAAGCTCCTGCTGAGGATGCTTCTGAAAGCGCTGAATAATTCACCAATAAACTCTTATAAAATGGCTATCACAGCTGCAGATGTAAACAAATTGCGCCAACAGACAGGCGCTGGTATGATGGATTGTAAAAACGCCCTGGTAGAAGCCAATGGCGATTTCGAAACAGCCATCGATATTCTTCGTAAAAAAGGACAAAAGATTGCTGCAAAACGCGGTGGCAATGACGCTAAAGAAGGTCTAATCATGGCACAAGCAACGGCCGACAGCAAAGCTGGTGTCATCTTAACGCTCAACTGTGAAACAGACTTCGTTGCCAAAAACGACGGTTTTGTTTCATTTGTTCAATCTTTAGTTGACATCGCACTCAGCAAACTTCCTGAAACTGCTGAAGAATTAAAAGCACTTGCTTATGATGACAGACTTTCTGTGGAAGATAAAATCACCGAACAAGTTGGTGTTATCGGCGAAAAACTCGATCTTTCTGCTTACGCAGTTGTTAGCGCTGAAAACGTAGTTGCCTATAACCACCCTGGTAACCAATTAGCGACACTTGTTGGCTTGACCCTTTCGGGAGAAGAAGTTGCAGAAGCAGGTCGTCAAGTTGCCATGCAAGTTGCCGCAATGTCTCCAATTGCCATCGACAAAAATGGTGTCGATGAGCGTACAATTGAGCGCGAAATCGAAGTTGGAAAAGAACTAGCTATCCAAGAAGGTAAACCAGCTGACATGGCTGAGAAAATTGCTTTGGGTCGCTTAAATAAGTTCTTCCAAGAGAATACACTATTAAGTCAAGCATTTGTCCGCGACAACAAACTCACAGTTGAACAATTCTTAAACAGCACATCCAAGGGTCTTACTGTTTCTGAGTTCAAACGCTTCTCTTTGAGCTAAGCAAAACCAATTTTAAAAAAAAGCTATCGACATCGATAGCTTTTTTTTTAGCCTCATCGCAAATAAACACGAATCATATTATATTTGTCTTGCATATGAAGTACAAACGCATACTCCTCAAACTTTCCGGTGAATCTCTCATGGGAGATAAACAATTTGGTATTGACAATACACGCATCAGCGCCTACGCTCAGCAAATTAAAGATCTGCATCAATTAGGTGTTGAAATCGCTATCGTCATTGGCGGTGGCAATATCTTTAGGGGTGTTCAAGCCGAAGAGGGCGGCATGGACCGCACCCACGGTGATTACATGGGCATGCTCGCCACCATGATCAACTCAATGGCACTTCAGTCTGCACTGGAATCTGTTGGTGTCACTACCCGTTTGCAATCTGCCATTGAAATGAAAGAAATCGCAGAACCGTTTGTGCGCCGCAAAGCCGTTCGTCATCTCGAAAAAGGAAGAGTCGTCATTTTTGGAGCCGGCACGGGCAATCCATTTTTCACTACCGATTCTGCAGCTTCACTGCGCGCCATTGAAATCAATGCCGAAGTTATTCTCAAGGGAACCCGAGTAGATGGCATTTATACTGCAGACCCACTCAAGGACAGCTCAGCTGTCAAATTTGATCAAATATCTTTTGACGAAGTTTATGCCCGTGGGCTGAACGTCATGGACATGACTGCTTTTACACTTTGCAAAGAAAATAATTTACCCATCATCGTATTTGACATGGATACTCCTGGCAACCTACGCAAATTAATGGAAGGAGAACGTGTTGGAACAATAGTTAGTGCATCATGATAGAAGAACTTTCAATGATCTACGACGACTTCAAAGACGCCAATCAAAAGTCCTTGAGTCACTTAGAAAACGAACTAATCAAAATACGAGCAGGCAAAGCCAGCCCTGCTATGCTCAACAGCGTTATGGTTGAATACTATGGCGCCATGACTCCACTACAACAGGTAGCTAATGTCAATACCATGGATGCCCGAACCATCATTGTGCAACCCTGGGAAAAACCTTTGCTAAACGATATTGCAAAAGGGATCATTAACGCCAACCTTGGCCTGAACCCTCAAAATAACGGTGAACAACTCATTATTGCCGTTCCTCCGCTCACAGAAGAACGTCGTCGTGACCTCGTCAAACGCGCTAAGTCTGAAGCTGAAAATGCAAAAATTGGTATCCGCAACAACCGCAAAGATGCCATTGACATGATCAAAGACCTCAAAACAGAGGGTTTATCAGAAGATTTATCCAAAGATGCCGAAGAGGAAGTACAAAAAATAACCAATGCCTATATCAAAAAAGTAGATGAGCTTCTCGAACTCAAAGAGAAAGACATCATGACTATCTAAAGTAAGTCCATCACTTCTTTTTTGGTCGGCTTTTCCAAAAGCGTGAGCCTTTGCTCGTGTAAAACAAGCAACTTTATTCCCTTTTCCAGACACAAATCGATGTCATGACTCGAAAAAATTGCCGTGCGGTTTGCATTACTTTGCACCCAATTTTGAAGTTGTTCTAGCAATAATTCTCGATTGAAATAATCTAAAAACGAAGCGGGCTCGTCTAAGATCATGTATGGCGTGTCCTGCACAATAGCACGAGCCAAACTAGCCAATTGACGTTCGCCATCACTTAAATTTTGGGTAGCTCGATGCGCAAGACTTGTAAGGTTGAGACGGCTCAGTACCTCATCTACAAAGCTCAAATCTTTATCTTGCATACGGCCAAATGCACCTAAATAAGGTAAGCGACCAAGCGAGACGTATGCATGGAGCGTAAGAGCATCAATTCCAGGGAACATACTCGCTACAAAGGAAACATGAGTGGCGCGTAATAGATGGTCATTTTGTAGCGCTTGAACCGAAAAGTTGCCCAGTGAAAGCTGACCAGCGCGTAAAGGCAACTGCCCAATTAATGAATGTAAGAAGGTTGATTTGCCCGACCCGTTTCGGCCAATGAGCGCATAAAGCTGACCAGCTGGAAGCTTCAACTCATCGATGGAAATCAGTAGATGCTGATGACCTATTTGGGCGTTTTCAATCTTGATCATCTGCGACGCAACATGAGGTATGCAACATAAGGCGCGCCAATTGCGGCCGTTAAAACATTGACTGGAATACTCATCCAGGGATCTAAAAGTAAAATAAGTACATCTATAGCGACAAGAAAACAGCTGCCGGCTAAGACAGAGAATAAGATGAGTACAAGATGGTCTTGGGTCTTTAAAATGGCACGTGCTAAATTGGGAATAGCCAAACCTATAAACGCGATAGGGCCACAATAAGCGGTTATACTACCTGCTAAGAGTGCGGTTACAAATAAAATAGAAACTTTAAGAAAGTTCACTTTAACGCCAAGTTGCCGGGCCTGCGCATCTCCAAGTACCATAGCGTTGAGCCCCTTGATCAAAAACAGCGCAATCACGATACCCACCAAAACGAATACAGCAAGTAATGGTGCCTGTGCAGCACTCATTTGTTGCAGCGAACCCATATTCCAGATAAACAGTTGTTTGATTTGTTCAGGGGCTGCAAAAGACTGAAGCACAGACTCGATAGCACCTGTAAAACTGGCAAACATCAGGCCAATCACTAACAATGATTGTATATTTTGGACCCTTTTTGCAACCAAAAACATGAAGCTAGCTGCTAAAAATGCACCCATCATTGCAGCACTGGCATAACTCAGTTGATTTAAAACCGTAGGGCCCGCGCCTAAGATCAAAATGGTAATCAATAGACTAGCACCTGAATTGATACCCAATACATAAGGGCCAGCCATCGGATTCTGAAAAAGATTTTGCATCAGTAAGCCACTAAGGGAGAGTCCTGCTCCTGCCAATACTCCACTCAGTAATCTTGGGAATTGAAATTCCCAGAACACGAGTCTATTGCTGATGCCTTGAGCTTGCAAACCAAATAAATGCACACAAGACAACGCAATAAGCAGCGCTAACATAAAAAAAAGTACAGGGAAAGAAGTCCGCTTCATTTTACCAAAGCATAAAAATGCATTTTTTTTGTTGGTTTCAAAGCGATTTGACTCAAATCTTCGAGCAGCCAATCAGGACGAACGGCAACTTGTTCCCAATATTTATTCGTGTTAGCGGTATAACAGAAAATGCATTTGTTGAAAAATGGGAAGAACTTTGCTTTTGGATATTGCTTCAAAAGCCCTGAACGAGTTGGCTGCCCTGGATTGAGCCATAAACCAACAGCAGTTCCTTTTTGGAGAATTTCAGGTAAACTCTTAAAGACGCTTCCGGAACCTTGCGCTTTACTGAAGAGGTACGCAAAACCAGCATCTTTGTAAATACGAGCCTCAAAACTTTGACCAGCTGGAGCTATCCATTGATCACCATACAAGTTTCCGCTGATCAGTACGGGAAGTTGGTTGGAATGATTGTTCTGAAGGACTTGTGTTTGAAGGTGCAGGTAATTGCCTTCTACCCGCTTAAAAAACTGGCGTGCTTCTTCAAACTGACCACTTAAAATACCAAAAAGTAGCACCCATTCTGCCCTTGCTAAGGGTGTGTTTTCTCGCCATTCATAATTAGCGATACTTAAGATATTTGCTTCTTCTAGTCTTTTGAGTTGCTGACTTTCATTGCCAAAACCGCTGTAGATAACCACTTGTGCTTTACTTCTGAGCAACTTTTCTGATGAAAAACCTAATTCTGACCTAAGATCAGTAACGCGGTTTTGATCTAGGCGTTTTTTAAGAATAGGGTTATAAAGGTATTTTGAATCCGAAACCGCACAAATTTTTTGCTGCTGATGGATGGCCGAAAGCATACCAACATGAGTGGCGCTGAGTACTGCTATACGCTCAAATGGCTTGTTGATGATGAATGCTTGAACCTTGCCTTGTTGATCAGGATTCGAGATTTCAATTTTATATCCCTTCGAGCTTTGATATATATGTAAGTACTTGCTGTACTTACATAAGTTGTCCTTGGCTGAAAGCTCAAGTCTTTGTTGATCTTTACAACCAAGAAGTAAAAAGAAAATGACAAGACTGAATAAACTAGTAGGACTCCGTAACATTTGGGAAATCGCCAGATTGTACATCAGCTTTGTAGTCTTGAAAAGCTTGCAGCATGTGGGCATGAAGGTTGTTGTATTTGCGTAGAAAACGCGGGTTGAATTCGTTATTTATTCCGAGCATATCGTGAATGACGAGTACTTGGCCATCTACACCTCCACCCGCTCCAATCCCAATTATTGGAATTTGAACCATTTGAGCAACTTGTGCGGCAAGCGCTGCAGGGATTTTTTCGAGTACAATCGCAAAGCAGCCCACCTCTTCGAGTGCTTTGGCATCTGCAATTAGTCGGGCAGCTTCTTCTTCTTCCTTGGCACGAACCACATAAGTGCCAAATTTATAGATGGACTGTGGCGTTAAACCCAGATGCCCCATGACTGGAATACCTGCAGTGAGTATGCGGCGTATGGATTCAAGTATTTCTGCGCCTCCCTCCAGCTTAACCGCGTGGCCGCCTGATTCTTTCATGATTTTAATGGCACTTGATAAAGCCTCTTTTGAGTTGCCTTGATAAGAACCAAAGGGCATATCTACCACAACCAAAGAGCGCTCTACAGCGCGCACCACACTAGATGCATGATAAATCATTTGGTCCAAGGTAATGGGCAAGGTGGTTTCATGGCCAGCCATGACATTAGAGGCGGAGTCTCCGACAAGTATGACGTCTATACCCGCTTCGTCCACGATCCGCGCCATGGAGTAGTCATAGGCAGTGAGCATCGAGATTTTCTGACCCGCGTACTTCATTTCCTGAAGGGTGTGGGTCGTGATTTTTTTTGGTGCTGTGTGGTGTACAGACATAATTTAATTGTTTTGGAGGTAAGCATTGACATTATTTTCAATGCGGGCAACAATATTTTGGGTGTCCGCCTTCTCAAAAGCAAGGCCTGTAATGCGTTCGTAAAGTTCGATATATCTTTCTGAAATGGTTTGCACGAAGTGGTCGGGCATGGATGGCATTTGCTGACCTTCCAAACCTTGAAAGCCGTTTTCAATGAGCCATTGACGCACAAACTCTTTAGAGAGTTGCTTTTGTGCTTCACCGCTTGCCTGACG
The DNA here is from genome assembly GCA_002293185.1 of Flavobacteriales bacterium UBA952. Classification (GTDB taxonomy): domain Bacteria; phylum Bacteroidota; class Bacteroidia; order Flavobacteriales_D; family Crocinitomicaceae; genus UBA952. Next base: position 299,853 of record DBCS01000008.1, on the reverse strand, counting down.
CGCTTCATAGCCGTCGGTATAAAAGTAGCGAGAAGAATCTGGCGTATGGATTTCGTCAATGAGGGTGACCACACCATTGTGCAGACCAAATTCATATTTGGTATCTACTAGAATAAGCCCACGCTCAGCAGCCATTTGCGTACCGCGTTCAAAAAGCGCGTGGGTGTATTGCTCCATTTGGGCATAAATATCAGATGGAACCAAACCACGTGCTAGGATATCTTCTCGAGAAATGTCTTGGTCGTGACCTTCCTCTGCTTTGGTTGCAGGCGTAATAATTGGAGCTGGTAAACGGTCGTTTTCTTGGAGACCTTCTGGCAAAGCAATCCCGCAAAGAATGCGCTTACCCGCTTTGTATTCCCTTGCGGCATGACCCGCCAAGTATCCGCGAATCACCATTTCTATACGAATGGGTTCACAAGCCACACCAATCGCAACCGCTGGGTCTGGTGTAGCAAGCAACCAATTGGGAACGATATCTTTGGTGGCATTTAAAAACATAGTGGCTACCTGATTGAGCACCTGACCTTTGTAAGGAATTCCTTTTGGAAGAATGTGGTCGAAAGCCGAAATTCTATCAGAGGCCACCATGACGAGTAAATCGTTGTCTAGGGTATAGACGTCTCTTACTTTGCCGTTATAGACTTTGGTTTGACCTTGAAACTGAAATGAATTACTGGTAAGGGCTTGCATAAAAATAAATTGAATTTTAGGAGTTCTTTTGTTGTTGTTTTTCTTGCTGATCTTTTTTTGCTTGCTTGTCGATTTTTTCTTGGTGCTCCGCTACATCAAAAGCCTGAATAATTTGCTTGACCAAGCGGTGGCGAATGACGTCTGACTGCCCCAAGCGCACAATTTTGATCTCATCAATATCTTTGAGCACATCTAGTGCATAAGACAAACCCGAGCGCTGACGCGATGGGAGATCCACCTGAGACATGTCGCCGGTAATGACAAATTTAGCGGTCATACCCATGCGGGTCAGGAACATCTTCATTTGCATTTGGGTGGTGTTCTGTGCTTCGTCTAGTATAACAAAGGCTTTATCTAGGGTTCTGCCCCGCATAAACGCAAGCGGCGCAATTTCGATGACGCCAAATTCAATCATGTCGGCAAGTTTCTCTGCGGGGATCATGTCGCGGAGGGCGTCGTAGAGCGGCATTAAGTAAGGATCGAGCTTTTCTTTGAGGTCACCGGGTAAAAAACCGAGATTTTCGCCGGCTTCCACAGCGGGACGTGTCAATATAATGCGCTTTACCTCTTTGGCTTTCAAGGCGCGCACGGCCATGGCAACTGCTGTGTAGGTTTTGCCCGTACCGGCAGGCCCAACGGCAAAAACCATATCGGACTCCATAACGGCCTGAACCAACTTTTTTTGATTGACGGTTCGGGCTTTAATTTTAACCCCACCATTCCCATGGACAAGTGTTTCGGAGCCGTCGTCTTGGGAAAGCATTTTGGCGCCGTCTTGCAACATAAGGTTATCGATGTTGTTCTCGGTGACTTCGTTGTAGGTACGATAATGCTGCACAATAAGCGCAAATTTACGCTCGAATTCATCCATTACCTCATCATCACCTGCAAGGGTGAGCTCATTGCCACGGGCCACGACCTTGAGTTTTGGAAAGAAACTCTTGATGTGTTTGAGCTTAGCATTATTGATACCATAGATTTCGGCCGGATTAAGGCCTTCAATGCTGATCTGACGTTGACCTGAACTCAATTTATTTGATGGTTTTATGAAGGGTTTCTAACGAATTCAATTACTTTTGGTAAAATTATGAATTTCTGAGCACAAAGTTGCCTTCTCAGCTATGCAAATCATTACGCTCACTACAGACAACGGCTACCACGACTACTACGTCGCTGCAATCAAAGGAAAGCTTTTTCAGGCATTCCCTGCTGCCCATATCATCGACATTAGTCATGGCATAACCCCCTTTAACATTCGAGAAGCCGCCTTTCAACTGCGTTGTTGCTACGAAGAATTCCCAGCGGGTACTATTCACCTCATTGGCGTAGACAGCGAACCTCAATTTGAAGCCCAAAAGGAACGATATCCTGGTATCCTCAAATTCAAAGACCAATTTTTTATCTGTAACGACAACGGTTTTTTTGGTAGTTTTCTCGAAGAAAACGGCGCAGACGAATTCTATCTCTACAGTGCCATCAAAGACGAACCCGAGTCTTGGCGCTTTACGACCAAAAATTGCTTTATTCAACTAGCCCAGCGCATTGCCAACAAAGAGCCGCTCTCTACTTTTTGCGAAGCCTCTGGCACATACAAACGCGCTTTCGATCAAAAACCAGCCATTGATCAGTTGCTCATTCGTGGTATTGTCATACACATCGATAGCTTCGGCAACCTGATCACCAACATTACACGTACAGACTTCGAACGCTTTGGCAACGACGTACCTTTCATCATTAAATACCAGAAAAAAGAATATTTTATCGACGAAATATCCCAAACCTACAATGCGGTTTCACAAGGAGAACGCGTAGCCATCTTTAATAGTTCAGGCCACTTAGAAATTGCCATTAACCGCGGAGCCAACAATGGTTTTGGCGGCGCAAGTAAACTTTTTGGCATGCGCATCGGCGATCCCGTTCACGTCGAATTTACACCGCAGGGTTCCAAAGAAAATATCCAATCGCTTTTCTGATGTTGATTAGAGTAGTCAAAATGAAATTTGAGCAAGAACGTCTTTCGGACTTTCTTGAACATTTTGAAAGCATCAAATGGCAAGTTGCTCAGTTTCCGGGTTGTGGCGGCATGCAATTACTACAAGATTTAAATGACCCTTGCCTACTTTTTACCTACTCAATTTGGCATTCTGAACAAGATTTAGCCAATTACAGGGCCTCAGATCTTTTCGCCTCCATATGGCCGAAAATCAAGCCCTGGTTTGCCCAGAAGGCCGAAGCGTGGAGTCTAAATCAAAATTTTAACGGATTTATTTCATAATAATATTGTAAAACACAAATAGGTCCTTACCTTTACCGAAATTAATATTATTAGAATGAGTAAAGGACATGTAAAATTTTTCAACGAAACCAAGGGTTTTGGATTTATTGTTGAAGAAGACACGAACAAAGAATATTTTGTTCATGTAACCGGTTTGGTAGACAAAATCAAAGAAAATGACGAAGTCGAATTCGAGTTGCAAGAAGGCCGTAAAGGTTTGAATGCCGTGAATGTGAAACAAGCATAATTAAGATTGAGTGTATCTAAAATTCCCGCCCCACAAGGCGGGAATTTTTGTTTATAGATATTTGTTAAATTTGACAACTCAACTTTTACTATGCGCGCCTTATTCCTCAAAGAAATTTCGAGCTTCCTGAGTTCTGTCATCGGTTATGTATTTATCCTCATCTACCTAATTGCTTGCGGTCTCTTTCACTGGATCCTCACCTACAATACCAACTTACTCGAAGGCTCTACAGCAGACCTCATTCCCTTCTTCAACATGTCGCCAGTGATCTTCCTGATCCTGATTCCGGCCATCACCATGCGTTCTATCGCAGAAGAGCGCCGTACCGGAACCATAGAATTACTACTCACGCGTCCTATCTCAGATTTTCAACTCATTTTTGCTAAATATCTTGCAGGGGTAGCTTTGGTATTCGTGGCTATCGTACCTACTATCGTATATCTAGTCAGCATGTACTACCTAGGTAAACCTATTGGCAACATCGATTTAGGTGCCACCTTTACCTCTTATATCGGGCTGCTTTTGCTCGGCGCTGCATTTGTTGCAATTGGAATATTTGCCTCCGCACTCACCCACAGCCAAATAGTTGCGTTTATACTTGCAATGTTCATGTGCTGGGTGTTCTATGATGGTTTTGAACTTTTAGGGAATTTTAGTCAGATTGGTGGCTTAGATTACCTTATTAAATATATCGGTATCGCTTTTCATTACGAGGCCATTAAAAAAGGCGTCATTGACACGAGCGACATCCTTTATTTTTTAAGCCTGAATGCCCTCTTCTTGGTGGCTTCGCTCACTGTTCTCAAATCGCTCAAAAAATAACGCATGAAATTCAACTTCACCAAAGGTATTTACAACTGGACCCTTCTAGGTTTACTCGCAGCTGTGTTGGTCTTGCTGAATTTTATTGGTTCTATGCTTTACTTGAAGCTCGACATGACCAAAGACCAACGCTATTCATTAGCACAAAGCACGGTCTCTTACCTCTCCGACAAGAAAAACTTCGAAAACCGCATCAGTATCCAAATATACTTAGATGGCAATATGCCCTCCGAACTCAAGAACTTTCAAAATGCACTCAAAGACAAACTCAAAGACTTTAAGCGCATAGCTGGTGCACGTGTCGAGTTTTTATTTACAGATCCTAACGTAGGGACAGAAGATGAAATCAATGCCCTTCGTTCGCAGCTCTACGATCGCGGACGCGGTATTTTGCCATTAGAAATCCTTTACCTCAAAGACGGAACCCAAAGTCAGATGCTTTTGTTTCCAGGCGCATTGCTTTCGTACAGTGTCAATGGCCTTACCAAAGAAGGTGTGGTTCAGTTGCTTCCTGGCACACAGCCGGGGCGGCCTTATGCCCTCGAACAAATGAGTGAGATAATAGAGAATGCGCTCAATAATTTAGAATACAACTTGCTTTCGGCAATGCGCCGCCTGACCCAAACAAGTAAACCAACCATCGCTTTTTTACAAGGTCATGGTGAACTCAACCCTGCAGAAACCATGCGAGCTCGGGCGCTCATATCCCCTTATTATCAAATTAAAGATGTGCTGCTCAACGACAGCATTGCAGCCCTTAAAGAAGTCGATGGCCTCATTATTGCCGATCCACAGTCTCCTTTTTCTCAAAAAGATCTTTACCTCATTGATCAGTTTGTGCTCAGAGGTGGTAAGCTCATGTGTTTTATGAATACACTCGCGCTCAACGAAGATACCCTCAATGCCACCGGCATGACCCACAGTGCGCGTAAAAATCTTTTACTCGACCGCTTGCTATTCGACTACGGTATCAAAATCAAAGAAAACTTTGTGCTCGATGCCAATTGTGCACCAAAAATTGTTCCGTTTGCCGAAACCGCTTTTCTTCCTTGGTTTTATCATATGCTCGCCACCCCAAGCTTGCACCCAATGACGCGCAATATAGACCCTGTTTCCTTAAAATATGCGAATGAGATCGAATTTGTTCAGCTTCCAAAAGCGCAACTCACCCCTATCTTAACGAGTTCTAGCAATGCGGTTCCTAGTGGCTTACAACCCTTGGTAAATTTGGCCTTGCCACTCAATTATGGCAAGAATCCAAAACTTGTAGAGAATCCAGAAGATGAAATCAACAAACTATGTGTGGCTGGCTTGTCCGAAGGCTTTTATCAGTCTCATTTTAAAAACCGTATCGTGGCAGAATTCGCCAAAAGCAAGGATGCCAATTATCTAGAAGAAAGCCAAAAAGAAACCAAAATTTTGGTAGTGGGCAACGGAAGTTTTATTCGCAATAGCTATGACTCAATTCTCGACCCGAAAAAAATCAATAGCTATATGTATCGTCCGATTGCCATAAACGAACTCAAGGTAGATGCTGAATTGGCACAAAGACGCATCCCTATAGTGTTTGGCAATCAAGAGCTTTTTCAAAACATAGTCGACTACATGATGGGCGACAACTCCGTACTCGATATCCGCAGCCGTCAAATCGATATCAAAGAAATCGACAAAGAAAAAGTAAAATCATCCGCTCTCTTTTATAAGAGCATCAATATGCTCACACCTTTGATGCTGATTTTGGTGCTTGCCTTTATCATGAACTTGATTCGCAAAAGACGCTACACCCGATAATTACTACGCTCCATGAAGAAAAAAGGTCTCATTCTTGCTTTATTTATCATACTACTGGCTTGCCTATCCTGGTTTGCGTTGAACTTAAAAGATAATCAGGGCGCATCCGACGCTCGTGCGTTTAACTTCAAAATTGAAGACACCACTACGGTTTCCAAAATCATTATTACCGATGCTTTTGGCCAGCAATTCACATTGATCAAGAAGAACAACTCCTGGACGGACCTTAAAGGGGGTTGTGTTTCTAAAACGAACGTCTCTTTGATTTTAGAGGCCTTCCACAAAATTGAGTTCAAGGGCTACCTTCCTCAAAAATCTGAAAAGCGCTTCACTGAACTGATGGCTAGCTCGCACATCAAAGTGGAAATCTTTCAAGACGGAGAATGGACCAAAACTTGGTATATGGGGCCAGCAAGCCCAGATCACTACGGCCAAATTATGCTATTAGAAACCGCCAACGAAGGGAAGAGCGCAAGCCCCGTTATGATGAAACTTGCCGGCATGAACGGCCTGATAGATCCACGCTTTTTTGCAGATGCACGCCAATGGGCCTGCACCGAAATTATGGCCCTACAAATAGAAGATATCAAAAGCGTTAAAGCAAAATTTTATGATGAACCTTACCGTAGCTTTGAGCTCCAAAAAAAAGGTCGCCGATTCCAAGTAACACAAAATGGCCAACCGTTAACGAGTCTCGACACCACCAATGTCTATCGCTACCTTCAAGGCTATCAAAAAATACATTTTGAACAAATGAACTTTTCGCTGTCAGACAAACAAGTAGACAGCGTTAAAAAAAGTAAGCCCTTCTGCATGTTAGCCGTCAAAACGAACAACGAGCGCATTTCTCTAAGCATGTTCCGCATCAAAAGTAAAGAGGTACAACGCAATGAGTTTGGAGAGTTGGTCAATATGGATATGAATAGCTTCTGGTGCCAACTACCCGACGGAGCGCTTGTGCGTTGTCAATATTTCGTCTTTAATCCGCTGATTTTAGGTCATGTATTTTTCCCGGCTATGGAGGCGAAGTTTCCTGAAAATTTAAGGTCTATCAACCCCTAAAAGCAACTTTATTCGTTCTTTATTCGTTAAAGAAACTAATGACCCCATTACGCCTCTTACTTGTCAGTTTAAGCTGGCTCATTACCCATATTTATGCACAAAGCCCGATTGCTAATTTTACAGCCAACCCACTAACGGTTTGTGTGGGGCAAAATGTAAATTTTACCAATACCTCTAGTGCAAATGGTGGGGCTGCACTGAGCTCCTATCAATGGGATTTCGGCGATGGAAATGCTGCTACTACTACCAACGCTAGTCATGCCTTTAGCACGGCAGGTACTTTTACCATCACCCTTGTTGCTACCAATGCGAGTGGCGTGGCCGATGCCGAAATCAAACCGGCTTATATTACCGTAAACCCTTTACCCAATGTAGGCTTTTCGGCCAATGGCCTAGGCTGCACGGTACCGCTTACCCTTTCCTTTACCAACACCTCTTCTCAAGGTGCCAATTTTTCGCAGGCTTGGAATTTTGGCAACGGCCAAACCTCAAGTCAATTTACTCCTCCAAGTATTACTTTCAACACGCAAGGCACTTATCAAGTTGTTTTGAACGTCACCAATACCAGCACGGGTTGTGTGAATAACCAAACACAAGCTATAGTTGTATCAAACTTTCAGGCCGGTATTACTGCGCCTGCAATTGCTTGTGTTGGGCAGACTATTGCGTTTCAAGATAACTCCACCGCAGGCGCAAACGCCTGGAACTGGAATTTTGGTAGCGCTGGGCAAAGCAATGCCGAGAACCCAAGTGTCACTTACAATTCTCCAGGCACATACACGGTAAGCCTTTCCGCCCAAAATACCAACTCTGGTTGTACTGGGAGCACCACGCAGCAAATTGTGATTCAGGCCAATACCGTACCCACATTTTATGCCAACCCCACGGCCAACTGCGCACCTGGTAGCATTCAATTTGTAAACAGTACAAATTTAAATGGTACTTATGTTTGGGGCTTTGGCGATGGCCAAACCTTTACAGGCGCCAACCCACCTGCGCATATTTATCAGCTCAGCGGTTTTTATGATGTAAGCCTTACGTACACTTCCAGTGCTGGTTGTAGCGGAACGCAAACTTTACAAGACTATATTGAAATGACGCCTGTAGAGGCTGGTTTTTATGCCTTAGATACGGGTGGTTGTGCTCCGTTTACCGTACAATTTATCGATACGTCAGTTACGCCGAGCAACCCTATCATTTCTTGGCAATGGAATTTTGGCAACGGGCAAACTTTTAATGGTCAGATACCCCCACCTCAAACCTATGGCGTTGGGGTCTATAATGTATCGCTGATAATTACTACTGCTTCAGGGTGCACGGATACCATCAACAAAACGCCTTATGTTACGGTGGGGAGCATAGACTCTGTTGACTTCAGCTGGGATCCGAACATAACTTGTGCCAACACCGATGTCGAATTTGAATCTGAATTTTTCATTTCTGTCCCCTATGACACTACTGAAATTTCTTATTTATGGGATTTCTCGCAAGGTATAAGTGATCAAGACGATCCAACTTTTCAATTTTCGCAAGACACCGGTTGGGTTGAAGTTACTTTGTACGTAAATTTTAGAGGATGTATCGACACCTTAACCAAAGATTCTGTTCTTTATGTCTTAGCGCCTATTGCAAAATTCAATCCGGACACCTATTTAGTTTGTAATCCAACGAGTTTGCCTGTTACTTTTCAATTTCAGAATACAGCCATACACGGTGAATTAGAGGATAGCGTAGCCATGCACTATGAATGGAACGACAACACGCCCAATACAAATTTCACTAATGCACAACTCGACCTGCCCAATGGAGGCAACACCTCTCACGCATTTGCGAATTACGGCACCTATCAGATTGAACAGGTAGTTCACAACTACACCACCGGCTGTTCGGATAGCATCTCTTTAGCCGTCACTATTTCACAACTGCAATCCAATTTCTTACTACCCGACGACACCATTTGTAAGGGTGACGCTATTGGCTTATTTAACCAAAGCACCACTTGGCCATCACATCCGGTCAATGATTGGTTTTATACTTTTGGAAATGGGCAACAAATCAATAGCGGGCCAAATGTAAACTATGTATACCCAGCAAGCGGACTTTATAATATTACGTTACTTGTATTTAATACAGCAGGTTGCACCTCTACCAGTACGCAACCTATTTTTGTAGCCAACAAACCTGTTGGAGGGCTTATAGCGCCATCGTATGCTGGTTGTTCGCCATTTCCTGTGAGCTTTACCAACACGAGCTACAGCATCACCAATGGGCTTCCCTTAGCTAGTTTCAATACTACTTTTTCAGATAACAATACGACAGTTACTACCAACAACGTCAATCAGGCCATCAATCATACTTTTGTAGGTAATGGCATTTTTACGGCGACAATAACCGCAACAGATATCAATGGTTGCGTTTCCGACCCAGTTGCAGTACAAATTACGCTCACCAAACCTACGGCACTTATTGCTGCTGACACCATTATTTGTAGTTTGGATAGCAGCCTCATTGCCAGTTTAAGCACGGGGCAAGAGCCACTTGGATACCAATGGTTCATCGGAACAGCTTCGTCCGGGACGGATAGTTTATGCTTGTTGAACCAGGCTGCAAATGGAAATGGTTTATTTTCAACTTTTCCTATTTCTATGATTGTAACAGATATCAATGGTTGCAAAGATACAACGGTACAAACCATCTATATTTCAAACCCAAACGCCGAACCATCCTATACCTTTTCGGGAGCAGCCATAGATGCCAATGGCCAATATAGTTGCCCTCCACTCTTTTGCGACTTCACCGATGCTTCCACTAGCATGGGTAACATTACCAATTGGAATTGGGCATTTGGCAACGGTAACAACTCTATTCTACAGAACCCTAGCAACACACTCGTAACCAGCGGTTCTTTCAACCTCATACTTTCCGTTACGGACCAATATGGTTGTACAGACGACACTACGGTGGCTAATTATGTATCGATCGGCGGGCCACTCGGCACCCCCATTTGGATCCAAGACAACACCATTTGCGCACAAGGGGCATTATTTACCATTCAAAATCCGTCAAATATTGACTCCGTTAGCTGGAACTTAGGGAATGGAATCTGGATAAGCGATAGCCTTACCTTCCCCTATTTTTATCCAAATACGGGTACCTACAGCCCTAGCGTAACGGTTTACGACACCGCCGGCTGTCAAATTTTATACCTACTCGACCCTATCACAGCAAGTGTGAGTGGCCTCGATGCACAAATCAATGCAAGTCCGGTCTACGCGAATATCAATCAGGTTATCGAACTTACTGATGCCAGCACAAGTCTAAACCCACTCAGCACCTGGACTTGGATTTTTCCGGATAGCAGCAACCTTTATTTTCAAAGTACTGATCAAAGCATCATCTTTAGTACGGGCGGCCCACAACAAATTGCGCTGGCCATTACCGATAACCTTGGTTGTATAGATACCGCATTTATCACCGTTTATGTCTCCGACCCCGATATTTGGGTCCCGAATGTATTCACACCCAACGGCGACGGCATTAATGACATCGTTACTTTGCCATACCCCTCGTTTAAAAGCTACAACATTCAAATTCTGAACCGCTGGGGCAACCTTATTTTTGAATTAAAAGATCAAACCGGTATTGCCGTTTGGGATGGCTACGGCTTCAATGGGGAGCTCCACACCGACGGCGTGTTCTTCTATCGCCTGCGCGGCGAAATGCTCGGAGGCACGTTAATAGACAAACACGGGTTTATTCATTTGGTGAATGGGGAGTGATAAAAAGATGAAAAACAAAAAAACCCCGAAGTTTCTTCGGGGTTTTTTAAGTGGTACCTCCAGGAATCGAACCAGGGACACAAGGATTTTCAGTCCTTTGCTCTACCAACTGAGCTAAGGTACCAGCCGTTGGTGGAGGCAAATTTAACACTTTTTTGCTGTTTTACGCAAGTTCAAAACCAAAAAAGTTCAAAAAAGGTCCTTATTTTTGTACATGAGTGCTGCAAACCAAGTTTATCTTCTTGACGCCGGGAATACCCATTTGAAATTAGCGATCGTACAAAATGGTGTCATTCAGTTGGTTGAACGCTTTACACTAGATACATTTTCTTTCTCCAACCTCGACCGTAACATCCCCTTGGCTTGTTCGTCCGTAATTGGGCAGCATTTGCTCGAAAAAGTGCGCGCTTATTTCATATCTGTTTTTGAAATTACAACTATGGTTCAGCTTCCGTTTTCTATGGCTTACCGCAGCCCCCAAACGCTAGGCATAGACCGTCTCTGCAATGCTGCTGCGCTGTCTGTTCAAAACATGGGGCAACCAAGGCTTGCCATTGATTTAGGCACTTGCATTAAATTTGATTTCTTAGACGCAACCAATCGCTATCTAGGCGGCTCAATAAGCCCTGGCTTACAAATGCGCAGCAAAGCTATGGCGCTCTTTACAGCTCAATTACCAGAGGTAGCTGCCCTACCCACCCAGCAGCTGATCGGTACAAACAGCGCAGAATGCCTTGAAATTGGCACTTATTTGGGTTGGCAAAAAGAGATCGAAGGTATATTGGCTACCTACAAGCAGGCGTATCCTGATGTACTTGTATTTCTTACCGGTGGCGATGTACGGCATTTTGATATAGGCCAAAAAAATGGCATCTTTGTACACGAAAATTTAACCCTAGAAGGAATCTTCGCTCTTTATCAAGCCAATGCATAAACTTTACCTACTTCTTTTAGCCTCTTGCTTCTATTTCTCGCTATCGGCACAGTCTATTACCGCAGAACCCGCAAGCTTTTATGGGCTCGGTGAAATGAGTTCAAAAGGGCATGGTATTTTAGATGCACTTGGTAAAAATACGGTCAATGTATTTGACTCCACCATACTCAATAATTTTAATCCTGCCTCCTACAACAGGCTGAGCAAAGGCGCCACACTTTACACCGTGAGCATCCATTCCAGACAATCTTGGTACAGCAATGCCAGCGCTCAGCAATTTGCGGCAACGCCAATGGTAGAACAATTTACCTTAGGATTTAAAATTCGAAAGCAAATGGGCTTGTCTTTTGGTCTTCGCCCTTTTAGCGCGCGCGGATATCAAATCAGCGAGACCCAATTTACTGGCCTAGACTCTATACGTTACAATTATACAGGAAAGGGTGCTATTCAGGACTTATATGTAGGGTATTCATTCGGACTCATCGAGAAATCAAATACGAAATTTGCCATCGGCGCCAATGCATCCTATCTTTTTGGTACGCTGGTCAACGAGCGCAGCTCGGTATTGGTTACAGGAGCCTCCACGGCGGGCGGCCTAGAAAGCAATGCGCTTGTCATGCGTGCATTTCATACAGAAATTGGCAGCTATTTTACCAAACAACTGGGCAAAAACCATGCGCTGAGCCTAAGTGCGGTTTATCAGCCAGAACTTACCCTCGGTGGCACTTACCAACGCGCACTCTACAGTTCCTCAACCATAGGTATTCCAAGTTCTTACGATACCATTTTAAATAGCAGTCAGGCATTTTCAGCGCAACTCGCTCAAAGCACGCAATTGGGCTTCAGCTATGCTTGGAAATTACCAAAATACAAGCGTCAAACCCGTGAGCTCCACCCACAGCTCCAACTTTTTGGAAGCTGTAGCCGTTTTGGTGCTTTGACCCAGAACCAAGACCTTCTCACTGGTTTTGATCAAAAAGATTACACCCGCACGAGCTTTGGACTTCAATTTCAACCAGAACACAAAGTTGTGGAGAACATTGCAACGCTCAAAGCCTTCGAAAAATTGAGCTATCGCTTAGGGTATTACCAACAAACCCTGCCCTATGCTACTAGTGGTTTACAATACGAAGAACAAGGCTTAACGGTTGGTTTTGGCCTGCCGTTACTGGCCCAAGTGTCTTTGTCTTCTCTGAACGTGGGCCTCACTTTTGGCCAGCGAACAATAGCTACTGGCATCTGGAAAGAACAGTTCATTGCGGCTCGTGTTAGCCTTATTTTGGCCCCATCTAATTTTGAAAAATGGTTCCGCAAGCGCCAGCTCGATTAATGCCTGCCCTCATTTCCTATTTAGTAGGGTGTGCTTTTTTGCTCGTTATAAGCGCTTGCGAAAACGATATTGCTCTTGTGCAACGCATTAGTTACGAGGCCGATGCACCCACCGAAAGCACAAAAAATTTAATCCTTACCTATGCAGAATCAGGTTTTGCACGCGTAAAGATTCATGCCGCACTTGCAGAAACCTATCGTGGAAAGTCACAAATCACTAAAATTAAAGATAGCTTGAGGGTATATTTTTTCAATGAAAAAGGTGATGTCGTCTCTACACTAAGTGCGCTTTACGGCGAAATCAATTACAATACCGGAGAACTTATGGTAAAAGACTCCGTGCGCCTTTATAACCACAAGAAAAAACAAACCCTAGAAACCGAAGCGCTTTTCTGGAATCAAAAAGACAGCAGCATTTATTCAAGGTCTTCTGTTATTGTACGCTCGCCAAAAGGCAAAGTCTTTGGAGAAGGTATCAAAACCAAACAAGACTTCAGCTCCTATGTGCTGCTCAAACCAGTGGGTTCTTGGCAAATTGATAAAAATGAAACAATAGAATAGTATGGCAAATAAAGATTTCATCAGTCAGTACAACAAAATGTCGGGCTACCTTTGGTTGGCGATTGCCGGGCTTAGCTTTTTGGCTATTACCTACAAAATAGCTACAGAAGGAGCTCAAACTTGGTTGGCTTATTATGTCGTTCCTTTAATGGCGCTTTTGATGTACGGCACCAAAAAATGGATGATGAAGCGCATGCAGCGTCATTTAGAAGAAATGGCACAACAAAAAAAGGAAGATCAAGTGTAACCTTTCTATCATTTAATGGTCTTTAAGACGTGAAAACTAGTATATTCTGCATCCTTATTTTTCTTGTGAGTCCAATATTTGGGCAAAAAATATTGCGTGGCTATGTGAGCAATGAACAGAACATCCCACTAGCAGGTGCAGAAATCTTTGTGAAGAACGCTTCCGACCTGCGCACCGTAGCCGATGCCAATGGCTACTATGAAATGTTTCTCAACCCCGGAGAATACTATCTTGTTTTTACCGCAGAAGGTTACCAAGACCGCGAGTTTTATCTAGGCATGCGCGACGCAGATGCCAAACAAAATATGCAGTTATTCCCTATGCGCTTGACTGACGTCCAAGATGTGCGGGTAAGTGCTAAAAAATCGAATGTAGGGCGAGACAAAATCATGAAAGTGGTCGAACACCGCGAGCAGCTCAATCAATGGTCGTATCCGCATGAGGTCGATGTATATATCAAGGCCACCGAACAACGTGAAAACACAGTAAAGCCCAAAAAAGAAAACGCTAAAACTGATCAAGACCCTACAGAAAATCTGAACAAAGAACCGGAGTGGCTCAAAAATTTGCAACTAGTAGAAGTGGAACTCCACCGCTCCTATGCACCGCCAAATCAAGTTAAAGAAATCCGCAACGCCTATAAAGCCCTAGGCGATGTTTCACAATTATATTACACGACCACGGTTAAATCAAATTTTAACTTCTTTGAAAACCTCCTGCACCTCGACGACCTTCACCAAACACCCGTGAGCTCTCCGATTTCTGCTCCTGGAATTATAGCCTACAAGTATAAATTAGAAGAGAAGTACGAGGAAAATGGCTACCAAATTTCAAAAATAAAAATTAGCCCACGCAACACGGCTACCTCTACATTAGAAGGTTATATTTGGGTAATAGACTCTCTTTGGTTGGTCCAAAAAATAGACCTCACCATGAACAAGGGTAATTTACTCATCTACGACTACTTCCGCATCGAGCAAGATTACCATATTCAAGGAGACAGCCTTTGTGTGCTCAAAAATCAAGTGCTTACTTACGGTGTAAAATACAAAAACGAAGTGAGCCAATGTAAAACAGAAGCACGCTTCAATAATTACAACTTTGATCCCCAGTACGCCAAAAGGTATTTCAACTCAGAAGTAGCCGTCACGAAGCAGGAAGCCTATGAAAGAGACAGCTCTTATTGGGTTGAAAAGCGAGCAATTGCGCTTACCGACGAAGAAGTAAAATATATTCGCGCCAAAGACTCTATCCGAGACTACCTCAACCGCAAGGAGTATTTGGATAGCATAGATGCTGTCTTCAATAAAGTGACAGTCCTTAAAGTACTTTGGTTTGGTGTGGACCACCGCAACCGCGAACTCAAACAACAATGGACCATCGGCTCTGTGGCCTCTACAGTACAACCCATTGGTATAGGAGGCCCAAGAGTTGCACCCAGCTTTGACTATTTTAAAAAATGGAAAGATGAACGCACCCTCGATTCATACACCCGCATCACTTACGGTTTTTTAAATGGCGATTGGAAAGGAGACACCTGGTGGAAATACCGCTTTGACCCCTTTCATTTTGGTTTTCTCAGGGTAGCCTTAACGCACGACTTCGACGTCATTCGGGGTTTTGATGCCATTACCCAAATCTACAAACGAGAAAACTTCTTTGAAGCTACCAAACTCAACATCAATTTAGAATACGAACTTTTCAACGGCTTTTATGCTTACGCCAATTCTCAGTATACCAAACGCCGCAGCATAGTAGGTTATGAATTTTTAGATGGGCTAGATGAAGCTTTACCGAATAACGACCCCTTAGCTTTTGACCCCTATAATGCGTACATTATCAATTTTGGTGCATCATATACGCCCAAACAACGCTACATGCGAGAACCATACAGAAAAGTGGTTTTGGGTTCGGCCTACCCTACTTTCTCTATTCATTACGAGCGCGGGTTACCCAAAATTTTCAATAGTGCTGTAGACCACGCTTACTTGCAATTGGAAATCATGCAAAACTTTAAGATTGGTACTTTGGGTACATCATCTTACCGCGCAGCAGTCGGAAAATTCTTGAGCGCGCGCGCGGTTTATGAGCCAGACTTCAAATTTCAACGCCGTAGCGACCCGATATGGTTCTCCAACCCACTCTACTCCTTTCAGGGCTTTGACACCACCTTACGCACAATCGACTACGTTATTCAGGCACATTACGTACATCACGACAACGGGGCCATCCTCAATAAATTGCCCTATTTCAAGAAGACACGCGTCGGATTGGTTGTGGGTGGAGGCGCCATGTATATTAAAGAATATAACTGGCAACACTATGAAGTGCTCGCGGGACTAGAGCGCAATTTTAAACTGAGCCGAAGACGACTCCGCATTGGCGTTTACGGTGTGCTCTCTGATGGAAACCAAATTGCGCCCACAACCGCATGGAAAATATCCTTTGCCATGCTCGACGACCGAAGCATGAAATGGAATTTCTAGGTTTTAGGGAAAAACGTTTTTTGCCGGAAAATAGCCCAAATAAGGCCAACGGAAATACAGCCATCAGCTAAGTTCCAAATAGCAGGGAATACATCTGAACCACCCAAATAAGGCAGGCCAGCAGGCCAGCGCACATTAAATTGGAACATATCTACAACGTTGCCAAACAAAAAGCCTTGATGCCTGAGTTCAACAGCATATTTAAAATGACCCGCCGAGCAAACAGCATTATGGCCACTACCATCCAACTGATTAAACGGAACACAAGGGTCAATACTAAAAAATAAGTCGTAGAACATGGAGTCGAGGAGATTACCCGAGGCACCGGCCAATACCAACGAAACAACAATCAAGAACTCGCGTGAAGCACCCAACTTAATTTGCTTGATCATGTATCTTATGATCAAGAAGATGGCAACTATTCGAAATAAACTTAAAGAAAGTTTGGCCCACATACTGGCTCCAAAGGTTTGGCCAAAAGCCATGCCTGGGTTTTCGGTGTAGTGCAGAATCAGCCAATTACCGAGTAGTGGTCTGAATTCACCGGGGGTAAACTGGGTTTTAATGGTTAATTTGATGCATTGATCAAGGATTAACAATACAGCAACCAAAATGGCGCTGAAAACAAGTGCTTTTTTCACGCGTTATTTTTGAGCATTTTTGGCATCAATACTCATGGTGGCATGCGGAACCAAACGAAGGCGCTCTTTGGGAATAAGTAAACCCGTGACACGGCAAATACCATACGTTTTGTTTTCGATGCGCACGAGCGCAGCATTGAGGCTTTGTATAAACTTCTCTTGACGAGCCGCCAACTGGGCCACTTCTTCGCGCGATAAAGTTTCTGAACCGTCCTCCATCATGTTAAAGGTACGGCCGGTGTCGTCTGTACCGTGGTCATCTGAATGTGATAATGAGCCCTTTAAAAGATCGAAATCTTCGTGTGCTTCTTTCAATTTATTTTGAATGAGTGCTTTAAACTCTGCTAAATCTGCATCTGAGTATCGATTTTTTGGCTTATCCATGCTGTGTTGTTTTCAAAAATTGGAAAGCAAATATATTATTTTTTAGGTTTTACACAAGATTAAAAGCGCGGAATTAACAAGAACTTATCATGTTTTAAACAAATGCCCATACTTATTCACATGAAGGAGCACGGGTATTGCATTAATGGTAAATTTGAACATGCTCAGATTGTTTTTAGACAACCGTGTTTGGGTTCTGCTCCTACTACCGGTTATTCTTGCATTATACCTTTTTAGCTATTTTCTTGGGTACCCGGCTCCTTTTGGACGCTTGAACCACGATACCCAATTACTCCCCTATTTAGCCAATTTATCAATGGCTCATGTATTTGCTCATTTTTTGATGTTGCTGCTCAATGCAATTACCCTCAATTGGGTATTCAATAGAAGGGAGTTCCTTGAAAAGAACACCTTTATTGTAAGTTTAAACTACCTAATCTTTGCGAGTTTTTTTCACACATGGGGAGCACCCAGTTGGCTTTTTGTTGCGCACCTATGCTGCATACTTGGTGTTGGTCTCTTTTTTGGCGTCAAGCCCCAAATGAACTCCAAAAAACAAGCATTTAATGCCAGTTTTGTTTTTGGTATAAGCGTTTTGTTTGCGCCTGAATATATTGTATTACTCCCATTGTTATTACTCATGTTTACTGTAATAAGAGGGTTTTACTTCCGTGAAATCCTATTGATTATCATCGGCTTTCTCATGCCAATTGTTGGCGTAATAAGTTATTACTACCTCAGCGAGCAAGATTTAAACTTGGCTTTTCTTCCAAAACTTACCCGCTATTCAGCCAATTGGCAAGAGTACCTTCAAATCGGTATCTTGTTAGTGATCTTTATTTTTAGTATGCTTGGCTTGCGCGCAAGACTACTCAAAGCTTCTCTAAAACTCAAAAAACAAACACAAATCCTTACGCTATTTTCATTTTTTATATTTCTTTTAGGACTTGGAGCCTTTTTTCTCGCTGGTCAAATTAGTCTTCTAAGTCTGGTCATTCTTCCGTTTTCATTCTATTTTTCTTATGCGCTGCTGAGCAGCAGTTTGGGGATAAGTTCCCATTTATTCTTTTATATATTATTTATCTTCTCTTTGCTAAAATTCATTCTTTTTACTATTTGAGCCTAGACTTTTACTAACTTTGAACTATCTTAAAAACTAAAAATGAAATTTGGCGTTGTTACCTTTCCAGGATCCAATTGTGACCAAGACATGGTCTATGTGCTCAAAGAATTAATGGGGCAAGAAGTTGTCGAGCTTTGGCACAAAGACACCGATCTCAAAGGGGCTGATTTCATCGTACTGCCTGGTGGTTTCTCCTACGGAGACTACCTGCGCTCAGGTGCCATTGCCAAATTTTCTCCTATCATGGAGTCTGTTATTGCCCACGCCAACACCGGAGGTTACGTCATGGGCATCTGTAATGGTTTTCAAATATTAACTGAATCAGGGCTCTTAGAAGGCGCTTTACTTCACAACGACACCCAAAAGTTCATTTGTAAAAACGTTTTTTTAAAGCCTGTAAGCAAAAGTGCAGCACCATCTCAAGACCTCAATACAAACCAAGCTTATCAAATTCCGATTGCACACGGCGAAGGTCGATTTTATGCCGACGACGCAACCATTGCCTCATTGCAAGCCAATGACCAAATTTTATTCACTTACTGCGCTGCCGATGGTAGCCAAGACCTCAGCAGCAATCCAAACGGCTCGTTGTTACACATTGCTGGCATCACCAACCGCAATAAAAACGTTTTTGGCATGATGCCACACCCAGAGCGCGCAGCCGATAAACACCTTCAAAACCTTGATGGCTTGCGTATTTTTGAATCCATTTTAGCGCATTGTTCATGAGAGTTCTTTTACTCGGATCCGGCGGCCGCGAACACGCCATTGCCTGGAAAATTTCACAAAGTTCTATACTAGACGAGCTTTTCATTGCACCCGGAAATGCCGGAACCAAAAAACACGGTAAAAACCTCGACCTCAAACTCAACGATTTCGAAGCTATCAAACAAGCAGTGCTTCAGTATGCCATTGACATGGTGGTGGTTGGCCCTGAAGAACCGCTCGTTTTAGGTATATACGATTACTTTCAACAAGATTCAGCACTCAGAAATGTTGCAGTCATAGGCCCAAGCAAAGAGGGTGCTCAACTAGAGGGCAGTAAAGACTTTGCGAAAGCGTTTATGTCAAGACACCGCATTCCAACAGCCAAATACGGCACTTTTGAAGCAAAAACATTAACCGAAGGCTTGCGTTTTTTAGACGCCATGAAAGGCCCCTATGTACTAAAAGCCGACGGCTTAGCAGCAGGCAAAGGCGTTTTAATCATCGATGAACTCGACCAAGCCAAACGCGAACTCGAAGAAATGTTAGTTGGTGCTAAATTTGGTCAGGCAAGTGCCAAAGTAGTAATCGAACAATTTTTGGACGGGATCGAACTCTCCGTTTTTGCCATTACTGATGGTGAATCTTTTAAACTTTTGCCAGAAGCCAAAGACTACAAACGCATCGGAGAAGGCGACACCGGCCTAAATACAGGCGGAATGGGCGCTATTTCTCCAGTGCCCTTTGCAGATGCTGCCTTCATGGACAAAGTACTCAATCGGGTAGTGATTCCAACAATTAAAGGACTCAAATCTGAAAAAATCACTTATAACGGTTTTGTATTCTTCGGTCTTATTAGTGTCAAAGGAGATCCATATGTCATCGAATACAACTGCCGTATGGGAGATCCAGAAACAGAGGTCGTTATGCCACGAATCAAAAGCGATATTCTCGATCTTTTCGAAGGAGTAGCAACCCACACCTTGTCTGAACGCGATATCCAATTTCACGATAAAAGTGCAGCCACTGTCATGATGGTAGCTGGTGGTTATCCAGGAGCATATGAAAAAGGTAAAACGATTTATGGGCTCAATAGTATTACCGAAAGTTTGGTTTTTCATGCCGGTACGCTTCCGGACGGCCCCTCTGTAGTCTCCAATGGTGGACGCGTTTTGGCGGTTACCTCCTACGGTAAAAACCTCGAAAGTGCCTTAGAACGCAGCTATGATACCATCTCAAAAATTTCCTTTGAAGATGCCTATTTTCGAAAAGATATTGGAAAAGATGTGCTCCAAAAATAAGCAAAATGGATTTTAACCTTGTGCTGATTCTCTGGGCTTTAGTCTGCTCAGCATTCTTTTCAGCTATGGAATTGGCCTATATCTCTGCCAATCGCTTGCGCATAGAAGTTGTAAAGTCCAACAGTACCTTACAAGCCAAAATCCTAAGAATCATTTACCGAAAGGAAAGTAACATGATTGCACTATTGCTTATGGGTAACAATATTGCACTCGTCGTTTACGGTATTGCCGCCGGTGCTACACTCAGCCCAATACTGGCTCAAATGGGTCTTGAAGATCAAAATATATTACTCATCGCTCAGACGATTATATCAACCCTTTTAGTGCTAGTTACCGCAGAATTTTTACCCAAAGCACTCGTGCAACTCAATCCAAATAAAGCACTCGATCTCGGTTTGTACCCGCTGTTCATTTTATATATTCTACTTTTTATTCCTTCGCAGCTCGTTTTGCTGATGAGCGCCGGATTTTTAAAAATTTTTGGCGTAGAAAAGGAACAACAGCGCGTATTTTCTAAAGTTGACCTCGAAAATTATGTAGATGAACTAAGTGCCAACCTAACCGACGAAGAAGAGCTCGGAAACGACATGCTATTATTGCGCAATGCCCTTGACTTTTCTAATGTCAAAGCCCGAGACTGCATGATTCCCAGGCCGGAAATTATCGCTGTTGACATCCAAGACCCAATTGAGGACGCCAAAAGCCTCATGACCACCAAAGGTTTGTCCAAACTTATTATTTACCGCGACGATATCGATAATATTATTGGTTATATCCATTCTTTTGATTTATTCAAAAGGCCCGCTTCCATTAAGCAAATTTTAAAGCCTATTTCTTTTGTTCCCACGGTAATGAGCGGCAAAGAATTACTCGAAAAATTTACCAATCAAGTAGGCAATTTTGCAGTCGTCACGGATGAATACGGCGGTACTGCGGGTATCATCACCTTAGAAGATGTCATCGAAGAAATCTTCGGAGAAATTCAGGATGAACACGACAAAGAAGCACTCACTGAACAACAAATTTCACCCAATGAATACTTATTCTCTGCACGAATAGACATCGACTACCTAAATGAAACCTATGACTTCAAGCTCAAAGAATCTGATTCCTATGATACGCTTGCAGGGCTTATACTAGAACAGCTCGAAAGATTGCCGGCCGAAGGCGATGAAGTTCAAGTGGATAACCACACCCTCATTGTAGAAAAAATGAGTGAACGAAAAATTGAAACGGTCCGTTTTTTCTATGTTGAAAATTGATAAGCTTCCGCTCTTGAATGACTACGATGCGATCATTTTTGATATGGATGGCGTTTTAATCGATTCCGAACCACTCTGGAAAATTGCCATGGAATTTGTTTTTGGGCAATATGGCTCTACCCTAACCCATCAGGATTTTCAAAAAACGGTTGGGCTGCGCATCGATGAAGTAATTGCGTTTTGGAATATCCAAGAAAATTGGGGGCTTTCAGACCTCAAAAATGTAGAAAATCAAATTATTGATAAACTGATTTCACTCATTGAGTTAGATCCAAAACCACTACCAGGTGTTTTAGATACCCTACAATTTTTAAAAGAAAGTGGCAAAAAAATTGGCCTCGCAACCTCTTCATCTCAACGGTTGATCACGACAGTTCTGCGCGCACTTCACATTGAATCCTACTTTGATTTTGCGTATTCGGCCGAATTCGAAACCTACGGAAAACCGCATCCAGGCGTGTATATAAAAGTTGCGGCCCATATAGCTGTTCCAACGCAAAGGTGTTTGGTTATAGAAGACTCACTGAATGGCATCATTGCTGGGCTTGCCGCTCAAATGAAAGTATGCTGTATCCCAGAAAAAACACACTTTCCAAATCCGAAACTTACTGTTGCGCACTTCCAATTCACCGACCTTCACCAATTACTTGCTACTTGGCGTTAACTCAGCCCATTCAAATTGTTATTTTTGTAAGTAATGGAAGATTCATTCGACTACAGAGAAGAGGCTAACGTTCCTAACGAACAAGAACTTGATAAGGTCTTGCGTCCAAAATCATTACGAGATTTTGCCGGGCAGCCTGCAGTAGTAGAAAATTTAGAAGTCTTTGTACAAGCAGCACAGTTGCGAAAAGAACCCCTAGATCACGTTTTACTGCACGGTCCTCCGGGCCTGGGTAAAACCACACTTGCTAACATCATTGCCAACGAACTTGGCGTCGGATTCAAAATCACCTCAGGCCCCGTCCTAGACAAAGCTGGGGACCTCGCTGGCTTGCTAACTAACCTGGCCGAAGGTGATGTCTTATTTATTGACGAAATACATCGCTTAAGTCCAGTCATTGAAGAATATCTATATTCGGCCATGGAAGACTACGTGATCGATATCATGCTCGATTCCGGGGCCAATGCGCGCAGTATTCAAATTAACCTCAATCCATTTACACTCATTGGGGCTACCACGCGCTCTGGCTTGCTCACCTCTCCGCTGCGCGCCCGCTTTGGAATCAATGCCCGTCTTGAATACTACGATTCCAAGACCCTCACCTCTATCGTTGAACGCTCGGCTTCTTTACTCCATATTGGTATTGAGGAGAGCGCCGCCTACAAAATTGCAAGTCGCAGCCGTGGCACCCCGCGTATTGCCAATGCTTTACTCAGACGCGTTCGAGATTTTGCACAAATCAAAGGTTCAGGCCATATCGACGACGACATCACCGAAATTGCGCTCAAAGCGCTCAATGTAGACGCCAACGGCCTCGACGAAATGGACATTCGCATCTTAAAAGTACTCATCGATAAATTCAATGGCGGGCCCGTTGGGCTCACCACCATAGCAACTGCTATCGGCGAGAACGCTGGTACTTTAGAGGAAGTATATGAACCCTTTCTAATCCAAGAAGGTTTTTTAATGCGCACACCACGTGGGCGAAAAGCCACCGAAAAAAGCTACAAGCACCTCGGTAAAGACCTCGGTTGGGCCCAAGGTGGTTTATTCTGACATGAAACACGACGCCTACAAAGCACTGATCACGAACGCAGCAAAGTCGCTCGGCTTTTTCCACGTAGGCTTTTCAAAGGCTGGCTTTCTCGAAGAAGAAGCTACTCGGCTCGAGCATTGGCTTCAGCAAAATTACCATGGTAAAATGGCCTACATGGCCAATCATTTCGACAAGCGCTTGGATCCCCGCTTACTTGAGCCCGGAACGCAAACAATCATCTCCCTGTTGCTCAATTATTACCCTGAAAAAACGCAACAAGACCCAAGTGCACCTCAGATCGCCAAATATGCATACGGCAAGGACTACCACTACGTCATCAAAGACAAATTAAAGGAATTGCTACACACGCTTCGTGAACAAATTGGAGATATACAAGGAAGGGCGTTTGTCGATTCAGCACCCGTAATGGATAAGGCATGGGCCAAAAAAGCCGGTCTTGGCTGGATTGGCAAGAGTACCAACCTGATCCATCCAAAAAATGGAAGTTTTTTCTTTGTTGCGGAGTTATTTGTAGACCTTGAAATTAGCCCCGACGGCCCTATCAAAGATTATTGTGGGTCTTGTACGCGTTGTATAGATGCCTGCCCAACTGATGCCTTAGCAACACCATATGTAATCGACGCTTCGAAGTGTATATCTTATCTCACCATAGAACTCAAAGATGCCGATCTGCCCTCTGCATTTAAAGGTAAAATGGAAAATTGGGCTTTCGGCTGCGATATTTGTCAAGACGTATGCCCATGGAACCGTTTCTCGAAGGTTCAAAAAGAGCAAGCGTTGGAGCCGCATCCCGAATTTTTAGATTTAACGTCCTCAGAATGGGAGTCTATGACAGAGGAATCCTTTCAAATGCTCTTTGGCAAGAGTGCGCTTAAAAGAACCAAGTATACTGGTCTAAAAAGAAATATTCAGTTTTTAAAAAAGGACTATTAAGCGTTATTTGAAAACCCTTAGTGCTTACCTTTGTTAGATACTGAAAAGTAAAATGCAGTAAACAAATATGACACAAAATAGAGAGGCCATCATTATAGGCGCAGGATTAGTTGGTTCACTTTGGGCGGTTTATTTAGCCAAGGCTGGCTACAAAGTCACCATCTTTGAACGCCGAACCGACATTCGTAAAGCCGAAATTAGTGCAGGAAAATCAATTAATTTATCGCTCTCTGTTCGCGGCTGGACCGCCCTAGATGCCGTAGGTGTGGGCGATGAAATTCGCAAAATTGCCATTCCAATGAATGGTCGCATGATGCACGACCTCAATGGCAAACTCACCTATCAACAATATGGAGAGGATGGTCAAGCCATCTACTCAGTCTCGAGAGGAAGTGTTAATGCCAAAATGATGGATATCGCCGAAACGTATGGCAAGGCTAACATCCATTACCAAACCGAATGCCTAAGAGTAGATTTAAAAAACGCCGTTGCCTATTTGCGCAACACACAAAGTGGCGAAACCTTTGAGGCGAAAGCCGATGTTATTTTTGCAGCCGATGGTGCATTTAGTGCGGTGCGCTATAACTCCATGCAAAAACTCGATCGTTTTCAGTACAGTCAACATTACATTGCCGATGGCTACCGAGAAATCCTGCTTCCTGCTTTACCAGACGGCAGCTATCCCATGGATAAAAACGCACTGCACATTTGGCCCCGTGGCCGCTTCATGATGATTGCCTTAGCCAATGAAGACGGCTCTTTTACTTGCACGCTTTTCATGCCACACGAAAACCACGAGTTTGCTTTTGACAAACTTCACAGTAAAGCTGACGTCGATCGTTTTTTCAGGACTATTTTCCCTGACTTCCACGATATGATGCCCGATATCGCTGATAAATGGGAAGACCACCCACTTTCCAATCTTGCCATTGTTCGTTGTTACCCTTGGGCCTCAGGTAAAGTAGGTTTAATGGGCGATGCCGCGCACGCAACCGTTCCATTTTATGGCCAAGGCATGAATGCTGGTTTTGAAGACTGCCGCATACTCAATGACTTAATGCTCAAGCACAACCACGACTGGGATACCATTTGGGCAGAATACAGCCCCCTACGCAAACCAAATGGTGACGCATTACAAGACCTTTCCCTGGAAAACTACATCGAAATGCGCGATCTCGTCGCTGATCCGTCTTTCTTGTTACGCAAGAAAATCGAAGCCAAATTCAGCAAATTGTATCCAAATAAATGGTTGCCGTTATATAGCCAAGTTACATTTAGCAACATCCCTTATTCGATCGCTTACGAACAAGGCAAAAAACAACGCCTCATTATGGACGAAATCATGGCACAACCCGCTATTGAAACCAACTGGGACAGTCCAAAGGTAATGGAGGCTATACTTGATCAATGTCGTTTATTTAATTTCCAAACATGAGAATACTCCTACTCTTTTTATGTAGCACCCCAATCATGTGGGCCCAGGGGGGCTTTGAAAAATCAAAGAAACAAGGAAATGACTACCTACAAGTCAGGAACCACGGTTACCAATTTTCTCTGGGGCCTACTTATTCGTTTGTGAATCAGCCTCTCCAAGGAGACTTTCTCGTAAACCAAGTAGACCGCGGAAATTATTCCCTTACTCCGGAGGCAAAACTCGGCTTTTATGCTGAATTCGGTCTAGCACATTTTCCGAAATGGAAAGGAACACCCATTAAAGCACTCGGCAAAAGCAGAGTTATGGACTATTTTGATTGGGGAATTGGCTACCGTCAAATCAATGGTCTAGAAACAACGCTTCTAGAAATCCAAGACGCCAACAGTAGCAATTATAGTATAACCTCGGGAGAAGGCCAAATGCGCACGGGCTATCTCTACGGAAGTATTCGAGCGCACTCGCTAATCTATTTTGGTAAAAAAGTGGTGGTCAAAGTGCGCAAGCATTTTCTAGACCAAAGTTTAGGTCTCAATTACGACTTACAAGTTCGTGCAGACACCCTTGGCTACCAAAATTTACTTGCAGCGCATCCTGTTGGGCAGTTATACCAACCGAATTTAGCTGCAGGTATGCTACAATTCAATTACCAAATTGGCATTGGTATTCGTTTAAACAAAGCCTGGATTCTCATACCTGGGGTTTCCTTACCTATTGTAACACTCACCCCTTGGCAAGGCTTTAATGCGAATATTCATTGGTTCAGCTCCACTTATTGGCCTGTCCAAGCGCAGTTTAAAGTCATTAAATTATTTGAAGCACCAACCAAGTGCGGTGTATACAGCACCCCTGAAGACAGAGATATGGAAAAACAATACCGAATGGACAACTAAGCAGGCGCTTATGAAATCCAAACAGGTATCACTTTTTTAGGCAGTCTTTTTCGGAGTCTTTTGAGCACAGAATCACGGTCTGAGACATTGCCGCAACGCAAAACTTGTCGAGAAATTAGCTGTCCGCCACGATAAATAGAAAACTCAAAAGAAACCGAAGTTGCCTCCTCTCTATAAATCTGATAAATGCTTGTTGTTTCGAGTAATTCAGCCAAAGTTTGGGTGTCTTCGCTGGCTTTAAAATTTCGGTCATAACCGCGAACATTCACTACTAAGTAGGTATCAAAGCCTTTTTGAAGCAAAATTTGCTGAATGGAGTCGTTCAATAAATGCTGTGGGTCTTCACCTTGTTTCAAAACGTTCATTAAGGGAAGTGCTTTGATTTGATATCCTTTGAGGATATCTGTCATAAGGGCCTGCATGGCGTAGCGGTCTTCTTCTTTATCAAATTGGGTAATGACAAGCGCGTTGTTGAGCTTGATTCCTTGTGCATAGCCTACATTTGAAAGAATAGCCAAACTAATAAAAAACAAATACTTCATGTGCTAAGTTAAAAAACTTCAGAAGCAATTTGCTTCACTGAGGTAGAATTAGACATTGTGTAGTAATGAATACAAGGGGCGCCTGCTGCTTTGAGTTCTTTGGACTGAGCAATTCCCCATTCGATTCCGAGCGCTTCTACTTGAGCATTGCTTTTACATTTTAATAGCTCTTTGGATAGCGCAATTGGATAGTCGATATGAAAAAACTTTGGAAGAAAACTGATGTGAGCTAAAGTTTTGATCGGCTTGAGGCCCGGTATGATTGGGACAGTGATACCCGCTGCTCGGCAAGCTGCCACAAAATCAAAATATTTTTGATTATCAAAAAACATTTGCGTAACCAAGTAAGTTGCACCGGCATCGACCTTTGCTTTTAGGTAGTGAAGGTCGGTTTCTAGATTCATGGCCTCAAAATGTTTTTCTGGGTAGGCTGCCGCACCAATACAGAAATGCGTAGGGTCTTGGCCCTGCCCTTCAGTAAAATAAGCGCCTGTATTCATTTGATGGACTTGCTCGATAAGCTCTACAGCATAGGCATGGCCTTCAGGATGCGGTCTAAAACTCGCTTCTGACTTAACGGCGTCACCGCGTAAGGCGAGTACGTTGTCAATACCTAAAAAATGGAGGTCAATGAGGGCGTTTTCAGTTTCTTCTTTACTGAATCCGCCACATATGAGGTGAGGAATGGCGTCTACGTCGTATTTATGCATAATTGCCGCACAAATACCTACTGTTCCGGGGCGTTTACGCACCGCCTTTTTTTCTAAAAGACCGTGTTCGCGCTCAATATATACAAATTCTTCTCGGTGATACGTCACATTGATGAACTTAGGTTTCAACTCCATAAGTGGATCAATCCCATCGTAAATTGAAGCAATGCTTTTGCCCTTTAGTGGGGGTAAAATTTCAAAAGAAAATAGTGTGTTCTCAGCGGCTGCTAGGTGATCCGTAACTTTCATAGCTTGAATTAGGGTACAAAGATAAGTGATTGCTCAACAATAATTAATGCTACAGACGCTCCAAAGCAGAAATAATAACTTGTGAGGCAAAATCCCAATCTTTTTGTTCCAAATTAAGCGGAGGAGAGAGTCTAAAACTGTGCGGATGAGACAAGAACCAAAAGGTTATTAACCCTTGTTCTAGACAATAGTTCACTACCTTATCAACCTCTGCAGCACTCGCAAGATCAAATGCAAACATGGCACCAACCCTTCTGTGCTCCCTTACTGCCGGATGCGCCGAAATTTGAGCAGCAAAGGCAGCCGCGCGCTCCTCTAATTGCACCCAGTTGATTTCGGTGCGCAAAACCTCAATAGTTGCAGCTGCAGCAGCACACACCATTGGGTGACCCCCAAAGGTGGTGATGTGCCCGAGCATGGGTGCATGCGTAAATTGGTTTAAGTACTTCTGAGGAGCTACGAGTGTACCAATGGGCATGCCTCCACCAAGCGCCTTTCCGAGCGTGAGTATGTCTGGTATAACACCAAACTGTTCAAATGCAAACATGCTGCCGGTGCGGCCCATGCCGCACTGAATTTCATCGAGTATGAGCAAGGCGCCAACTTCTGTACAGCGCGCGCGCAGCGCCTGTAAAAAGGCTGCTGAAGGCCGCCGCACGCCGGCATCGCCCTGAACGGTCTCGATAATCACCCCTGCTGTACGCGCCGTGATCTGGGCCAGTTCTGCTATTTCGTTGTGCGATAAAAAGCGAACATCTGGTAACAGCGGCCTAAATGCAATTTTCTTGATTTCATTGGCCGACACGCTCATTGCTCCGTGGGTGCTTCCGTGATAACTCCCTTTAAACGCTATCAGTTCTGTCCGTCCGGTAACGCGTTTGGCCAACTTAAGGGCTGCTTCAATAGCTTCTGTGCCAGAATTCACAACATAAACGCCATCTAAGGTGGCTGGCAATACAGAGAGGAGTTCGCGGACCAATGCTTGCTGCGCATCTTGTATAAACTCACCGTAGACCATTACATGCAAGTGTTTTTGTAGTTGCGCTGTAAGCGCAGCCAGCACTTTAGGATGCCGATGCCCAATATTATTAACGGCAACACCCGCTATCATATCTAGGTAAGGCTTACCATTCTTATCGTAAATATATGCACCCTCTGCGCGATCTACTTCAATCAAAAAAGGGAAAGGATTTGTTTGCCCCAAATGATCGATAAAAAATTGCCTTTCGTTGGTCATTTTTTGGGTTGCAAAAGCGGTAAAATAGGTTTCCCGATCATAGAGCCAGGCCGCTGAAGGTTCAATATATGAACAAGCGTGGCTGAAATATCCGTAATCTGAATAGGCTCATACAAAGAAAGACCCTGTGGAATACCTTTACCATACCACAACAGAGGTACATGGGTGTCATAATTAAAAGCAGAACCGTGAGAGGTTCCTTGATGTGCTTTCGGTTCATCGTGGTCTTTCGCTAAATAGCCAGGCTGCAACAAGAAAATGACTTCTCCGCTTCTTTGTGCGTCATAACCATTGCGCAGGAGTTCACCCCAGTAGTCTGTGGTTGCAGATCCCGAACGCAATTGAGAGCGCGTGAGAACAGTCTTTACCTCGGGCCATTTGCGCAGCTCAGAAGCAGCAAATTCAGCAACCTCATCGATATCAAGATGCAACGAATCTATTTTCTTCAAATTGAGGTAAATATTTTGGTTGATTTCATGCTCGAGAAGGTCTGCATTATATTTCATAATGAAATCATCCCGGAGTACTTGTAGGCGCTCATGCATAAAGAAATAACCACCCGGCATTTTCATTTTGACGAGCATCTCAGGAACCGGAACCACAGCGTGGTCTGCGGTTAAAAAGAGAATAAAACCTTCTTTTCCGTAACGGGTCTCTAAACTCGCAAATAATCGTTGTAAATCGCGGTCTAGGCGGGCATACATATCCTCGAGCTCCCTAGAAAAAGGACCGAATGCATGGCCTGCGATGTCAGGTGTAGAATACGATAGACACAAGAAGTCTGTAAATTGATCTTGACCTAAATTTTCTTGTTCTAGCGCCTGAATAGCAAAATCTGTGAGCACTTCGTTGGCTTGAGGTGAAATGGTAAACAATGATGTTGCCTGAGCCCCAGCAGCAAACATAGCTGGAAAATCATAAGGAAAAGTAGCTGTAGCTTTACCCGTCAGGACCACCTCATAAGGGCTCGCATCGGTCATTAAATAAGTACTTTCAGGCAACAACAAGCGCCACGTGCGCAAATCTTTAGCTGGATCAAATTTGGCATTAAAACGCGCTACCCAACTGGGTAAGGCATCTTTGTAAAAAGTACTTGTCACAAAATCACCTGATGTGTAATCGAACCAATAACTACCGTCAGAAAGATGCCCTCCGGGTAAAATAGCGCTGCGGTCTTTAATGGAGAGTGAAATGACTTTTGATTTTGGCGATGCCAATTTGAGCTGGTCTGTAATGGTATAAGTAAGCAGATTCATTGGGGCTGCTTGCCCGCCACTTACACTGCCAACTGTTTGGTAGCGCTCATCTGAGACACTGGTCACGGATTTTTGTAGGTCTCGGTTATACCAGTCATTACTGACAATGCCATGATTAGAAGGTGTTGTTCCGGTGTAAATGGAGGCATGCCCGGGAGCGGTGTAAGTAGGTACATAATTGTATTGGGTATTGCGACAATTCGTACCCTTGGTCAACAACTTATTAAAACCACCTGAGGTGTAAAGATGCGCAAAGCGATAGAGGTAGTCATAACACATTTGATCTACAACGATACCCACGATGATTTTGGGTTCTTTATTTGTTTGCGCGAATGCACCAAACAGATTCGAAAGCATTAGGCTGAGTAGGAGTGTTTTTTTCATAAGTCAAAATTACGCATTCCATTTTGGCTACAACAAGCAACTTTCTGATGAATTTGACGTCTTAAACATAATTTAACTTTGTTTATGAAACACTTTTTACCCATTCTTTTCCTCGCACTTAGTTTAATACAATCCAAACATGCGAGTGCGCAATTTGTTGTCAGTGTTGTTACCCAAGATTGCAGCGGGCCGTCAGTGTGCGATGGTTATGCCCTCATTGACTCATCAAACACGGTGAATTTCACGTCTGTTCTATGGTACATGAACGGCACGCTTCTTCAAAATGGCGGCAATGCCATTTTTAATCTATGCCCGGGTAATTACACAGTAAGTGCAACAGGTTTTGGTGTAACACTCACCTCTCCTTTTACCATCGGGACCACCTCTCCTAATCCTTGTGCAGGTTTTTATCCTACCGTTACCGTTACCGATTGCAGTGCGCCTGCTGCTTGTGATGGAGCCATAACAATTTCTTGTACAACATGCGCTCCTTTTAGTGTGCTATGGAGCCAAGGATCAACAACCTATACAATTAATAATTTATGCGAAGGCACCTATGCTGCTATTGTAACAGATAGCAATGGTTGTACGTTCAATACCACCCAATTTGTTGGCTTCAACGGAGGTGGAAACATTGACAGTATCAACGTCATTGGGAACTTGTCTACTGGTGCTAATATAACGGGCACTTTAATTTCAAGCTGGATTTACAATTGCGACATCGAAATGTCTATGCTCGATACCGCCTATATGGTTTCTGCTACCTTTGGCAATAATCCTAGTAATCAGGATAGTTTGTACACCGTTTGGTACTTAGCCGATACAACTGGTGCCTACACTTACATCAATTACGCTTTCTATGCACCTTTTGCAACTGGTACTTACAATTTAGTATTGCAAGTCTACTGCCCAATTAAATCTACACCGATTTACTATAACATCATTACGCAATTTGACGTTCAAAGTGCTGGACTTGGTTCTGCAGCACCTGTAGCGTTAACACTCTCCCCAAACCCAGTTCAAGATATCCTATCTATTCAAGGTATTAACTCTGGAAAATATAAAATCTTTAACGCTGCTGGCCAATGTATACAAAGTGGTCACTTTAATAATCAAATAGAAGTGAGCCAATTGACAAACGGCACCTACTTTTTAAACATAGGTACTGTAGTATTACCATTCATTAAATTGCATCAATAAGCGTTCGAAAACGAGAAACGCTCTCCAACAAAAAGGGCCCGCAATAGCGGGCCCTTTTTGTTGATATCATAAAAATATATGTTCTGAGTACCAAGCTATCCTTTACCTGATTTTATGGCTGGTACAGATGGTTTGGGTGAGCTCGGTGTGGAGGGCTTGGGTGTTACAGGATTTGATGGTGTGCTTGGCTTGGGTGAGGGCCTCGGTGAAACCTGATTGTTTGGCTTTGGTGTTATTGGGCTGCTTGGCCTGAAATCAATATTTTCTTTGCTCACCGATTGAGGTTTATCAATCGTGCCACCTGGTTTACTACCTATAGTTTGCGGACGGTCATTTGGGTATTTTCCTTCAGAAAAAGTATGTGCGTTATTATTGAGCGCAGGACGCTCTATTTTATTAAGAACAGTGGTTGTAGGCCCGGGAATATTAGGCGTGGGGGGAACGTTGGGCGCAATGTTTAAATAACCTTGATCAAAAATACAACCGCCTAATTCGTCGGCAGGCACACCCATTTGCAAACAACGTTGGCGCGCTTGTTCTCTGGTTTGCGCATTCATTTGGGAAATATTCATGTGTATTCTTGGGAAGCTTCTATCTGTATAAGATGCTGTTGAGGTACCAGGGCGGTAATCAAAGAGTGTGGTGTGGTCTGTGACGCGCCAGTCTTCGGCATAGTTCTTTGCTAAATACGCTTGAAACTCTTGCTCCGCTAGGTTATTCATTTGCGCAGCATCTCGCGCGTCAAAAGCATAAGCAGAAGCAATAGATAGTGCGGCAATATTATTTGGACGCGGCATGTTGGTACGGCTATTGAAGTCATCGTCGGCAAAACCGTTATTGTTACCCAATAAGCCCTCAAAAACATTGCGGTCACAATCAAAAATACCTACTGTAATGTTGACAAAACCCCTAGACCCTGAACTGCGCACATCTACCACAGTTGTTTCACCTGTTGGCCATGCAATCGTGTAATTACGTCCATCCAAACGGACCACACCTCCATGAGGCAGGTAAAAACTCCGGCCTTGCAACTGGATAGGCATGCCATCGAGTCTAAGTGGTGTTTGTTGAATATCGTCGGGTTTCTCGCCGGCATAAAAGCAAAGGCGGTCTCCTGCAACGTTCATGGCAACGGCTGCATTCAAAGAAAAGTTATCGTCCTGCGGACGTTGACGGGTTTGTACTTCAAATAAACCATTCGCATTTTTGGACAATACAAATTCGCCAACTGTTTGAAAAGAATAAGAAGCCCGGTCATAAGATTTTAGGTGCGGGTCACCAAACGACCGGCCATATGTTCGGCTACAGAAACTATGCTCAAGCATGGTTGAAAAAAGCCCAAAATCAGCGTTTATATTATTGGTGGCAACGCTTTGGTTTTCTTGTACCATTTGCCGAAGATCTTGTCTTTCTCTTACAGGAATCATGCTAAGCATTTCGTATGGAGTAAAATCTTCAGGAAAGGTGCGGTCCGGAACGTGTTTGTTGGTTGCTAAAGCTTGAATTGCTGCCGCTAACCAAGCTCCGCGGACGTCGTCCCAGCGTTCAAGGTGATCTTTAATAGGGGCAAAAGCGGGGCTCGGGGTTTGGGCAAAAGCAATATTGAAAATGATACATAGACTAACCCAAAAAAGTACAGTTGTTTTCATAAATTGGAATTGTTGGTAGTCAGTTAGCAATAAACGGGCCAAAATTATTCATTGAACTTATAGCCGATTCCTTTGATTGTTGAAATGAAATTTTCGCCAATTTTTTCTCGGATTTTACGAATGTGAACATCGATGGTGCGGTCGCCAACGATGATGTCCGTGCCCCAAACTTTCTCTAAAATTTGCTCGCGTTTGAAGACAACATTTGGACGAGAGGCAAGGAGGGCAAGTAACTCAAATTCTTTGCGAGGTAGTTGAATTTCATTACCGCCTTTTTCGATGAGGTATTTTTCTCTATTGATATAAAATGTCTTGCTAACGGGCTCTATTTTTTTTTGGTGCTCACTGCGCCTGAGCATTGCTTGGATGCGAGAGAGCAAAACTTTTGTTTTGATAGGTTTGGCGATATAGTCGTCCGCGCCTGCATCCAGACCTGCTATTTGGCTGTAATCTTCGCTTCTTGCGGTCAAAAAGCAAATAAGCATATCTTGATAGTTCGGATCTGCTTTGATGCGCTCGCAAACTTCGATGCCATCTAATTGGGGCATCATGACATCGAGCAAAATAAGGTCTGGTTTCTCTACTTTAATGTAGTCCAAACAAGAATTGCCATCGGCAACCGCATGAACTTTATATCCCTCTTTTTGAAGGTTGTAAAGCAAAAGGGTGCGGATGTCTTCTTCGTCGTCGACAATAAGTAGGTGTGCTGATTTCATCTTAGTAAAATTAGGCATTCTAAATTTGGCAAAAGGAGCGCTCTATTTTTTTTTATGAAAAATTTAACAAAACGACGTAACCATATATTAAAAAAGCGCTTAACTTTGTAGGACTAGTAGTAGGTTTAGGTTAATAGTCAGGAGCTTTGGTTTACCAAAGCTCTTGGCTTTTATAGACGCTCATGAAAATCAAAATCCTCATGGTAGAAGACGATATCAATCTCGGTATCGTTGTTTCAGATCAGCTTAGAGCCGATGGATATGCAGTTTCCCTCTGCGAGAACGGAGCCGAAGCCTTGCGTCGCTTCCAAGAGGAGCTTTATCATCTTTGCATATTTGACGTCATGTTACCTGTTAAGGATGGGTTTACGCTTGCCAAAGACATCCGTAAACAAAATGCAGAAATTCCGATACTTTTTCTATCAGCCCGAAGCCAAACTGAAGATAAAATCCAAGGATTCAACGCAGGTGCTGACGACTACCTTACAAAACCTTTCAGTGCTGAAGAATTACAACTTCGTGTAAGAGCGCTGCTCAAGCGCGTTAAGCTACAGGTAGATACGCAAGAACAAAAAGTCGTCCAAATTGGAAGTTATATATTCGACACCGAAAACTTCACCCTACAATCACCAAGTCAATTGCTTACCTTGACAAAAAAGGAAGCCATGATCTTGAGAACGCTCTATAAATTCAAAAACCAACTGATTCCGCGCGATGTCATTCTGAACTCCGTTTGGGGCCAAGACGACTATTTCGTGGGGCGCAGCCTAGACGTTTTTATTACCAAACTTCGCAAATACCTCAGAGAAGACGCCAGCATCCAAATCAACAACGTACATGGTGTTGGTTTTAAATTTGAGTGTAAAGAATGAGCCCATTAATTCTTCATTTAGAAACCAGCACAAAAATTTGCAGTGTTGCACTTTCTCAAGATGGTATCTTATTGGCGCACAACGATCAAACTGGAGATGGCTACATCCACGGCGAAGCACTCACCCTCATGATCGAAGCATTGCTTCAAAACACGCATAAAACACTTCCAGATCTACAGGCCATAAGTTTCAGCTCGGGGCCGGGCTCTTATACGGGTTTGCGCATTGGATTATCCACGGCCAAAGGGTTGTGCTATGCATTATCCATTCCATTAATTGCCATACCAACTCACCAAATCCTATTTCAAATGGCAATAAAATCTAGCTCAGAGGGGACCCAAAATACAATTGCGCTTCTGGATGCGCGTCGAACTGAAGTCTACATGGAAGTATTTGACACACAAGGAAAAAGCATTCAGGACTTGCAATGTGCCCTGCTCGAACAAACGGATATCTCCAGTTTTCTTCCTGCGCTTGTAGTTGGCGATTCCAACCTCAAAGCACAAAACTATTGGACTTCAAATGAACTAATTTGGAGAAATGAAGTGTTGTCTGCGCGTTTTCAAGTTCAAATTGCGTTTCAAAAATTTCAAGCCCAACAATTTGAAGATCTAGCGTATTGCAGTCCTATTTACCTAAAAGGAGCCAACGGCGCTCTACTCTGAAGAACCCGCTCATTTCCAGCAGCATCTTTCACGCGAATTTCCAAAACGGTTCCAGCTCCAAAAGGAACCTGAAATTGAGCCTTTATTAACTTACTTTTGGCATCAAAATAAGCGGGTACCCATTTACCGTTTTGCCAACAAGAATAGGACACCAAACCTGATAAATTATCGTCGACAAGCCATGCCCATTTGCCATTATTAAGGGAATCTAATTTATTGTTGCTTTGGTGCTGAATTGTAGGGGCGACTTCATCCTTTTGAAGACCAAAAGTTCCGAGTGTTTTGGAATAAGCCACTAATTTACCTGCACTATTCGAAGTCGAAAGTGCAGCTCCATTCATTGTAATGAAGTAAGCCTTTGAAAGAACGGAATCCGTGAACTCGTAACTTAGCATTACTGGTTTTGAAAGCTGCATTTGACCAGTTCCCAGTTTTTTAAGTGTTAAATCGAGGTTTTTGCGAACGGGTTCAAAAAATGTAAAGGAATCTAATCTGATTTGCCATGCTCCTGCTTCATAGACATACGCTTTTGTTGGGAGCCAATGGCTGTCCTCAGTGTACGTAACAGTTGAAACTCCTTTGGGTCCTGGATGATAAACGATGAGCTGATGCTGCGTTTCATTTTCGTTCACATCTCTTAACATAATCGAACATGTCAGGCTATCCTTTGCATTTAAAACAAAAGCTCCGGATCCATCATAAGGGTAAATGGTTAATGGATTGTGTGCAGTTTTAAATAATTTCTGGAATTTCTTTTGACTCGTTTTTGCATAGGAATAATCCTGATGCGTATTGATGTAACGCGCGTCATTGAAGTCAATTTCATCGAGTTCAAAAGCAAAATGACCACTTTTCTCTGTCCATACCTCTGCACTAAATAAGCCTAAACTTCTACCTCCATTTGTAAAATAATCCTCCACCTGAAGCGATAGCCCCAAGCGCTGTCCTTGGCTCAAAAAACCGGGTGGCAAAACAGCTTTGTGCTGCAATTGTGTGAGCGTGACCATATGATTTTTATTCGGGACCTCATAGCCATTGGAATCGAGTGCATAGATGCGAATTCCCTTTAAAGATGGTTGCCCAGAGTCGCTGACATGAAACCCGTGCAACAGCGGATTGAGCGCATGCTCCGTCTTGGAATCTCGGAGTTCAAAATGTAAATGAGGGCCACTAGATCCTCCTGTATTTCCAGAATAAGCAAGCAATTCTCCTTTTTTGACTATCATTCTATTTTTGGGTAATATCAAGTCGATTTCATTGCTTTGGAGTGCTGCTGAAGTATCTAAATAGAAAGATTGAATTTTTGGTGCAAACTTATTACAATGTGCATAGACAGAAGTATAGCCGTTTGGATGCGCCACATACAAAACCCACCCATAGCCAACAGAGGAGACTTTCAAGCGGGTAATATATCCATCGTGAATTGCATATATTGGTAAATTTTCACGACCGCCAGTTCGAATGTCAATCCCCATGTGAAAATGGTGTGGTCTTAAATCGCCGAATCCTGCACTTAATTCAACAGGAGACTTCATGGGCAAGGTCCAAATGGAGTCGCAGGTCAAAAATTGTCCAAAAGCAAAAGAGGAAAAAAACAGGGCTATATGTAAGAAGTACTTGTGCATCTTCAAAGCTAAGGAAGAAAAAATGGAAAATCCTTTCCAATTTTTGCATAATGTAAACGAATGCTTGTTAACTTTGTACAAAGTCACCGCTTAACATGACTGAGAACCTCAATACGCTCATAGAAGATATCCGCTCGCGCAGCTTGCAAATAGCAACGCAATTGAAAACCGAACGTGCGCAGCACGAGGTTCTTCAAACAGAGCTGAAACGTATGCAAGAACTTTACCATGCTGAACAAGCCAAGGTAACAGCACTTCAAACAGCTATTGAAGATCTCAATGTATCATTGGCGGAGGCCCAAAACAAAGTCGTAGAGGTTCCTGTTGCAACAAACAGTCGCAACACTGAGGAAATCGACGCACTTGTGAAAGAAATTGAATTCTGTATAGATAAGCTCAAGCAAGCCTAAATGAGTAAAGTAGCTCTTAAAATCAATATCGCTGGTCGCACGTATCCACTGAATGTGCCAGAAGCTGAAGCCGAAGCAGTCAATCATGCTGCCGCGGAAATCAATAAAGCTATTGACTTGCTACGCAAAAACTATGCGGTAAATGATACCCAAGATTTATTGGCTATGTCGGCACTACAATTGCTTACTAAAGCAAAAGCCGAAGCCAACCATACTGTAGCAGAGCCCAACTATGCCGATATCGAGGCGGCACTTGAAGCCCTAAGACAAGACTTGAGTACCATTCAATAACCCTCCAGTGCAGCCCTCTCCCGACTACTAAAGACAGTAGAATGGAAATAATATGGTTATTAATCGGATTACTCGGCGGCGGTGTTGTCGGTGTTATCCTACAGAAAAGCATCCTCAAAAAAGATGCGGAACGCATCATTAAAGAAGCAGAATCCAAGGCCGAGACCATCCAAAAAGAACGTGCGCTCCAAGGAAAAGAACGCTTTTTAAAGCAAAAAGAAGAACACGAAGAACTCATCAAAGACCGCGAACGACGCATGCAGTCCAACGAAGATCGCTTTCGTATCAAAGAAAAAACACTCAATCAAAAGTTAGAAGAAATTGGCCGTAAAGAAAAGGATCTCGAAAAGACCCAGTCCGATTACCAAACAAAAGCAACTACCCTAGAAGTCCGTACCCAAGAGCTCGATAAAATTCAACAAAAACAAATTACAGAGCTTTCCAAAATTGCGCAACTATCTCCAGAAGACGCCAAGCAAAGCCTAATGCAAGCGCTTACCGACGAAGCCCGAACTGCAGCCATGGCTACTATTAAAGAAATTACAGAAGATGCCAAGCTCAACGCCAACAAAGAAGCGCGCAAAATCGTCATTCAAAGTATTCAACGTGTGGCGACAGAGCAAGCCGTAGAAAATGCGGTGTCTGTATTTAACATTGAATCTGACGAGGTCAAAGGGCGCATTATTGGTCGAGAAGGCCGCAATATTCGTGCGCTAGAAGCGGCAACAGGTGTTGAAATCATCGTCGACGACACC
Organism: Flavobacteriales bacterium UBA952; assembly: GCA_002293185.1. GTDB lineage: Bacteria > Bacteroidota > Bacteroidia > Flavobacteriales_D > Crocinitomicaceae > UBA952. Next base: position 260,671 of record DBCS01000008.1, on the reverse strand, counting down.
CCAGAAGCAATTATACTTTCCTGCTTTGACCCTGTTCGTCGAGAAATCGCACGCCTGAGCTTGCACCAGTTGGTTTCGGACGGCCGTATTCACCCTGCGCGTATCGAAGAAGTAGTAGCCAAGACCCGTAAACAACTCGACGAAGAAATCGCCGAAACAGGCCGCCGGACTTGTATTGACCTTGGTATCCACGGGCTTCATCCAGAGCTCATGCGCATGGTTGGACGTATGAAATTTCGTTCCTCTTACGGGCAAAACCTTCTACAGCACTCCCGTGAGGTAGCAAATCTATGTGCCATCATGGCTGCAGAACTCGGCCTCAATGTCAAACTTGCCAAGCGCGCCGGCTTACTCCACGACATCGGTAAAGTTCCAGATGAAGAGCCAGAATTACCACACGCCATTTTGGGCATGAAGATCGCCGAAAAATTCGGGGAAAAAGGCGATGTCTTAAATGCAATTGGCGCCCACCACGACGAAATCGAAATGACTACCCTCATTTCTCCAATCGTACAAGTTTGTGATGCCATCTCCGGTGCACGCCCAGGTGCGCGCCGTGAAATCGTTGAAGCCTACATCAAGCGTATCAAAGAACTCGAAAACCTCGCGCTATCTTACGATGGTGTGGGTAGTGCTTATGCCATCCAAGCGGGTCGCGAATTGCGCGTACTAGTCGAGGCTGAAAAAGTATCGGACCAACGTGCCGAAGAACTTTCTTTCATGATTTCGCAGCGTATTCAAACCGAAATGACCTACCCAGGGCAAGTCAAAGTCACCGTCATTCGAGAAAAACGCGCTGTCAACTACGCAAAATAACACCAAATGCGCACGGACAACTTTGCCGGTCTCTTCGCAAGCCTTATTGCGGGGCCCTGTTCGGCCGAAACGCGTTCACAAGTATTAGAAACAGCGGAAGGTCTTGCAGGCCTTCCGCTTTCTTATTTTAGGGCTGGCATCTGGAAACCGAGAACACAACCAGGCGCATTTGAAGGAATTGGCGATGAAGGCCTGCCGTGGCTCCAAGAGGTTCGCACGCGCTTCGGATTCAAAATCTGCACAGAAGTAGCCACTGCCGAGCACGTTAGAGTAGCTGTTGAACACCAATTAGATATGGTTTGGATAGGCGCGCGTTCTACCGTGAATCCGTTTACAGTTCAAGAATTAGCAGAAGCCCTGCAAGGTACCGGTATCCCTATAATGGTTAAAAATCCGGTCAATCCAGACCTCAAACTATGGCTTGGGGCTATTGAAAGGCTGGAACGCCACGGCCTAATTGTCATTGGAGCTATTCACCGTGGTTTTTCAGTCTACCAAAAAACCAAATACCGCAACAATCCACATTGGCAAATTGCTATCGATTTCAAACAAGCAAGGCCCGATATTCCACTCCTTATGGACCCTTCACATATTGGTGGTAGGGCTGCGCTTATTGCGCCCCTGGCTCAACAAGCATTGGACCTACATTACGACGGGCTCATGATCGAAACGCATCGAGACCCTATAAATGCACTCACAGACGCCAAACAACAAATTAGCCCCACTACACTTACCGAACTACTCCAAAAACTAGAACCTCGCTCTAAAAGTGACCAACTACTCGCTGATATTTCAGAACTCCGAGACAAACTGAGCCTCATCGATGATGGCCTTATTGAATTACTCCAAGAGCGAATGGGACTCTCCAAACAAATTGGCTTGTTGAAACGCAATCACAATAGCCCAATTTTACAAGTACAACGCTGGGAAGAAACGCTTAAATCAACCGTCGAAAAAGCACTGCAAGCTGATATTTCTCAAGAATTTGCCGAGCAATTTATCAAAATGCTCCACGAGGAATCTATCCGGATCCAACTCGCTTTATTAAGTGACCAATCCGATGCAAGTTAACGCTCAACACTATTTTGGGCATCTGCTTGCCCCACCCTCTAAAAGCCATGGGCAGCGTCTGCTCCTATTAGCCGCACTCTCCGACGACCCTTGCCATATTGAACAACTTGGAGATGACAACGATACCCGCGCAATGGCCGCTGCAATTGCCGGCATTCAAAATCATAAAAAAACGAAAAGGCCAATATCCATTTCAGTAGGTGAGAGTGGCTTTGCATTGCGAACTTTGGCTTTTGTTGCTGCGGCATTTTTCGACTCCTATGAACTTACCGGCAAAGGAACCCTGCGCAACAGACAACATTTCGCAACGATCAATCTATTAGAACAATTAGGCCTGAGTGTCATCCAAAAAAATGGTGTACTGCCCATAACTGTGCATGGCGCTATTCATCATACCGAAATTGAAGTTGACGCAAGTGAAGGATCGCAATTTGTATCAGGTCTATTTATGTTGGCGGCTAAACACCCCGGTAACTGGAAAATCAAAATTAAAGAATTAAATAGTCGGCCCTATTTTGAAATGACCCTAGCAGCATTGCAACAATTTGGTTTTCAATATACCTATGCTCAAGATACTTATGAATTCAAAGGAAACCAAACGCTTTCTTGCGTCCGTGCGCAAGTGGAAGGTGATTGGAGCAGTGTGGCAGCACACCTCGTTGGAGCAGCCATTCAAGGCGAATTAAGTATTTCAGGTTTAAACCCGGAAAGCTTACAACCCGATAAAAACCTCCTCGGAGCAATAGACCAATTTGGCGCAAAATACGAATGGAAAGAAGGCGTTCTATTCATTTCAGAAAGTAAAGTCAAAACTTCTTTTGACTTCGACTGCACCCAGCAACCTGACCTTTTTCCTGTACTCGTCGTGTTGGCCTGCGCCGCCATTGGAACAAGCTCAATTCATGGAATTCATCGGCTTCAGAACAAAGAATCTGACCGCTTGAGCGCCATGTGCGCTGCACTTCAAAGTTGGGGAGTAGCATATCAAATTGAGGAGCAAAAGATTGATATAACTGGAAAGGGCACAATTGAGCATACAGAAATAGAAACTTTTCACGATCATCGAATCGTGATGGCGGGTTGCGTCGCAAGTCTGCTCAATGACAAAGGGCAAGAACTAACAGAAGTGGACGCTGTACAAAAGTCCTATCCTGATTTTATAAAAGATTTTAAGCGCCTAACGAATGCTTAGTTCTTCTGAATGATATACTGCTCAAAAGTGAGCTCAAGCTGCGCCAAGCGCTTCTTGATGTCCATTTTTTGTTCTTTAGTGGTGGTGGGCTCTTGGAGTAGTAAATTGAAGTAGTAACGAACCTTTGTTGTATCTCTTGGCATGTTCATGTCGTAAGAACTCGCCAAACTTTCGAGCAAAAGCGAACGGTTTTTGTAATTTGGAAAGCGCTCAAGTAAGGTGTCTGCGTAGGCCCTGGCCTCCAGGGGTGCGCGCAATTGCTCATAGATCATGTGCGTTTTAAAAAGACAATCTGCACTGAACGTATCTTTCGGAAAAGCCCGGCTGTAAGCCTTTAAACGATTAATGAGTTCTATTTGAGCCAAACTTGTTATTTGCGCCGCTTTTTTGGGGTCTTTTTGCAGTGTAGCTAGTGAATCTTCATAAAAAGTGATTCGGTCGCGCAACTCCGTTTTTTTAGATTGTTTTTCAGGACTGTTCTGGCAAGCTGCCAAAATCAAGATGGAAATAAAAAATAGAGAAGGGAATATTTTCATAAGTGAAGATTAAATCATGCGTTGTTTTTTAGTGCCGGGGAAGCTCATTTTATAATCTACGTTGATGGCGCCTAGTGTGATATTTCCTAAACGTTTGAGCAATAATTTTTTCTTTAAAGGACTCAGGTGATCCGTAAAAAGCACCCCTTCAACATGATCGTACTCGTGCTGAATGATACGCGCTGCATAACCGTCGAAGGTCTCTTCGTGGAAATTCCAGTTTTCGTCGTAGTAGGTAATGAGCACTTGTTGCTGACGCTGCACATTTTCGCGGATACCCGGAATGGATAAGCAGCCTTCTTGAAAAGCCCACTTCACACCGCTTTCTTCCTCGATAATCGGATTAATAAAAACCTTTTTGAAGTTCTCGATTCCGGCTGCCATCGGGTCTGGTTCTTCATCTTCTTCATCGGCAAAGGGGCTTCCGTCTACAATGAAAAGTCGGATGCTCTTGCCAATTTGTGGGGCAGCCAAGCCAACACCTTTTGCATGATACATGGTTTCAAACATATCGGCAATAAGCTTTTGTAAATCTGGATAGTTTTGGTCGATTTCTTCGGCTTCTTTCTTCAAGACGGGGTCGCCATAGGCTACAATTGGTAAAATCATGCTACAAATTTAACAAGGTTTAGCTTTGGCCCAAGAATTCTTGTAAAATCATGGCGGCGGCAACCTGATCTATAAGGCCTTTGTCTTGCTTCTTTTTTTTGTGACCCATCTGCGCGATAGCCGAGCTCGCCATTTTGGAAGAAAAGCGCTCATCGAATAAGTGAATCGGTATGTTTGAAAACTTTTCTTCTAATACCGACTTTAGTAAACGAATATTTTGGGTGACATGGGAGTCCGAGCCGTCTAGACGCGTAGGGTAACCAAGTACGATTTCAGTAATTTGACGTTTGGGGATTTCTTGCTCGAGCCAATTTTCAAGGATCGAAGAATCGATGGTTTGCAGAGGACTGGCAATGATGCGATTGGGGTCGCTGATTGCCAATCCGCAGCGTTTGAGGCCAAAATCTATGCAAAGTACAACAGACATGGTTCAAAAATACGGAGTTTTGACACAGTAAAATGGTCTTTCTGCGTTGAAACAGCAAGTATCAACTAAGTATTTGTAATTTTACCTCGTGAAAATTTATTTTTTATTTGGCTTACTCGGGTTTTTGGTCATCGCATGCAACGAAAAACCAAAAGACAACAGCAAGGAAAAGACCCATGTTGTTTTCGAGCCTACATTTAAAGGCCTAGATGCCTTTTTGAACTACCAAGAAAAAATCGAGCAAAGAAAGGACCTAAAAACTTTGCAATCTCTACTTTTTACGCACAAATCTGGCTACATTCTACAATCAAAAGTTTTCTTAGGTACACACGGCGAAATTTTAAAAGCCACCTTAGAAAGATCCGACACCAATGGTATCAAAGTAACCTCTACATTTTACTTCCTAAAAGAAGTGCTGAGTATGGTGCAAGTTGATAAGGAGAATTTACGTCTTTCAAATCTTGAACTGCACCAAACGCGTGTTTTTTACGACGCCAGTCAGCGACCCATTGCCACTTATTACCGAAAAGTGAACAATCCAAAAAATAACAGCGTGTTCCAACAAAAGCAGCTCAATGCCAAGCAACACGCCGCCATACAAAAAGACCTCAATTCGATTTCTGACATGCAAAATCAAGAGGGCGCTTTTGCACTCAATTGTCAAGGATTTGACGAAGCATTTAATAAGAAGTTTGTACAGTTTGGAAACAACAATTTTTCTACAAACTTAGCCTATGCCCCGAATGACAACATACTATTGTCATTTCAAAAGAATCCAAATATTTATGCGCATCAAGCTTTTACTTTACAGTTTCAAGAGGTGAACGATGCATCAGGCTTGCAGTATCAGGTACTTACTGCTCTAGAAAAAAAATAATGCAACTATTTAGTATTTCAAACGTTAACAAGACCTTATCGACTCCTAATTTCATGAAAAAAATTCTCCTACTTAGTTTTTCAGTTATTTTTTGCAACTTGCTCTTTAGCCAAAACATGAAAGTAACTGGCCGTGTTGTCGATACATCTGGTGTTACCCCGATCCATCAGGCAAGCATCATGGCCATTCATCTCCGAGATTCCGTTTTGGTGCGTTACACAAGAAGTAATAGCAACGGTGAATTTTCCATGACCGACCTTCCGCTCGATTCCTTTCAAATTATTATCGAACACAGCAATTGGACACCACGGAGCATATACCTATTAGGGTCCGCCAAAAAACCAATCTACGAGTTACCCGATATTCGGCTTTACCCTAAGGTTCAAGATGTCAAAGATGTTGTGGTAACGCGCAACCGAAACGCAATGTACTTCAGTGGCGACACGCTCATTTATGTGGCAGATTCGTTTAAAGTTGCTGAAAACGCAGTTGTAGAAGACCTTCTTAAAAAATTACCCGGAATAAAAGTCGAAGACGATGGCAGCATTTCCTCTCAAGGAAAAGAAATTAGTCAGGTGTTGGTAGACGGTGACGAATTTTTTGGTTCTGACCCCACTATAGCTACCAAAAATTTGGCAGCGAATGGTGTTGAATCTGTTCAGATTTACGAAAAGAAAAACGAAGATGCCGCAGCCGGCGAAGACGATAAAATACAAGTGCTAGACCTCAAGCTCAAAGACGAAGCCAAACGCGGTTACTTCGGTAAAGCAGCCGTAGCCTCTGACCTCAACCAAGGTGCAGCCGACGAAGCCTTTTACGAGTCCGAACTCCTGTTCAATAAGTTCGATAAGACACAAAAAATATCTGTTTTTATGTTGGCCTCCAATACCCCAAAATCAAGTTTTGGTTTTGGCGATATGAACAAATTTGGTTTAGATAACGAAAGAGATGCCAGTGGCATGAACTTCTGGGACCGAGACTCGCGTGGCAACAACTCAGGAATTCCACAAACCCTCAAAACCGGAATTTACTACAATGACCGCCTCTCCAAGAAGGTCAAACTTGGTGTAAATTATGCCTATTACGATAGTCGTTTGCAGGCCAACTCGAGCTCTCAAACCCAGTACTTTTTGGCCGATAGCTCTTATTACACCAAGGATTCGACCAACGACCAAACGTTAAGTAGCTCGCATCGCTTAAATATGAACTTACAATTTGATATCGACTCTTTGACCAAACTCGAAATCAAACCTAATTTGCATTTTGATCAAGGTACCCAAGACAATACCTCTATCAATGATTTTAGAGACAATGACTTCGCCTCTTACCTTCTAACAAATATCAATAACAATTACGATTCTGAAGGTATCAGCAGTAATTCAGAAGCCATCCTCAGAAGAAAGTTTGGCAAACCTGACCGTGAATTCGAAGCAAAGTACATTTTGCGCTACAACGATAATAATTCTGATGGGCAACTCGTCACCAACACAGAAGCCATGGGCTTTGATACGCTCATTAATCAGAAGAAGTTAAACAATAACCTCAGTAATACCCAATACGGCACCCTTACTTTTACTGAGCCCTTGTCCAAAAATTTCTTGCTCACGACAGAATACTTTTTAGAACTGGGCAACTCCAGCCAAGCACGCTATACGTACAATCCCGATTTAAACGGAACATTTAACTTGGTGGATAGCCTATTTACCAATGACTTCATCAATGAGCGTTTTCAACAGCGCGGCACTATGATCCTTACCTATCTCATCAAAAGCCACCGCATTTCAGGAGGTTTAGGTTATCGCAATATTCAAATTGACAACATTAATCAATTTTCTGGCATAGGCATCAATCAGAATATCTCCAACTTCTTGCCCAATTTCTCTTACCAGTTCAAGCCAAGTATGGCCCAGCGCATGAGCATCCGCTACAGCACCTACTCTGCTCCACCAAGTGCTAATGACCTCCAACCGGTCAGAGACAACACCAACCCAAACCGCATCCAAGAAGGTAACCCTGATCTCAAACCCAACTATCAGCACCAGCTTAATTTCAATGCCAATGTGTGGCAAGCAATGACCGGCCGCTATATTTGGTCTGGTGGTAATGCCACTTTTACTCAAAATGCATTTGGAAACAGCACTACTTTTGACCAGTTTGGCCGCACCATTTCAAAAACAGTCAATGTCGATGGTAATATGTTTGCTACCATTTACGCCGGCGGGGGTTATCCTATCCTAAACAGAAAACTCACTTTTGAACCAAGCTTCAATGCGTCATATTTCAGAAATAATAACTTCATTAATAACCAGCTCAATACGACGAGCACCACAACACTCAACGGCGCATTTTCAATAGAAATAAGCCTTGATAGTTTAGAGTTAAACGTGGGGTCAGACTACACTTATGTAAATCCTGTTACCACATTGAGCACCTTCTCCAACCAACCCTACTCAACCCAAAATTATTTCTTCAATGGAGATTGGCGCTTACCTGCACATTTGCGTTTCAAATGGGAACTCAACTATACCCTGAACCGCGGACGTGCCGACGCCTTTAACCGCGACTTCTTTATTGTCGATCTCGAGTTGCAAAAAGCATTCTTAAAAACTGAAAACCTGATCCTTGGTTTGTCCATCAATGACTTACTCAACCAAAATATCAACTTGCAGCGCACCGTGAGCGGCAACATGATCACCGACAACTACACGCGCATTATTACACGCTATTTTTTATTGCGCTTGACTTACAAATTTAACAACAACAAAACCCGTGAAGAAGATCTTCGTATGTGGCATTAGTGCCGTATTGCTGAGCCTGCAGGCTTGGGCACAAACCGATTACATTTCATCAGGCAAGATCATTTTTGAACGCCGCACCAACCTAGAAAAGCGTTTCAATGATCAGCGCATGAAGCGTTTTGTCACGGAGGCAAATAAGATTCGGATCGAATCTTTTCAACTTGCATTCAATGACACCTCCTCTTATTTTGCAGTGTTACCGAGCAACGAACCAGAAGAAATGGCCTGGCTAACCACCAAAAATGCCTACTACCAAAACCTCAATGAAAGCAGCCAACTCATGATGCTTGCGGTATTTGGTCAAAATGTATATGTTCAGGACAGCCTTCCTCAGAGAATTTGGAAAATAACCGAAGGCAAACGCATTATTTGTGGCTATGAATGCAGAAAAGCTATTTATCAAAAAAATGACAGTACAAGACTGTATGCATGGTATTCTCCTCTCTTAACACCGTCGGTTGGTCCAGAGGGTTTCTGTGGCTTGCCGGGTACTATACTTGGCTTAGCTACAGAAGATGGCGGGATTGTCTACTTTGCCAAGAAAATAGACCTTTCGAAACCCAAACAAGAAGAATTGCTCTTAAACCCTGGTAAAAACAAAGTATTTACCATTGCTGAACTGCGACAAAAGATAGAAAAAGATTACGGCTCTACTCCATGGGGGAAAAGTCTATTTAACGATCTTTTTAGGTGGTTGTAAGTAAACCTTTTTACGAATTCTATGTTTTTCATGAATGAAAACACTTGGTACCTACAGCGCCTATTTAGAAAACGCCTTACAGCAAGAAAGATTTCCTGACGCACCAGCCAACCTTTATGACCCACTGCGCTATTTTCTAAAGTTAGGAGGTAAGCGCATGCGGCCTATGTTGAGCTTAATGGCCTGTAAAATGTGCTCCGGGTCTTTTGAGCAGGCGCTTCCGGCCGCTACTGCAATAGAATATTTCCATAATTTCTCTCTGATCCATGACGACATCATGGACAACGCCCCATTGAGAAGGGGTCAGGCCACGGTACATGAAAAATGGAATCCGAGTATCGGAATTTTATCGGGCGATGTATTGCTCGTAAAGGCCTATGCGCATTTAGCAAATTATGATGCTCATCTATTTCAAACGCTTTTTAAGATTTTTAACCAAACAGCAATAGAGGTCTGTGAAGGGCAGCAAATGGATATGGATTTTGAGCAACGCAACGAAGTAAGCGAGGCGGAGTACATGGAAATGATTCGGCTCAAGACATCAGTACTCTTAGGCTGCGCTTTGCAAATGGGCGGTATTGTTGGAGGTGCAAATCAAAAAGACGCCGAGTTGCTTTATACTTTCGGTGAACAACTCGGTTTGGCTTTTCAAATCCAAGACGACCTATTAGACCTATTTGGTCAAAGTGCCGAGGTCGGCAAGCAAATTGGTGGAGATGTATTAGCCAACAAAAAAACATTACTCTCTATCAGTGCAAAACAGGCGGCTAATCCAACACAATTAGCGCTGCTCCAACAACTAGAACAAACCCTAGACCCCGATTTAAAGGTTCAACAAACACAAGAATTGTACACAGTCCTTGGCGCCCGATACTACTGCGAGCAAAAAATGCAGCTTCATCATCAAAAGGCGCTTAATTCATTAGAACAAATAGAAAATGTTGGTTCCAAAATAGAATTAACTGAACTCGCAGAATTTTTATTTTCAAGAACGTATTAATTGGAGATTTTTTCAATTTTACCTATATTTGTATGAATCATCTAAACTTATCAATAATGAAAAAACTTTACGTATCTTTTATTGCAGTCATGGCTGCAGTTACTTTTCACGCACAAGTGAAAAATATCAACGCGCCACGTCTAGACAAAAGAGCTTCTTTTGAAGTGGGGTCTAGTGTAACCGCCAAGCCCTCTGCAGTTGCAAAAGCAACAATAATTTGGTCCGATGACTTCTCTTCTGCAGCCAACTGGACCATCGCAAGTACAGGCTCTAACCCTGAGCAATGGAACTTTATCAATACGCCTGGTTCTATTCCTGTTTCTGTCTTGAGCCCTTTTGCTGCGCCAACTGCTGCAAACGGATTCTTGTTTGTAAACTCTGATGCGAACAATACCCAAGACATGGATGGAACGCCTATCATCACCACCGCAACAAACGTAGGTGTTATTAACTGCTCTGCCCATAGCGTTGTGAAAATCAAATACAACCATAACTTTCGTTGGTGGCATGATACACGTGGTATTCGCGTATCCGGAGACAACGGTGCAAACTGGACAGAATTCTTAATTTCTGACGAAGTAGATTACTTTACACCTAACCAAAACTCTGCTAACCCAGAAGTTACCATCATCGATATTTCTTCAATAGCTGCAGGTTCTTCTCAAGTTAAAGTGCAGTTCTACTACAACGACAACGACTATTGGGGTTGGTACTGGGCTGTAGACGACGTTGAAATCTATGTTCCCGAAGCCAATGACCTCAAATTAAACGGAATTAACTGGGGTTCTACAGGTTTTTGGGCGGAGCGTTTGGCTTACTACCAAGTTCCTGCATCTCAAGTTACCGAAATCGAATTTTCTGGTATTGTAGAAAATATTGGTGCACTAGACCAACAAGATGCAGTATTTACTGCAACTGCAGGTGCTTTCACTGGTACTTCTAATGCAACACCCGTATTGGTTGGCAGCATCGACACACTCGATTGTACCACTTCTTTTACACCTGGATCTGCAACAACAACTTTAGCACTTTCAGGAGCTGTAGCTATCGGAAACGTCGACGGCGACGCCTCTAACAATACATTAGCTAATTTGGCCTCAATTGCCATTAACCCTTATGTTTATGCGCGTGACAACGGAACAGCTATAAACGGTTCTTTCAATGGTGGTATGGGCTTTGAAGTTGGTAACATCTTTGATATCTTCGCCAATACAACTATCGGTGGTGGTTCAGTTTACATCAACGGAGCGGCTGAAGCAGGTACAGAAATGTTCTTGAAATTATACGGAATCGACCCTGTATCCGGAGATTTCCTTTACATCGACGAAACGGGCCCTTATGTACTTACGGCCAACGACCTCGATGCAGAAGTTACACTTTCTTTCTTAGGTGGTAACTATCCATTGAACGCTGGTGAGTCTTACTTATTAGTTGCTGGTTCTAACGGTGATGGCGGTGCTACCAACGACCTCGTAGTAGGTACTGCTGGTCCGGCTCCTATCCAAACATGCTACTACTACGACATGACAGACCTCACTTGGTACTACACGACTTCTCAACCAATGGTGCGCATGAATTTCGATCCTGCATTGGGCGTGAACGAAGCAAACAATACTTTTGGCCTTGAAGTAGCTCCTAACCCAGCTGTAGATGCAACGAGCATTACTTTCACTGTTAAAAATACTTCTGATGCAAGCATCACTGTAATTGACATGGCTGGTAAAGTGGTTGCAAACCAAACTTTATCTGGTGTAAATGGTACACAAGTTGTTGAAATCAATACAAGTACTTTAAACAGCGGAATGTACACAGTTAACGTTACAGCTAACGGTACAACTGTATGTAAGAAACTTGCAATCCGCAAATAATCTTTTCCAACAGAAAAGTAAAAGGGAGCTCTCGGGCTCCCTTTTTTTATGTCGCAACTTTGATTCCTTTTTTATTACAGTTATTGAAATGCAAGCAAGGCATAGATAAGGCAAAATAAATCAAAATACTTTTGATTGATGCTATCTCAAACTAAAAGATAATACAACATCTAAAAAAGCTTCAGGGGCCTCGGCGTGTACCCAATGCCCCGCATTTGGAATAGATACTAATTGAAGATCAGGGTAGATAGCTTCTAATGTAGGGATATCTTCATCCAAAATATAATTGGAAAGCAAACCACGAATAAACAAGGCTGTAGTGAAGGACTCCTTTTCTGGAAGCTCGCGGAGAATTTCGGGCATACTCGCTTCTAAAACCGGGAAGTTGACCCTCCATGCCAATTTACCTTTGTCTTCCCAATAGAGGTTTTTTAATAAAAACTGACGAATCCCCTCGGAGTCTACGAAAGATTTGAGAATCGCTTCTGCCTCATTTCTGGCGCTTAGCTTTGAAAGATCAATAGCGTGGATAGCTGCTAAGATGTGCGCATGATGCGGCGGATAGGCCTTGACGCCCATATCGACAACAATGAGTTTTTCAATAAAATCTGGATAGGTTTGGTCAAAATGCATGGCTAGTTTACCACCCATCGAATGCCCAAGGATAATGGGTTTTTGAATTTGAAGATCTTGAAATAAATCATGTAGATCTTGAACCATTAACGCATAGCTGAATTCATCTGACCAAGGTGAGTGGCCGTGATTGCGCAGGTCTACAAGCGTTACTTCAAAATATTCGGAAAGCTTTTTAGCATGCGTTTGCCAATTATCTGAAAAACCAAAAAGTCCATGTAAAATAACCAATGGCTTTCCCTGACCTATTTGTTTGTGGTAAAGTTTCATTTGAGGGCTTGTGGAGAACCTACTGTTCTCACTGTAAATTGACGGTCATTGAGCTCAGAAAGAACTTGAAGCATTTGTTTGGGTGCAATATGTTGACGGTCATAATGAACTTTTATCACCTGCTCCTCAAGTGAATCGATGTAATTTACTTCGACGTGCTCAACAGCGCACGTTTCTTTCAAAGCCTTTCGTATGCTACCGCCGCAGCCCATTTGGCAAACCATTCCTTTCACAGCTATTTCTTGAATTGTATTGGCTTTAACGCGCTGACATACTTTTGATTGAGGTTGGTTTTGCGCATTATTTGACGTTGCCGGATTACAAGAAATAAACAGGACAAGAAGCGTTGGAAGAAGAACAAGTTTCATTTAACAAAATTACTCATGATATTGCGAATGTTCAAGCCTTTCCTTAGATTTGTTCAAACTTGAAAATTATGAAAAAACTATTTTTTATTGGCTTCGCAACTCTAGCTATGGGTGCAGCCACTTTAACTTCTTGTAGCAAATACGAAGAAGGGCCATCTTTGTCTTTGTCTTCTAAGAAATCCCGTCTCGCTGGTCACTGGACGCTAACTTCGCGAACAATGAGTGGTCAGTCAACAATGTTACAAGGTTACTCAGAACAATTACACATTGAAAAAGACGGTGCATTCAAAGACACGGCATATCAAAGTTTTCAAGGTTTCAATTATAGTGCACCTATCGAAGGCACTTGGCGTTTTTCCGATGACAAAATGCAATTGATCTTAACGAGTAACACCTCTGCTTCATCTTCAAATTTTTCCTCTGGTGATAACAATTTTGATATCATTAAACTTAGTAAAGACGAGTTAAAATTAAAACGTAGTTCTGGCTCTTCAGTTATTATCTCTATCTACACCGCGCAATAATAAATCTGAATTCAACCTGCCAAAGCCGTATTCTTTACGGCTTTTTTATTGCCCAAAAAGTAGTACATTTGAAAAAAAAACTAATAATGAAGGCTGTTCTCTTTTCCCTTTCTTTAATGACACTCGGGCTTGTAGGCTGTTCAAAATACAGCGAAGGCCCTTCGTTTTCGATGCAAACCAGAAAAGCACGTTTGTGCAATGACTGGAAACTATCCAACTATATCATGAATGGAAATGATGTGTTTGACCCAAGCATCACTACCAAAATGAGTATCGATAAGGACGGTACGTATTCGATTTCGAATTACACCAATGAATTAGGTCAAATTCAAGGCACCTATAGCCACGGCACCTGGACCTTCGGCGAAGACCAAACAAGTGTTTTCTTTTATGCCGATACAACCACTGTTGATCCAATTCACGAATATGCCATCAAAGAATTACGCAACAAACGTTTGGTTCTTGAGGAAGAAATCTTCCAAACAGGCGATCAACACCGCATGACTTTCATTCAGCAATAAGTAGTGGTTCCTAAACAAATTTAGGGTCCACTTCCATAATATGGCCACAAGCTTTGCACGTACGCAGGTCTTCGGAGCCATAGAATTCTTTGAAACGGGGAAGGAAATCTTTTTCTATATTTTCTAAAGGAAATCGATAGGTATGCAGGTGGTGATTACAATTTTCACAATACCACATGAGGCCATCCTGAAGATCTGTGCCCTTTCTCACACGCTCAATAACCAAACCAACGGTGTTGGCTCCACGAGCAGGTGAATGCGGGGTGTTTGCTGGCAACAAGAACATTTCGCCTTCTTTGACAATAATGTCTTTGGCTTTTCCGTCGTGTTGAATGCGTACATTGACTTCGCCTTCTAGCTGGTAAAATAATTCCTCGCCTTCATTAAAATGATAGTCTTTGCGCGCGTTCGGGCCCGCAACGACCATCACGATAAAATCTCCGGCTTCTTTGTACAAATTCTTATTAGAGACAGGTGGCTTGAGCAGAGCTCGGTTGTCGTCTATCCATTTTTGAAGGTTAAAAGGAGCCAGCATAATAATAGTTTTAAGCGTTTAAAATTCCTCTTGAGATAACGATTTTTTGAACCTCGGATGTTCCTTCGTAAATCTGGGTTATTTTAGCATCGCGCATGAGGCGCTCAACATGGTATTCTTTTACAAACCCATAACCACCGTGGATCTGAACGGCCTCAACGGTTTGTTCCATAGCTACTTTAGAGGCATAGAGTTTAGCCATTGCACCTGACTGGTCATAGTTTCGGCCAGCGTCTTTATCTTGAGCTGCTTTGTAGACCAACAAACGTGCTGCTTCAATTTCTGTAGCCATGTCTGCTAATTTAAAGGCAATTGCTTGATGTTTGTAGATTTCTTTTCCAAACGCTTTGCGCTCCTTGGCATAAGCTAAGGAAAGCTCCAAACCTCCAGCAGCAATTCCAAGGGCCTGAGCAGCAATTCCTATTCGGCCACCAGAAAGTGTTTTCATGGCAAATTTGAAACCAAAGCCGTCTTCACCAATTCGGTTCTCTTTTGGAACTTTGACATCGTTGAACAACAAAGTGTGGGTATCGCTACCGCGGATTCCCAATTTATCTTCCTTAGCACCAATTATAAAACCATCCATACCGCGTTCAACAATAAGCGCGTTGATACCCTTATGACCAAGTTCTGGGTTGGTTTGCGCAATGACGAGATAGATGGATGCAGATGAGCCATTGGTGATCCAGTTTTTGGTGCCGTTTAAAAGGTAGTGGTCTCCCATGTCCACAGCGGTAGTGCGTTGAGAGGTTGCATCAGAACCTGCCTCTGGCTCCGATAAGCAAAAAGCACCGATTTTCTCACCCTTGGCAAGTGGAACGAGGTATTTTTGTTTTTGTTCTTCAGATCCGAAGGTTTCAAGGCCCCAACAAACCAAAGAGTTATTGACAGACATGCACACTGAAGCAGATGCATCAATTTTAGAAATTTCTTCCATGGCCAAAACATAAGACAGGGTGTCCATTCCACTGCCGCCATATTTTGGATCGACCATCATGCCCATGAAGCCAAGCTCACCTAATTGTTTGATTTCCTCGGTAGGAAATTTTTGTTGGTTATCTCGTTCGATAACCCCAGGTTTTAACATATTTTGAGCAAAATCTCTTGCGGCTTCTTTAACGGCTAGGTGTTCTTCGGTGAGTTCAAAATTCATGTTGACTGATTTATTTTAATTTTGACAAAAATAAACGAATTCCGATACTCTTGAAAGCAAAAACTTACAATAATCTTCAGTTATTGGGACTAATGTCCGGAACCTCCCTAGATGGCCTTGATATTGCCCACGCAGCATTCGACTTTTCTAACCCTGACCAAATCAGATTTCAACTTATTCATTGCCAAACTTACCCCTTGCCACCTTCCATTTTTGAAAAGCTTTCCAATATCTTTGACCAAACGGCAGCCGCAATTTTTGAACTCGATCAAGAGTTAGCTCGTTTTTATGCGGTTTGTATTGAACAATTCCTCCACGATTTCAAAATTGACAGAAAGGACATCAGCGCTATTGCCTCCCACGGACAAACCATCTTTCATCAGCCAGAGAAAGGATATACGACCCAAATTGGTAGTGGTCTTACACTGAACTACCTTACGAAAATACCCGTCATTGATCAGTTTAGGCAACTCGATGTCAGTGCAGGTGGCCAAGGTGCCCCACTCGTGCCGCTTGGCGACCAACTTCTTTTTAGCGGGAATGCCGAAGGTTTTCTTAATCTTGGTGGCTTTGCCAATATTTCTACCTCCATCAATAACCGGTCATTGGCCTATGATATTTGCCCAGCCAATTTACCTATGAACCTTTGGATGCAAGAAATTGAAAAGGATTATGACAAAGATGGCCAAATGGCAAGAAGTGGCCAAATCAATCAAAAGGTACTTCAAGAGGTTTTGAGTATGTCGTTTTTTCAAAAAAATGGTCCAAAATCGCTTGGAACGGAATGGCTTAAGCTGAACTACTTGCCGCTTTTTAATAGCTGTTCGCTACCCGACAAACTCCGAACGCACTTAGAATTGCTAAAAATTGTATGTAATCAAGAATTTCAACGCTTGAATTTAAAATCTGTATACATTACCGGAGGTGGTGCCTTGAACACTTTTTTAATCGACTTGATCAGAAAAGAATTCAATGGAGAACTCATCGTTCCTGATACTGCATTTATCAACTATAAAGAAGCGCTTATTTTTGCATTTTTAGGCGCTCGGTTTCTGAGAAATGAAACCACAACTATAGCGGCAGTCACTGGTGCGCCAAATGCACTTCGTACGGGAGTTTTACACGATTATCAGTCAAGTATCCGATAAAAAAAAAGCCCTAAACCACGCAAATTTGGTAAGTTTGTATAACAATCAAAAATGACCTCCAACATGAAAGAACTCCTCTCCAAATTTGAAAACAAAAGACCTGAAATCGTATTTGAATGGAAAGATTCCTTGACAGATGCAGAAGGTTGGGTGGTCATTAATTCGCTGAGAGGTGGTGCTGCTGGCGGAGGCACGAGAATGCGCGTTGGCTTAGATAAACGAGAAGTTGAGTCTTTAGCCAAAACCATGGAAGTCAAGTTTACGGTGGCGGGGCCTGCCATAGGCGGTGCCAAATCCGGAATCAATTTCGACCCCAAAGACCCGCGCAAAAAAGAAGTACTCAAGAGATGGTTTGCCGCTGTGTCTCCCCTACTCAAAACCTATTATGGTACGGGCGGAGACCTCAACGTAGACGAAATCCATGAAGTCATCCCCATGACCGAAGAATTTGGCGTTTGGCACCCCCAAGAAGGTGTTTTTAACGGGCACTTCAAACCCAACGATGCTCAAAAAATCAACCGCATAGGACAATTGCAAAGAGGCGTTTCTAAGGTTCTAGAAAACGAAAAGTACAGCCCTAAGCTCGGCAACAATTATGTAGTTGCCGACATGATTACCGGTTACGGCGTTGCTAAATCTATTGAACACTATTACCAAATTTGGGGTGGTGAGCTTGCAGGTAAACGCGTATTGGTGCAAGGTTGGGGCAATGTAGGTTCGGCAGCAGCCTTCTACCTGGCGCAAAATGGCGCAAAAATTGTAGGTATTATTGACCGCGTAGGTGGGCTTATTTCCTCCGAGGGCTTTAGCTTTAAACAAATCCAAGACCTCTTTATTCAGAAAAATGGCAATGAGCTCAACGCTCCCAATCTACTCAGCTACGACGAAGCAAATACCAAATTTTGGTCTACTCCTGCCGATATCTTTGTGCCGTGTGCCGGAAGCCGCATGATTACCGAAAACCAGCTCGATCAACTATTGGAAGCGGGTGTAAGCGTGATCTCTTCGGGTGCCAATGTTCCTTTTGCAGACCAAGAAATTTTCTTTGGTCCGATAGCAGAAAAAGCCGACGCCTCACTGGCACTCATCCCAGACTTCATTGCCAATTGCGGCATGGCACGCGTATTTGCCTATCTCATGAGCACCGACCTCACTACCCTCGACGATGCACTAATTTTTGAAGACGCTAGCCAAACCATTCATAACGCACTTCTTCATACCTACCAACAAAATGACAATCCGAGAGGCATAGCCAAAACAGCATTTGAGATTGCTTTAAACCAACTTGTCTAACAAAAAAACTATGGAACTTACCCTGATCCTCATTTTTATCATTGGCTACTCAGCCATCACATTTGAACACGCACTCAAAATAGACAAGCTCATCCCTGCCTTGCTCATGATGACCATCTCATGGGCACTTATTGCCTTTAATACACCAGACCCTCATGCATTGGGGGACAACCTATTGCATCATTTCGGCAAAACGACAGAAATACTTATCTTTTTGATGGGGGCTATGGCCATCGTTGAAATGATCGACTACTTCGACGGCTTTAAGAGCGTACAATCCTTAATCAAAGTTAAAACTGCCTATCAACTTCTTCTTGTGATATCCGTCTTAGCTTTTGTTTTATCGGCCATTATTGATAACCTCACCGCAACAATTGTTCTCATTTCCATTCTACGCAAAATGGTTCCAGACAAAGAACTCCGTATGTGGATGGTTGGCTTCGTTATTATCGCTGCCAATGCCGGCGGTGCGTGGTCGCCAATCGGAGACGTCACTACTACAATGTTATGGATTGCCGGTAAAGTAAGTTCCATTAAACTCATTGAACACATTTTTATTCCGGCAGTAGTCACTTTGGCAATTCCACTACTCATTGCCAAGAAGTTGAACATATTTAAACAAATATTGCCCGAAAGAAAGGTTATTAAAAAAAGTAGAATTTCAGGTTTTATTTTAATTAGTGGTTTGGCGCTCATTATTTTTGTGCCCGTTTTTAAAACCCTAACACACCTCCCTCCATACATGGGTATGATGTTTTCCTTGGCCCTTTTTGCAGTAATTGGAGAGCTCGCAAGCAAACGTCAATTGAACCTTAGCTCCTTGGACGAACACAATAATGGTGGGCACGTTGGGCCAACGCTCAAAGCACTCAGCAAAATAGAAATGCCCTCCATTTTGTTTTTCTTGGGTATCCTAATGACCGTAGCCGGAATGGAAGAACTCGGCATGATCGAAAAACTCGGCGAAAACGTATTGGCATCAGGAATCTCCAAAGAACTCTACATTGTATTTTTAGGAGTTTCATCAGCAGTCATCGACAACGTTCCGCTTGTTGCGGCCAGTATTGGCATGTTTAAAGATACCATGGATGCCGATGCCTGGCATTTTATTGCCTACACCGCTGGTACGGGTGGATCTATCTTAATAATCGGTTCGGCTGCTGGCGTTGTAGCAATGGGAATGGAAAACATCAGTTTTGGTTGGTATCTTAAAAGCTTCTCTTTATTGGCTTTGGTTGGTTATATTGGAGGCGTACTCACCTTTTTACTGCTTTAAATAATGAATCCATCAATGGCCTATGAGCAATGCTTAGATTGGCTTTTTTCACGCTTTCCAGCTTATCAAAATCTAGGTGCGGCGGCTTATAAACCCGGTTTAGTACGCGTCAATGAATTACTGGCCATCCTTCAGATCAATGCCCATCAAATTCCAAGCATACACATTGCCGGAACGAATGGGAAAGGAAGCACCGCAGCCTACTGTGCGAGTTTGTTATCCGAAAAAGGTCGTAAAGTTGGGCTTTTTACATCCCCACATATCTATGATTTTTCGGAGCGTATCCGCGTAAATGGTGAACCGATTGACCAGCAAAGCGTCATTAATTTTTGCGTACGTTTTCAACAATTGAATTCAACCATAGATGCCAGTTTCTTTGAGCTCACTTTTGCCATGGCCTTGGCTCATTTTCGAGACCAAGGCTGTGACTACATGGTCATAGAAACCGGTCTCGGCGGCAGACTAGACGCCACTAATATCTTAACACCCAACGTAAGTGTAATCACCAATATATCTTTGGATCATCAAGATTTACTCGGCGATACCATCGAGAAAATTGCATTTGAAAAAGCCGGAATTATCAAACAACAGACACCTGTAGTAATCGGTGAGCAAACACCCACAACCAATGCAATTTTTGAGCATATATCAAGCAATCTAGCTGCGCCAATTTACTTTTGTGAAGATACCCCCTCGACTTTTGATGAGCTGCCACTCACCGGGTATCAAAAGAAAAACTTTCAAATGGCAATTGTTGCATTGAATCAAATTGGACTTAAATGTTCCAAAGAAATTCAACAAGCCGCTCTCAAAAATCTCTACCAGAACACCGGTTTCTTTGGGCGCTTACAAACAATCCGCCAAAAGCCAAAAATAATTATTGATGTATCTCACAACCCTGCCGGAGTTCAGCACACACTTCCAATTATAGAACAAGAATGCCGCGGGCAACTTTTTATCATTTACGGAGCCTCTAAGGATAAAGATGCCCTTGAAATTTTGAAGCTCTTTCCTAAACAAGCCAAAGTTTCCGCTTGTCTTTTTTCGAACCCCAGATCTAAAAACCGTGAAGAGTGGGCAGCTACTGGCATCGCTACTATTTATGACCACATAGATACCGCCATCAATACTATTCAAGAGCAAATGCAAACCCAAGACCTACTATGGGTTACTGGTAGTTTTTTCTTAATCTCTGATCTATCTACTGAAAAAAAGATTTTTTAAAGTATCTTTGCCTTAATGGAAAAGCAAGTCATCCTCAATGCCACCCAGCTCGAACTGACGCTTAAACGGCTTTCCCACGAACTTATTGAGACCCACGGCAACTTTGAGAACTCAGTGCTCATAGGCTTGCAACCAAGAGGTATTCACGTCACAACTCGACTCAAAACCCAACTCGAATCAATTCTAGATCTTCCTATACAAGCAGGTACCTTAGATATTACTTTTCATCGCGACGACTTCCGCCGCAGAGAAACACCTTTACTCCCAAGCATTACAAATATTGATTTCTCTATAGAAAACAAACGCGTCATTCTTATCGACGATGTATTATTTACAGGGCGTACTATTCGTGCTGGCCTAGATGCACTACTCACGTTCGGACGGCCATCACAGGTTCAACTTTTAGCCCTAATAGATAGGCGCTTTAGTAGAGACCTTCCCATACAAGCAGACTACATAGGAAAAACTGTTGATACACTCGCTTCTGAACGTGTAGCAGTAGAATGGAAAGAAATCGAAGGACAAGATCAAATTTTATTATTCACAAAAGAAGGACATGAAGCAGCTCAGCGTTGATAACCTCACTGGCATCGTAGACCTCACGCGTCAAGATATCGAACTCATCCTCGAAACAGCTTCGCGCTTCAAAGAAGTGATCAATAGGCCCATTAAAAAAGTACCCTCGCTCAGAGACATCACTATTGCCAATGTATTTTTTGAAAACTCGACCAGAACAAGATTATCTTTTGAACTCGCCCAAAAAAGACTTTCAGCAGACATCGTAAATTTTAGCGCGGCAAGCTCATCGGTTAAAAAGGGAGAAACCCTCGTTGACACAGTCAATAACATACTTGCCATGAAAGTTGACATGGTAGTGATGCGACATCCAAACCCAGGTGCAGCCAAATTTTTATCCGAAAAAATAAAAGCAAGAGTTATAAATGCCGGAGACGGCACACACGAACACCCTACCCAAGCACTGCTAGATGCTTTTTCTATTCAAGAAAAATTAGGAACCGTAGAAGGAAAAAAGGTGGTCATTGTTGGAGATATCCTACACTCTAGAGTGGCGCTTAGCAACATCTATTGTCTTCAAAAACTAGGCGCCGAAGTCATGGTTTGCGGACCGAGCACACTGATTCCAAAATATATACATGAGCTTGGTGTAAAGGTTTCTCACCACCTTAGAGAAGCCCTTGAATGGTGCGATGTCGCAAATATGTTGCGCATCCAGTTAGAACGTCAAGAAATCAAATATTTTCCGTCTCTGCGGGAATACGCTCAACTTTTCGGTCTAAATAAAGCTTTGCTTGACTCCTTATCTAAGGAAATTGTCATTATGCACCCCGGGCCTATCAACCGAGGTGTAGAAATTACCTCAGACGTTGCCGACTCAGCACAAAGTATTATTCTCGATCAGGTCGAAAACGGTGTGGCAGTTCGCATGGCGGTAATTTATTTACTCGCAGCCAAGATCGAAAGATAAATTCGTTATTTTTGAGCAAATCCTTGCCATGAATTTTTCTCTGGACCCTCAGGGCCAAATTGTAGTAGTCAGTACCGAAGTTGAAAAACTCGATGCCAGCAATGCTCCTGAGCTCAAAGCTCATTTTGTACAACTCAATAAAGTCGGTACCAACTACATTGTCTTAGACATGAGTAAAACCAAATACTGTGATTCCTCTGGTTTATCTGCCGTACTCATCGCCAACCGGCTTTGTAAAGACACCAACGGTAAATTTGCCCTGGCTGGCTTACAACCAAGCGTTCGCAAACTCATTGAAATTGCCCAGCTCGATAAAGTACTTACAATAGGAAATTCTACCAACGCCGCCTTAGACTTGCTTGCAAAGTGAGTTTTGAACTAAACATACTCGGTTCTGGTGCGGCGCTTCCTACGAGCAAAAGACAAGCCACCTCACAATATATCAATTGCAATGAAAGACACATTTTAATCGATTGCGCTGAGGGCACCCAACAACAATTGCGTAAATACGGCCTTAAACTCCAAAAAATACAATACATCCTCATATCGCATCTACATGGCGATCACTTCTTTGGTTTGCCTGGCCTACTTTCGACCATGCATTTACTTGGTCGCAATAAAAAATTACAAATATTTGGTCCGCTCGGTTTAGAACCGCTCATGAGAGCCATGCTGGCTGCTGGAGGGCACCCCTTGCAATTTGACATTACTTTTCACAGCCTTGACCCTGGTGCCAAGCAGCTCATCTTCGAAGACCGGCTCATCGAAATTTATGCCTTCGCCCTCAAGCATCGCATCCCAACAATTGGCTACCGAATCGACGAAAAACCTAAATTACTCAACCTCGATAAAGCGGCAATTTCTGCAGCAGGCTTAACCATTGAAGACCTACCCAAACTAAAATCAGGCATTTCCATTGAAAGAAATGATATAAAGTACAATTATAAAGATTACACCCTGCCCGCTCAGCCTGTATATAGCTATGCTTTTTGTTCCGATACCAAACCGAGCCCCATCTATTTGGAAGCCATACAAAACGTTGACTTATTGTATCACGAGGCTACGTTTACAGATTTGCACTTAACGCGGGCCAAGACTACTTATCATTCGACTGCCAGACAAGCTGCTCAGCAAGCCCATGCAGCTCAATGTAAGAACCTATTACTCGGTCATTTTTCGTCGCGCTATGACGACGCAACGCAACATTTACTAGAAGCGCAAGAAGAATTCTTAAACGTAGCAGCCGCAGAAGATGGCTTAAAGATTGTGCTCGGGAAGTGGATGCCTACTTTTGGGAACGCTGATAAAAAAGAAGGGCCACTAGGGCAAAAATAGCGTTGGGTAACCAAACAGACCAAAGGGTTGGGAAACCAACTTTAACTGCAGCTACCGTGAGCATTTTCATCGCAAAAATATAAACAAAGATAAACGCCAAACCTATGGCGATATTCATGCCCTGGCCACCTCTTTTTTTCTGAGAGGCAACTGAAACCCCTATAATAGTTAATATGTAAGTAGCAAATGGAAATGCGGTTCGCTGATGCAATTCAATTTCAAATTCTGGTACCAGTTTGGAACCCTTCAATTTTTCTCTTTCAATTGCATCCTTAAGCTCTGTATAGGTTAAGGCCTGTGCCGCGTTATCTCGTTGCGCCATCTCTTCAATGCGATATACAAAGGTGGTGTCTTTGTGACGACCATGAATGAGCTTGGCTTTGGGAAACTTGTAATCCTTCTCGTAATAATCAGTGAGCTCCCATTGATTGGTGCCGGGTTTATTTTTTGCAAAACGTGCACGCAAGAAATAAATAGGCTTGTTGTCTTTACTCCATTTTTGTATGGTCAAATCACTAACGCGTTGTTCCTGAGCTGCAAAATTAGAAAAGTAAACCAGTTCATTACCAGGATATGCCGCTTGATAGTTGTTGACGGTGAGCACATCTCGATAATAGCGCTCTTCGAATGCAAGTCTTATTTTATTGGTGCGTGGAACAATCAAGTGATTGAGAACCAAGGACATAATTGTGAGTATGGTAGCACCTATAAAGTAGGGCCTGAGGAAGCGCGCAACAGGTCTGCCAGAAAACCAAATCGGGATGATTTCTGTATTTTGCGCCATTTTTCCGGTAAACCAAATCACGGATAAAAAAATGATCATCGAGGAAAAGGTGTTACCGTAATAGAAGATAAACGTGACGTAATAGCGAAAGAAAATCTCTTGCAACGGGGCTTTATTGCTAATAAACTCGCTCAACTTTTCGGAGATATCAAATACCACTGAAAAGAGCATGATGAGTCCGAGCATGAAAAAAAACGTACTCAAGAATTTCCTTATGATATATCGATCTATGCGTTTAAGCATCTTTTAGCGTCGTTGTCCGAGTTTGGTAACAACTTGATTTTTCCATGCTACAAAGTCACCACTCGCAATTTTCTCGCGGGCCAAGCGCATGAGTTCAAGATAAAAAGCCAAGTTATGAATAGTGGCGATTTGAATACCGAGGTATTCTCCAGTTTTAATGAGATGGCGCAAATATGCTTTGGTATATACTTGGTCTACCCATACCTTACTAGTCGGGTCCAAAGGGCTGAAATCTTTGGCCCATTTTTCATTTTTAATATTAATGGTGCCTTCCCAGGTATACAATAAGCCGTGCCGTGCATTTCTGCTGGGCATCACGCAATCAAACATATCTACCCCAAGAGCAATAGACTCTAATAAGTTGGTAGGCGTCCCGACGCCCATTAGATAGCGCGGCTTTTCGGTAGGTAGAATGCCGCATACGAGTTCGGTCATTTCATAGAGTTCGTCGTCGGGCTCACCAACAGATAAGCCACCAATTGCATTGCCCACAGCATCAAAGGAAGCAATAGCATGTGCAGATTCTTCTCTGAGGTCTTTGTAAGTGCTCCCCTGAACAATAGGAAAAAGTGCTTGCTCATATCCATATTTGGGTGCGGTTTGTTCCATGGCTGTGAAGCAGCGGCCCAACCACCGATGTGTGAGGTGCATGGATCGCTTGGCATATGCGTAATCGCAAGGGTATGGTGTACATTCGTCAAAGGCCATGATGATGTCCGCACCAATGCTCCGTTGAATTTCTATGGCACGTTCTGGGGTAAAAAAATGGTAGCTACCATCGATGTGTGATTGAAACTTTACGCCTTCTTCCTGAATTTTACGAGACCCCGAAAGAGAATATACTTGATAACCGCCACTATCCGTCAATATTGGCCGTTCCCAACCAATGAATTGGTGTAAGCCACCAGCTGCTTCCAAGACATCCGTACCTGGACGTAAAAATAAATGATAGGTATTGCCTAAAATGATTTGCGCATTGATGTCGTCTCGGAGCTCTTGCTGATGAACTCCTTTTACAGAGCCCACCGTACCAACAGGCATAAAAATTGGCGTTTCTATTGTTCCGTGGTCGGTGTGTAGCAGACCTAGTCTTGCTTTTGATTGAGAATCTGTCTTTAAGAGGTCAAAGTGCATAACAATGTTGAAAAATACCTTGAACAAAGATACGTGTATTTAATTTCCGTAGACATCTTTGTACTCTGAGATGACATACTTGCCAAGCATTCAAAACGACTTCTGGGCCTACTTGCTAATCAGCGCTATTCTATTTGGTGCTATTCAACTTTTTTATGTGTTCAATTTCTATGCAAGATTTGCGCTTAAGAAGCAAAAAGCACCCGAAAATCGGCAGCAGTACCCTCCAATTTCCGTGATAATCGCAGCCCGGAACGAATCTGACAATCTCTATGAACACCTCCCTGTAATCCTAAGTCAGGATTATCCAAACTATGAGGTTATTGTCGTCAATAATCAAAGTATCGACGATAGTAACTGGATTTTAACTGCATTTGCCCAACAATTTGCGCAACTAAAAGTTGTTGAAATCTCGCGTAGCCCGCACCTCAAACCAGGCAAAAAATTACCCATTACGCTCGGCATCAAAGCCGCTACCTACGAATTTTTTGTGCTTACCGATGCCGATTGCCAGCCTTTGAGTAACCAATGGCTTAAAAACATGATTGATGGCAGCTCTTCTGACCATCAATTTGTCATTGGCTATAGTCCGTTTACGAAAAATAAAGGATTTTTAAATAAGCTGGTACGCTATGACAACGCGTGGATGGGTGCAAATGCATTTGCCTATGCGCTGGCTGGCCAACCATTTAAAGCCAGTGGACGCAACATTGCCTATACCCAGCAACTCTTTCAGAAGGTCAACGGCTTCAAATCACACTATGCCATCAGCCCAGGCGATGACGACCTGCTTTTGCAAGATGCCTTGCGCTATACCAAAGCCAGTATTGTGGACGACCCCTCCTCTTTTGTGCGTTCTGCAGCTCCTTCGACCTGGACAAACTGGTTTGCACAAAAAGCGAAATATCATATTAGTTCTGCGCGCTACCCCGTTATTAAAAAAGTAATGTTAGGAATCTATCCCTTGAGTCTGATTTTGATGTGGATTTCTTTTGTTGCTTTGTGCTTGAATTTAAATTACTTGCCCATAAGTACGAGTATATTTTTTGGCATTATTGCCATTAAATGGTGGCTGCAGGGTGCTTGTTTAAACCGATTAGAAGAAAAAAAACTCATGTTCTTTTTTCCTTTATGGGACTTATTCTATAGCATACTCATGCCTATCGTTTATTACATCTCCGAAAGGCAAAAATATTACCGATGGTAGAAAACGAGCACTTATCCGATAAAGCCAAACACGATCTACAGTTAGTTGCTGCAGCTCGATTAGGCAGTCAGGCAGCTTATGCCGATTTAATGGAGCGTTACCGCGACTCTATCTACTTTATGATGCTGAAAATGGTGAAAAATTCAGACGATGCCGACGACCTCACGATCGAAGCCTTCGGTAAAGCATTTGCCCGTCTAGAACAATACTCCCCTAGTTTTGCGTTTAGTACTTGGCTGTTTAAAATCGCCTCAAATAACTGCATCGACTTCATTCGTAAAAAACGTGTGGAAGTAACATCTATAGATCGAGGTATCACGACGAGTGATGGCGAACGCATGCACATAGATGCAAAGTCTCAAACTTTAAACCCCGAAGAAACCATCATTCAAGGCCAAAGATTGGTCCACATGAGACTCCTCGTCAGCAAACTCAAGCCGAAATACCGCGAACTCGTAGAAAAACGTTATTTCGAGGAGAAAAGCTATGAGGAAATTGCCGAAGAACTCAACCTACCATTAGGAACCGTTAAAGCTCAACTATTCCGCGCTCGTGATTTCTTAGCAGCCATGATGCAGCACACCAAAGACAGCATCTAAATGACGCTTATCGAACATTATTTTCCTGATTTATGCCCATTACAACTGCAGCAATTTGCAGCTTTAGAAGGCCTTTACCAAACCTGGAATGCACAAATCAATGTCATTTCTAGAAAAGATACCGATCACTTTTACGAACGACACGTATTGCATTCGCTAGCCATTGCCAAAATTATCCAATTCTTACCTGGTGCTTCCGTACTGGATATCGGTACTGGTGGCGGCTTCCCAGGCATTCCTTTAGCCATTCTTTTTCCTGAGGTTCAGTTTCATTTAGTAGATTCAATCGGTAAGAAAATAAAAGTGGTACAAGAGGTGGCTGGGCATTTGGGACTGCAAAATGTAGAGGCAAGCCATGTTAGAGCAGAAAACGTGAAAGACCGATATGATTTTATTGTCAGTAGGGCCGTTACGCAGATGCCTATTTTTCTGACTTGGGTAAAGGGCAAAAGTGCTAAAAAAAACCTGCATCCTTTTAAAAATGGAGTATTTTACCTCAAGGGCGGAGACCTCAGCGAAGAATTAGCAGGTTTACGCTACCCTGTCAAGGAATTTCCGATTGCTGATTTTTACACGGAGGAATTCTTTGAAACCAAAAAGGTAGTATACGTGCAGCTTGTGCCCTAAAATGAGCAGCTATATTTGGTAGAGGAGTGCCGCGGCATAAGCCTTAATAGCACGTTTTTCTCCGAAAGAATCGACTTTTTCGTGGGTGGTAGCCTTGATGCTGATTTCATCAGTTTGGATCTCTAGAATAGCGGCCAAAACCTCTTGCATCTGAGCAATATGCGGATTCACTTTGGGGCTTTCTAAAATCACTGTTGCATCAATATTGACGATGGCATATCCTTTGCCTTTGACTAAATCAATAACCCGCGTCAATAAAATTTTAGAATCTATTCCTTTAAATTGCGGATCCTGATCTGAAAAATGATACCCGATATCTCGTAATGCCAGGGCGCCCAAAAGTGCATCACAAATTGCATGAATAAGCACATCTGCATCGGAATGCCCAACAGCCCCGAGTTCTGAGGGGAGTTGTATGCCGCCAATCCAGAGGGGGTAGCCCGCCGCTAACTGGTGGACATCTACGCCGTAGCCGATGCGCAATTGAGGTTTAGGCTGCATTAATTTCCTGCTAGATTGAGTCTTAATGTAAAGCGTAGCGTATTGGCTAGTGGGCTTTGGCGTCCGTTTAAAGAGGCTAAATAAGAAAAGTCAATGGCAAACATGTTATACTTGAGCGAGGCGCCTAGATTGAGAAACTGTCGGTTTCCTTTGTTTTTATTTTCATAAAAAACACCACCGCGTAGGGCTAATACGTCGCTATACCACCACTCTGCTCCGGCAGCAATATTGATTTCGGCAAGTTCTTCTTTGAGACGTGTTCCTTCTACAATTTGATAGGTCCCGTCCTGATTTTGGATATAGTCTCCATTCTCGTCTTCAGCAAGTACTCCTGGTGCGTCATAAAAAGACTGCATCATGGAGGAGATGATGCCGATATCACCGTTCATCCCTGCAAGCATTTGATAATTGCCGTCTATGAGCTTATAAATAGCAGGTGTAGGTACCAATAAGCGCTGCAGGTCTAAAGAAAAAGTAACTTTATTGTATTCGTCGAATTCTGCTAGGAAACTATTGCCAATTTTGAGATTCATCGGAATGAAATCTCGGCGCGACAACTCGGAGTAAGAAACTTTATTACCCACATTATTTATCGTAAGGCCAAAGGTATAAGTACCCTCTGTATTGCCGATTTTAGCGTCGTCATTGAAATAACTAAACGAAAGATCTGCAGCACCGACAATACCGGGCTTTGTATTGACGCCAGCAACGGTAAGACCACCTGTTAGGTTAGAATATGCAAATTTTCCATTTACACCAATGCTGAATCGATCTGACAATCTGAAAGCATAAGCACCCACTAATTCAAACTCACTTGGTTTGTCGTCGCGTAGCACATCGCCATTGATATCTGTGAATGTAATTTCTCCGAGGCTAAAAAAACGGAGCGCACCACCAATGGAGTGAATCTTATTTATTTGCTTGTAACCAGCAAGGTAAGATAAATGGATGTCATTGGTGAGTTGACGCAGCCAAGGGGTGTAAGATAAACTAACCTCCGATTTTTGCTCGGCGAAGCTCAGAAGCGAGGTGTTCCAATAGATCGAGGTAGAGTTGGCGCTCAGGGCTGTACCGGCATCGCCCATTCCGCCTGCTCTTGAGTCTGGCGTAATGGCCAAAAAGGGCAAAGAGGTGGTAATGGTATTGAGCTGAAGATCGTTGTCTGTGACGCCAGAGCCACCTGTGGGCTGAGCCAATGCAGTTTGGTAAATAAACACCGAACTGATAGCGAGCAGTAATTTATAAAATCTTGGTCTTTTCATAGAGCAGGTAAAGATAGGGAATTTCTATTTTAGGATAACAAGTTTTTCTGTTTGCTCTGCATAAGCACCATCTGGAGTTTGAATACGCAAACGATATAAATAGGTGCCGCGCGCCAGTTCATCTCCGAAGTCATCTCTACCGTCCCAAAATAAGCCAGCTACTCTGAAGCCTGTGGTTGGCACCTCTTCAGCAATAGTTTTGACGAGTCGTCCTGAAACAGTAAATATTTGAACCTGAACATCGAGGGAGGAACAAGATTGGTTGTGTTCGAACATAAATTCAGTGCGCGTTGTAAACGGATTAGGATAATTGAGAACGTGCTGTAGCGTAGGCTCTTCTTTGGCCTGTACAATGAAATCTATTTGCGCAGTCGATGAATTGTTGTTGACATCCCAAACTTTTAAAGAAAGGGTATGCGGACCGGGAGCTAGGTTCTGATACTGATAACGAACCTCGCCAGATTGGTATGAATCTAAGTTGGCAGCATAAAAATCATTGAGCACAACGGGTTGAGCGGTTTGACCATCTAAAACAGCAATGATGTCGTGGCCAATCCCATTTCCGACGGTATTGATTCCGTTTTCGTCAGATACTTTAGCAAGCAAGACCGGACTTTCGTCCGTAACTGATCCATTGACGAATCCTTCTTGGTTCATAAAGAGTTGGATGTCCGGGCCCTGCTCATCAGCAACACCATTTGGATCAATGCCGCCAACATAAAAGCTGGTGTCATAGCCTTGCGCATCCATTTGCCCATTGTGTCCGTAGTAAGAAATCTTGCCAAAATCAATATTTAAAGCGATGTCTTTTGGTACCACAAATTCAAATTCAAAATAACCGTTAGTGATGCTGCTTTGCCCACGATAAATGCGATTCGTTTGCTGCTCATATGAGATAACAGGGGAGCCTTCATCTTGCCCAAGGGTGTTTTGCACTTTCTTTTTATCAAATACTGTAGGTGTAAGTACGCCATTCCAATTCGTCAAAACAGCACCGCTGTAATCTTCCAAGTGACCTTTAACTTTCACCTTACTCAACGCCCGCAAGGTATCTAGTTGCTGCTGCGGGTCAAGGCCATTAATACTATCTGTTACAATACGATAGCGTGGCAAAGCTATACGCAAGGCGGGGTCGCCGATAAGGGTAAAACTTCTTTTATTGGAGGAGCTGACAGATGCTGCATTTTTGGTGCGGCGGGCAATTTCACCAAACTCATAAGCTTGACCATTCGGATACCGATTAAAAACGCGCTCAATTAACTTGATCCCGATGTTACTATTTACGCCAAAATATACAGACCGAGTCGTTGTGAGCATAGCGATAGCTCCTCCAGTTGGGTTCAAATAGGCCCATTCACCAGCCGATACGCGTTCTGGATCATCAAATCGGGTAAATTCACAGGTCGCGGATACGAACAGATGAAGCGCATGAATATTATTCCAAGAATTGATTTGATCAATATCCACTATACGCTCCTCGGCCAACCCGACTTCACCGCCGTGACCAATATAATTAGCCACGAGCACCCCACGCTGTATTCCTGCATCTATTGCGCTTACCATCGCAGGAAAACGCTCACCACCGGCGGTTACCACCTTCGGAAAGGCGTCCATGTAAAGTTTATTATAATTGATCTCCGGATTAAACAGCTTGGAAATTTCATATTGAGGTTCTGCATCAGTGTTGATAAAATACCCGCCTTCACGGTTATCGGTCATGACCATATATTGATTGCGCCAATCTCCGAATGTTTTATCGGTTTGAGTACCCATACAACATGAACTTGCCACGGGATAAAAATTGGAGCCATTTTTCATGTAATGCTCTATTTTATCGACTACTTGCTTGGCTTGTAATGAGGTGCTTACAATCAATCTACCTACCCCGATGTCCATCATATCGGCAGCGCTCATGGCTTCAGCATCATCTAAAATACCAAAGAAATCATCGACAACCATTGCATCAATCATGTTCTCACTGGCTTGCATTTGGTAGGTAACGATGAAATTATTGTTGTTAGGCAAGCGATTTTTCGGGTCATAGGTGCCATCGCCAAATAACAATACATATTTAGGTTTGGTCGTCGGGTCGGTTTGAATGGCCCTATCGTAAAACATTTTTACAAAGCGTCGGATGGCAGCCGGATCTTGCATCCCAGAACTAAACTCATTGTAAATCGACTGAGGTTGCACGACGTTTACAGTTAATCCGTTAGCGCGGTGTAAATCGGCCAAACGATTGGCTTGAGTAAGAAAATCTGGATGTGAAACAATGAGGTAATCGGCCTGTGGCAGCTGATGCAAATCCTGAATGGCCACACTGCCTACCCGCTCGGGTGCAAAATAAGAAGATCCGTTTGCTACTACATATTCATGGTATCCGGAAGCCACCTTAAATGTGCCTTGATTCCCTTGAGCGATCAGCGGAATCGCGTTTGGAATATGCCGATTTGAAATATCCCAAACAAAAGTATTGGCATTGGTATTTCCAATCTGATATGCCGCTAAGTTCGAGGAAGACGACCATTTCGAAACGCGAAAATTGAGCTGACTTCCCGTTAGTGCAAGGCCGCGTTGGGCATTTATCAGAATGCGGTCAAGGTAAGTGACAACATTCGGATTGAGCCGATTGATTTCAATAGCGAGGTTAAGCGTAGCACTCGGAGTAGAATCGGTACAGTTCAATACGCCTCGCTGAAAATACGAGCCTGAATGGGGCATTGTCATTTGCCCCAAAATACTACTGCCTTTTTTCAATCGAAAGAGGTTTCCAGTAGTTCGGGAATTGGAGGCGTAACTCACCTGAAGACGCAATGGTTCCGCACTTACATTTGGAATGGTAAAATTGAAATTTTGGCTTAAATTGACATCAAACTCTTCACCATACCATCGCTGACCTCCTTTTACTAAATTTTCGAGGTCATTCTCATAGACGTCGCGGTAATCATAATTGGTAATCAGAGTATCTGCGGGTGCATCAATTGCAACCGAGCTTGCAATCCGCAGCGGAGCAACATCACTACCTATGTAAATATAGTAGTAGGATTGATCGCTATATGGATGCCTAATTTGATTGAATTGGCTTCCGCCAGATAGTTCCCATCGGTGGGGGCCCCAAGCGTAAAACAGTACAAAATCATTGGCATCGAAGGTGCCATCTCCTTCGCCATTGATGATAATTGCATTTTGCGCTAGGTCGTCCGTAATCGGTACTGCATTTGACTCCGGAAGCACTCCTTCTCCATTTCCAAAAATATGAATGTGCGCCGGATTGAGATTGGTTGTATTGAAACCGCAAGCCTCTAAAAATGCTTTATCAATTTTGTAAATACCATCCTTGGTTACGGCGATACGGTACCACTTTCCTGACGTACTGCCTAAAATAGAGGAGCTGGCATAATCCTTTACCTGAGCGGTTGTTCCATTTTTGACGCGATAACTCAATTGGGTCAGGCGTTCCACACTGCCATCTTTGAAACGAAGCGGCAGAATATAAAAAGATAAATAAGGTTGGCCTGCATCTGAAACAATTTTTGCATCAATAACAGCATCTGGCTGAAAACGTAAATCGAGCTGCTGATATATCTGCGCTTGTTCTTTCGGTATTTTTACGTAAGAGGTGGTTAATATTTCAATTTCCTGATGAATACTGCTGTGCTTTTGTTGCAGTGCAAAAAATGGTTGGCCGTTGTCTAGGCCAAAATCTTTAACTGTCTGCAGCTCAAATGCTTCATCCCCAATAAAAATTTGTGTTGTACCTGTCCAGTCCAGAACAAGGCTTTGAACCTGCGCCATGGCGGTAAAACTGGCACTGAAAATGAAAAAAAGAAGGAGATTGCGAAAATAAATCATGAAAATTACTGTTTGTAGCGCTAGAAAAACGTCAATTTATTTATTTTATTTGAATAAATATTCGATATTTGTAACCTTTGAAACCTGAATAACGTTAAGATTGTTCGTGCTAAAACCAACTTTCGTGAAAATAGTCAAACCACTACTAGTAGTCCAGATAAGCCTCATTACCTTGATAATGAGCGCTGTATCTTGGGCGCAAGACCCTACTTTTACGCAATTCTATGCCAACCCGACCTACCTCAATCCAGCGCTTGCAGGGTCGTCAGGATGCCCTAGAATTTCGTTAAATTACCGCAACGAATGGCCCCAATTGACCGGCAATTACGTCACATATGCGGCAGCCTATGACACCTACTCCAAAAATATTTCAGGTGGTTTTGGTCTATTAGCTATGCACGATCAACAAGGCCAAGGCACCATCCAAACATCCATGATTGGCGGAATTTACTCATACAACGCGAAAATAACGCGCAAATTTTCACTCATGTTTGGAGCACGTGCTGCTTATTTTCAAAAATTCCTTGACTGGGACAAACTTACTTTTGGTGATATGATAGATCCACGCCGAGGGTTCATTTACCAAACAGGAGACGTTCCAAGAGGCAATGGTCGCAGAGGTTTCTTTGATGTGAGCTTTGGAATGGTGGGTTTTACCAAAAACTTTTATGTTGGTGTAGCAGGCCATCACCTCAACCGACCGGACGAATCCATGATCTTAGGTGAGTCTCGCCTACCAATTCGTTTCACCGGGCACATCGGATCCAACATCAAAATAGGGCAGCGCGGTCGTTACTCAAGCACCACCTTTTTATCACCAAATATCATTTACCAATATCAAAATGGTTTTCAAGAGCTCAATATTGGTGCCTACCTCAAATACGAAAACTTCACGCTTGGCGCGTGGTACCGCAACACAGATGCCTTCATCATGACCGTAGGTATCAATACAGAGAAATTCAAAGTCGGTTACAGCTATGACTTAACTGTCTCAACACTTGGAAGCGGAATTACAGGTGGTTCACATGAAATCTCAATGGGCATCAATTTGAAATGTAAAAAGAAGCCTAAAAACTTTAGAAAAACTTCTTGTCCGTCTTTCTAAATGTAACCAAACCTCAATTAAGAACTTTACGTTATAAACGCACAAAAATATGAAGCGATTGATTCAAAACATCTTCGGGATTGCACTAACAGGTTTGTTGGTGCTTTCTTCGTGTTCAAAAGAACGCTCTTCAGCTACTGGTTGGGATTTCAACAACTACAAAAATGGTGGTTTTGAAAAGTTTGATGCCCGAGAGCAAGAAACTGGCCCTGGCTTGGTCATGATCGAAGGCGGTACCTTTACAATGGGCCGTACCGAGCAAGACGTCATGTCTGACTGGAACGCAAGAGCATCTAGGGTTACTGTAGCCTCTTTCTACATGGACCGCACAGAAGTCACCAACTTCCATTGGTTAGAATATATGTTCTGGATGCGCCGTGTTTACTACAAAACATATCCGCACGTTTACAAAAAATGTCTTCCAGATACCCTTTCATGGAGAAGCGCATTAGGCTACAGAGAAAAATACGTAAATTACTACTTGCGTCATCCATCTTACCGCGACTACCCTGTTGTCGGTGTATCTTGGTTACAAGCAAATGATTTCTGCAAATGGC
The DNA here is from genome assembly GCA_002293185.1 of Flavobacteriales bacterium UBA952. Lineage (GTDB taxonomy): Bacteria > Bacteroidota > Bacteroidia > Flavobacteriales_D > Crocinitomicaceae > UBA952. The sequence goes on along the minus strand of DBCS01000008.1, from coordinate 225,140 downwards.
GTACCGACCGTGTCAACGAAGCTATTTTGGTTCGTGAAGGCATCCTTAAATGGCACTTTGCCGATGAAGGAAGTTCCGATGTTGGCGCTGCAAACCGCTCAGACTACGATAAAAAATACGCTTCAGTTCCTCAAAATATGTTCTCCACCGAGAACTATCTAAACGGCAATTATACCATCGAATCTGAAGGTGGCTATGTACTCAACAAAGACAGCAAACCAAAGCCTCAAATTGATTCAAAATCCAAACGAGCTGTACCGCGTGACCCATATCAATTAGAAAACTATGATCCCGTTTATGCCGAAATGGATAACGGTCGCTTGGGTGCACGTCCTGTGAGAATGGAAGATGGTATGCTCCTTCCTGCCTATCGCCTACCAACAGAAGCTGAATGGGAATTCGCAGCACTTGGACTCATCGGTAACCTCGATGAAGGCACAGAAAACATTAATGATCGCCGCATTTATCCTTGGGATGGCCATTACGTCAGACAAGATGAAGAACAATATGCCGGTGCAATTCAAGCGAACTTCATGCGCAGTAAAGGCGACATGATGGGTGTAGCTGGAAGGCTTAACGACGGCGCTGACATCACAGATCGTGCAGATTCATTCTGGCCGAACGACAACGGTTTGTATCACATGGCAGGTAACGTCTCTGAATGGGTAATGGATGTGTATCGTCCGCTTACTTCTGAGGTGGCTGACGGTTTTATGCCTTTCCGTGGAAATAAATACCAGACACAACTTCTCGTACCTAACGGCCTGTACGACAAAACTGTAAAAGCAAACGAAAACATCTATGATGTACACGGTATGAAAGAATTCGTCAATGAATTTGCACGAGTGAAGTACCTTGCTCATGCCAACAAAAAATACAGTCAAGACGCCGGAACAAACTTCCAGTC
>DBCS01000008.1:216513-224142 GCA_002293185.1 Flavobacteriales bacterium UBA952 | reverse complement strand
GGTGCTCAAAATGCTCCTCAGTCAGGTTTTGTGAATAATAATCCTATGAACTCACGTGTTTATGCCAAACAAGACCCACGTAAGTATCAATTCAATGCGCCTTCAAATTATTACATTTCAAATAACTCACAATTCACCTCTCAAGAGCGCATGCAATTCGAATTTTTGGATACGCTCAATATTATGCTAGATACGGCTATTGCTCTTCACAACCAGGGCCGTACCATTGCAGCATCTGCTTACATTGAACGCGTACTTTTCAACAAAAATTTGCCAACTGAAATCCAAGAAGGTGCCAAAAAACAAGATCTTCTGGAGCTCATGGCCCTTGCCTTTGACTATGAAACCACACCAGCATTTCTCGGTATTGATACTGCACTTTTCAGTGCTGAATATTTAGAACGCAAGTTCTTATCCTACAGTACCGATCCTACCATCACCACCTGGATCATGACTCTGCGTAATGGCCTCAGTGAATTTGTTACCACAACCAAAGGTAGCCAGCGATGGAGAGACGTAACTGTAGAGGAAAACGCTGGTCGACTAAACTATCGCAAAGATGATTACATTGACTACCTTGATGGGGATCTCGAATCTTCTATTTTCTACAACAACAACCAAAGAAAAGAAGAAATCAACAGTGGTTTAAGAGATCCTAAATTGGTTATGTATCAGAGTGAGCACGAAAATTACAACCTTAACAATGAGCAAATCAATGCTGGAAAGTCTGGTTGGCCTACCACGCTGGTTTCTGATAAAAGCCGCGTGTATAAAGGAGGTTCTTGGGCAGATCGCGCGTATTGGCTTGCTGTAGGTAACCGACGCTACCTAGATGAAGATAAATCTTCGGCAACCATAGGCTTTAGATGCGCTATGGACAGAATCGGTAGTTCGCGAAGACCAGATATCAAAGAATAATTCTTACACTTAATACATAAAAGCCCGAAGTTTTCGGGCTTTTTTTTTGCAACTTTGTTTTATGGAAAAATGGCTTGCGATTTTTGATGAATGCAATGGTGTGAGCACCGATAGCAGACAAATACAAAAAGATTGTATGTACATTGCACTAAAGGGGGATCATTTTGACGGTAATACCTTTGCGCAAAATGCAATTGAAGGTGGCGCGCGTTTTGCCATTGTTGATGATGAAGCTGTTGCCAACGGAGTAAACATACACTTCGTGCCTAATGGTTTACTTTTTTTGCAAGAATTAGCATATGCCCACCGCATGCGATTTAAGATACCGATCATAGGTATTACGGGTAGTAACGGCAAAACGAGTACCAAAGAATTGGTTAATTGTGTGTTGCAATCTTCATACAATGTCCTATGTACAGAAGGGAATCTTAATAACCATATTGGCGTACCCCTGACTTTATTAAAACTTCGAGCAGAACATCAAATTGCCATCATTGAAATGGGGGCAAATAAGCCTTATGATATCGCTGAGCTTTGCCAAATTGCCGCACCAACTTTTGGTCTCATCACCAATATTGGCAAGGCACACCTCGAAGGCTTTGTCAATTTTGAAGGCGTGCTCAAGACCAAGTCAGAACTTTATGAACATGTAGCCGCCAATCGTGGCGCCTTGTTTGTCAATGCTGATGACCCTGTATTATGGGGTGCCGCACAAAAAAATAATAGCTCATACCACACGTACGGTACGCAAAATAGCGAATTAAAAGGAAGTCTTGCCTACCTCGATCCTTATGTGCATTTTTCTTGGACATTTAAGGACTATCACTCCCCTATTATACATACGCAAATCATTGGAAAATATAATTTCTTCAATTTTTTAGCGGCTGTGCGCATTGGTCTATATTTTGAAGTAGAGCCAAGTCTTATGAACGAAGCAATTGCCCACTATAAACCAACAAACAAGCGCTCTCAAGTAGAAAAGACCAACCATAATACAGTTATTATTGACTGTTATAACGCCAACCCGTCGAGTATGCAGAGTGCCTTAAGCTCTTTTCATGAAATAACACATACAAATAAGTTGGTTATATTGGGAGACATGCTCGAGTTGGGTACTGAAGGCCCAGAGGAACATCAGAAAATCTTGGATTTCCTAGCTGACCATCATATTTCGTATCTAACAGTTGGGCCTATATTTAAAGCATTGAACGCTGCAGGTTATGCCAATGTAACAGAACTCAAAGAAATACTTAGGGGCCAACAAATAAAGGATAAACTAATTCTTTTGAAAGGTTCGCGAGGACTTGCTTTGGAGCAACTACTTGATTGCCTTTAACTTAAGAGCCATATTGCATTAAAAATGCCTTCAAAAAAGGATCTAAGGCACCGTCCATCACTGCATCAACGTCGCCGGTTTCTGTGCCGGTACGCACATCTTTAACCAATTTGTAAGGATGCATGACGTAATTGCGGATTTGACTTCCCCACTCGATTTTCTTTTTGCCTGCTTCAATCTCGCTGCGCTTTTCCATGCGCTCGCGCAGTTCTAATTCATATAATTGTGAACGCAAAAGTTGTAAGGCCTTCTCTTTATTGGCTAATTGAGATCTAGATTCAGAATTTTCAATGATTATTCCAGAAGGTGCGTGACGCAAACGAACGGCGGTTTCTACCTTATTGACATTCTGACCTCCGGCGCCCCCTGAGCGGAAGGTCTCCCAGGTGATATCTGCAGGATTGATATGAATTTCAATTTGGTCGTCTACAAGCGGATATACATATACTGAAACGAAACTCGTATGGCGTTTGGCGTTGGAGTCAAATGGGGAGATGCGCACCAAGCGGTGAACGCCATTTTCTCCTTTCAGGTAACCAAAGGCAAACTCACCTTCAAATTCTATTGTTACGGTTTTTACACCGGCTACATCACCTTCTTGAAAATTGAGCTCAGTGAGTTTATAACCGTGTTTTTGGCCCCACATTAAGTACATGCGCATGAGCATACTCGCCCAATCACAGCTTTCTGTACCACCAGCGCCAGCGGTTATTTGCAATACGGCAGAAAGGCTATCTTCCTCGTTGGAGAGCATATTCTTGAGCTCCAATTCTTCGATTTCATCGAGTAATTTGGTGTATTGAGCCTGAAGCTCCGCTTCTTCAGCCATACCTTCGCGTACAAATTCCATGAGTACATCCAGATCAGCAACTGCAGTGGCCATTCGGTCGAAGGTGTCTACCCAAAATTTAAGTCCCCGAATTTGCTTCATTTTATCTTCAGCTTTTTTGGGATCATCCCAGAAAGAAGGGTCTTGTGTTTTGAGCTCTTCCTCTTTGAGCTGCATACGTTTTTCGTCTATTTTGAGAAACGATTGGATCGTCGAGAGTCGGTTTTGTAGTACTTTATACTGTTCGGTAGTCATGCCGCAAAGTTAAGCATTCTCTCAAGGAAAGAAAAGGAAAGCGCATTCGATGATTCCGCCAAAATGTGTACATTTGTCACAAATCAATGTAAAATGAATATTCCAGCTGAACTCAAGTACACAAAAGACCACGAATGGGTAAAACTCGAAGGTGACATCGCAACTATTGGTATCACTGAATTTGCACAAAGCGAACTCGGAGACATCGTATACGTCGAAGTAGAAACCGTTGGAGAAACAATGGCCCAAGAAGAAGTTTTTGGCAGCGTAGAAGCAGTTAAAACCGTCTCTGATCTCTTCTTGCCAATGAGTGGAGAAATCATCGAATTCAACGAAACACTCGAGGCGAATCCAGAGTTGGTCAACAATGATCCGTATGGTGCAGGCTGGATGGTCAAAGTCCGGGTTTCAGACACCAGTGAGTTTGAAGCACTCCTCGACGCTACCGCTTACGCTCAGGAGGTCCACTAAAATCATCGCTTTTTAAATCTATAAATTTAAAAACCGCTTTTGAAGCGGTTTTTTTATGACCAGAAAAGTGGTTGGCTAGGGCCAAACGTGTCGTGCACCCTCTATTTCTAATTCTAAATAATCGGGAAGCTGAAAGAATAAATCCCGATCAATAAGCTCCTCTAAAGCATCGATGGTAATGGAAAATTCCAAAATGGATGCTGTTGACTTGGCATGAGGCAAGAGGAACGCAATTCCTTTGTGTTGTTTTGGAGCAACAAGCGCCTTGAAATAAGCTTTTGGTACGCTCACTTTATTGGGTCCAATTGTTGGTAAGCCTGGCTCTAGAACAGGACCCGTTACCACATAGATAGTATCGTAAAGCAAAGCCCAATCGCGTACTTTTTCTTCAAGAACTTTCCATATACCACGATTAAAGCCCGGCAATTGTGGGCTCATATTACTGAAATAAAAGGACTCTTGCATCACTTGCAAAGACCAACTCATGTCGGCAGCTGGTGCGAGGTGCCCGCGGTCATATCCACTTTTGGCATAGTCTGCATTTGTGGCTGTTTGACTCAACACAAAGGGGTCTGGCATAAATTTATTGCTGCGCTCTACACCTGAACCAAGGTGAGCTTTTGTAAGGATATACGCCACCCAATTCGCTTGCTCATGGGCTTCGTTGTAGGAAAACGTGTAGGCAGTTCGCTCAATGACTTCCTCGCCTTTCAGAGGCAAGGGGCAGGCCATGCTTATAATCTTGTTTGCTGGCGCTTGCCAATACCGCCATGAAGGTAAAGTGAATAAAAAAGCCGCCATCCAAAAAAGGAGTAGCGGCTTTAGCATAGATGGAAGCTTACGCTTAAGCATCGATTTTTGCATATTTAGCGTTTTTCTCGATAAACTCACGGCGAGGTGGAACGTCGTCTCCCATGAGCATAGAGAAAATTTGATCGCACTCAGCTGCATTTTCAATGGTTACTTGACGCAGTGTGCGGCTTTCAGGATTCATGGTAGTTTCCCAAAGCTGTTCTGCGTTCATCTCGCCAAGACCTTTATAGCGTTGAACATTGACTGAAGACTCGCTGCCACCTCCTTTTAAATCATTGATCAGACGATCGCGCTGGTCTTCGTTCCAGGCGTAGTCTGACTTGGTGCCTTTTTTCACTTGATAAAGCGGTGGAGTGGCAATATAGACATAGCCTTTTTCGATGAGTTCTTTCATGTATCGGAAAAGAAAGGTCAGAATGAGTGTCTCGATGTGTGAACCATCGACATCGGCATCACACATAATAATTATTTTATGGTAACGGAGTTTTTCGAGATTCAACGCTTTAGAATCTTCTTCCGTGCCAATGCGCACGCCCAGAGCTGTATAGATATTCTTGATTTCTTCGTTCTCGAAAATTTTGTGTTGCATGGCCTTTTCTACATTCAGAATTTTACCTCTGAGCGGCATAATGGCCTGAAAATGACGGTCACGGCCTTGCTTGGCTGTTCCACCTGCGGAATCTCCCTCTACAAAGTAAACCTCGCATGCCGCTGGGTCTTTTTCAGAGCAGTCAGCAAGTTTTCCGGGCAAACCTGAGCCGGTAAGTACGTTTTTACGCTGTACCATTTCTCGTGCTTTGCGCGCGGCATGACGCGCCCGTGCAGCGAGAATAACTTTCTCTACAATAACTTTAGCCTCAGCAGGGTGTTCTTCTAAATAAGCTGAAAGCATTTCAGATACGGCTTGGCTCACGGGAGCCGTTACCTCACGGTTGCCCAATTTGGTTTTGGTTTGGCCTTCGAATTGTGGCTCTTGCACTTTTACGGAGAGAACAGCTGTGAGTCCTTCGCGGAAGTCATCGCCGTCTATTTCAATTTTTTCTCTGGCAAGAATACCTGAATCAGTGGCGTATTTTTTGAGCGTGTTGGTAAGGCCTCGTCTAAAACCAGAAAGATGGGTACCACCTTCATGGGTGTTGATGTTATTGACGTAAGCCTGGATATTCTCCGTGTAAGAAGTATTGTAGGTGAGTGCAACTTCGACTGGAATGCCTTCGCGCTCGCCTTCAAAATAGATGACATCTGAAATAAGCGCCTCGCGATTGCGATCGAGGTAAGTAGCGAATTCTCTGAGCCCCCCTTCTGAGAAATACGTAGTACATGGGTGTGTGCCGTTTTCGTCAAGTTGGCGCTTGTCAGTGAGCGTAATCGTGATTCCTTTATTGAGAAAGGCTAGTTCGCGCATGCGTGCTGCAATCGTATCAAAATTGTATTCGGTAAACTCAAAGATGGTGGGATCCGGAGTAAAAGTAACCTCTGTTCCAGTTTCAGTAGACTCCCCGACAACTTTTACGTCGTACATGGGTTTTCCGATATTGTATTCTTGTTGGAAAATTTGACCATCTCTGCGTACAGTAGCTTTGAGATGTATAGACAACGCATTGACACAAGAAACACCCACACCGTGCAAACCACCAGATACCTTGTAAGTGTCTTTGTCGAATTTTCCTCCTGCGTGCAAGACGGTCATGACTACCTCTAAGGCTGATTTCTTTTCTTTGGTGTGCATGGCGGTTGGGATACCGCGGCCGTTGTCTGTAACCGTAATGGAGTTGTCTTCGTTGATCAGTACGTTGATGCGGTTGCAGTAGCCAGCAAGAGCTTCATCTATGGAGTTGTCCACAACTTCGTAAACAAGGTGATGAAGACCCTTAATGCCTGTATCGCCGATATACATTGCGGGGCGTTTTCTCACCGCTTCTAATCCTTCTAATACCTGGATATTATCTGCCGAATAATTGTCTCTCTTTTCGTCTTCAGCCATGTTGCTATAGTTTGTTGATAGTGTATAATTTTACGTGAACAAAAATAAAAAAAAGCACCTCTTGAAAGGTGCTTTTGAAAGAGCATAAAGCCTTAACTTATCAACAAAATTTCAACTATTTAAACTATTTTTCAATCCATGCAATAATACTTGGGTCGTTGGGCAAAATGCGCGGTGAAATCACTTTGGAAAGACGACCGTTTTCATCGATTAAGTACTTTTGAAAGTTCCATTCAACTTTGCTGTCTTCTTTTCCATTTTTAACTTTTTGGGTAAGAAACTGATAAACTGGATGCATCTCTTTACCTTTTACTGAAATTTTAGACATCATCGGGAAACTAACGCCATAATTGAGTTGACAAAATTGCGCAATCTCTTTATCTGAACCCGGTTCTTGAGACATGAAATCATTAGCGGGGAAACCCACAATTACAAAATTCTTATTCTTGTATCTCGTGTAGAGCGCCTCTAATTGCTCATATTGGGGAGTTAGGCCACATTTAGACGCCGTGTTGACGATCATGACTTTTTTTCCTTTTAGCGAGGCGAAATCAAAGGTTTTTCCATTGATATCTTTTACTTGAAATTGATAAATGGTATTTGTTTCAGAAGTAATGAGGCTCATGAGAAGAAAGCTTAAGGACAATAAAATAGTTTTCATAGACGTTTTTTTATGTAACAAAAGCAAGCAAATATAGTTCGAGATGGAACCATTTTTCTGAAATTACGAATAAGTAAATGATGCGCATCGTTCTTGCTATTATACTTTGTACTTACTCCATGGCTTGGTCTCAAAAAAAGACGGGCTTTTGGCAAGGCATGTTATTTTCTACCAAAAATGAAACGCTGCTTATTCCGGTGTATCTAGATCTCTATTTTACAAATGGGAAAATAGATGGGAAAATAAGAATTGAAAACAAAGAGGGTGCGAGTGTTTATCCGGTTGTTGGAAAGTTTGAAGGCAATGACATTCAACTCGTCACAATGAAAGCATTGTGGTCTTACTTGCCAGAATTTTCACTT